>NZ_JASISZ010000038.1:0-24768 GCF_030063355.1 Streptomyces sp. PH10-H1
ACATGTCAGCCGCCAGGATGGGACCGGCCCACCGATCTTCGTCAGGGCCAGTTCGTGTTGATCGACTTCGCCGTCAGGCGGGTGGCCAGCCCGGCGCCAGCAGGCGGCCGTGGCAGGCCGCCGAGACGGCCCGGTTCTCGTATAGCTGACGCTGCCCGACAGGTAGCAGAACGTAACCGTCTGGCCACGGTTCCGCGCAATCCCCCCGATGTCTGACCTGTACTCGCCATGATGTGGCGATCATCGGCTTGGGCAAGGGAGTGCGCGTGCGGCAGGACTGGGAGCCGGAGGACCTGATCGAGGTCTGGACGTTGCTCGAAGACGATACGAAGAAGCTGCGGAACAAGTCCGGTGCGAACCGGTTGGGCTTCGCGATGCTGCTGAAGTTCTTCGAGGTCGAGGCCCGGTTCCCGGAGTCCGACAAGGAGGTTCCGGCCGCCGCGGTGGCGTATGTGGCCCAGCAGGTGAAGGTGCCGGCGCAGGAGTGGGCGTCGTACGACTGGCAGGGCCGGGCGGCTACCCGTCACCGGGCGGAGATCCGTGAGGCGTTCGGCTTCCGGGAGTCCACCGAGCAAGACCAGGAGAACCTGGCCGAGTGGCTGAGCGCGGAGCTGTGCGGGGTGGAGATGTCCCGGGACCGGCTGGCGGAGGCGGTGGTGGCGCGGTGCCGCAACGACCGCATCGAGCCGCCCGCGCCTGCCAGGGTGCGGCGGCTGGTGGCGAAGGCGGCGCGGGACTTCGATGCCCGGTTCTGCCGCCGGACCGTGGACCGGCTCTCGCATGCGACCCGCTCCCGGCTGGAGGACCTGCTCGACCCGGGCGAGGGCGAGGAGGGGGCCGGGGAGGCGGGGAGCGTGGGCGGCGGGCGGTCGTTCTTCACCGAGTTGAAGGCGGACCCGGGGGCGCCGGGGCTGGAGAGTTTGTTCGCGGAGGTCGACAAGCTTCAGCGGGTGCGCCGGCTGGAGATGCCGGCGGACTTGTTCGCGGACGTGTCGGAGAAGCAGGTGGACGCCTGGCGGGCGCGGGCCTCGAAGGAGTACCCGGCGAACATGGCGCGGATGCATCCGCCGATGCGCCTGACGCTGCTGGCCGCGTTGTGCCACGTGCGGCACACCGAGATCACCGATGCGCTGGTGGAACTGTTCACCCAGCTCGTGCTGAAGATCAACACCAGGGCGGAGCGGAAGGTCGACAAGGAGCTGACGGACGAGCTGAAGAAGGTGCGGGGCAAGGAGGCGATGATGCTGCGGGTCGCCGAGGCGTCCTTGGCCCAGCCGTCGGGCACGGTCCGCTCTGTGATCTTCCCGGTGGTCAGTGAGAGGACGCTCAAGGCGCTGGCGGCGGAGGCGGCGGCGAACGAGGCGAAGTACAAGGCCCGGGTGCGTACCGTGCTGCGGTCGGCCTATTCCTCGCACTGGCGCAGGATGCTCACGCCGCTGCTGCGGGCGTTGACGCTCAAGTGCAACAACACCGCCTACCGGCCGGTGATGGACGCGATCGACCTGCTCCAGCGGTATCTGGAACAGCCCATCGCGAAGGAGGGGGCGTTCTTCGACGCGGCCGAGACGGTTCCCTTGGACGGGGTGGTGCCCGACCAGTGGCGGGCGGCGGTGGTCGACGACAAGGGACGGGTCGAGCGGATCCCGTATGAGCTGTGCGTGCTGGTGGCCCTGCGCGACGCGCTGCGGCGCCGGGAGATATGGGTGGTGGGGGCGAACCGGTGGCGCAATCCGGAGGACGACCTGCCGCAGGACTTCGAGGAGAACCGGGACGTGCACTACGACGCGATCCAGAAGCCCCTGGACGCGGGGGTGTTCATCGCGGCGCTGAAGAAGAAGCACCGCGAAGCCCTGGACCGGCTGGAGAAGGCGCTGGTGGAGGACACCACCGGCGGCGTGGCGATCGTGAAGAGGAACGGCGAGGGGTGGATCAAGGTCTCGCCGCGGCCCAAGCAGGAGGAGCCGGAGAACCTGACCGCGATCAAAACCGAGGTGCAGAGGCGATGGGGGACCATCGACCTCCTGGACATCTTGAAATATGCCGAGTTCGATACCGACTTCATCTCGGAGTTCACCACGGTGGCGACCCGCGAGAACCTCTCGCGCGAGGTGCTGCGGCGACGCCTGCTCCTAGTTTTGTTCGGACTGGGCACGAACATGGGGATCAAGCGGGTCGCGGTGACCGGCAGGCACGGCGAGTCGGAGGCCACCCTGCGCCGGGTGCGACACCTGTTCGTGAACCGGGGCAATATGCGCGCCGCGCTGGTGAAGCTGGTCAACGCGACCTTCGCGGTGCGTGAGGAGGGGTGGTGGGGCAGCGGGACGGCGTGTGCCTCGGACAGCCGCAAGTTCGGCGCGTGGTCCTCGAACTTCATGACGGAGTGGCACCAGCGGTACCGGGGACCGGGGGTGATGATTTATTGGCACGTGGAGCGGAAATCGGTGTGCATCTACTCCCAGCTGAAGTCCTGTTCGGCCTCCGAGGTCGCCTCGATGATCGAGGGCGTGCTGCGGCACTGCACCGATATGGAGGTCGACCGGCAGTACACCGACACCCACGGCGCCTCGATCGTGGGGTTCGCGTTCGCGCACATGCTGGACTTCCGGCTGATGCCGAGGCTGAAGAACATCGGGCGCGCCCGGCTGTACCGGCCGGCCGCCGGTGAGGACGGGAACTGGCCCACGCTGGCGCCGGTGCTCTCCGGGAAGACCATCGACTGGGACCTGATCGCCCAGCAGTATGACCAGATCGTGAAGTACACCACCGCCCTGCGGCTGGGCACCGCCGAGGCCGAGCAGGTGCTGCGCAGGTTCACCAAGGGCGGGCCCAAGCACCCGACCTATCAGGCCATCGAGGAACTGGGGCGGGTCGTGCGCACGGCGTTCATCTGTGACTACCTCAGCGACGAGGAGATGCGCAAGGAGATCCACGAGGGCCTGCAGGTGGTGGAGAACTGGAACTCGGCCAACGCGGACTTCTTCTATGGCAAGGACGGCGACCTGACGGGCGATGACAAGGAGAGCCAGGAGGTCTCCATGCTGGCCCTCCACCTCCTCCAGAGCAGTCTCGTCCACGTCAACACGCTGTTGATGCAGCAGGTCCTGGCCGAGCCGAAATGGGCCGACCTGCTGACCGAGGCCGACCGCCGGGCTCTGTCCCCGCTGTGGTGGACGCATGTGAACCCGTACGGGCGATTCGAGCTGGACATGACGCGCCGTCTGGACCTGGGCCCGGTCCCGGCCGCCGATGGCGAGGCGGTGGGTGAGGCGGGGTCCGCCGAGCAGATGCCCGCCGGGTGAGGGAAGGACCCGGCGGAGCCCTCGGGAGGGTCAGCCGAGATACAGCCGGAAGGGATAGCAGGACCACTTGAGGCACTGGCCGAGCTGGGTCTGTACGGCGAGGCGCTGACCGCCGCGGGCTTCTGTGTCGAGGTGAATCCGGATGACGAGAAGACCCTGGCGGTGCGGGTGTCCGCCGCGGCGGTGTAGCCCGTCGGCTCTACGCTCGATGCCGAACCGTCCCGGTGGCTCCCCCTCCCTGCCGCCGGGACGGTTTTCGCCTGTTCGGTGGTGCCTCTCGCACCTTGCCCGTGGGTCGGTCGTTGGTCGGTGCGGGGGCTGAGTGGCGAGGAGATGCCGGTGGGACGGGATGCAAAGCGGGCGAAGCAGGCCCGGCGTGACAAGCGCCGGCGCGTGGCCGGTAGCGATACAGACGTACCGCCGTGGTTCGAGGCTGCGATGAAGGAGCGCTGGGAGGCGTGGGACCGGGCGGTGGCGGCCGGGCTGATGGAGGAGGGGGCGGAGACGAAGTACCACTTCACCCCGGACGGCAAGGTGCTCTCGGTCGCGGTCGGCAAGAGCGGGCAGCTGCTGGCCAATGGTGAGCGGCTGACTCCGTCGGCAGCCGACCGGCTCCGCGTCGAGATGCCGTTCCTGGCGCAGATGGTCACCTTCTACGAGAACAACCAGGCCGCCGGGCGCGGCCTGGAAGGCGGCCCCGAGGACGGGGTGACGATGCTGGAGCCGCCGCGCGGCCCGGACCCGATGCCGCCGGTCGATGAGGCGGCGATGGCCAGGGCCCGGACCGGGATCGAGGCCCTGGTGCGGCAGGGCAAGGTCTCCGAAGCGGTCGGCGCGATGGTGATCCCCTCGCAGCGCGGGGTGCTGGTCGCGGTCGGCGGCGTCGACGGCGAGCTGTACGTCAACGGCAAGGCGTTGACCGAGCAGTGGGCGACGCGGCTGCGCGAGGATCTGCCGGACATCGCCTCGGACGTGGCCAGGCTTCAGGCCATCCGGGCCCAGTGGCAGGACGCGCCGCCGGCGGACCGCTCCTTCGAGCTGGGGGCCTGCACCGATCCGAACTGCCACGGAGTGCACTGACATCCCCGGCCCCAGGGGCCGGGCTGCGGTGGGATCGGTCGAACCTGTGGCCGCCGCCGTCCACATCGGGTGATCATGGCGGGGTTGGCGCTCTCGTGGGAGGAATTCGTTCATGTCCAGGAAGTCACCGGCCCGCCGTCTGCTGCCCGGCCCGGAGCGTGACGAGGTCGTCGCCGGGCTCAAGGCCCAGTACGAGGCGGGTACCTCGATCCGCGCGCTCGCCCAGTCCAGCGGCCGTTCCTACGGTGGGGTCCACCGTCTCCTCGCCGACGCCGGGGTCGTGTTCCGCTCGCGCGGGGGCGCCCAGAGCCCGGCGGGTGAAGAGTGATTCCCGGTCTCCATCGGCGAAAGGGCGGTGCCCCGCTGCTCGGCGCCCGGCGTCCGGGTGAGCAAGGGCCGTTCGGCAGACGGGCGGACGCCGGGGAACCGGCCGGCGGCGCGGTCAGCGCGGCCGTGTCAGCGGGTCGGTGTTCGGTGGAAGGGCCAGCTCGTGCCCGCACGCGTAGCGCACCACCCGGTCCAGCGGCTTGAGCACCGTCTCCCCCAAGGTGGCGCACTGGGGGCAGGCGGCGGTGTTCGAGCGCAGGTAGGCCGAGTGGAAGGCGGTCCACTGGGTGCGGGTCAGCTCCCGCCGCGCAGTCACCCTTGCGTCTCGGCGTCGATGTCGTACCAGTCCTCGGCGAGCAGTCCGGCGTGCGAGGGCTGTACCCCTGCCTGGACGGTGCTGCCCGCGGTGACGAACCGCAGGTGGGCTTCGAGGACGCGGTCCAGGTTGTCGGGGGTGATACAGGCCGATTCGGGCTCCAGGTACACGTACTTGCCGCTTTGGATCCAGCTGCGGCGGGCCATGCGACGGCCCTCGTGTTTCATCAGCTCCAGCGCCGCGGAGAAGTCCATACCGGTGAGCGTAACGCGTTGCTTACCTGCCGTAACAGGCTTCCGGTGAGGACTGTGGCGGTGTTCGGGAGGTGCCCGGCGGCGGCAGCATCGGCCGGACGTTGGCACGCCGCCGGGCCCGTCCAGTCTCCCCTACGCGCCCGGCGTCACTTCACGGAGGGCGCGTTCGGCCGCCTCCCGCATCGCGGGCAGGGGCGCGGGGTGGTGGCCGGTCTGGAGTTCGACTTGCCGGGCGGCTTGGTGGCAGAGCATGGGCAGGCCGCCGATGACGGGGCTGCCCGCCCGCCGGGCGGCCTGGGCGATCGGGGTGGGCCAGGGCCGGTAGACCACGTCGAGCAGCGTGTTCCCGGCGGCGGGCCACAGGGACGCGAGGGGGTCGGCGGCGGCGGGCGGGAGGGCGGAGACGACCAGGCCCGCGTCCAGGTTGCGGGCGGCCTCGTTCCACGGCCGGATGCGCAGGGCGATGGCGATGCGCTCGGCCGCTTCGGCCAGTTCGCCGGTCCGGTCGGGGTCGCGGGCGATGGCGGTCACCTCGGTGCAGCCGAGCGTGTTCAGGACGGCGAGGGTGGTGGCGGCGGTCGCGCCCGCCCCGAGCACGCAGGCCGATTCCACCCGGGTGACCCCGCAGTCAAGGAGGGCTTGGAGCATCCCCTCGACGTCGGTGTTCTCGCCGAGGAGCCGGCCGCCGCGGACGGTGACGGTGTTGGCGGTGCCGGTGGCCACCGCGGTGTCGGAGACCTCATCGAGCAGGGGCAGCGCGGCGCGTTTGAGGGGCATGGTCAGCGACAGCCCCGCCCAGCTCCCGTCCAGCGAGGCGAGGAAGGAAGGCAGCTGGTCAGGGGTGCAGTCGATGGCGCGGTACGTCCAGTCCAGGCCCAGCTCCCGGTAGGCGGCGTGGTGCAGCACCGGGGAGAGGGCCTGTCCGATGGGCGAGCCGAGGACGGCGAGCTGCTTCATCGCGGGGGCCATTCCTACGTGGGGAGTTGGTGGTCTGCGAAGGAGCCGCCCGTGAAGCGGTCGGTGAGCGGCCCGGGGTCGGGGTGCTGGCCGGCGTTGTCGGCGCTCTGGTAGCCGAGGGTGTCCCACCCGGTGCGGGGCCACCAGCGTTCGGTGTTGCCGGAGGTGGCGTACACGGTGAGGAAGGGGCTGGGCAGGGGCTGGGTGGCGGCGGCGTAGAGCAGGGTGGTGGCGTCGCGGGGGCTGAGCCAGGTCGCCCGGTGTCGGGGTTCGCTGGGATGGGTGCGGTAGCTGCCGATGCGTACGGCGACGACCTCCATGTTGCCTTTGTGGGCGTAGAGGTGGCCGAGGGCCTCCATGGCGGTCTTGCTGACGGCGTAGAAGCTGTCCGGCGCCAGCGGCGCCTTCTCCGGCGGCCCGCCGGTGGGGTTCATGCCGGTGACGTGGTGGCTGCTGGCCAGCACCACGCGTGGCACCTGCTGGCGGCGGGCCGCCTCCAGAATGTGGTGGGTGGCGGTGATGTTGTGCTCCACCATCTCGGCGAAGGGCCCCTCGTGGGTGACGCCCGCGAGGTGGATGAGCGCGGATATCCCGGCGGCGGCCTTCTCGGCCGCGTCCTGGTCGCGCAGGTCGGCCTGGACGAACTCGGCGCCCGCGGGCGGCCCGGCAGCCGGTGGGCGGCGGTCGAGCAGCCGCAGCGCGATGCCGTGGGCGGCGAACTCGGCGGCGAGGCGGGTGCCTATCTCCCCGCTGGCGCCGGTGATCAGCCAGGTCACGGCCGGTGGTGGAGCATCGCGGCCACACCGTCGTCGCTCGCGGTGTAGTTGATGCCGCGCAGGACGGCGACGGGGGCGCCGCGGCCGCGCTGGCCCAGGATGATCCCGGCGGCTGCGGTGATCAGGTCGGTGAAGGTCTCTTCCTGCCGCTTGCCGTCGTGCTCGGTGACCCTCAGCGGGCTGATGCCGGCGGCGCCGATGGAGATGACGGTTGCCCCGCGCCGGTCGGCGCGGCCGTCGGAGTCCGCGATGACCACGGCGATGTCGGCGCCGGTGTACGTGATCAGGGCGTCGCGCAGGGCGCGGGCGGAGGCGTCAGGGTCCACGGGCAGCAGCCAGGCGCCCTCGCTGCCGGCGCGGTCGATCCCGGCCGAGGTGAGCTGGTAGCCCAGGGTGTGCCGGGCGATGATCGGGCCGCGCTCGGTGGCCAGGAAGTGCTCGGTGGAGTTGTCGAGGATGAGCTGGACGATCTCGGCCGGCTTTCCGGTCTGGGCCGAGATCTCCACCGCCTGGGGCGAGGGCGTGACGCCGGCGAGGTCGACGTACCGCTTCTCCGCGATGGACACGACCTTGGAGGCCACCACCACGATGTCCCCGTGGTGCAGGCCGGTGCCGGTGCGGGTGATCACGTCGGTGATGGCGCCGGCCAGGTCGTCGCCGGGGTGGAGTTCCGGGAAGGGCTCCAGGGCGAAGGCGGAGAAGCCGGAGGTGGAGGCGGCGGTCATCACGAAGCTCCTGGCGGGGTGAGGGCGGTGTGCAGGCGGGCGTGCGCGGCGGCGAGTTTTCGGGCCCGCTGCGCCGTGGTGGCGTCCTGTCCGCTGGTGAGCCAGTCGCGGACGCGGAGCAGATAGTGCGGCCACAGCTGGCGGGCCGCCTCGGATGCCGGGATGCCGGAGTTGACGGCGTGCCAGGCGTCCGCGGCGGGCAGCGGCCAGGGACGTTCATCGTATCCGCCCAGGGGTGGGGCGAGGCCGTCCAGCGTGGTCAGCATGGCCTGGAGACGGCCGGGTTCAAGCACACGGTCGGCGGCCCGGTACACCGCCGCGTGGAGCCCACGGGCGGGCGGCGGGTTCCATACGGCGGTCAGGTGCAGCAGCACCGGGACGGCCTGGTGGTAGATGTCCGGCAAGTGGGGGAAGGACCCGGCGTGCCGCTTGGCCTCATCGAGCCGGACGGAGGCGAGGGGGCCGAAGCGGGCGGCGGTCAGCAGCAGGAAGGCGTCGATGCCGTAGCCGTCCACGCACGCCGACAGCTCTGTGGGCAGGGTGTCGGCAGCCCGCAGGGCGGCGGCCAGCACCTCACGGGAGAGGGCGAGGTCTCCGGCCAGCGGCTGGGGCACGTCGTGGCCGGTGGCGGCGGCGATCAGCGGCCGGGCGAGGTGGTTGGTGAGGTTGGCCTCGTCCCAGTGGCGCGGGTAGTCGGCGATCGCCAGGGCCGCGCCGGACCGTACGCGCTCCAGCAGGGCGCGGTAGACGGCCGGATCGGGGTTTCGGGTATCGGTGTCGGCGATCAGCACCGCCTGGGCGCCGGTGGTCTCCGGCCGGCGGGCGGCGGCCAGGATCTGGGCTCCCTTGCCCCGCACCAGCCCCGTCAGGGCGACCTTGCGGGCCCGGGTCGGCGTGGCGGTGAAGCGACGGGTGGTGTCCGGGGTGTCGGAGGTGTCGGCGTGGATGATGACCGCCTGTTCGTCGCCGAGGGCGGCGTCCACCGCGGTGGTGACGGCGGCGATGGTGGCCGGCTCGTTGCGGCTGGGCAGGATCACGGCAACGCTCATGAGGCGGCGGCCTCCTCGGCGAGCAGGTCGGCGGCGGCCTCGGCCCCGGGGGCGTACAGGTAGTCGAACCGGTGGTTCTCCAGCGCGGTGATCAGGCTGGTTCGCCAGCGGGCCAGGGCAGCGGTGTCCAGCGGCCACACCGGCCCGTACGGCGCCGCATCCACACCCGTGAGAGGGGTGGGCAGGCCGGAGATGTAGCGGGCCAGGTTCTCGTGCAGCCGCAGCCGCTCGTTCACCGACAGCGGCACCGCGGGCGTCAGCGACGCCGTGGTCAAGCTCGGGTGGACGGCCATGCGCACGATCCGCCCCAGCCGGGCCGGGCCGGTAGCGAAGGGCTCAAGTCCGCGCTGGGGCTTGGGGGCGAGCGGTCGGTCCGGGTCGCGGATCGCGGCGGTGGGCTTGCCCGGCCACACCACCACGGCCTCGCCGTCGCCTTCGAGGACGACCAGGTCGTCACCGGCATGGACCCAGCCCCGCTCGGCGAGGGCCAGGGCGGTACTGGTCTTGCCCGCCCCCTTCGCGCCCAGCAGCAGCACCGCCCGCCCGCCGGGGGCGTACAGGGCGGTGGCGTGCACGGTGACCATGTGCTGCTGCTGGCGGGCCCGTTCCAGCGCGGTATAGGTGACGTACGCCAACGTGTCCGAGCCGGCGGCGGAGGGGGGCAGGCGTACGCGGACGGTGTGCTCGTCGGCGGTGATGCCCGCCGCCCCGACGGTGATCTCGACGGCCGCCCTCTCCACACCGGCGGCGGACGCTTCCATGTGCCAGCCGCCGGGCAGGGCCCGGCCCGCAGCCTCAGCGGCCGCGGTGTCCAGCCCGTCGGGCAGCACGACGACGGCGCAGACGTGGCCCGTGCCGATCCGGTGTGTGCTCATCCGGCCATCATTTCGAGGTCGGCCAGCAGCTGCTCGACGGGTGTGATGCGGGGCAGGTACCGGCCGGACAGCAGGTCATCAAGCCAGTCGGTACGGGCCAGCGCCGCCCGCACCAGCTTCTCGGCCTCGGCTGCCGCAGCCTCCTTGCCGGTGGTGACCTCGATGGAAGCGGGCTGGTCGTAGGGGGCGCCGTTGCGCCACAGCAGGCCGATCCGGCACGGCCCGAACTCGGCGGCGACCATGTCGGCCGCGGTGTCGGCGAGCCAGCCGCCGACCTTGCCGACGTGGTAGGCCGGGTTCTTCCCGAACGTGGCCTCGTTGCCCGCGAGGTGGGCGCCGCTGATCACCCCGGTACGGGCGTTGCCCCGGCCGACCAGGCCGTCCTCGCCGTAGTCGATCGCGGAGCCGGACAGCGTGAAGTACTGCCCGGAGAGGGGGCCGGTGCGGCTGCCCCGGGTGTTGCACACCACCTCCACCCGGCCCGGCAGCCGCTGTTCGAGCTCAGCGCTCAGCTGGCGGGCCGAGGCGGTGACGGCGTCGTCGAACTCGGCCGAGGTGGACAGGTGCCCGGCGAGCGCGGGCACGCACACCGTGACCGTCCACATCTCGCCGCGGCGCACGACGAGGGCCTTGATGTCGCTGCCCGCCCACGCGTGACGGCGAAACCAGGCTTCGGCCAGCAGCGCGAGGGTCTCCGCGGGCGTACGCGGCGCCGAGCCGACGAGGTAGGCCGTGTCGTTGGAGAACGCCCGGGGCCGCTCGGGAAGGTCTTCCAGGGACCGGGGGGCGAACCAGTGGGGGAACTTGGAGGAGTCGGTGCTCTCGTGCCGGATCTCCAAATGGACCCGGTCGAAGCCCGGCAGCACCGTGCGCAGATGGTCGACGGCGGCCTGCTCAAGGATCTCCCGTACCGGCAGCGGCCGTCCGGCGAAGGAGGTGGAGATCCGGCCGCCGAAGATCACCCGCAGCGGCCGGTCGTAGACGCCGCCGGTGTCGGTGAACGCGGCCCGGCCGCCCAGGACGGCGACCTTGTCCAGGTTGTGGTGCAGCACCGCCCCGGCCGTCTCCAGGCAGTACCGGCTGTAGCGGATGGAGGCGAGCTCGGCGATGCCGTCGGCGAGGGTGTCGGGATGGCCCACGCCCTTGCGCTCGACGACCTCGACGGCCAGTTCATGCGGCAGCGGAGTCCGCAGCCCGGACAACCCTCGCGTCGCGGTAGACATGGTCGATCACCTCCAGCGGGCGCCTGAGCGCAGACAGTGGGAACAGGCAGGGATGAACGGGTCCTTCGGCGGCGGCGTCGAGCACGGCCGCGTACATCAGGTGCCGCAGCTCCTCGTGCGTCGGGGCGGCCCGGGCGGCGCCGAGTCCGGCTTCGAGGTTCCGGCCGCGTACATGCAGGCGTCGTCCATCAGCGAGGTGGAGCACGAGGTGATGGCGGGGCGGGCCGTGGTGGTCGACGCGGGCGTCCACGTGCACCGCCCGCCCGCCCGCCAGGGTGATGTCGGCCCTGATGCGGTCCTCGGTCTCCGCCAGAGCCCGCCGGTGGACGACCGTGGCGTCCACCGTCTCGACATCGCCGGGCGTCAGCCGCAGGGCCAGGGCCAGGCCGTGGATGGCCTGCTGGTGCAGCACCCCGCCGGCCGTCGCGTAGGTGCGGCGCCAGTCGCGGAAGTAGCCAGGATCGCGCCGCACCGCCAGCAGCACCTCCGCGCGCTCGACGGCCGGCGGCCGGGCGAGCAGGCCGTCCAGGCCGGGGGCGAAGTGCGGCTGGAAGCCGACGAAGATCCGCTCATCGCCCGGTCGGGGTGCCAGGGCGGCGGGGTCGGTGGTGGCTGGCTTCTCCACGAGCACTACGGCCCCGGACACGGCGGCGTCGCGTGCTGCGGTGAGCGCGGTGGCGGGCGGGGCGGCCACCACCACCAGGTCCGGGGACATGGCGGCCAGCGCCTGCCGCCAGGAAGCGAACAGTGCGATGCCCGGCGGCAGTACAGCGCGCGGGGCGGGATCCGCGACGGCGGCCACCGCCACCCCGGGCAAGGCGGCCAGGGCGGCGAGGTGCTGGGCGCCGACCTCCCCGGCCCCGATCAGCAGCACCCGCTTCACGCCGGGCCCCCGGCCACCGTCGCTCGCAGGAACGCGGCCCCGGCGGTGATCGCATCGGCGGGGGTGTCGCGCACATGGGTCTCCAGCGCGTACGGCAGCACCGGGCAAGCGGCGGACAGCAGCGGCAAAACCTCGGCGTACGGCACGCACCCGGTGCCCGCCGGGCAGAAGATGCGCCCGCCGGTCCCGTCGGGGCGGTAGTCCTTGACGTGTACGTAGCCCACGTACGGGGCCAGAGCGCGCACCACCTCGGGTGTGGCCTGGCCGACCTCGTGGAGGTTGGCCACGTCCAGCCACAGCCCCAGGCCCTGCCCGTGGTACCGCTCCAGGACCTCCAGCAGCGGCTCCGCCGTCGCGACGGTGCACACCGGCTCGTTCTCCAGCAGCAGCCGCACCCCGGCGGTGTTCGCCACATCCAGGGCCTTGGCCAGCAGCGGGTCACCGAGCAGCTGCTCGGTCAGCTCCGGCTCGACGCGCAGGTGGGAGAAGACCCGCACCACCGGGGCGCCCAGAATCCGTGCGGCCTCGATGGCCCGCTCGATCCAGCCCAGACGCTCATCCGGCGGGACCTGGGTGGGGAAGCCGAAGCTGTCCACCCGTCCCGGCCGCGCTTCGGGCCGGCACCACTTCCACAGCGGCGAAGCCAGCGCCGCCACCGCCAGGCCCCGCTCGTCGGCCAGAGCACGGATGTGCCGCAGCCTCTCGTCGGGCAGCGTCAGCGCGTTGGCACCCTCGGCCGAGCGGATCTCCAGCTGCCCGATCCCCAGCTTCACCGCAAGGTCCATGCCCACCGCCGGATCGGGGCCGAGCTCATCGGGATTGAGTACCAGCGCGGAGGCCGGGCGTACGTCCACGGTCCATCTCTCCTTCGGTGAAACGGATAAGGCAGCGGCCCCGGCGGACATGTCCGCCGGGGCCGCGAGAGGCACGGCCGGGCCGGGGCCCGGCTACCTGCCCGTCGGGGGCGGGGGCGGCACCTCAACCGGCGGCGGCGGAGGCGGGGGCGGCGGAGGGGGCGGAGGCTGCGGCATGACCAGATCTCCCTTGTCGTCGTGGTGCACCAGGCCCGCATCCACATCAAGCGGGCGCCGGGCCATCGTCGCCGTGGCCCGGGCCGGGCAGACATCCCGTCCGCTGCCCCAAAACCGGGACAGATCCCGCCCGGTGGACAACCCTTGGACACATGACCGTCCCCCCGCCCCGGCTCGCACCCGAAGACGTACGCGCCCAGCTGCTGCGGCTTCGCCAAGGCCCCGCCCTGGGCCACCCCGGGGCCGTGACGGCCCTCAGCGACCAGCTCCGGGCGCTGCTGCTGGCCCGCCAGCCGCCGCTGTCCCGCGCAGGCAGCGAGACCACGCGCCTGGTCGCGGCCCTGCGAAGGGCGATCGACGCCTTATCCCCGCACGAGCGCCGCTACACGGCCACCGACTTCAATCTGCTGCCCGAGCACTCCTGGCCCCACCTCACCGAACGGCAGGAATCCCTCGCCCGCGTGCTGGGCTGCTCGGCCAAGACGGTGCGCCGCCACGCCGGACAGGCACTGGACACCCTCGCCCTGCTCATCTCCGACGGCAGCTACCTCACCGAACCACCCCCGCCGGCCGACGACGCACCCGCCCCGACCGCGACCGGGGCGTCCGAGACGGCGGGCCGGTTCTTCGGCGTCACCGCCACCTCCCGCGTCGACGTAGTGTGCTCCGCCCTCCCCAAGGGCACCGACCGACAGCGCCCGGGCGACCCGCTGTACGCCCGCTACGCGGGCTTCGCCGACCTCGACGCCCTGTTCTACGTACGCGTCCGACTCGCCCAGACCTTCCCCACCGCCACCATCCGCGACTTCCACCCCGGCGAGTACTACAGCGCCGAACCCGACTGCCTGATCGTGCTCGGCGCCCCGCACCGCAACACCGCATACGCCGACTTCGGCCCGCACCTGCCCTGCCGCTTCACCCCGCCCCCGGACGCCGCCATCACCTTCCCCGGACACGGCGACATCCGCCTCACCCCCCTGTGGGCACCCGAGGGCGAGCTGCTGGCAGACCTCACCGTCATCACCCGCCTCACCCTCGGCCAGGGCACCACCGTCATCCTGCTCGGCGGCTGCCTGACCCTCGGCGTCCTCGGCGCCGCCAAATGCCTCCTCAACGGAGAACGCGGCCGGCGCAACACCGCCTACCTCAACAACCTCGCCCCCGGCGGCGACCTCATCGCCGTCATCGCCACCCGCAAGATCGGCGGCATCACCGACACCACCGACCTGACCGCCACCGAACCCCTGCTCCTGCTGACCCGCGACACCACCGGCGGCTTCACCACCCGCCTGGACAACACCGCCCGCTACACGGGCAGGTGAATCCGCTCAGGCCGGACCACAAGCTTCCGGGCCCGGGACCCCGACGCTGCTCTACTGAGAAGGACGCGCAGATCAGCCCAGGTCGGCCAGCGCCGCCCGGAACTCCTGGGCGGCCAGGACCACCGAGCCGGGCACGGTGCGCCGGGTGCCCTCGGCCCTGTTGCGCGCCACCGTCTCGACGGCCGTGCGCATCCGCTTCTGCCGGTGCCGGTCCACCGCTTCGGCGAACCCGCCGGGCGCCTCGCGCCGGTCGACGACGCCGACGACCGCTTCCCCGACCGCGGTGTCCGTGCCGTACGTCTCGACCCGAGTCCAGCCCTGCGAGCGGGCCGCCGCGCGAAGGGCGGAGCGCAGCAGATCCAGCCCGCCCAGCTCCCGCACCTCGCGGCCGGTCAGCCGCAACTCGTAGGCACCGCCATAGCCGCCGCCGTCCGGCGGGCAGGTACGGGCCAGCAGCGGCGGCAGGACGGCGACCAGGCGCTGATGACGCGGATCGCTGGCATGGGACGGCATGGCCGTGAGCGTACCGGGAAGCGGGTCACCGTCTACGGGCGGCCGGATCCTGGGCGGCGACGTGACGGGCGACGGAGTCGACCCCGGGAGTGACCGCGGTGATCCGGTCGGCATAAGCGCGGTACGCCTTCCGCCCGGCCGGGGCCCCGCCGCCGGCGAGGGCGGCGCACTGCTTCAGCGCGGCCTGGTGGAGCGCGAGCGGTGCGGTGACGCGCACCGAGTAGCCCTGTCCCCGGCGGATGGTGCGGCCTCTGTGCAGTGCCTCGCGGACGGCGGTGTCCCGGGTGTCCTGGAGGAGGTCGGCGAGCAGGCCGGGCATGTCGAGGACCACCGTGGTGCTGGGCTCGGGCTTGTCCTGCCCGGCGTCGACGGTACCCTCCTGCGGCTCGCCGGCGCCCGCGAGGTCACGGGCGCCGGCGGCGTCCAAGACGCGGCGGATCGTCTTGGGCGCGACGCCGAACTGCCGTGCCAGCGCCTTGACCGCGGCGCCTTCCCCATAAGCCTCGATGACCTTGGCCGTCTCCTCCTCATCGAGAGACGCCGGGCGGCCGAGGGTCTTGCCGGAGGCTTCGGCGGCGGCCACGCCCTCCTTGGTGTTCTCCGAGATCATGTCGCGCTGGAACTCCAGGACCCCGGCAAGCATCGTCACGAACAGCTTGGTCTGCGGGTCGTCGGCCGCCAGGTCGAAGCCGGACCACGCGCCGGCGGCGATGTACAGGTGCAGACCGCGCCGCTGGAGGACTTCCCGGATCTGGATGACGTCCTTGGTCGAGCGGAACAGCCGCGCGGCATCCGCGATACGAATGGTGTCGCCGACCGCCGCCTCATCGAGCAGCCGACAGAACCCGGACCGGTTGATCGCGTAGACGCGGGACGAGGTGGCCGGGTCCTCGTACTTACGTGCGCCGGACTTGAGCAGACTATCCAGAGTGTGAAGTTGACGGGCATTGGTCTGCTTGTCAGTTGAATGCCGCAGATACAGACGGTCTGTCACACACTCTCCCCTTTTTGTCGTCCCGGCGGGAGCCGGAACGCGACAGTAAGGGGGCGGAATGGGGAGGCGCAAATGTGGAGTGGAGCGGATTGGATCGACACCCCGAAATGCCCCGGTATGTTCGCCTCTCGCCAATGGATCGACGGTCGGGGGCGTAAACGGCCGATTCCGCCCCCACTCCCCATTCGACCATGCCGACTGGCATCACCACTGAACGTAGCGGCGACTACCCTGCGCTACTTGTCGGGCAGCGTCAGCTATACGAGAACCGGGCCAAGACCACGGAGTTCAACCGGGGTCGGGACATGCGCGCGACCGTCGTGCTCAAGCCCGGCGAGGACGCTCGTGTTCACTACGAGGAGCTCGTCAAGAAGCTGGGCGTGTCCGGGGCGCAGGTGCTCCGGGAGGCCCTGGCAGAGCTGCACCAGAAGCTGCTTACCCAGCAGCGGGAGCAGCACAGAGACCCCGGACAAGCAGAAGACCCTGGCTCCAACGGAGCCAGGGCCTTACTTGTCTAGGGGGGACCTCGAATCCCGCCCCCGGGAGAGGTCCCAATCGTTTCACTGAACAACTAATCACCCGGCTGACTCCCACATCAGCCACCCATCCCGACCCCGCGTGGTGTTGAGCGCCAACTCGACCGCCACGAAGAACCAGGAGGCCACCTAAAACCCACAAAAGACCAGGTCAGGGCCGGTTTTCCGGTCCTATATGCCCTAGGCCCCCTGTAGGCGGGTCCCGTTTTTGTTGCTTTGTAGACCCCAGAAGGTGGTGTCCCCATCGTAGCGGACAGCTGCGGTGTCAGCCCAGTGCGCCCAAGTGCCGGTGTGTCCACCGAATTGGCCGTGCCCGGCGTGTCGCGTACGGATGCAGGTACCCAGGAAAGCCCCGTGCTTGTCCTGCGGGCCCCCGTGCTCAGGCTCACCACCTGGTACCGGATCGCGGAGATCGCGCGGTACCGCGGAATCCTCCCCGAGACGAAGTTCCGCCTGGCGAAGTTCCTCAACTCCCAGCGCCTCGACCCCATGACCGGCCGCGTAGAGGGCCGGTACGGCACCGCGCAGGTGGACGGGGGAGTCGCTCTGTCGGAGCGCTACGCGTACGTGTACGAGGTCGGCACGGACCGGTACTGGGACGACCTCAAGGGCCTGTACCGCCTCGGGTTCGCGGAGCAGGTCCAGAAGCCGGCGCCCGGCCGCCGCGCGGTGTACGCGCTGTGCCTGCGCGAGGATGCTATCCCCTCCGACCTCCCCGAGGACCTCATGCGCGAGCTGCGTGTCTGGGACCTCCCCGAGGCAGAGGACCCGTACGAGGACGCCTCCCTCGGCCGCCTGGCGGCCCGCCCGGCCCCGGCCGTCGAGCCGTTCGTCGTACGCGGAGAGAACCAGGAGACCCAGCAGCTCATCACCGAGCTGGCCGCCGCCCCGCGCTGGGAGCACCCGGCCGACAGCCCGGCCGCCGCCGTCGCCCAGACGATCCGGACCGAGTGGCAGCGTGCCTCTCACGCCGACGCCGCCGAGGCCGACGCCTGGCCCGGCTGGGAGCCCGTAGAGGAGCCCACGGCCGCCCTGGTGGCCCCCGCCGTGGCGAAGCCCGCCCCGGCCCCGGACCTCCGCTGCATCGCGGTCGCCGACCGCGACCGCGACCGCGCCGCCGAGATGACCGCCCGAGTCCACCGCCTGATGGCACTTGGGGTTAATGGCAAAGCGTCTCCTCTATACGCGAAGGGGTTCACACAACTAGTTGGTTCTTCATCTACCGGTAGTAGTGGGCTGATCTGGTCGGAAGGGATGGAAAAGGCAGAAACGACGCCTTCGGCGGCGACTGGAAAGAGGACTGGCCAGGCGTTCGGGGATGACGTCAGCGCCGTTGCCAGGAGCGTTATGCGCCGCGTGTGGCACTCCTGGAGGGCCCAACTCGGCCGTGGGGTGGTGTTCTTGCCTTCCGGCACTCCGGAGGAGCTCAGCCGGTCGATCACGGGAGATTCGTGGTCTGACCTGCACCACACGGTCACCATCGCCCTGCGCCGGTCGACCGAGTCCGAGCTCGTCGAGCTGCTCACCGGCAACATCGTCCGGCGCAACGAGTGGGGCGAGATCACGTTCCAGGCCGAGAACATGGGCCGCCTGGCCGCCTGGCGCCTGTGGCGGCTCATCAACGACCGGAAGAACGCCCACGGCTACGGCCGCCGCCGCGAGGTCAAGGTCGCCGCGCACGTCGAAGCGTGGGACGAGGCGACGTCCGAGCAGCGGGCACGGATGCGGGCCCGCGTCGAGCAGGCCCGTGAGCTGGACCGGCAGCGCGAGGCCGCCCGGGTCGAGCAGCGCCTGGCCGAGCGTGCCGACCGGCGCGAGCGCTGGGGCCTGCACCGGTTCGAGCAGCCGGAGCTCCGCGGTTCCGCCCCGGCCGAACCGCGCCGCTGGGCCCAACAGCCGGAGGACGTCCACATCGAGGAGCAGGCCGAGCGCCAACGCATCGAGCGTCCGACGTTCGCCTCGGCCGAGGCCACCCACCGGGCCGCCCTGGCCATGGCCCGCGCGGAGAAGGCCGCCCGCAAGGCCCTCGGCCGAGGGTGACCGGAGCCCGCTGAACGCGATGAGCACCAGGACCACGCCGGTACGGTGAACGGACGCCCGGAACCACCAGGTCACCGGCACAACGGAGGGGAGCAGGCCATGACGCTGGCCGTACGGATGAGCCCGGAGGTCGAGCAGGCCCTCGGCACGCAGATGGCCGTGCAGGCCCGCGGCATCACCGAGGGCACGTGCATCGAGTGCCAGCAGCCGCTCGACGCCGGGCCGGTCAACGTGGTGCTGGGCAGGGGTCCCGTGGGCGCCGGCGGCATCTGGTTCGTGCACGACCGCTGTGCGCCGTCGCGGATCATCGAGCTGAACGCCGAGGCCGAGGCCGCGCTCGTGCAGCCCGAGGACGGACTCGACATGACGATGGTCGCGGGCATCGTCGAGGGCACGCCCGTGCTCGTCGCCCGTATGGTGATGACGCCGTACACCGACTCCGGCACCCACGGGTCCGAGCCGCGCAACGTCTTCATGCAGGCCCTGCTGGAGAACGGCTTCCAGCTCGTGACCGCCGAGCTCGACGCCGAGCCGCTCGCCGAGTGGATCGCCGTGTTCCAGCCCCACGGACGCGACCTGCAGCTCATCGTGATGACCCCGACCGGAGAGCGGTTCTACCAGGGCACGCTCCCCAGGCCGCCCGCCGGGTGGGTCAAGGCCGTGCTCGACGGCCGCCAGGTCCTGCTCCTCGGCGGAGACGTCGCGGGCAGCCACGACGCCGCCGAGGTCGAGCAGGCCGCCGCCCTGGCCGTCGCCGCGAGCGAGGGCAAACTGGCCGGCGCCCGCGTCGCGGCCGGACGCCCGGGAGACTTCGGCCTCTCCTGACGCCTCAGCTGTGGAGGCAGCCCGCCACCAGGGCGAACAGCATGAACGTGCCGATCACCCGCCACGTCCACTTGCGCCCGAGCAGCTGGAACAGCAAGAACACCATTGAGGGCCCCCTGAGTTGACCTCGACACAGGGGGCCCATTCTCGCGTCCGTGATCGCCCGCCCGCTGGGCTACCGCCGAACCCGCAGCCACCAGGGCCCGGAAAGAGGCAACGGGCAACACCGCGAAGTCCGTAGCTCCCGGGCCGAGTTGGCCTGACCGTAGAGCCATGCCCCAGATGCGAATCGTGAGCTTCGGCTACGGGCACAGCAAGCCTCGGCCGAGCTGTGCCCTGATGTTCGACGCCCGTCACCTCACCGACCCGTAACTCGACCCGACCCTGCGCGACCTCGACGCCCGCGACCCCCGCGTACAGCGGGCCGTCATGCGCACCCCCGGCGCCCAGGCCCTGCTCGCCGCGATCGTCACCGCGGCGTACCAGCTGCTCGCCCAGGCCGACGACGACACCACCGTGACCATCGCGGTCGGGTGCGGGGGAGGCCGGCACCGTGCACCTGTACTTGCCTCCCGGGCCGCCGCGCACATGGACCACCTCGACGAGCTCCGCGTCCAGGCGGTGCACCGCGACCTCGACGAGGAGCTACTGCCCGCCGGCGCGGGCGAGGCCGCCGCGTAGGGGAGACTGGGCCAGCGCCCCGGCGGCGCGGGCGACGTCCGGCCGATGCTGCCCGCCGCCGGGGCCTTCCTCTATATAGGGGAGAAGCCATCCGACCGTCACCGTCGTTGAGTAGGCCATGGACCTGTTGCCCACCACCGCGGCGCCGGGTGTCGCCGAGCGGGCCGAGGCCCTGGCCGATGCCGCGTGCGAGCTGCACGACGCCGCCAGCACTCCGGCCAGCTGGAGCGCGGCCGCCGTCGAGGACGCGGTCGAGTCGATGGAGACCACCGCGCTCGCCCTGGCGGCCGCGCACCCCAACGCCGCGGCGACGATGCTCACCATCGGCCAGCAGCTGGCCCAGCTCCGTGAACGCCTCGGCCTCCCGCCCGGCGAGCACACCGCCGGCCCCGACGAGGACGAGCACCAGGAGCAGCCCGTCGAACCGCCCACCCCGATCCGGCGCCGCCGCGAGCGGCGCGGCCTCGGCCCCGGGTACCAGGGCCTGCGGATTCCGTCGGGCCGTACCGCGTCCGGGCGGTAGACGAGTAGCGTCGATACCAGCGACGAGGAGGTCACCGTGACTGCACAGCCCGACCACCAGGCCGCCAGGCCCGGCTTCACCCCGCCCATGGGCACGCTCGCCGAGCTGCGCGAGGCGTTGTCGACGTGGGGCTTCCCCGGCGACCGCCAGCGGTTCGAGGAGGAGCTCGACGCCGCCGACCTCGACGACCTGACGAAGGTGCGCGAGCTCACCCAGGCGTACCGGCACCGGGTCCTGCTCCGCTACGACCCGCAGGGCATGGCCGCGCTCGCCCGCTCGACGGACGACGTCGAGGCCGAGCTCCGGCAGAAGCTCACGGAGGCCGGCGCCCAGTGACCCACGTCTTCTACTCCGACGCGGCCGCCAAGGCCCGCGCCGAGCTCAGCCGGTCCGAGCAGGCCGCCGTCGAGTCCGTTCGTCGAGCGCTCGAAGGTGACGCCGAGCAGGGCCGCGGCCTCCCGGACGCCGACCCGCGCAGCGAGTCGTACGTCGTCGAGCTGCTTCCCGAGCAGACCGGAGGCCGAGGGATCAGCATCGTGTACCGCTACTCCCAGGACCTCGACGCCGCCCTGATCCTCTGGCTGATCGCAGGGCCTTGATGTGGTGAGGAACATCCGAGCGGAAACCGCCGGTAGCGACAGTTCCGCTTCCCGAGTTGTGTACACAACGGTTCCCCTGCAGGAGTGCGGAGTCCGTGAGACCCGGGCACGTCTGCCGGAGTTGCTGGCCGCCGCCGCCGGAGGCGAGGGCACGGTGATCACCCGGCACGGCAGCCCGCTCGCAGCGCTGTTGCCGCCCGAGGCCGCCGAGCTGTGGCAGGCCCACCAACGCCACCAGGCCGAGCAGGTCCGCCGCCAGGCCGCCGCCGACGAGCAGCGCACCCGCCGCGAGGAATGGGGGAGCGGCATCGTCCACCCCGTCGCCGCGGTGGTCCGCTACCAGGGCGACCCCGCCAGTGACGACCCGCTGTACTTCCGGGAGACCGACCAGGTCCCCCGCCCCCGGCGCGAGCTCCGCGGCCTGGTCGAGCAACTGCGCCCGGACTACCGGTCGTGGATGGTCGAGGCGTGGTACGAGGACGACCCCCGCCGCCCCAGCCCCGACAGCGCGCGGTTCCGCAACACCGCCCGGCACCGCTACGACTGGCAGGACCTCGGCGCCAACAACGTGCTGCACCTGCTCGACGCCGAGGGCACCACCCTGGCCCGCACCGAGTACGACGGCCCCGTGCACATCCCCGGTGACCCGGACGCCGACGAACGATGAGGGCTCCACCCCGCCGTGCTTGTTCGACGTCAAAAAACCATCGTTTGTTGAGGATCCGCCGGGCGGGGTCGAAAGAGGGCGACACGCCTTCAAAAACTCCTTCAAATACCTCGGTCGTCAACAACCGCCCAACCCCCGTTTTCTGAGAGGATCTGGGGCATGAATCCGCCCCTGGAGCCTGCCGACCTTCTCGCGGCCTCACCCGCGAAACTCACTGAGATCCGTATCGGGTACGCGCGGGTCTCGACGGGCGCGCAGAATCTGGACCGGCAGTACGACGCGCTGATGGGCGCCGGGTGCCGCAGGGTCTTCGCGGATAAGAAGTCCGGGCGGAACGATCTCCGGCCGGAGCTGAAGGCGTGTCATGCCTTCCTACAGCCCGGTGACACGTTGGTCGTGCCGAGTCTGGACCGCTACGGCCGGTCGCTACAGGATCTCGTCAACATGGTGGCCGAGCTGCGGACGCGAGAGATCGGCTTCCAGTCCCTGCATGAGCTGCTCGACACCACCACCCCGGGCGGCCGGCTCATCTTCCACGTCTTCGCCGCACTGGCTGAGTTCATCCGCGAGCTCATCGTGGCCGGCACCCATGAGGGCCTGGCCGCCGCCCGCGCCCGCGGCCGTACCGGCGGTCGCCCGTCCGTCGTGAATGCGGAGTTGATCCGTGCCGCCCGGGACATGCTGCCCAATCCGGAGAACAGCGTGACCACCATCGCGAAGCTTCTCGGCGTGTCGGTAGGGACGCTGTATAACCACATTCCGGAGCTCAAGGAGCTCCGTCGCAGTCGTCTGCCGCGCCAACTCGGAGAGGCTGGGAGGTGATTTCTGCGGAACTTAAGGCAGAGCGGGCGATCCTTGAGCGCCGGGGGCGGCAGGAGGGCCAATCGTCACGCGGTGGTGCGGTCCGTGCGGTCCTTGTGCAGTGCGCCGCCTACCGCCCAGAAGGGGAGGGTGATGGCGAGAGCGCCGATGCCGAGCTTACCGGCGATGGCCAGGACGGCACCGAGAAGGAGTGTCGGCGGCGTCAGTGGTGCCGGCAGCGTGGGGGCGAGCGCCGCCAGGCCGTAGCCCGCCGCTGTGGTGACGGCGCACACGATCAGGCTCACGATCACGATTGCGTACGTGGTGTATCCGCGTCGTATCAGCGGTTCTACCAGCCGGAACAGCGGGTGCAGGGCCTTGCCTGTCGCGGTGCCGAACAGGCGCGCGAAGCGGTGGCCACCCGCGCTGTCAGCGCTCTGGACGTCACTCATGGGAGGCTCCCTCGCTTAATGGTGGTTGCCCTCAGCGTGCCAGGGGGCGCTGACAGCCGTCATGAGTACGCGGACTCATATCGGCAATGTCCGGTTAGTGGTCGTCGCGGCCTGCGCCGATGTCCACGATGCGCAGGCCGGTGGTGCCGTATGCGTGGGGGGTGGCGGTGAGGATCGCGGAGCTGCCGGGTGTGTGGGGGGAGGCGCTGGCGGCGTGGACGGCGTGGGCGTGCTGCCAGGCGATCCCGTCGGCGGTGATCTGCTCGACGGCCACGGCTGCGGGGAAGTCCAGGGGCAGGAAGTCCAGGCCGGGCAGCGCGCCGACGTGGGCGGTGAACTGCGGTCCGGGCTCTTCGACGCCGGCCGCGATCAGGCAGAGCGCGGGCACGTAGGCCCGCGGCCGACCTTCGGCGTCCGGGCCGGCTGCGATGCCGGAGAGCCTGCGGTGGCCTCGGGCCAGTGCCAGCACGGCGGTGTGATCCAGGATGATCAACGAATCTCTCCCACGGTGCCGGCGACGATGGCGTCGAACCACTGCTCGGCGCTGGTGACGTCGTCGTCGGTGAGGTCGGGGCGCAGGTGGGCGCGGACGTAGGCCAGGCCCCGGGCGGCCCGCTCGGCGCGGTCGGCCTCGGTGGGCAGGTCCAGCAAGGCCCTCTCTGCCAGGGCCCGAACGCTTATGCCGCGTTCGTCAGCGACCGTCCGCAGGTGGTTGCGGACTTCTTCGTCAATCTTGATCGTGGTGTCTGCCATACGTCGAGAATACAACCGAATACCGAAGACGGTACCGATCGCCGCACCCGCTGCCGGACGGGGCTGATTGAGGCTGAGGGGCGTCGGCTCGTGGGGCGGGCCGGTGGGAATGATCAGGTCGGGTCAGGGGGCCGGAAGGTTCCCGCGAGGGCGCGGGCGTTGTTCCATAGGAAAGCGGCAGTGATCTGCTCGGCCGTCAGGCCCGTGGCGCGTTCCATGGCTGCCTGGTCGAGCCCGCGCCGGTGGTCCCGAAGCACTCGCTGCATCTTTCCGGCCCACAGTTCCGGCTCGGAGTACGGGCGTTGCTGGTACTGATTCCACAGGGTCGTCATGTGCTCCGCATCGCAGGCGATGAGGAGTCGTTTGCCGTCCATCTGCGGATCGCGGTTGTGGATGACGGAGGAGTCACGTGCCGCGCCGTACCGGGCGGTGTTCGGGTCGATCAGCCGGCCGCACAGGTCGCACCTGTCCTGCGTGGGGGCGAGCAGCTTCGTCTTGCCCTTCATATGTTCCGGTGTACGCCTGGCCGGTGCCGACGTCACCGGCGTACGGAAGCACTCGCCGTCTCGGCC
Organism: Streptomyces sp. PH10-H1; assembly: GCF_030063355.1. Classification (GTDB taxonomy): domain Bacteria; phylum Actinomycetota; class Actinomycetes; order Streptomycetales; family Streptomycetaceae; genus Actinacidiphila. The sequence goes on from NZ_JASISZ010000038.1 coordinate 24,074, forward strand.
CGTGCACGGGCGCCGTCACCGGCGCCGTGCCCTGGGTACGGTGCCGGGAAGAACGGTAGCGGGCGGCGGCGAGGGGGTTCACTCACAGAAGCCTGACGTCGGGCGGGTGGCAAGGTGCCGTCGGTTGGCGTGCGCACGCGGAGAATACGGCCGTGTCGCTCGTGTGGGTGGTGCCCGGCCTGGCGGGTGTCGACGGCGGGTCGGCGTCGGGCACAGTGGCGTCATGATCTTGAGTGTCCGGGCGGTGGCAGTCGCCGTGGTGGTGCTGATGACGGGTGGCTGTGCCACCGTCGGGCCGTCCGTGGCGCCCCGGCCTGCCGGGTCCGTACGGCCGACGACCTCGGCGGCGCCGGTGCCGGAGTTGCTGCCGGCGGCGGACGGGATCGGGCCGGAACTGGCGCTCGTCGCCGGTCCCACCACTCCCCCGCCGTCGGCAGCGTCGGTTCCGTCGGTGCGCCCGGCGGCGGTGCGGAGGGTGGAGGTCGTGGTGCCGGTCTACACCGCGGCGGTAGAGCCCGCTCGCCAATCGCAGCGGCGGCGGCATCCAACGCCGCGTGCGGTCCGGCCCCGGGTAGCGCACACCGCTGCGCCGGCGGCCCGCCCTCGGTCTGACGTGGCCACACGTCCGGGTCTGGTGTGCTCCATGGGCGTGCAGTACGGGCAGATCAGCGGGGATATGGCGCGCTCGTGCCGGT
>NZ_JASISZ010000038.1:24867-78522 GCF_030063355.1 Streptomyces sp. PH10-H1
CCGGGTAGCGCACACCGCTGCGCCGGCGGCCCGCCCTCGGTCTGACGTGGCCACACGTCCGGGTCTGGTGTGCTCCATGGGCGTGCAGTACGGGCAGATCAGCGGGGATATGGCGCGCTCGTGCCGGGCCATGCTGGGCCGGTAGTAGCTCGGGTCTCGCTCCGGCACATGGACACATGGACCGGCCCCGCTGCCAGAAGGTAGCGGGGCCGGTCCATGTGGGGCGCTCGCTCAGAACTTCGCCACAACGCTCCCGGGGTCCTCGAACCACACACGGTGTGTTCCGTCCGGGGTGACGGTCAGGCCGAATCGCCCCCATGACGGGCGCTGGTGCTGGTCGAACCAGCGCCATGACGCCTCGGCGACGGTCCATAGGTCCGGGTCGGCGGCCTGCTGGTAGGCCGCCGCCCCGGACGGCGGGTAGGACGCCTTTGCCCATGAGCCGTCCGGCATGACCAGCCGGCGGGTGGCGTGGTCCTGGTCGTCGATGCCGTATTCGAGATCGACGCCGGGGAGATGGGCGGCGAGGAGGAACAGGAAGTGAGGGGAGTCGAACGCTTCCAGGGGGATGCCGGCCGGGCCGCCCTGTCCGGACGCCGGTGGGCGCTGGGTTGCCGGGGTGTCGTAGCCCGTGGGGTGGTGTCGGGCGCGCATGAATGAACCGCCGTCACAATGGAACGTCCCTTGCAGGCTTCCGTCTGCGATGGCGTGGAGGACCGCCAGGCCGGAGCTGAGCGGCGGCATCACGTTGGCGATGATCCGGCCGCCGGGCGCGAGTGCCGCGGCCAGGTCCGGGCCGATGCGGTCCAGCGCGCACGTGGCGATGATCCGGTCGAACGATCGCGGTGACCACTGCTGGGTGCTGGCGTCGCAGGTCACCACCTGGGGGGTGGGCCGGTCCAGGCTGGCCAGCCTGGACCGGGCTGCCTCGGTCAGCTCGGGGTCGATGTCGGCGGTGGTGAGCTGGTCGGCGCCGGCGAGCCGGTGCGCGATCAACGCGGCGTTGTAGCCGGTGCCGGTCCCGATCTCCAGCACGGTGTCTTTGAATCCGATGTCCAGGGATTCCAGCATCCGCACCATGAGGCTGGGCTGCGTGCTGGAGGCGGTGGGCACCCCATGCCAGCCGCCGTCCTCGACGGGTGTTGCCGTGGCGGGGTCCAGGCGCGTGACCAGGGAGGTGTTCGCGTAAATGGGGGTGAGCCAGTGCTCTTTGTCGGCTGCGGTCCTCTGGCGCCACACGGTCGGGCTGCCGCCGCCATTCTGGTAGTAGACGGGGACGAACCGGTGCCGGGGCGTCTGCTCCAGCGCCCGCCGCCAGTGGCCGCCGTGCAGGTCACCGGACTCCTGCAAGGTGCGGGCCAGGGTGCGGGCGTGCGGCCGCCACTTCATGTGCACCACCCTTTCAGGGTGTCGGCGATCGTGTCGGCCAACGGGAACTCGACCTTCTCGTTCAGCCATGCGAACTGCCCGGACGGATTGGCCTCGTAGAACGTCCAGCGGCCATCGGTCCGGACAACGAAATCGTGCGCCGCGTACGTGAGCCCCATCCATTTCATGTAGGTGCGGATCGCGGCGGCGACGGAGCAAGGGACGGCCACCGAGCTGTACGTCAGCGCGTCGTAATCGGTCCGCCAGTCCAGGCCGGCCGCCGTGCTACCGGCGTCGATCCTCACCCCGTGACAGGCGCCGCCGATGACGATCACCCGCACCTCGTAGGCCTTGTCCTGAACTTCCTCCTGGAACAGGTGGGCGCTCGTCTCGATCCCGTCGAGCTCGTCCAGGTCGACGCGGCGGGTATACATCGTTTCCACCTGGCCGGTGTGCGCGATGTACGGGATGCCCAGCGGCTTGGTGATGAGCGGGGCTCCGACCTCCTTGGCGAACCGGCGGACTTCCTCGGCGCTGTTGGTCACCAGCGTGGGCAGGGTGTCCAACCCGGCCGCGGCCGCCACCCGAAGTTGTTCGGGCTTGAATTCGGCGGCGGCGGCCCGGCTGGGGTGATTCATCCACGGCACCGGAAGCCCGGTCAGGACACCGCCGAGCCCGATCCGGGCCGCGCCGCGCGCCCAGTGCTCGTCCGCGACGGACAGCCCGGGGAACTCGAACTGCTGCGGCCGATTCCAGTAGACGGCGCCGATGTCGGCCAAGTCCACACTGCGGCACGCGGTGGTCAGCCGGCCTTCCCACGGGCCCGCTGCGGGTCCGCCGCGGTGGTGGGCGCTGAGCTCCACCTCGGCCGGGAACTGCGCGGTGTCCATGCGGAAAGCGGGCACAGCCCGGTCGGTCAGGGCCTGCACGATTAAGTCGGTGGCGGCCTCATGGGGGCCGTCGACTACCAGGACGGTCCTCATTCGAATACGCCCGGGTCGGCGCCCTCGTCGTGCTGCGGCGGATTTTTGGTGTCTCCATCGGGGTTGGTTTTCTTGCTCGTCGCCATCGCCGTCAACGGGGTCCCGTCGGCGTACGCGGCGGTCTGGGTTCGCGGGTCGTACACCGGCCGGGGGTCGGGCACCGCCTGGGGGTCGGCCGTTTGGAGGCGGGCGCCGGTGACGGCGTAGGGCCGTACGGGGCCGGGCCTGGCTCCGACGGGGGCCGGTGTCTGGAGTGGGAAGGGTGCTGCGATCCGCATGGAATCTCCTTGGTCCTGGGTGATGGGATGTGCTGCCGGGTGGATCGGGGCCGCTGCCCGCCCCCAACGGGGGTGTGAGGGGCGGGCAGCGGCTGCGGGGTCACCGCGCGCTCGGCGGGAGGCGGTGCCGGCGGTAGGTGTCCCCGGCATCCCGTCCCGCCGGGCCGGAGGCCGGCGGCGGGACGGGGGCTGGAGGGGTGAGGATCAGTCCGCACGCCGCTGGAGGGATCCGTTGGTTCCCGACGCCACGGGGGTGGCGGGTTCGTCACCGGACCGTGCCGCCTCGGGCTCGGGCGTGGATGCGGCCGGTTCTGGCAGGGGGCAGGGTGGCGGCTGGATGGCAAACATCAGTCCTCGTTCCGGTTGGCGGGTTGTTGGAGGGTGAGCACGTGGTGAAGCGCGTCTCCGTCCGGCGAGAGCGACACCGCGACGTCTTCGCCAGCGACAAGGGCCCGTAGCACGGTGCTGTGTTGCCCCGGGTCGTCGATCCAGCCCCGGATGGGATGGGCCTGCGGGGGATCGGCCTGGGCGGCGATCCGGTCGAGCCGGTCGAGGAGCCACCGCAGGGCGTCCTGAGGCGTGTCCAGTGCCTGACGTGCGCATTTGATCGGCCTGCCGGTCGTTGACACGGCGTCATGCGAGCCCCGGTAGGTGCCGGGTGCCGGCAGAGTGAGGATGAGTGTCCGGCGTTCGTCCCGGCTGTGGGTCCGCGTCAGCACGCTGCCCCCTGCCGGTGAGCGGACACCGTGCACTCCGCCCAGATGGCTACAGCCACACCGTCGCCGACGATCTGACGCACTCCCCACCGGTCCGCGGTGATCTGCACGATGAGCAGTCCCCGGCCGTGGTCGTCTCCGTCCTCCGGTCGAGTTGCCTGGATCTCGCCCGGGTGGGACCGCTCGGCGGCGACGGTCAGCGTCACCACATCGTCCAGCAACCGGCAGATCACGCGGATGAGCGGCGTGTCGGTGTGGTCGACCGCGTTGGTCACCAGCTCGCTGACGATCAGTTCGCAGCCTCGGGCGTCGACCTCGTCGACCAGCCACTCGGCCAACGCCGCCCGGATGTGCTGGCGGGCCCGCCCCGGTGAGGTGGTCGCGCGCGGAAGGATCAGGCCGGCACATGCTGACGACGGGCGCCTCCGTCGGCGGGGCCGGGGTTGATCGTGCACGACGGGCAGGGTGGTGCCGAGTTCGTGGGGTGCGGCGGGCGGCGTCATGGGCCCGGCCTCCTCGGGTGCGGTGCCGTGCGCGGGCGTCTCGACCGCGCGTGTGCGGGGTCAGGGACGGGGCGGCGGCCGGAGCGCGACCATCACAGCGGCGGCCTGCGGCAGCGGGATCTCAGGGGCGGGCTCCTGGGCCCATTCGACGTGTCCGCCCGCGGCCGCGCCGGGTAGCGGGACGGGATGGGGCCATTCCTGGACGGTGACCCCGTGCACCTGCGGGAGCGGCTGCGGCTGCGGCGCGTTGCTGATCAGGACCGTGGCCCGTTCCCCGATGACGCGGAACTCGCGCACGGTCGCCGTACGCAGGACGGGAGCGATGATGCCGACCCCGGCCAGCCGCTCGTTCACTTCATCGCAGGTGAGGCCGTCAACCACTACTGAGGCGATGACCGCCGTCCCGCCGCCGCGTGCGATCACCCCGTACGCCGCCCGCTCGGCCCACAGGACGTCCAGGGCGTACGGGTTGGTGGTGGCCTCCTTCTCCCACCGGTGCGAGTCCTCGGGATGCAGGTCCTGGAGGGGGCACGGAAACGGGGGCAGAGACAGGCCGTCCGGCGCCTGGCCCCGGCGGCCATTACAGCTCGGCGTGACCTGCCATCCATACGAGGCGTACCGGCCCGCCCACGACCGGGCTTCCTCCGCCCGGTGGCGGAACTCGTCATTGCCGTGAGGCCGCTGAACCTGCATCAGACGGCGGCGGGGGTTTGATCGCAGGCCGGCTAAGTCCTGGGCTCCTCGGCTGATGGGCGACATGTCCGCACTCCCTTGATGGGTTCCGCGGGCCGTCGGCCGTTGATCATTGCGCGACCGGCTCGCTACATCCCGTGACGGGATTCCCTCCTAGAATGTGTCATGCAATCCCATGAGACAAGTGCATCACTAGATTTCACTCCTCAGAACTGGGCGGAAGGGCGATGTGACCATGGCTGACCGGGGTGTTGGGGATGAGGCAGACTTGCAACCGGCAAATCCATCACGACGACCGGTGCGGCGAAGGGGGCGGCAGATGAGCGAAATGGGCGGTCCAACGGTCCGGCGCCGCCGCCTGGGTAGCGAACTGCGGCGGCTGCGCGAGGCGGCCAATCTGGATCAGGCGGCGGCAGCTCGGCACCTGGAGTGCTCCACCTCCAAAATCTCTCGCCTGGAAAAGGGCAAGGGCCTGGCCAAAGCGATTGAGCTGCGAAGCCTGCTCGATCTGTACAAGGTCACCGACGATGAAGCCCGGAATCAGCTGCTTCTGATCCACCGCCAGGCGGCGGAAACCGGCTGGTGGGAGCAGGCGGAGTACGAACAAGTCCTGCCGTCCGGACATGGCGTGTACGTGGGCCTGGAGTCCGACGCCCGCAGCGTGCAGACCTGGCAACTGGGCTTCGTCCCGGGCCTCCTCCAAACCGAGGATTACGCCCGTGCTGTGCTCTCCGACGCTCGCCGGCAGTCTGCTGACGTCGATCGTCTGGTACACGTCCGTATGCAGCGCCAAGCACGCCTTGCCGACGGTCCTGATGCACTGGACGTCTGGGCGGTCATCGACGAAGGCGCGCTACTGCGCCCGGTCGGTGGCCCGGATGTGATGCGTGCGCAGGTACAGGCGCTGATCGCGGCGGCGGAGCGACCCAACATCACCATTCAGGTATGTCCGCTCGCCAAGGGCGCGCATCCTGGCCTCGCCGGATCGTTCTCGATCCTGGAATTCGGGCCGTCCGACCCGCGGGTCGGGTACGTGGACGGGCGAGGCGGGGCGCTGTTCGTCGAGCGGGATGAACCGGTTCGACAACTGATCCATGATTTCGACCGTATGAGAGCGGTCGCCCTCGATGAGTACGAATCCGCAGCGTTGCTGCGTGACCTCATCGCCGCAAAGGAGACACAGTGATGACCCCCCGAACCCCGCCCACCATTACAGACCCCGCGTCCCTGAACTGGTTCAAGTCCACCGCCAGCAGTGCCAACGGCGAATGCATCGAGATCGCTCTAGCGCCTGGCGGCGTCGTGGGCGTCCGGGATTCCAAGGACACCGGCGGCCCGGCCCTCGCCTTCACGGCCGGCGACTTCGCAAGCTTCATCGCCGCCGTGAAAGCCGGCCACCTCGACGCTTGAGCCCAGAGAGCAGAAGGGGCCGACCCGGACGGGTCGGCCCCTTCGTCGGTACTCAAGCTGGTACGTCACCGGCGCTTGCCGCGCCTCTTCGTGCCCCCCACGACCGACCGGCGGCCCGTGGTGGGCTTGGCCGGCACAGGAGCAGTCCGCTGGGGATGTGCCTCGGCACACGCCCGTGCGGCACACTCGGCCCGCTCCTCGGCTTCGGCCTGTGCCGTCTGTACCGCCTGGATCTGACCGTGTGCCACGGCGAGCGCCTTCCGGTCGTCCTGCGCCTGGAGCTCGCTTGCTGCGGCACGCTCGGCGGCGGTCTGCTCGCGCTGGTGTGCCTCGGCGCTCTCGCGCCTAGCGGTCTCCGCCTCGGCGTGCGCCGTACGGGCCGTGTGCTGTGCCTGCTCGGCGAGCTGCATCGCCGCCGACCGGGCGCCCTCGGCCGTGTGCCGGGTCTGGTCGCATCCGCTGTGTGCCGTCTCGATCCGGCGGTACGCCTCCCGCAGCTCGGCGAGCTGCTGCCGGACCGTTCCGGCCTCGCTCTGGGCGATGCGGGCCGTGTGCTGTGCCTGCTCGGCGAGCTGCATCGCCGCCGACCGGGCGCCCTCGGCGAGCCGCTGGGCCTCTTGTGCTGTGTGTGCCTCTTGCCGGGCGGCGTCCGTCTCCTGACGGGCTGCCACCGCCTCGGCGTGTGCCGCGTCGGCGGCGGCACACGCGCTGCGGGCCTCCTCTACGGCCTGTGCCACCTCGCGGTGTGCGTCCTCCGCCTGTCGCTGTGCCGCCTCGGTCCGGGCCCGGCAGTGTGCCGCCTCCTCCTGGGCTGTGGCCGCCTCGGCACGCGCCCGCTCGGCCTCGCCCCGGGCCTGGTCCGCCTCGGCGTGTGCCGCCTCGACGGCGGACCGCAGTTCCATCGCACGCCGTACCCGCTCCTCGGCGGCGGCCAACCGGTCGGCGAACTCGGCGGCACGTTCCGCCGGTGGCACAGGCGGCACAGTCCGCACTGGTGGCACGTCGGCGCTGTTCCGCGGTGCCGGTACTAACGCGGCCGGTGTGCTGATCCTCGTCCTGGTCGTCATCGTGGTCCCTTCGATCTCCGGTCATCGGCACACCCGGTGTGCCAGGCGGGGCCGGGGGGCGGACCGCTGATCCGCCCCCCGGATGTGCCGGTCACGCGGCGGCGGAGACCCGGCGTACAGACCTTGTGCCGCGCAGTTCGCCGATGGCTCGGCACGCGGACCCGCGATCGAGGGTGATGCCGGCCTGTGCCATCTCCGCCAACAGGTTCTCGGTGATGGCGTTGGTCGTCCGCTGATCCCCGGCCCGCACACGCACCGCGTACAGGGCTTCCAGGGCGGCCCGCTTGGTCGCGTAGCCCCTGAGGTCCAGGCCATGTGCCGTGTCCTCCGGAGCGAATGTGTGCCGCTCCTGGCCGGGCTGATCCGGCACACGCGCGGTCACCCGCGCACTCGGCACACCGTGTGCCGCCGCCGCCTTCCCGGACGCCTGCTCCGGGATGTCCTCGTATGCCTCGGCGTCGTCGACACACTCGGCCGCGCTGGCGTCGATTGTGCCGACGGCTACGGCGGCCGTGGTGTGTGCCGGTGTGCCGGGGGCGCCGGACGGTGCAGTGTGCGCGCCCGGACGGTGTGCCAGTACCGCCCGTTCGGTCTCGTCGGCCAGTGCCTCGATGTGCCGGATCTGCTCGCCCATGGCGTCCAGGCCGGCCGTCTGTGCCGCGTCGTCGGCCGTGTCCCACGGTGAGGAAAGGGTGAGCTCCCGCAGGCTGCGGGTGGATCGGCGCAGGGCCAGCCGCGCCGTGAACTCGCGGTGCCGGTCGGGGTCGTCGGCGATGCCGGCCCCGTCCATGGCGTTCGCCAGTCTCGCGCTGAGCCGCCGGGCGCCCCGCTTCTCCAGGTCGGCATCCGTGATGCGGTCGTACCGGTCCGCCAGGACCACCGCCCGGGACAGGGCCCGGTCCCTGGTGATCTCCTGGGCGGTCCGGTTGCGCTGCGACAGGCCCAGCAGCGACATCAGCCGCTCGCGCAGATCACGCGCGATCTGTGCCATCGGGGACTGGGACTCATCACCCGACCGGTGCCGCAGTTCGAGACCGAGTGCGGCGTGTGCCGACAGGGCGGCACCGAAGGAGCCGACGATGATGCGGACGATCGTGCCGGTTCCCAGTCCCCCGCCCTCGTGCCAGGCCGGGACCGCCGACAGGCCCGCGAAGATCCAAACCGCGCTGCCGTACCAACCGGGTGATCCGGCCTTGCTCGCCAGACGCTCGCGGGCACCGAGTACGCACATCGCAATCAGGGACTCGAACGCCGCGCAGGACAGCAGCCGCTCGGCCGTCCCCTGCATATCGAGCCCGTCCAAGGTGAACCGATAGCTGGTGTTGAGGCTGACGGAGGTGCAGACCAGGAACGCGACTGCGGCCGCGATCGTACCGGCGGAGAACTTGCGCTGCTCCGTCTTGTCCCGGCCCCTGAGGCTGAGGACGGCCAGAAGGGGAAGGACGACGGCGACCGCAGCCCCGGCAAGGCTGAGGACGGGGTACTGCTGTACCCACGCGGCGGCGCTGGTCAGTGCACTCATCGGGCGCCCCCGACGGACTTCCGGTCATTCTGGGCGGCTGTGGCTCGGGCGGCATTTCGGGCCGTACCGTAGTGCATGGGGAGTGTCCCTCCTCGTAGTGAGTGGCGGCCCCGGGTTTGCTGTGGAGGCGTCCGGGGTCGCTCACTTTGAACTTCAAGACTTCAAGAGTCTTGATCTCCGGGGATCTGAGAGTTCCGGATCCCAAGTTCCTTGAAGTACCGGGCTCGTACTTCTGTCTCGTGGTTGCCAGTGAGTGATCCCTCCGTGGCCACGAGCGCGTCAATCGCAATCCGGATGAGCGTGTTCGAGGTGATCCGCGGGCCGCCGATCCGAGTTCTGGCGTCCATCAGCTCCCGCGCGATGCGGTCAAGAGCGCCCCACTGATCCGGCCGGATCTTCGCGTACTTGGGCCGTACGGTGTCCGCCAATTTCACGCGGCCGCGAGCTGGCTCGTCGGCTGCCGCCCTCTCGGCCGCTGCTTGGTCCGCGGCCGCCTTCTCCGCTGCCGCCCTCTCGGCCGCTGCTTGGTCCGCGGCCGCCTTCTCCGCTGCCGCCCTCTCGGCCGCTTCCCTAAGCTGGCGGTCTTTCCGCGCGTCGGGATCGGGTGGAGCAATATCCTTGCCGGCGGCCGCCACCAAATCCGCGAACTGCTTCGGCCTGTTGATCTCGCTCATGCCGGTGCACCGAGCCGAATGACCTTGTACGGCTCGCCAAGCGCGGCAAGCAGTTCATCGCCCATGGCGTAAGCGTCCGCTGCGGCCTTGTAGGCGTTGAGCTCCTGGCTCAGGAAGACCGGCTGGCCGTCGAGCATCTCGTGAGCCCCGTATTTGCGGAGCCACGTGTCAAATACCGGCAACCCAAGGTCACGCAGACTGGTCTTGGTCTGCCTCGCCCGACCGAGCGAGGTGTACTCCACTTTGCTCAACAAGATCCGGTAGTTGGCCCCCATCGGCGACAGGTGGTCGCGGATGCTCCCCATCACGGCCTTGCTTACCGATCGCTCCGGCATAAGAGGAACGATCGTCAGGTCTCCGTCCGCCGCCGCTCGGATCTTCTCCAGGTCACGGTGAGGACCGTTGTCGGTCACGACGTATCGGAACTGCGTCATCTGTCGCACGCTGTGAAGTTCGGCTGGATCATCGCTCTCGGTCAGCTCGAACGGGATGGGGACCGCGAGGTTCTGGGCCATCTCGGTCACTCCCCCGTCCGTCTGCTTGCTGTCGGCATTGATCAGCAAGGTCGGGCCCAGCTGCCCGAGCATGTACGCGGACAGGAAGGCGACCGTGGACTTTGTGATTCCGCCCTTGCCTCCCCACACAGAGACAACCAACGGTCCGTCATCTCGGGGCGGCGCAATCCAAGACTCTTGATGTTCCATACTCACGGCCTTCCTGAACTTCCCAACTCTTGATGTTCAAGAGTTACAGCCTTGTGGCGCCACAAGCCGCCGCTGAGCCCACGGTACCGAGTACACAAGAGGCTTGAACATCCGAACAACGCGACACGCAAAGAACCATACTCCCTAAGTCTTGAAGTTCAAGACTTAGGGAGTATGGTTCAGCCTAAGTTCAAGAGTCTTGAACTTAGCTTTGGACGCAAGAGAGGGACCGGGCTTCCGACGGCCCGGCCCCTCAAGTTCGGCCCTGATCGGCGTTGACGCGCCGGGGGCCTTGATCCTGTTTGGAGGATCTGGAATGAGCGTAGGGGAGTGCTGGACCGAGCGGGACGCGCTGCAGGCCGATGCGGCGGCGGCTAACCGCGTGCGTGTGATGCGGCTTGAGCCGGGGGTGGTGGCGGGCCTGGCGGCGCTGTACGGGGACACAGGAGATCCGGTGCGGGATCTGTCAGCTCTCGGCGATGACGTGTTCGTCGACCGGTACGCGGCCGGAACGGTGCTGGGGGCCGGCGCCGCGTAAGCACCGCGTGAATGCCAGCGGGGCCCGGGAGTTCTCCCGGGCCCCGCTGGTGTTCTGGCCTATCGCTGCTGAGGGACTGCGGTGCTGTCGCGGGTGGCAGCATCCAGTTCCTTGAGGTGCCGTTGTGCGTGCAGGTAGGCCGTGTTCTTCTCGCCGGGGATGATCTGGCGCATGCGCAGAACAGCGGCGCCAACCGCTGCGGCTTCGTCCGGGTTCTGGATCGTGAGCCAGAGTGCGTGTGCACGCTTGGCCGCCTCATGTGCGGCAGCGTTGTCCTTCTTGTACGACCAGCGTTCGGCTACCTCGGCGTACATCACGACGGCGGCCGCGAGCTGTCCGCTCTCGGCGGCGACGTGAGCACGGGTTTCGCGGGCGCCGAGAGCGGCGGGGTGGCTGGGTCCATGCACGCGGGTCGCGGATTCGTCGAGCTCTGCAGCTAGGGCAAGGGCTCGGGCGAACGCTCCGGCCTCGACGGCTGCCCGGATCCGTAGGTATGTCGCAGGAGCGGGTACGCGCGGGTCCGGGATCGAGCGGACGGCAGGGGCGCTGAGCTGGGGGGCTGCTGGCGTCGTGTCAGGTGTGGCGGTCCGGGGCGGGGCGGGTTCCGGGGCGACCGGCTTCGGGGCTGGCTCCGGCGGCGTGCTGAGGGATGGGGCGTATCCGGGGACCAGCTGCGGTACGGGGGTGGGCTCCGGGGGAGTGACGGCGATGGGTGCGGGCGGCGGGGTGCCCGGCGTGGCTGTGCGCGGTCGCTCCACCCGTCCCCTCTTCCCGCGCTTGGTGGTTTTCGTGCGACGGCCGTCCCCGGCCTCGCTCACCTCACCGGTGGGGCTGATGATCAGTGGCCAGACGGTGCCGTCCGCGTCGGTGGCCTGTGCGCGGACGGGGCGGGGGAGTTCAGCGCCAGTGATGGCGGCCGCCACCGCGGCGACGGCCTCGGCCCGGCCCGGGTAGGGGCCGGGGCCGGTGAGCGGCCCGGAGAGGGTCACGGTGCCATCGTCGGCGGCGGTGAGCTGGTAGCAGGGCCAGGCGGGGACCTGGTCAGCGGTGGGTTTCGGCACGGCGGGGCTCCTCTCACTGGATGGTGACGGCGGATACGTGCCAGGGCTGGCCGTCCGCGGTGCGGATCAGCTCCACATAGGCGACGTCGGTAGTGGGTTTGCCGGTCCACGCGTCGCGGCCGTGTGGCGTGGTGGTGATCGTCCACTGGCGCCAGGCGTGCGCGCTGGTGTCGACGGGGCGGGCGGCGTCTTCGGTACGGGCGAGCGAGACGGTGGTGTAGGCGCGGTGCTTGGCCCACTCGTGCCACTGGGCGCCGGGGTCGGTCTGGGGTTTGTGCGCCTTCAACAGGCCGGCGTACTCGGGCGTCAGCCACCCGGCGACGGCCGCGCGCACGCTCGCGTCGTGGGTGGAGACGTCCAACGCGGTGTCATAGGTCCACATCACGGTCAGCGCGCCCTTGCTCACGTCGGTGGCGTCGCGCTGGTCGACACTGGCCGGGACGGGGATCCCGCCGTGCGGGGTGCCGGTGGTGGCGGACGGCAGCGGCTGGACGGTGGGAGACCCGGTGGGGTCCGGGTAGGGCCCGGTCCCGGCCGGTGCGGTGGTGATGGCGGCGTGGGTCGGGGCAGGGCTCGGCCGGTCGTCGGTACTGTCGTGCGAGCAGCCGCCGGCCAGAATGGCGGTCGCCACGGCGGCCGTGACCGCGAGTGTCCTTGGGGTGCGGGGCCTGGTCATCCGAACCGCCTGACGGTCTGGGGGACGCCCGTGTAGTACGGGTCGTCCAGAGAGGAAATCTTGACGACGTCGCCCGTCTTCGGGGCGTGCAGGAACTTGCGGTCGCCGATGTAGATACCGATGTGGTCGTAGTCGGTGCCACCGTGCAGCGCGAACGCGATCACGTCGCCCGGCCGCAGGTCACCGGTCTTGACTGCCGTTCCAACGGCCGCCTGCGCCTGCGAGGTACGGGGCAGCATGGTCTTGCCGCCCGACGCGTGGAAGACGGCGTATTGCACGAGGGAGCTGCAGTCGAAGCCGACGGTTCCGGATCCCTGGGCGAATCCGCGGCTGGGCCCGTCCACGGTGCCGCCGCCCCACGAGTACGGGGTACCGAGCCACTTCTTCCCTGCTGCCACGACTCGTTGCCCGAACGGGGTGGAGACGTCGATGGCTGTCAGGTCGGAGTACTTGGGGACCAGCGACATGATGCGCTTGACGTACTGCTGGGTCTCGGGGAACGGGGGGATGCCGTGGGCCTGCTGGACCGCGCCGGGCCCGGCGTTGTACCCCGCGAGCATGAGTTCCGTGGGGTCGCCCGTCACGCCCTTGTACCCCGCGATCTCTTTCGCGAGCTGGCAGTCGTACCGGCCCTGCGTCATGATCGCGTCAGCCGGGGTGAACGGGTCCGCCTTGCCGTCCTTGTCGGCGTCGACGCCGTACGTCGCCCAGGTCCCGGGCATGAACTGGCTCATGCCCTGGGCGCCCACACCGCTGACCGCCCGCGGGTCCCAATTGGACTCCGCCTCGATCTGCGCGGCGATGACCGGCGCTTTCACCGCCGGGCACAACTTTCCCGCTGCGATCACCCACGGCACGTACTCGGCCTTCACGCTGTGGATGTTGAGGGCGTCGCCGATGCCGTTGCCGATGTCGGGGTTCTTGTCGTCGTCCTCCTGACTGGTAGCGCCGACGATCGCCAGGCTGAACACGAATAGGCCGGCGACTGCGGCCGCCGCCGCCACGGCGCCGACGGCGGCGACTTGGCCGGTGGTGCCGCTCATGCGGTCCTCAGGTCTGCGGGCTGCCTTCCCCGGCGATCAGGGCAACGAGAGCGGATCTGCTGAACCGCCATAGGCCACCGACCTTGAACGCGTCGGCTAGCCCTCTCTTGGCGGCGAGGGTCCGCACATGGCGCGGCTTGATCCGCAGGACCCCCGCGACTTCCTCCAGCGTCAGCACATCCGGATACCCGCTCAACAGCTCGCCGACGTTGTGGAACCGCCACACCCCGCCGACCTTGAACGCGTTGGCGATCTTCCCCTTGGCGGCGAGGGTTCGTGCCTGGCGCGGTTGCAGTCGCAATATCCCGGCGACTTCCTCCAGCGTCAGCACGTCCGGATACCCACTCAGCAGCCCGCCATCGACTCCATCGATCATGGCGACGCATCCTAATCATTGACAGCCCCCCGGACCTCAAGATGACCTAACTCGACCAAGGTTAGCGCTTCACGTACCGAGCTGACGGTTTTTCAACTCACATGACGCCACTCGACGTTACAGATACACTCATGACATGCTACGGAGAGGAATGGAGGGGGAGCCGTGACCGCCGAGACACCAGTCAATCCCTGGGTACCGACAGACACCCGTACTACTCCGGACAGTTCGCGACTGCAAACGGTTGCGCCCGTACGTCCATCCGGCCCGGCTCAGCCGCAGGGCCCGGGAGTTCCGCCTCCGCCCACGGCCCTGAACATCGCCTACGTCCACCCCGCACCGTCCGGCGCGTGGTGGTGGCTGGGCTGCCACGGCGGCTCTGCCGTCAGCACGCTGGAGTACGCCGTACCCGGCGGCCGTGATGCCCATCGAGCCTGGCCTGTGGTCCAAGGCGGCGGCCCGGTGCCGGTCGTCCTGACCGCGCGCACCCATGCCATCGGTCTGCAGGCAGCCCAACGGGCCATCCAGCAATGGGCCTCCGGCGCCGTGCCCGGCGTGACGCTGCTCGGCCTGGTGCTCGTCGCCGATGCCCCGGGCCGGCTGCCCAAGGCGCTACGCGACCTGCGGCGCCTGGTCTCCGGTGGTGCACCCCGCACGTGGGACGTGCCGTGGGTGGAGGAATGGCGCTGCGGCGAGCCGCCCACCGATCACTCTCCCCGCCAACTCACCGTCCTGTCGCGCGAGCTGCAAAGCCTCGCCTCACCCTCGGGAAGCCGTCATGTCTGACCTGGTCTTTGCGGCCACTGACGCCGCGCACCACCTCACCACTCTTGCCATCCCCAACCCGGGACAGGGCGGCGAGCCGCCGTTCGCGCAAAAGTTGCTCACGATCCTCGGGTGGGTTGCCTGGGGCGTCACTCTCGCCTGCGTCGCGGGCGTCCTGATCGTCGCCGGAAAGATGGCGATGGCCCACAACCGCGGCGAGGGCGGCGAGCACGCCCGCGCACTGGGCATGGTCGGGGCCGCGTGCATCATCGCCGGGTCCGCATCCGCAATCGTCGGCACCCTGTGGGTCTGAGCTGATCGGCCCGTCACCGACCGCCACCGTCCGCACTGGGGGACAGCATGACCAACACCGATCAGTCGTCCACCGAAACCCGTGGCCCGTTCACCCGGACCTGGTTCATCATCTCGGCCGGTTTCATGGCCTGCGTGGGCGGCTTGCTGGCCGCTGTCCTGCTGTCGAGCGGGGATGACAGCACCGACGCGGCCCCGGCCCCCTCGCCCACCACCACGGCCGGGGTTGCGCCTACCGGCGCGCCGGCCGATGGCTCCTGCCCGGCGCTGGCCGACACCGATACGCGCGTTCCCACCACCGCTCCCGCCGGCGTGGAATGGACGCTCTTTCAGACGGTGGCGCTGCCGACGTCCAAGACGGCCGGTCCGGCTGTCACCGAGGGGGACGTGACCCGGTGCTATGCGCACACCCCCACCGGCGCCCTGCTCGCGTCCGCCCAGATCAACACCCGGTTCATCGTCGCCCCGGACTGGCGGACGGTGACGGAGAAGCAGACCGTTGGCGATGGCCGCACCAAGTACGTCACCACGCGGACCGCGGCTGAGGCCTCCTCAGGGCCCGTCACCAACAATCCGTCGGACCACGGGCAGCTCGCCGCGTTCAAATTCGTGACCTACAGCGCCGACACCGCCGTGATTCAGCAGGTGTGGCGGTTCCCCACCGGTCAGATGCAGGTCGTCACGGTGCCGATGATCTGGGATCACGGTGACTGGAAGCTGGAGATCGCGGCGAACGGTGCCGGGGCCACCGCCGTCACCTCGCTGGCCGACTACATCGTCTGGGCAGGTGTCTGATGGGTTTCTGCGACGTCGGACAGTGGTTCCCGCCTACCACGGGTCCTTGCATCGCCATCGACGTCATCGGTAGTGGTCTGAAGGACATCGGCGACTCCGCGTTCGAGAACATCGTCAAGTGGTTCGCGGAAGCCGCCGGGCAGACGGTGCAGGCCATGACGACCGCGTGGGTGAAGATCCCGACGCCCGACATCGGCGACGAGCAGGGGCACGCGCTCGGCCCCGTGGCCTGGATGCAAACACAGCTCAGTTGGCTGGTGGGTTTCATCGCCGTGCTCTGTCTGCTGCTGGCCGCTGGCCGCATGGCCTGGGAACGGCGCGGAGAACCAGCCAAAGATGCGGTGGCTGGGCTGATCCGGTTGAGCATCGTCTCCGGCGGTGCCGTCAGTATCGTGGCCCTGCTCACCTCGGCGGGCGACCAGTTCAGTAGCTGGATCATCGACAAGTCCACCCAGTGCCCTAACCCGGGCACGGGCTCCGACGCCTGCGCGAGCGCCTTCAACGCAAAGATCGGGGCGATGACGGCGTTCACCGCCAAGACCAACCCCGGAATGTTGCTGGTCATCGCCCTCCTGCTGCTGGCCAGCAGCCTGATTCAGATCATGCTGATGCTGTGCCGCACCGCGATGCTCATCGTGCTGGCCGGGACGCTCCCGTTGTCGGCCGCCGCGAGTTCCACCCCCGCTGGCAAGGCCTGGTTCCAGAAGTCGGTGGGCTGGTTGCTCGCCTTCATCCTCTACAAACCGGTGGCCGCGATCGTGTACGCGGCGGCCTTCTCCTCCATCGGCCAGACCAAAAACACCGACCTCGTCACGCAGCTGTCCGGCGTCGTGCTCATGATCCTGGCCATCTTCACGCTTCCCGCGCTCATGCGGTTCGTGACGCCGATGGTCGAGGCGGTCGCCTCCGCCGGCGGCGGCGGGGGAGCGGTCATCTCCGGCGCGGGCCAGGCCATCGCCACCGGAGCGAAGGCCGTCCCGCAGATGCGGGGTGCGGCGGTCGCCGGTGAGGCGGGCAAGAAGGCGAAGGCCGCGAGCGGGTCGGGCAATCCTCCGGACGCTCCCCGAACACCGCCGGGCAATGGTCAGCAGCCTGACCCGCCGCGCAATCCGCCGAACACCTCCCCACCGGACCAGAAGCCTCGGCAGGCGCCGCCGGATCAGCAGCCTCACCGGACACCGCCGCCCAATCCGCCCGACCAGCGCATGCCCAAACCGTCGTCCTGACGGTGTCCACGATGACGACGACCGAAGGGGGACCCCATGCCGACGAGTAGCACGCCGTCTCAGCTGACCTACGGCAACTGGCGCAAGCCGCAGACGGCCGGGTTGGGGAAGTTGGGCCTGGGCGGCACGCTGCTGCTGCTGGGCGGAATGATCGTGGTGGTCCTCACCGCCCTGGCCTCGGTGGTGGCGGCCCTGGTCCTGGCGGTCCTCCTGTTGATGGCTCTTGCGCCTTTGTTGGTCCGCGACCGGCACGGCCGTACCGCGCTGCAGCGCATGGCGGTACGGATCGGCTGGCGCCGCTCGGTATCCAACGGCAGCCACCTGTACCGGTCCGGGCCGTTGGGCCGCACCCGGTATGGCACCTGCCAACTGCCGGGGTTGGCCGCTGCCTCCACCGTGATGGAGGCCTCCGACGCCTACAACCGCCCGTTCGCCCTGCTCACCTACCCCAACACCAATCACCATGTTGTCGTCCTGACCACGGACGCGGACGGCGCCGGGCTCGTCGATCAGGACCAGGTCGATACCTGGGTGGCGCACTGGGGACAGTGGCTGGCCGGCCTCGCCCACGAGCCGGGCCTGGTGGGCGCGTCGGTGAGCATCGAGGCCGCACCCGATACCGGGGTGCGGCTGCGGCACGAGGTGGAAAGCAACCTGGTGGAGGGCGCCCCGGCGCTGGCCGCCGCCATGTTCGCGGAGGTCCTGGAGAGCTACCCGGCCGGGTCCGCGCAGATCTCCACCCGCATCACCCTGACCTACTCCGGCGCCGCCCGGCCGGGTGTCCCGCGCCGCACGGCCAACGATATGGCCGTGGAGCTCGGCAACCGGCTGCCGGGCCTGACCTCCACGCTCGCATCCACCGGCGCGGGCCCGGCCCGGCCCATGACGGCCGTTCAGCTGGCGGAGGCGGTACGCGTCGCCTATGACCCGAGCGTGGCCACGCTCGTTGAACAGGCCCGCTCGACTGGTGGAAGCGGCCTGACCTGGTCGGATTCCGGTCCGATCGGGGCGGAGGAGACGTGGGAGCACTACCGGCACGACAGCGCGCATTCCGTCACCTGGTCCATGTCGGAAGCTCCGCGCGGTGAGGTGTTCTCCTCGGTCCTAACGACCCTGCTGCGGCCGCATTCCGACATCGCCCGCAAGCGCGTGACGCTGCTGTACCGGCCGCACGACCCGGCCGCCGCCGCAAAGATCGTCGAGCGGGACCGGCTCGACGCGCTGTTCCGGGCGCAGGCCGAGCCGGTCAGCAAGGCCCGCGAGAACGCGGCCCTGCGGGCCGCCGAGCAGTCCGCCCGCGAGGAAGCCACCGGCGCCGGGGTGCTGCGGTTCGCGCTGCTGTACACCGCGACCGCCACCGACGCGGCGGACCTGCCGCTGGTGGCGGCCGCGACTGACACCCTCTCGGCCCCGGCCCGCATCCGGCTGCGTCCGGTTGTCGGCTCGCAGGCCTCCGCGTTCGCGGCCGCCCTGCCCATCGGCCTGGTGCTGCCGTCCCATCTGTCGGTGCCGGCCAGCGTCCGCGACAACTTCTAATCACCCCGGGGGACTGCCATGGCCCGCAACACCACTCCCAAGACGCCCCGGCCGCCTCGTCCGGGGCTGCGCGGCTGGTCCGGACGCGGTGCCGGCGCGGTCACCTACATTGACCCCGCCCCCGAATGGCGCGGTACCAGCGTGCAGGTGTGCGGCCTGTGGCCGTACGGGGCCGGCTCCGGCACCCCCATGATGGGCGTCCCGCTGGGCCGTGACCTGATGTCCGGCGCCACCGTGTGCGCGGATCCGATCTCGTGGTTCCAGCGCGCGAAGCTGATCCGTAACCCAAGCGTTTTCGTGCTGGGACAGCCGGGCCTCGGCAAATCCACCATCATCCGGCGCATGGCGCTGGGCCTGTCCGGATACGGCACCCTGCCGCTGGTCCTGGGTGACCTCAAGCCCGACTACGTCGACTTGGTGCGGGCGATGGGCGGACAGGTCATCAGCCTGGGCCGGGGGAGGGGACACCTGAACGTCCTCGACCCCGGCGAGAGCCTGGCGGCGGCGGCCCGGCTGACCGGCGACGCCCGCCGGGCGCTGGAGGCCGACATCCACGGCCGCCGCCTGAACATGGTGGCGTCGCTCATCACCATCCTGCGTAACAACCCGCCCACGGACCGGGAAGAGAGCATCCTGGCCGCCGCCCTCAAGGTCCTGGACGACCGGCACAAGGGGATCCCGGTCCTGTCGGACCTGGTGCAGGTCATCAAGGACGCGCCGGAGGATGTGCGGGTGGTGGCCCTGGACCGCGGGGACATCAACCGGTACCGCGACATCACCGAAGGACTGGAATCCTCCCTGGTCTCCTTGCTGGGCGAGGGCCGGTTGGGCGAGACCTTCGCGAGCCACACCACAGAACCGATGCGCCGCGACAGCCCGGTCTGCTTCGACGTCTCCTCGATCGACGATTCGGAACTGCAACTGCAGGCGGCTTCCCTGCTGGCCTGCTGGTCCTACGGATTCGGCGCCATCACCGCCGCGCAGGCCCTGGCAGACGCGGGCCTGGAGCCGCAGCGGCACTACTTCGTGATCCTCGATGAGCTGTGGCGGGTGCTCGCCGCCGGGCGCGGCCTGGTCGCCCGCGTCAACGCCCTCACCCGGCTCAACCGGCAGATCGGCGTGGGCATGGCAATGATCACGCACACCATGAACGACTTGCTGGCGCTGCCGACAGAAGAGGACCGGATGATGGCGAAAGGGTTCGTCGAGCGGTCCGGGATGGTGATCTGCGGCGGTCTGCCGCCGGCGGAGATGCCGCTCCTCACACAGGTGGTGGGCATGTCCCAGGTGGAACAGGACATGGTCTCGGGCTGGTCCACCCCGCCCTCGTGGGACTCCGCCCAGGGGCGCGAGGCACAGCCTCCGGGGCTCGGCAATTTCCTGATCAAGGTGGGCGGACGGCCCGGGATTCCCCTGCACGTCGACCTGACGCGCGCGGAGCGGGACGTCAACGACACGAACCGCAAGTGGGCTCAGCGATGAGCGCGACCAACAAGCGCCGCGGCCCCAACGATGGTGTGTCCGCGTTCCTGCTGCCCATCGGGGTGGGGGTGTTCGCGCTGCTGGTCGGCGTCGGCTGGACGTCCGCACGCCTCGGCGCCGGCCTGTCGGACAAGCCCTTGCCGCCCGGCAACCCGTTCGTCCTGCCGTTCGCGCTGGCGAAGGGCACCTACGTGTGGCCCGGCGGCTGGGCGACCGGGTTGGCCGCTGGTGAGGGCCTGGTCCTGGTCGTACTCGCGGTGCTGGTGACCCGTATGGTCCTGGCCCGTCGGCGTGCGCGGCCGCGTATCGACGCTGCCGCCCAACACATGGCCAAGGGCCGTGAGCTCGACAAGCTCTCGGCCGCACAGAATCGTGCGGCCGCAGTCCGGTGGGGCATCACGTCCCCGGATCCGGGTATTTTCGTCGGCCGGACGGTCATCGGCCGCCGCCCTCTGTTCGCCTCCTTCGAGGACATGCAGATCGACATCTGGGGGCCCCGTACCGGCAAGACCACTCGCAGGGCGATCCCCGCGATCGTCCGTGCCGGCGCCAAGCCCCTCTTCGTCACCAGCAACAAGCGGGACGTGGTGGACGCGACCCGCGGACCGCGCTCCGAACACGGCAGCATCCGTGTCTTCGACCTACAGGGCCTCATCGGCGAGGCCGTG
This sequence comes from Streptomyces sp. PH10-H1, assembly GCF_030063355.1. Classification (GTDB taxonomy): domain Bacteria; phylum Actinomycetota; class Actinomycetes; order Streptomycetales; family Streptomycetaceae; genus Actinacidiphila. Next base: position 45,264 of record NZ_JASISZ010000038.1, read on the forward strand.
AGCTGGTGGTGGAACCCGCTCACCTTCGTGACTGGCGTCGCACCCGCCCGACGGATGGCCGAGCATTTCGCCTCGGACGCCCGGGGCGCCAATGCCCGCACGGACGCCTACTTTGAGCCTGCCGGTCAAGACCTGCTGGCGTACCTGCTGCTGGCGGCGGCGCTCGACGGGCGCCCGATCACGCAGGTCTACAGGTGGCTGAGTAATCCGCGCGAGGCTGAGCCGGAGAGGATTCTCCGCGCCGCTGGCGCGGAGTACGTGCTACCTGCCGACGCGGTCAAAGCGGTCCTGATCGCACCGGAAAAGCAGAGGGGCGGCATCTACGGAACCGCCCTGCAAATGGCGTCGTGCCTGGTGAACCCGGCCGTGACCCGGTGGGTGACCGACAACGGGCACGACCTGCCGCAGCTCGACCCGCGCGAATTCGTGCGCTCGACCGACACCCTGTATCTCGTCTCCCGCGAGGGCAAAGACTCTGCGGGCGCCCTGGTCACGGCCTTGACCGTGGCGATCTGCGAGGCAGCCGAACAGTACGCCTCGCAGTCCCCGCACGGGCGGGTACCCGGCGGCATCCTCGGCGTCCTCGATGAAGCGGCGAACGTGTGCCGTTGGGCTGAGCTCCCCAACCTGTACAGCCACTACGGATCCCGCGGAATCAACTTGATGACGATCCTGCAGTCCTGGGAACAGGGCGTCGAAGTCTGGGGTGAAGGGGGTATGGCCAAACTCTGGGGGGCCGCGAATCTGCGGGTTTACGGCGGCGGCGCCGCCAGCGCGCAGTTCCTCAGCAACCTCGGCTCCCTCGTCGGCAACTTCGAGCCGGAGACCTACTCCCACAGCTACCAGCCACCGCAGCCGGGCAGCGGATTCCTCACCCGCTCCCGCTCCACCAGCACCTCTAGCCGGTCGGAGGAAATCCTCAGCGCTGCGGATCTGGCGGCCGTACCGCCGGGCCGGGCCGTGGTGATGGCCTCCGGCGCCCGTCCCACATTGATCGAGACCATCCCGTGGTGGACGGAGCCCTACGCGCCAGCAGTACAGGCATCGCTGGACAAGTACGACCCAGGGGCGGTGACGACACCGTGACGAGAATCGACGACGAGTGGGCAGAGGCCCCGGCCACCCCGGGCACGGAACCGGCGTCCCCGCCCGACCCGTCCAGCGACAAGAACGCCGGACGCGGCAAGCGCAAGGGAAAGAAGAAGAAGCCCGCTCCGAAACCGGTCTTCCAGTCCCTCGACGAGTTCGTGACGGAGTACCTCGCGCAGGTGATCCGGCGTCAACTCAACGGAAGTACCCAAACGTGGTGCCCGGCCTGGTGGAAGCATCCGGAGGCGATTTCGCGGCTGAGCGCCCTGTGGCGGGCCTGGGAGAACCTACAGCTGGAGCCGGCGTTGGGGATGTCCGTCTGGTGGCTACAGCACTGCGACCCGCACCTTCGGGCCCTGATGCATCCGGACACCGGACCGCTGGCTTCCTGCTCGCCTGAGGGCCACTCCGACTACGCGTATAAGCCCCTGCCGCTGGAGAAGTCGGACCCGGCCCTGTGGCTGTCCCCCTCGTTCAGCACCACCCCGGCACCGGAAGCGGCCCCCGGCACCTCCAACAACTGAAAATCCCTCGGCCGGGCACCCTGTGGTGCCCGGCCGGGGGAGAGGAATCAGAGCTGAATGCCGGTGTCCCGTTCGCGTCCGGCTGACGGGGCTCCGCCGGAGTTCTTGGCGGCGCTCGGGGGTGATTCCACGGCGGCCTCTACTGCCTGAGGGAAACCCATGGCAGCGATTCGAACCGCGTCGGCCGCCTCCTGGTCCGCCAGCCCTGCCAGGGCGGCGCTGGCCTCGACACGGCGGGCCTCCTGGGCCTCGTCGAGGCCCGCCTCCGACTCGTCCGGGGCGGCGGCCTGCTCCGGCAGTTCGGTCACCGTCCAGACCGCCGGATCCTCGGCCCCGGGCGAGGCGATAATGACCGGGCCGGTCCCAAAGCCCCGTTCCGCCTCTTCTGCCAGTGTCTCCATCGCCTCCGGCTGCGGAGGCCGGCCCCATCGTTCGGCGTACTCCTGCCGCAGACGGGCCAGCGGCTCGGCTGAACCCTGCGTGTATGCCTCGGCCGTTCCGGTCTGCGCACGCCGTTCCAGCCACCGACTCTGCTCGGTGAGCTGTTCCGCGGCGCCGTGATCGTCGGTCGCCTGCTGCCGCAGCCTCTCGCCGACGGCGCGCAGTTTCTCCGCCTCCTCGGGGCTGAGTTGTTCCGCGTCGTTGTCGAGTTCACGGGCGGCTGCGAACTCATCGAAAGCGGCCTCATACAGGGCCTGGGCCTGGTCGTCGAGCTGCTGGGCCTGGATGGACAGTGGGACCGCGGGACCGGGCTCCTCGCGCCCCCCGAACAGCTCGGCAATCATCTCGGCGTCGGCATCGGCCGGGACGATCAGCCCGTGATGATCGGCGATGCTCTGACGAAGCTGGGAGCGGATTTCATCGCGGGCCCGGCCTTCCTGCCAACCATCGACATGGGCCCATACTCCGGCAATCTCCTCGGCGCTGGCGGTCGACCACCACCCGGCGTCAAGGCTCTCGCTCAACGTGCGGGCCTGGAACTCATGCGCGGGGTTCTCCCCGCGCAGGGCGGCGGCGGTTGCCTGAATCTGCACGCTGATCGCTGCCTGTTGCGCCTGCAGCTCCGAGACACCGATGTTCACGGCCTCGACGTTCTCGGTGAGGCGCCTCCGCTCCGCGTCGGACAGAGACGGGTCGGTGTCCAGTCGTGCTTGGTATTCGGCCTGTCGGGACAGCCGCAGCTTCTCGTCTGCCTGCAGACGGTCCAGCTCGCTGGTGAGCACGTACAGCCGTTCAGCGTCGGTGGCCTCCTCGGTACCGCTCAGGATCCGCCGCTGGCGGTCCTGCTCGGCTGCGAGAACGGGCTGAACCTGCTCGGCGCTCAACACCGCAGCGGGCACCCGTACGGGGTCCAGATCGCCGGTGTTCTCGATGACCTCGACGGTGAACCGGCTGCCGTCGCCGATGTCACGATCGGCTGCCCAGCGGAGGAATTCCTCCGCCCCCAACACTTCGGCGGGCATGCCCGGGGCGGCGACAGCCTCGCCCTGGTACGCGGGACGGTATGGGTCCTCGCGGTCCCGAATGATGATGATGAACGAGGTACCCGGCGATTCCTCGGCAACGGCCCGTGCCTTGTCGAGCATGGCGCGGAAATCCCGGTCCGTGAACGTGATCATCCGGGCGAGTTCCACCCCGCCCACCGGCCAGTTCGGAACGTCGATTCCGAACCGCTCCTTGAGCTGTTCGCGCAGGTGCTCCAGCGTCGCGGCGGCGTACGGGTCCGCGCCGGCCCACTCCGAAGCGGCCTGCCAGGTCCGGCCGATTCTGCGCGGGTCGGCGTCCTTCCAAAAACGCTCCTGCCATGCGGCCCGCAACAGCGGGTCGGCCGCTGCCCGCTCGGCCCGCAGCCGCTCTGCGGACTGGCGGCTGCGTTCCTCGCTGGCCTGACGCTCCCGCTCGTATTCGCGTTCGCGAGCCCGCACCACGGACTCAGCGATCAGCGCCGCAATGGTGATGGCGAGACGGATGGACTCCGCGACCGCTTCCATGCTCGCGGCGTAGACTTCTTCGGTCTCGTTTTGGTAGGTCTGGCTCATCCCGTACCCCCTTGTATCGGGCCGCCGGCTCGCGGCTATCGGCCGTGCTGCGGTCCTTCCGGGCCGCGTTCAAAGCTCGGATCCGTGTAGATCGGGCCTGGCTGCGGCAGTGCGCCGGGGCTGTCCTGGAGTTGCTGCCGTGCGCTCTGCAGACGGGCGAGGTCTCCGCGTGCACTGGCCTCGATCTCGCGGGCCTGGTCGCGGTCGTGTCGCGCTTGGTGCATGCCGTGGATGGCACGCATGGTGTTGCGGAGGGACTGTAGGAGAAGCGCCTCCCCGATGCGGGCCAAGGCACCATTGCGTGAATGGTTGACCACCAAGATCACCCCCCTGAGTTCGCCCGGGTTTCCGGGCTGTTGGTGGCGCTGCCCGTGGGGCAACTGCGCCGAGCGTGCCAGCACATCCGCCGCGTGAGCCAGCGGGCCGGGACGGTTTGGCTCGATCCGCGCAGACCATGCGGAAAATACTGCTGCGGCCTCGCGCGCGGTTTGCGACCACCGCACGCTGTCACCTGGTGGAACATCCGCCAGACGCTCACGCCAGTCGGTGACCTGCTGGGCGGCGATCTCCCATGCGGATTCGTCGCGCATCCACGGACTATTCATGACGCGGTCAGGCCCGCTGCCGCGCTCCGTCCACGCCGAAACTGCCTCTGCGGGATCGCTGTCCGGCCATTGCATGCGCAGAGCGCTGAGTGTCAGATCACCGGCGAGCTTTCCGCCGCCGAACCACGTGGGCGGCATGGAGCGATCTTCGCTGCGCAACGCGACGGAATAACCCACGACCGATCTCCGGTCACCGGTGCCGAAACGGGGACGGGCAAGAACACCGGAACAGCGCAGACGCTGGACGAAATCCGCCTCGCTGTTAGCTCCTCCAGCGGCGGCACGAACTCGCCGGGCGAGCGTACGGCGGGCAGGCTCGGGAAGTCCCTGACGTGTAGCGGACTCGCGTTCACCGCGCTTGATACCCGGCACACTCTGGCCGCGTCGTCCTTCGACGATACGCAGCCCTAGTTCCGTTTCCAGCTCGCCACAAATCTGCTGGGAGCGGGGGCGGTCCCGCCACACGTTGGCCTTGGTCCCATCCTCGCGGACCAAGTTGACCGCAACGTGGATGTGATCGTTTCCTCCGGTGCTCTTGCCGTGGTGCACCGCGATCCACCGGCATGGCGCTTTACCGGATGTCGAGCTAAAACCCATGGCGTCGACCATGCGGCCGGCTACCGTCGCCCACTGCTCGTCGCTCAGCTCGCCGTCCTCCGGGGGTAGCGAGATTGAGCAGTGCCAGACGTACCCGTCCTTCACGCCGGTACCGAACAGGGTCTTAGGTGCGGTGAGCTCACGTGATAGCGCGCTGAGTTGCCCGTCCTGCGTGAAATGAGGGGCGCCCTCTGCGGCCAGGCCCGCATGGCTGGCGATCATGCGCGGGTCGGTGTGCTCGTTTGCCCGGCCCGGGCCGAACAGGTACCCGACGAGCCCCGGGAGGTCCTGGCCGCGCGTCACGTTCGGCATCACGGGCGCACGTCCTCAGCGAACTCCTCGACTCGTCGCATAGCAACGGCGGCCCGCTCCAGCGTGGCCGCGATCTGCCGGTTCGGAACATCCACACCGGCGTTCAAGGTCTTGGCGATCTGGTTCACATTGTTCGTGACGTTGGCGACGAGTCGGCGCAGCCCCATGAGCTCCTGATACAGCGCCACACGCTCCGTCCGAGTCTGCGGCGGGGTGCCCGTAGCCGCCTCGATCAACGCTCTGGGCACGCTCACGCCCATCGCGATAGCGCGGGCCTGCACCGCCACCCATTCGTCGTCGGTCATCAGCACTTTCGTCACGTGCCGTCGTCCGCCCACAACACGGGTCAGTCGCCCGCCGGAAGGGGCGCCGGCACGGCGCGGCTTCGGCTCGCTCATCGGTCCCACCCCTCCCAGCGAAGCGACCCCATTCCAATGGGGACCACACGTCAGTGTGCACCGCGCGCCGCCAGGCGGCCAGCGGCAAAGCGAGATCAGGTTACCTGATCTACTAGCTTGCTCCTGCTCTGCTTCGGCTGCCCGTTTCCGAAAACCCTCTCTGGCCTGCGCGTTCGGGAATGGTTAGCGCTGGCTCAGGCCCTGCGGAATCGGAGGTGCCGTCAGAAGCCAGACGGAGCAGTGTGAACGGTGTCCGGCGGTATGGGCATGCCCCGGAGGAGAAGCGCCCGGTACGCTGCCGTCATGAGCAATCCTCCGAAAGACGAAGATGTCCTGGCGGCGGCGCAGAACCTCCTCAGCGAGCGCCTCGAAGTGATCAAGGTTCTTACCGCTGACACGAGGGCTGAGAGGCACGCGCAAGTGGCTTTGCTCGACCTGGCCAAGGCCACGGCCCAGACGTACGCCGAAGCACTGCGTATTGGGTGGAGTCCCGAGGAACTCAAGCGATTGGGGTTCAACGAGCCCACGGTCAAGCTCCCGGGTCGGCCTCGGCGGGTCCGTGGCGGGAAGTCCTCGGGATCTGTCAGCACCGTTCCGGCCCAGCCAGAGGCAGCGGACACGATCGCTCCTGCGGCCTCCGAGGCTGCGACCGCCTAACGGGGGAACCACACGGTCCGATTGCCCCTGAAAGTCGGTGGCAGGGCGGCATCGACGTCCGGTCTAGGTGACCACCCGGCCCCCGGGTGCGGCTCTCGTGGAAGCGCGCCGAAACGGCGGGCAGGGCGGGGGAAGTGTCCGGGCGAGGGCACCGAACGGCCCTACCGCCCGGCACGTGGCCGGGCACCGTCCCGACGTCGTCGACCCCTTGGACACCGTACGCGGCCCGTCAGCACGTCACGGGGCTGGCGGGGGGCAGTAGCTGCCGCGCTGTGGCCCGACCCGGCACCGCCTCCGGCCCCGTCGGCATCATCGTTGCCGACGGACGCCCGCGAGGATTACCGGACTGGAGACCCGATGCCAACCGTTCCCGAAGTCGTGCGGCCGCCAGCATCAAAACCACGGTATGCGGACGTCCGTGAATGGACGCGCATGCGTTCGTACATCGTCGTCACGTCGGCCTGTTGGGTTTATACCGGCGGCCTGAGCGACGACGGATACGGGCGCTTCTGGGCGGCGGCCGGACCAGCCGAAAACCGGTCAGACGTAGTGCGGCCATCACGATGGATGTGGGCTGCACATCACGGACCGATCCCTGACCGGATTGTGTGCCGGCACCGCTGTGATCTGACGATTTGTGTGCGGCCCGAGTGCCTCGAACTCGGAGACCAGGTGGACAATCTCATGGACGCTGCACGTCGCGACCGGATCACCAATCTCGGCCGAGTCGGCAAGGCCGACCGGCGGGGTGCCGCAGCGGCCGCCGGAGCCATTCGGACGGCCATCCTGGAGGCCGTAGGCGACGGCATGCACGATCCGGTGGAACTAGCATCGGTCGTATCCGCCGCGCGGGCGGAGGGCGATCCCTACGGCGCGCATCAAAGACTGTTTTGACCCCACCTAACGGTTCCACTTCGTGCTGGAGTGGAACCGTTAGGTGGGTCGGATCACGCCGCGTTCGGCCTCTCGATCCAGGCCCGCAGGGGTTGTATCGAGGATGGCAGGGTCATCGCTCGGCTTCTTCGTCGCGCTCACGCTGTGGTGGTTCCTCTGGCGTCAACGCGACGGAGGTATCGGCTGAGCTGCCGCCGATGACGGGGCCTCTGCCGAAACCGAGTCCGGCGATCCGTGCCGTGTTGCGCCGGTCCACGACATCGGGGTGCAGAAGCGGTCTGGCAAGCTCGTCAATACGGTCTAGCTGGGCTCGGAACTCCTGCGGCATCTCGCGCCGTAGCTTGTCCTGGACCGTGAGGAAATCCCAGGTCTCGGCTGGCGACAGCGGATGGTTCCGAGCCTGCTCGATGGCCGCCGCAAAGCCAGGAGTGTCCCGCCACTGACCACTCTCGGTCTGGGCGTTCGCAAACCCTGGTTTGGCCTCGCCCCGCCGGTAGACGGCTTCGTAGTGGGCCAACAGCTCGGCGTCGATTGTCTCGGCCAGCACGGGGATCCCGACGAACGACGCTTCCGACTTTTCCGGAAGGGTCAGGCGGCCCTGACCGCGGTCCTTCACCTGTTCCCAGTAGCGATTGAGGATGCCTTGTTCGCTGGCAGCTCGCGATACCCCAAGCGCGACGGCCTCGACAATGAATCCTGCGGCGCGGTTGTCGCGGATCGCCTGCGCCGATGCGGCCGGATCGTTCGCGATGTCCTGGACGAGTACGTTGATCCGGCGGTCCCGGGTGTACTCCATGGCCTGTCGCATCCATTCGCGGCCGGCTGGCCCGATGTAGCGCGTCATCAGCCGGTCGTCACGAGCCATAAGTTCGGCGTAGGCCGGGTGGTACGGCTTGTAGAGGTCGGTGTCGATGTCGGCAAACCCACCTCGGGCGTTGAGCTGGCGCGCGATCATCGCGGCCACTGCCGTCTTCCCGGCGCCGGGCTGCCCTATGAGGATGACGGCTACGGGCTGTTCTTGTGGCCGACGACCCTCTAAGAGGTCGGGCACGATGCCCGTCTCGAACGCGTGCCGGCTTTCGGCGGGAGAGAGTGTGTAGTGCTCCGCTTCGGGGTCGGTCATACGCGGCCGCCTCGGCGGAGGATGTGGAGTTGCTCGGCGTACTGGGCCCGCACCCGGGCAATCCCCTTGCTGTCGGTGGGGTCCAGTGCCTCACGCTCACGCTGGCTGGCCGTCCGACGGCGCCGGTACTCGGTGAGCTTCTGCTCATCCCGCACTGTCTCCGGACGGTTCTCTTCCTCCGCGATCAGTTCGGTGTAGGCGCCCACCACGCCGAGAATCGCCTCCACGGCGGCCTCATATGCAACTGATCGTTCCGATGACCACTGGTACGGATCCATAGATCCGCTGATCGGTTCCAGGACGTCACTCCCCCTTGTTGACCTTGCAGGTGTGGCCAACTTATCGGAGCGCGTAGGCGACTGGTTCGGCCGCCGGCTACGTGTAGTTGTGAGCTGCACTGCGACCCATCCGCCCAGGACTGTGGCGAGTGTGAGGGCCGCGTACTTGGTGCGTCGATTCATCGTGTGACTCGCTTCCAATTGCGGTTGCATCTGGTTGAGGTCGCATCGCGGGTGGTGCAGGGACTGGCTCGATGGTGGCGCGCGGCAGGTCACTCCGGATCGGGTTGTGCGGCGAGTTCCACTAGGCGTGAGATCACGGCGTGACAGTCGGCCAGTGCGCGGTGGCCGCCGTTGAGTCGCTGCCACGTGTAGTTGCCCCAGAAGTCGGACCACTCGCCGGCCAGAATGGCGTAGGCCTCCATCGCGCAACGGTCCCACTGCTGGGCGTCCATCCAGGCTGCGGCGTGCGGGTGGAGCTCGTGCTCCAGGAGTCGGCGGTCTACGGGGTGGGGTCGGCGGGGGTGAATTGGTGGCCGTGCCCCTCGGCGATGTCGAGAAGGATGGTACGGGCCGCGTGGCAATCGCCGAGTGCCCGGTGGTCTCCGTCCAGGCGCCAATCCCTGCGGAGTCCGTGGAAGGCGGTCCGGGCCGCCATCAGGCACCCCCATCGGTCGTCGTCGGCAAGGTGCATGAGGCGCTTGCCGATCCGTGCGGTGTCGCGGGCGATGGTCTGCCGGTCGAACTGCGCGTTGTAGGCGAGCACGGTCCGCCCTCGGGTGACGTGCCGTACTTTCGGGAGTACTTTCCCCCACCCGGGGGCGGTCTCCAGCTCCTCATCCGTGATGCCGTGGATGGCTCGGGCGCCGTCGCTGACGGGCTCTCCCGGCTTCACCAAAGTGTTCAGCAATGGGGCGCCGGTGGCGCTGTCGGTGATGGCGATCTCGCAGACCAGCCCGGCCAGTGAAGTGGTCTCGGTGTCCACAATCGCGCTGGCGCCGGGCTGGAGCATCTGCCGGGCCCAACGGGTGTGCTCGCCCCACGGGGTGCCCAGGGTGATCCGGCTCGCGTGCGGGGCGGCCTCGGTGTCGTCCTGGAGCTCCTGAGCGACGGTGGCGCGGGTCGGCCGGCCGTCGTGGTGATCCCAGTCCAGTGCCCACGTGTCGGCGGATCCGTCGTACTGAGCCCACACGGTGACCTGGTGCCGGTCGGCGAGCTCGGCGGCGAACCGGCGGACGATGGCGGCACGGGTCTGGGATCGGTGCGCGTACTCCCGCAGCACGGACGGTTTTCCCTTGGGCACGGCGCGGACCGCGTCCCAGTCGACGTCCGGGAGCTCGCGCAGGGCGAGCACCGCGCCGGTGGTGTACATCGGCACGTCCACGGTGCGGTAGGTGCCGGTCTTAATGGTGGCGATCTCGGCCGGCTCGATCCATCCGGCGGCCACGACGTAATCCCAGTCGGTGCGCCGGATCTCCAGTGCGGCGGCGGCCTGGTCGGGTCCGATCAGCCGGCTTGCGGTGACCTGCTCGGTCAGCGCCTCGTCGGCGGCGAGCGCGTCCAGGTCGGCGTTCGCGTACCGGTCGAACCGGCCCGGTGTCAGGTGTCGGGCGGTGGCCACGTCGGTGAACTCGCGGGCCTTCCATCCGAGGTACTGGGCGGCTTCGTGACGGTCGCGGCTGGCGGCGATCCACGCCACCCGGGCGGCGACCGTGGCGGCCAGTTCCTCGGCGTGCTCGGCGGCCAGGCGCTCGGCGTCCCGCACCGAATACAGTGGCCAGCCCTTGTAGGTGTCCAGGACGGCGATCCGGTCGCGGTCGGCCATCTCGCGGACGTCAGCGGCGGTCGCCTCGACGCCGGCCGTCTGGTGCCACAACTCGGCGATGCGGTGGGCGCCCAACGCCTCGCGGGCGGCGATGGCCTCCAAGAGGTCCGGGGCCTTGGGGCGGATGGTGTCCGCGGCGGCGGCGGACCATCCCCGGGTGTGGTCGCGGGGCGGGATGACACCGAGTTCCTGACCACGGGTGAGGTGCCAGGTAGTGACGCCCAGTTCCTCGGCGAGCTCGGCCCCGGTGACCACGGTTCGGGCCTTCGGTGCGGGTCCCGTCGTGGCGGGGGCGGCGTCGGCGGTCACCGGATGTCCAGGCCGTAGGCGCGGGCGACGACATCCATAATCTTCGGATCGACCTGCACCCGGCCGTAGGCGGCGGTGCGGTCGTCGCCGACGTCGCGGCGCGGCTGGTCCTCGCGCCGGATGATCGTCATGCCGGCGGAGAGCCGCAGCGCGTCCCAGATCGCGGCGCATTGCTGCTCGGTGCCCGTCACCCTCACCTCGGCCGGGGGCGGCCCGCTGGGGGTCGGCGCCTGGGCGGGGATCGGGACGGCGGCGGCATGAGCGGTGTCACAGAACACCATCCAGACCGGGCCGCGCTTCTCGGCGATGCCCGCGCCGGTGGCGACCTGGGCACGGCAGCTACCGCACTGCCCGGGGTACTTGTTGGCCATAGTCGTATCAACTCCTGTGCGTGGGGTCGGGTTACTGCTGCTCGGCGGGTCCGCGCTGGCTGCGGATGGCACGCGCCTCGGTCTCGGCTGCCTGCGCCCGCTCCTCCGCCCGGGTGGCCCGTGCGTCGGCGTTGTCGGCCCGCTCTTCGGCCTTGGTGATGCGGGCTTCGGCCCGGTCCGCCCGGGTCTCGGTCTCCTTGGCCCGGCGCTGTTCGCTGTCCGCGCGCTGCTCGGCGAGCTGGCGTTGCCGGGTCTGCTCGGCGAGCTCTTCGCGCACGGTGACCAGTTCCGCGGCGATCTGGTCCCGCTCGGCGGCGGCCTCGGTCGCCAGGGCCCGCGCGGCGTCCTTGGCCGTGACGGCGGTGGTGGTGCTGTGTTCGGCGGCGGCCTGGGCGCGTTCGGCTTCCCGGGCCTGTGCCTCCGCGCTCTCGGCCCGCTCGACGGCGGCGGCTCGTACGGCCTCGGCGATGCGGGCGGCCTCCTCGGCGGTGTCCGCGCGGGTGACCGCGAGGCGCGCGGTCTCGACGGCGGCGGCGCGGTCGGCGGCGGCGTGTTCGGCGGCCGTGCGGGCTGCTTCCATCGCGGCAACGGCGGCGTCTTGCGCGCGCTGGGCGGCGACCTGCTGGCGTTCGGCTTCCCGCGCCTGTGCCTCGGCGGTGTCCGCGCGTTCGATGGCGCTGGTGCGCTCACGCTCGGCGTCCTCCCGGCGTGCGGTCTGGCCGGTGAGATCCCGCAACGCCTGATCGCGCTGGGCGACGGCTGCGGCGCGGGCCGTGTCGGCGGCGGTCGCCTGCGCGGTGGCCTGCTCGCTGCGCTCCTTGGCACGGCGGGCCTCCTCGGCGAATGCCACGCGGGCGGCCTCGGCGGAGACGGCTTTCCCCTCGGCCTCGCCCTGGAGCCGGGCGGCCTCCCGCGCGTCGGACAGCGCGGTGTCCCGTGCCCTCTCGGCGTCCTCCTTGGCCACCTTGTCGCGCTGGGCTGCGGCCTGCGCGGACTGGGCCTCGGCGCGGGCCTGCTGCGCGTCCCCCCGCGCGGTCGCGGCGTCGGCGGCGGCTCGGGCGGCGGTGCTGTTGGCGGCCGCCACCTCGGAGGCGTTCGCAGCGCGGGCGGCAGCCAATCGCGCTTCCATGCCCTCGGGGCTCTTGACGCTCTGGATCTCGCGCATCAAGTCCTCGGAGACCTGCCCCAGCCGCTCCGTCAGCTCCTCCGCGCGGATCAACTGGCCGGGCAGTCCCGGACTCGTGCGCTCGCGAGCTCGGGCGGCCTTCGCGTCGTTCTGACACCGCTTGTCGCAGTACTCCGGCGGCCGTCCGGCCCCGGTCCGGCTCTTGGGGATCCGGGCACCGCACGACGCGCACGGCTCGGGCCAGTACCCGTACGGGGCTTCCCCCTGCTGCTCGGAATCGGCGCCGGTGTCCGGCTCGTCGTCGCTCATCTCGCCCGTGGTGGTGTTGACGCTCATGCGGCTGCTGCTCTCGTGTCCGAAGTGCGGGAAGTGCTGGAGGGGTCGGGACCAATTCTGTCGATCCGACAGGGTCGGCGGCGCCGTTCTCGGTGTGGGGGTCGGGCGGTTGACGGTCGGCTGCCGGGACCGGCTCGGGGTGCTGCGGGTCCGGGCCGTAGTGGGTGATGACCGCGCCCGGGTCGTCGCCGTACTCGACCGGGGCCGGGTCGTCGACCTGCCGCCACACCGCCATCACCGCGGCGTGCCGGTCGGCGGCGTCCCGGACGGTGTGCTGCTCGTCCTGGGCCAACTGCTCAGCGCCCTCTACGGCGGCCAGGACGCGGGCCTTGGTGACCTCGCTCTCGGCCGCCAGGCGATCCATCGCGGCGCGGGCGGCCACGTGCCGGCGGCGGGCCTCGCGGCCGCAGTAGAGCGGGGCGAGCCGGTCAGCCTCCTCGGCGGCCGGGACCGGCGCCTCCTTGCGCCACACCTGGTGAGCGCGGGCACCGTCCGCAGTGGCCACCACGGCACCCCATCCGGTGCCGCCCTCGTCGCGGGCCAGGAACCCCGCCTCGATCAGGGCCTCGACCCGGGCGCGGGCCACCTTGCGGCCTCGTGAAGTGAGCGAGGCCCGGGTCAGATCCAGCCGGAAGAACGTGCCGTCGTCGGCCCAGTGCAACAAGCCCGTCATCGCCCACAACACCGCGTCGGCCTGCGCGGCACTCCACCCAAGCCGGGCCGCCTGCTCGGCGCGGCGGTCCGCGTCCAACAGCTCGCGCACCGCCTCCTCATGCCCCGCGTAGTGCCGACGGGCCGCGAACAGCGCCGGACCGCGCTCCTCGAACCCCTCCTCGACCACAGTCCAGCCACCACCGGTACCGCAGCGCAGACACAGCACACCCCACCGGTCATCCCGCAAATTCAACGACCGGACCGCCACCCGCGAATCCGGCAACTCGGCGGTACCGGCGACCTGCTGATGCATCATCATGTCTCGATCCTACCATTTCTGGAATACTGTTTCTAGTATTCCAGAAATTAAAATTGGCAACGGATTGCGGATTCTAGGTGGGGTTTCTGTCGGCTTCTCGCCGACCGGTTGCGCTGCGCGGACCGTGGTCCGCGTTCTCGGCCCCATCTCGGTGCCGGCGTTCTCGCGGCGGGCTGTGCGCCTCACGCCGTGTCAGTTTCCGCATGTGCATGCGAACTGTTGCCGGTCCTGCTGGGCCTCGGCGCCCGGGTGGAGGTCAGGCGCCGTAGTGGTCGTCCCGGTGGTGCTGGGCTTCCCGGTGCGAGTCTCACCGGCCGTCGTGCTCCGGTGCGGTTCGCGGTGGTGCGTCTGCGACTCTACCGCGTGCGCGGCCTGGAGGGCGAGAGCGTCACAGGTGGGCGTGTCGGGCGCCGGCTGCGGTAAGGACGTCCTCCGTCACCCGGTCCTCCCAGAGCTGCCACATGGTGATAGCCAAGTGGGCCGGCTCCTCGTACTGCGGGTGCCGCGCCGCAAGATGGGCCAGGGCGTGTGCGCGGCGGCGGTGGTGACCGGCGACGTCATGGGCGCTGGGCGGCTCGACGCCGTACCGCGTCGCGTCCAGGGCGCTCGTCAGGAGCTCGGCGCCCTCGTGGCTGAGTCGGGCGAGCTCGGCGTATCCGGCGGCGTCGCTGCTGGCGGCCGGGCCAGGCAGGGCCAGCAGGAATCCGCGGGCCTGCGTGTGCTCCTCGGCGCTCAGGGCCACGGTGCTGCCTTTCCTCGGCTGGACAGTGACGGGGCACCAGGATCTCACGCGGCGGCCGCCGTGGTGTCGGTCTCGGCGATCTGCGGGGCGAGCTGGCTGCGGACGGCGGGCAGCTCGACGACACGGCCAGCCTGGGCGAGCTCGTCGGCGGCCGCGAAGTACTCCAGGGCGCCGATGCGCTGGGCCTCGATCTCCCATGCCCGGCGGTGGTCCGCCCGGCCTTTGCCGGGCTGGCTGCCGGTGCTCTTCGCCCCGGGGAAGCGGGGGTACTTGCGGTCGTACGGATCCATCCCCGGCAGCACCATCTGATCCGCCGGCGCCCTCATGCCCTGCTCGCGCTTCACCTCGATGAACTCCCTGCACCACTCGACGTCACGTGACCACCACCGCGCCCGCTCCTGGTCGACCACGGCCGTCATCACCTGCTCCGCGGTGCGTGTCGCGGTCCCCAACTCCGCGGCCGCCTCGTACAGGCTCCTCGACGTGCGTACGGCTCTCTGCCGTCCTGTCCGGGGGTCGGTCCTGATCTGGATCACCTGCACTGTCTGGAGAGCGTCCAGGTGCCTCCTGATGGTGTCCTCCCCGTACCCGGTAGCCACGGTGAGTTGAGAGAGCTGGACACCCGTCTCCAGGGCCTCCAGGGTGCGGGCAGCGTGGTGACCCAAGGAGTGCCACAGGCCGGACTGTTGAAAAACGATCTTCGCGGGGAGCTGCGAGAGAAGAACATTGAGGGCGGGGGGGGGCGGGGTGTTACCACTTCTGTCGGACCCCGTGTGAACTGGGGTTTTGTGCGGCGTAGCGGGGACGGCAGGGAGGGTGTGGAGCGCGCATCGGTGGTGCTCGCTGGTGGGGCACTGGTGCTCGGCGGCGACGGCGATGCGGCGGGCGATGCCCCCGGCCAGGCTGGCGGGAGCGGTCTCCGCCAACCACCCGTCAGGCAACAGCCGCTCGCGCAGTGCCTGGGCGACGGTATCGGCATGGCACCCCGCCAGCACCGCCACGACGCGGCAGGATGCGGACACGTCCGCGCTGCCGGACCGCGCCATGAGGTAAGCCACGGCACGCAGAATCGCGCGGTCCATGGGGCCGGACTGCCGGGCCCAGTACGCAGCGCCTACCGCCTCCATCCGGGCCAACAGGTCCGCGGCGGCCGCCGCGCCCTCGGTCAGTGCCTCGGTGGCGTCGGGGGTGTCGGTGGCGCGGCGGGGGCGGCGGGCCGCGTCCCAGACGGCGAGCTGCCAGCACCGCTTCATCCGGCTCCTGGCCTGCGCCGGGGACAGAGCCACGCGCCGGGCGCCGTTGCTGCTCGTCCGCAGCCATTCCAGGGCCGGGGAAGCCCTCTTGTCGGCAACGAGCTGGGCGGCCTGGTCATAGGACCACCCGGCCGCCGCGAGCATCACCAGGACCGTATGGACGATCCGCTGATGGTCGCCGGCCCCGGTGCCGGGCGTGCGGTGCAGTGCGGCCAGGGCCTTGGTCCCCACCGGCCGCCACGGCACCGCGATGCGGTCGTGCCCGCTGGCATCCTGGGCGATCGGCCGCAGCACCGGACCGCGTGCCGCGATCGACGGCGGCACCACCCGGCCCCGCTGGTACTCCCGGCCCGCTACCCGCTGCGCGGGTACCGTCTCGGTGCGGAAGGCGGTGGTGGTGGCCGCGCGCCGCTCGTCGAGCAATGCCGGCGCCCCGGCCATCGCCTCCAACGTCGCGGCGAAATCCTCGAACCGCTCCACCGCCGACCCAGACCGCAGGATGACGACGGCTTCACCGATCGTGTGGGCCGTCAGCCGGGCGAATCCGCCCTTGCGGTGCAGGGATCCGGGCGGGCGTACGGCGCCGGCCGCCGGGTTCGTCATCGGGGAGGTGTCGAGCGTCGGGAACAGCGCCTGCGCGGCCTCCATGATCCTGAGCGCGAGGGACGGGCTCATGCCCTTCGGCACCGACGTCCACAGGTGCACTCCCCCGCCCGGTCCGGACGCCACAGGAACCGCCCGGATGCCGTGAGCCGCCAGCAACTTGCCCAGCGCGAGCGCGTCGGCCCACACGCGGACCGCGCCGCCCCGGCTGGCGTCCAGGTCGAACACCACGAACAGGAAGCGGTACACGTCGTTCTGTGCCCACTGACGGCGTGCCAGGTACATGGCAACCGGCCGCGCCGTGGTCGCCTCGCTGTTGGGCAACGAATCGGGGTAATAGTTCCCCCATCCGGCTCCCTCCGGTCCGGCGGCCCGGTGCATCCTGCCTGGAGAAAGGCTCAGGAACTCGGTCAAAATGCTCTGTTCTTCGCTGGCGGTGACGTCGACAAGTCCGCTGATCGACACTCCGATTGGCGGCATAGCTGTTCCGTCACCATCGCTTGTTGCTACGATGGCGCTGTCCTCTTCGGTCTGGTGGACGCACAGAAGCTCGGTCCGGCGGTTGATCCGTCAGATGGGGCCCTGCTTGGGAATGAGACTCCTCGGGTGGCAGCCCGTATGAGGAGACTCAAAGATCATTCAGTTGTCCCTGTCCGGCGCCCCCTTCACGGGGGCCTTTTTTTTAGCTAGCTATGCGCGCCTCCCGGGAGGCGGCCGGTACCTGTTGCCCGTGCAACTCTTTGAGTGCGCGGCGGAGTACTTCGGACCCGGACACACCCATGACACGGATCAGGTCCTCGTACCAAATGCGCGCCGGCTCTCCGGGTTCCATCAACACGGATGCGCGAATCGGCTTATCGGCGGCGAACGCGCCGGTTTTGCCTCGCTGCTGCACTCCTCTGGGTCCTGCCATGATCGCGATCTTAGACCCAAGAGCCGCGTTCATGTTGCACGACTGGGCGTGTTGGAAGAACTTCTTCCGGTGACGGGAGTGTTTGGCGGGCCCTATGGGCGAATTCGCCCGGATCGTAATGGGTCTGATGGCCGGTCAGACAGCGCCGCTCGGCGTGTCGCGCGCCTGGGCGGTGAATCCGCGGCGGCGTGCGGTGGTCTCGACGTACGGCACGTGGGTGGGGCACGTCTCCACTGCGGCGACCTGCTCGCCGGCGGGGTCGCGCAGGATCATGCGGTGGGCGGCGGCGGGGACTTGGCCGTACCGGTCGCGCATTCCGCGGCCCACGCATACTTCGCATTCGGTGTACGTGCCTGCGGCCAGCGGTGGGGCTGGGACCTCGACGGTGATTTCGCGGATCACCTCACGCACTACCTCGACGATCTCGACCCTGGTCATGGTGGCGCGCTGGGCGGCCAGGATCTCGGCGGCCGGCACGGCGACGGGCGGAAGCGTCCACTTCTGATCCACGCGGGCGCTGGCGGCCGCCAACCGCTCTTGCGGCGGTAGGGCGAGGCGGCGTTGCTTCTCGGCCTTGGCGGCGGCGTGACGCTCAGCCTCTGCCCGCCGCGCCGCCTTCAACCGGCGGTTCTCTTCCTCCTGCTGACGCTTGGCGCTCAGGCGCTGTGAGACGTCTCCGGGGGTTGCCATCTGTCCATCATCGACCATCGGTTGAACGCGGGTGGGCCACACCGAGCGGTGTGGCCCACCTGGTCGCCCTGGCAGGCTAGCTGTCGGTCTGCGGGTCGGTCTCCTGCGGGGCAACCGGTACGAAATCAGCTCCGCACTGGCCGCAGAAAACGGGCTCGGGCTCCTCGCCGACGGGGGCGAACGCGGCCCCGCACAGACCACAGATCACGGGGCCCGCTTCGTACATGGCCGGAGTGACCTGCATGGATCGCGGCTTCTTGCACTGGCACACGACTTTGAAGCGCTTTCCGTTGCGCTTGTCCTTCTCCTCTTCCTGCTCTGCGCCGCCCTCGTCCTGGGCGCTGTCGCCGGCCTCGTCCTGTTCGGTGGGCCGCGGGGCGTATCCCCGGTAGGGCAGTGCGGCAGCGTCCAGGGCCTCGATCACCTCGGCGTACGCGGCCGCCGTGGTGTCGGGCAGGGTGCAGAACGCCCAGCCGTGCGTGGGGACGGACTCGCGCGGGCCCTGCATGCCCATCTCCTCCGCGAGTTCAACGAACTTCTTGTTGTGGTACCTCAGCGCGTCGCCGCTGCAGTCCTTGATGCCCCGGGTGGTGGCGACGCCGTGGGCGGCCTCGTGGATCATGACCGCCAGGACTTCCCGGGCACCCTGGGCGATGAGTTCGCCCGCAATGAACATCTCGTGCGCGCGGGTGCTGCCCTCACGGGTGGCCCACTGCCTCTCAACGAAGTGGCCCAATCGGGCGCCCCCGTGTTGGTTCTGGTTGCCGGTGATGAGCACGGCGCGCGGTACGTCCGGGTGGCGGTCGCGGATCGCTGCCCACGCGGTTTCCAACGCTGCGATGATCCGGCCGCCGTGGTCGAGCTCGCGGGCCGGGGCTGCGGCCTGCTCGGGGATGGTGGCGGTGGGGGTGTCCGTGGCGTCGGTCATCTGCCGTTTCCTCATTCTCATGTGCATGCGAAGTCTGGACCAGAAAGGGGCCGGGGGCGGCGGTGTCGCTGCCCCCGGCGGCTGGCTACTTCCGGTCCGTCGTGCGCTGTGCGGGGAAGCGGAGGGGTTCGACCGAGCGGCGCGGGCCGGGGATGCTCGGGATCACCGGCGCGTTGTCGTCATGACTGTCGGTGTCGGCGCGCAGATCCCGCGCGGTGAGGAACTGCGCGAGGGCGTGGAGGCAGTGAGCCGTGTCGATGTCGAACGCGCGGCCCGGGGCACCGTCGTAGAGGATTTCCGCCCGCTCGCCGGAGAACACACCGTCGGGGGAGGTGTAGAGAACGGCCGTCCATGCGGTGTGCTCGCTGGGCAGGTGGTGGATCCGGGCGTCGTCGGCAATGCCGATGCTCGCGCCGTCCGCCAGGTCGACGAATACCGCCCAGCAGCCCCCCGCCACGTCCCGGGCGGTAGAGGTCAGCCCCTGCCGGGACAATGCGGCCTGGAGGCGCCCTCCGGCGGTCTCCTGGTAGGGCGTCATGCGGCTGTCGTTGCTGCTCGTGCTCATGGGGAACTCCGTGGTGTGTAGGGAGTGGCCCGGCCGGTCGGCCGGGCGATGCGTCGGGAAGCGGTGCCAACCCCTCCCGAACAAGCTCTATTAAACCATGTTTAACTCTGGCTGTCCAGCCTTCTTGCTACGCCGATCGAGTGAAGGTACTGGTCAGGTGCCTCGGGGGCCGACTGCCGCAACTGGGGCCGGCCAGCTGCGGCGTGGTGGCTACCGCCCCGTCTCTGTCTCGCTTTGATCCTGGTTTCCGCGGGTGCGGGCGCGGGTCAGGATGCGGCGGGCGGTGTAGTCCGGGACCGCGTACGCCTGCTCGATGTCCTGGCGGGTGACCTGGGGGCGGCGGCCGGCGTCCGCGTCGGCGATCCACTGGGCCACTTCGGCGGCGCGGGGGTCGCGGTCGGGGCGCGGTGCAAGGCCCGGGGCGCCGCCGCGGCCGCCGCGGCTGCGGCGGCGCTCGGGGTCTGGCCGGGTGGTGGTGGCGTACGCCTGGGCGCGATCGAGCCGCCACATCGGGCGCCGGCGGGTCGGCAGCTCGTCCCAGCTGTCCGGCTCGGGGAATCCGTCCGGGGGCTTGGTCAGCCAATGAGAAAGGGTGGTGGTGTCCTTGTGACCGAGGAGCCGCGCGAATTCGGCCGGGGGAATCAGGCGCGTGGGGTCGTTGTCCTGGGGCGTTCCGGGCACGTCGGGTCTCCATGGGTGCGGCATGGTGCCGCTGGTCGTGGCGCTCACCGGACCGGAGTCCACGTGACGGGACCGGCGTCGGTGCACCGTGTGACGGTGGCGATGTCGGCGATCGTCACGGTAGCGGCCCAGTCCCAGTAAGCGGGGTGGTCGTCGGTGTGGTTGAGCTCGTAGGTGTCGGCCACGGCCTCGGGCGGGAGATCGGCGACGACGAACGAGGCGCCGGCCTCGACGCCGGCGCTGTTGCCGGGGCACAGGGTGACGGTGTCGAACGGCAGCGGGCTGCCGGATTCGAGGGCGGGGGGGAATGCGTTTACCATGTGGGTGCTCCTGTGTAGGGAGACCTCGGCGGCGGTGCCAACCAATACCCGCCGAGGTGACGACGGCCGGCGGATTCGTCCGTCGGCCGTCGTCGTTGCGTCGGTTGTCAGAGTGCGCGCTCCCGGCCTGTGGGCCGGGGTTGCTGTCCGGGAGACGACACCCCGGACAGATTCTATTAAAGCATGTTTCCCGGGTCTGTATCAGTCGTCTCGCGTGAGTGGCCGGCGTGCGGCCGGCTCCCGGGGCAGTGCAGTGTGCTTGCCGCCGCGCTGGTCGATCGGGTCACGCGATGCGGGGCACGCTGTACGGCCGCTTGTCTGTAAGAGGGTTTTTGGGCCGCACTACAGCAAGGTGATTTGGCTGCACTCCCGAACGCGCGGACGACAGCAAGGAGAAGGCCACACCGGCCCCTTCTTGCTGGCCAGGCTTGTGCGCCAGCTCCCCAAAACCCTTCCCACAGACAGGGGTGGCGTTGTTCTGATAGACGTCGGCGCGGAGCTGGTATTCGGACATTCGGGACCTCTGTCGGTTGGTTGTGCGGTGGAAACTCTGCGGGGTGGCCGGGTGCCGGCGCGCGCTCCCACGCCCGGCGCCCGTCGCTGCTCGGACTGGCCGCCTGCGGCCTGGCCGGGCAGGGGCGGTGAACGCGCCGGGCAGCCGGGGCCGCCGCCCCGAAGGGGTGTCCTTTCAGGGCGCGGCCGGCGCGGGGCTGCCGGTCGCGAGGTGCGGGGCTGGCCGCCGGGTGGCTCCCGGCGGCCAGCGGACCGGCTACCGGTCGCGGTGCTCGCGCTGCTCGTGGGCCCGCTCGACCCGCTCGATCAGGGGCGCGAGGCAGTCCAGGTGCCAGGGAGCCGAAATCAGGGCCAGCCCGCGCTCGATGGACTCGAACGCGCCGCGCGGCATGGTCTCCAACGTGGTGGACAACGGGGTGATCTCGGCCGGGAAGATCGCGTGCATGCTCTCGCCCGACTGCGGCTGTCCCTGGCCCCAGAACCACACCAAAACCATGGTGGCGCTCTCTGCGGCGCCCCATGCGTCCACGACCACACCGGAGCCGGTGGGGATGCGGGGGTACTGCGCGAGCGGCTGGACGCTGACCAGCGTTCCGGCGGGCAGATCGCGGACCGCCGGTACGGGGCGGGCGATGCGCTGGGCGGCAATCATGGGTGGCTCCTTGGTGTGTAGGAAGCGGCCCGGCCGGTCGGCCGGGCGGTGATCCGGGAGGCGGTGCCAACCCCTCCCGAACAAGCTCTATTAAACCATGTAACAGGTGTTGCTGTCCACTCGGAACGGGCGCCGAATGGGTGAACGGCGCTGATCACAGGGGCCGTTGGGTCCGACCGGGGCCGGTGGGGGGGGTCGGCCCCGGTCGGCTGAGCGGGCGTCAGTCCTTCGCGGGGGTCCAGCGGCAGCGAATCAGGTTCGTCTGTCGGGTGCCCTGGTACTGGCCGTGGCTGGCCACCGTGCCGGTGACCTGCACGCGGGCCCCCTTGTCCGGGACGTTCTTGGTCTTGGCCTCCCAGACGTAGATGTGGTGGTCTGCATCGCGGAACTTGACCAAGAGGCGCGGCTGCTCGCTGTAGCCGAAACGGCTGCTGCCCTGGTCGACCACCACCGCCACGGTGACGGTGAGCGTCAGGCGCTCGCCCTGGGCGCACTGGTGGCGGGAGTGCTCGGCCGAAGCGGTGCGCTCGGCGGCCATCGCGGCGCGCTGCTGCGTGCGCCGGTAGGCGTCGACGGCGGAGCACAGAACGGGGATGTCCCGGGTGCTGGCGCGCTCCATGCGGGCGATGCGGGCGAGGGTGGTCCGGTAGGCGTTGCCGCGCTCGCCTTCGGCGCACCATGCCAGGACGGCGGGGGTTTCGGCGGCGGCTGCCTCGCACTGGGCGGCGAACCTCTGGCGGTCCCCGCGCTCGATCGGGTCCTGTGCGAAGAGCCAGCGCTCGACATCCATGGCAGTGGGTACGGCGGGTTCCCACTGGCGGGTAAGCGGCTGGTAGTAGCCGCGTGCGCGGGTGACGGCGGCGGCGGCGCGGATGATCTCGGTGGGGGTCAGTGCGGCGGTGGCCACGGGTGCGCTCCTGTGGTGTGTAGGGGGTTGGGCGGGGTCCGGCGGCGGACGGGGTGCCGTCCGTCCGCCGCCGGGGCGGTGGGGCTATTCGGCCGCGTCGCACGCGCACAGCGTGCGGAAACCGTCGCTGTCGACCTCGATTTCCTCTCCGCAGTCCTCGCACCGCGCGGCCCGGGTCCGGACGGCGGGGGCGGCGGCCTGCGGGGCCTGGCGGCCTCCGTGGATCGCGGCGTCCTGGGTGAGCGGGCCGTGATCGGCCTCGTACGCCCGGGGCTCGGTGACGGTCCACGCGTGGAAGAACTGGTTCGTCTGCTGCGGGTGCGCTCCGCACACCAGTAGGCGGGTGGCGGGGTCTACAGCGGGGTGCAGTACGCGGGTGGCGGGCGCGGTGCAGTGCCCGGCCTGCGGGCTGACGAACACTTCGCACGTGAGAGGGGGCGGGGTGATGATCAGTCGGGGGAGGTTGCTGCCCATGCGGAAGTCGTTGAGCGTGGTGACCTGCCATCCGGCGGCCTTGAACGCCCGGCGGTAGGCGTTGGCGGCGTCCTTGATGGCCCACGAGCGGCGCATGGTGTCGTGGTAATCCTCGCTGCTCGTGGCGTCGTCGTGTGCGTGCTCGTAGCTGACGACGATTTCGCCGGTTGCGCTGCGGGGGTCGAGGTAGGCGCCTGCGCTGAGGGTGTGGCCGGTGGCGTTGAGCGTGGCGAGGGGGAGGGCAGCGCGGGTGAGGATCGCGCGGGCGGCGCGGACGGCGGGCGCGGGGGTCTGGGCGGTGGCGTCGGTCATGGGTGTTAGTCCTCCTGGGTAGGGTCCGCCGGTGGTCCGGGCGGGGTGGGGAGGCGGTGCCAGCCTCCGGGGGTGGGCGGGGCGCCGGTGAGGCGCCCCGCCCGGTGGGACTAGCGGAGCGGGGTCACCTGGTCGACGTCGACCGGGCGCGTCATCACGACGCGGATGACGTCCAACAGGCGCGGCGCGAGCGCGTAGCGGCGGGGGCGCCCGTCGTACAGGTGCGCGTGGGCACGGCGGACGGCGGCACCGTCCGGCAGCACGGCGGGGCCTTCGCCGTCGTACTTGTAGAAGCGGTGGACCTGGTAGGCACCCGGCACGTCGGGGGCCGGGCGGTCCTGCTCGCGCGGCAGTACCTCCACGTTGGCCGGGAAGTAGGTCAGGGTGTCGGTGCACTCGGTGATGGTGACCTGCTCGGCGCCGGGCAGGCGGCCCGCCCATTCGTACTGCGCGCGGGCCGTCTCGCCGGTGTGCATCTTGCTTGAGCGGAAGCCCTTGCCCTGGATGACGTACTCCACCTGCCAGTAGCGGGTGCGCTTGGTGCGGACGGCGTCCAGGAACGTGATCACGCGGTTCGCGACCTCGGCGGCGAACTCCCCGCCCTCGAAATACGCCTCCACGCGGGCGGCGGCCTCGCCGAGAGTGACGGCCGTGGTGGCGATGCGGGCATGCAGCGAGCGCTGCGAGTCGCGGGACTGCTGCGCGATGAACGCGAGTCGTACGAACTCGTCCAGCTGCTGCGGGTCGTGCAGATCGGGAGTAACGGTGTTCACGGGTTCTCCTCGTGTAGGGGTACGCCTCAGGCCGGCCTGGGGCCGGGGGTTGCTTCGGGAGGCGGTGCCAACCCCTCCCGAACAGTCTCTATTAAACCATGTTCGTGGCGTTGTGTCCAATCGGGCCGATGTCCGAATGGGGGCAAGTCCGCTGGCCATGGGGCCGGTTGGGGTCCCGCCGGACCGGTGCGCGACCGGTCCGGCGGGGTGGTGGGTCAGGCGGACCGGCGGCCCCTGGGCGCCTGGATGGCCTCGATGGCGTGCGCCTGGGCCTCCTGGAGCCGGTTGGCGACCTTGGCGGCGCGGGCGGCACGGTCTTCGGGGGTGCCGTAGTCGGCCTTCGCCTGGGCCAGCAGGGCGCGGGCGGCGGGGGTGGGCTTGCTCATGGGTGACTCCTGGGTGTGTAGGAAGTGGCCCGGCCGGTCGGCTGGGCGGTGGTCCGGGAGGCGGTGCCAACCCCTCCCGAACAGTCTCTATTAAAGCATGTTCTTGGTGGTGGATCTACCCTGCCACGCCCAACGGGGTGCCTGGTTTTGGTGGTGATGTGCCGTCAGATTTCGCCGCGATCCCTCAGGTAGGCGGCGTACAGGGTGGCGACAAGGGAGTCGGTGGTGGCGGGGACTCGGCGGGCGTCTAGGGCGCCGTCCCGGCGGCCGTGGAAGTAGATCGGAAAGGGCTTGGCGATCGGCGGTACGAACAGTTCATACAGGCCGTGGGCGCTGGCTACGCGGACGGATGCGGCGGCGGCGTCGGCGTTCCATCCGTAGGCCCGGCGGTCGGCGGTGAGCCATTCCGCGAGGTGGCGGTGGATGGCGCGGGCCTGGAGGACATCGGCGTTCGGTGTGCCGACGGGGGCGGCGGGCGCGCATCCGCACCCGGCCTCGATGGCGGGGGCGCCGGTCAGTTCGCGGGTGGGGGCCAGCGCCTGCGGGCCGGTGCCTCGGGCTTGCAGCACGTAGGCGGCGGCCTCGGCGGGGCCGGTGAGGATGAGCGGGCGGCCGGTGACGGGGTGTTGAGAGTCACTCAAGATGCCGATGTGGGCGGTGAGTTGGGGCATTCTGTGTGCCGACAGATTCGAGCGCATGTCGGTGTGGCCCCGGTGTTCGTTGGCGGCGGCACCTTGCCGATGAGGGCATGCGAAGGCCCTCCCGGTGATCTCTTGGCCGAGGTGTCCCGGGAGGGCCGTGGGTAGCACGCGGAGGTGCTGTGCTCACGGTAGGGACGAATGCGGCCGAGGTCGAGACCCGGTTGGCCAACGAGGAGTTGGCATGCCCGGATTGTGGGGGTGTGCTGGCGCCGTGGGGCTGGGCCCGGGGGCGGGTGCTGCGGAGCGGGACAGGGGCGGTGCGGCTTCGTCCGCGTCGCGCCCGGTGCGGTGGGTGCGGGGCATCGCATGTGCTTCTCCCGGTATTCGTGCTGGTCAGGCGGGTGGACCTGGCGGAAGTGATAGGGGCGGCGCTGGCCGCGAAAGCGTCAGGGGCGGGGACGAGGGTGATCGCCGGGCAGCTTCGGCGGCCGGTGGACACCGTGAGGGGCTGGCTGCGCAGGTTCTCCGCGCGAGCTGAGCAGATACGGGCGTACTTCACGGTGCTGCTGGTCGAGGCGGGGGTCGATCCGGTGATGCCGGCCGCGATGGCGACGCCGTTCGCGGACGCGGTCGCCGCGGTCGCCGGGGCATGGAAAGCGGCGGCCTCGCGCTGGCCGGACATCGGCGAGGTGTCGCCGTGGCAGCTGGCCTGCGCGGCCTCGCAGGGCCGGTTACTGGCACCCACCTGGCCTTGATCAACGATCAACACGAACTCCCTCTGACGCAGCGGGGTTTGCTCCTGAAAGCCTCGGCGGGCCCATAGCCATGGCGAGATGTCAGGAAGGTGGACGTGTCGAAGAAGGACGACGAGCAGGCGACCCGGCTGGAAAGAGCCCGGTCGATCGGCCTGTTCCGATACATGCTGATCAGAGAGGCCGCGGACCCGACGCTGACCAGCCGCCAGCGCGGCAAACTGGTGCGCCAGCTCGCTTCGCAGGAGCACACTGACGCGGACGGCCGCACCGTGAGGATCACCCGGTGGACGCTGGACCGGTGGATATTGGACTGGCGTCAGGGCGGGTTCGACGCTTTGGTGCCCTCCGCCCGGCAGTCCCAGCCGCGGACCCCGCCGGAGGTGTTCGAGCTGGCCGCCGCGTTGAAGAAGGAGAACCCGGACCGCACGGCCGCGCAGGTCCGCCGGATTCTGCGGGCTCAGCTGGGCTGGGCGCCGGACGAGCGCACGTTGCAGCGGATGTTCCACCGCACCGGCCTGGTCGCGCTCAGGGCT
Organism: Streptomyces sp. PH10-H1; assembly: GCF_030063355.1. Lineage (GTDB taxonomy): Bacteria > Actinomycetota > Actinomycetes > Streptomycetales > Streptomycetaceae > Actinacidiphila. Next base: position 71,361 of record NZ_JASISZ010000038.1, read on the forward strand.
CCGAAGGAGTCGGCGGTGTTCGGCCGGTTCGAGGCCGCCCGCCCGAATGAAATCTGGACCGGGGACGCGTTGCACGGGCCGCGGATCGACGGCCGCAAAACGTACCTCTTCGCCTTCGTGGACGATCATTCGCGGGCGGTGGTCGGGCACCGCTGGGGCTTCGCGGAGGACACCGTCCGCCTGGCCGCGGCCCTGCGGCCGGCTCTCGCGGCCCGAGGCGTCCCCCAGTACATCTACGTGGACAACGGGAGTGCCTTCGTCGACTCGTGGTTGCTGAGGGCCTGCGCGAAACTCGGCATCAAGCTGGTGCATTCCACCCCGGGACGGCCCGAGGGCAGGGGCAAAATCGAACGGTTCTTCCGCACCGTGAACGGTGAGTTCACCGTCGAGATCGCCTCCGGCACCGGCGAGGTCGGACGGGAGATCAAGGACCTCGCCGAGATGAACCGCCTGTTCACGGCATGGGTCGAACAGACCTACCACCGGCGGGTGCACTCCGAGACGAAGATGCCGCCGCTGGAACGCTGGATGGCCGGCGCCCCCTTCCCGGTCCCGGCCCCGGCCGACCTGGCCGAGGCTTTCCGCTGGTCCGAATACCGCAGCGTCGGCAAGACCGCAACGGTGTCCTTGCACGGCAACCGCTACCAGGTCGACCCACACCTGGCCGGCCGCAAGGTCGAGCTCGTCTTCGACCCGTTCGACCTGACCTTCCTGCGGGTCCGCGTCGACGGGCAGGACGCGGGCACCGCCCTGCCGTTCCAGATCACCCGGCACTCCCACCCCAAGGCCCGTCCCGAGGTCCCGGCCGACGAGCCCAGGCCCACGACCGGCATCGACTACCTCGGCCTGATCGACGCCGCGCACTCGGCCGAGCTCGGAGAAAAGATCAACTACGCGGCCCTGGGCTGGGACGGCCCCGCCAGCGTCGACCTGACCGGCACAAACGACGATGCCGCAACTTCCTGATCCGGCAGGGCTCGCGGTGTTCCTGACCGAACTGCACGGCTTCTTCGAAGCCTGCGACCAGGACGTCGACGCCGCCCTGGCCAGGCACTTCGGCGAGGACACCGCCCCCGACTGGATCATCGCCGTCCTGGAACTGGTCATCGAAAGCCTCACCGGCCGCCCCATGACACCCGTCCCCACCAGCGAACTTTCCGGAGCACACACGTGATTGAGAAACTCCAGGCCCACTACGGATTCGAGCGCATGCCCTTCGGCCGGAACCTTTCGCCCGGCATGCTCCACCGGCACGACTCCCACAACCAGGCCGTCGCCCGGATCTCCTGGTGCATCGCGGAGCGGTCCATCGGCGTGGTCACCGGCGAGGTCGGCGCCGGCAAGACCGTCTCGGTCCGCACCACCCTGGACGCACTCGACCCCTCGAAATACACCGTCATATACCTCCCGAACCCGTTGATCGGGGTCCGCGGCATCCACGAAGAGATCGTCAACTCCTTCGGCCAGACCCCCTCCCATCTCGGTTCCCGCCTGACCGTTCAGACCGGCAAGGCCCTGATGGCCGAGCGTGAGGAACGCGGGCGCACCCCTGTCCTGGTCCTGGACGAGGCCCACCTTCTGTCCTACGAACAGCTGGAAACGGTGCGGATGCTGACCAACCAGGGCATGGACCAGGACTCGCCGCTGTCCTGCCTGCTGGTCGGCCAGCCGACCCTGCGGCGGACCATGAAACTCGCCGTCCTGGCCGCCCTCGAACAGCGGACCGCCCTGCGCTACACGATGCCGGGCATGACGTCGGCCGAGACCACCAGCTACGTCGCCCACCACCTCAAACTCGTCGGCCGGCCGGACCAGCTGTTCACCGAGGACGCCCTGGCCCTGATCCACACCACCTCGCGGGGCTACCCCAGAGCGGTCAACAACCTTGCCCTGCAAGCCCTGGTCGCCGCGTTCGCCACCGGCAAGAACCTCGTCGACGAGGCCGCGGCCCGCGCAGCCGTCAGCGAGGTGGTCGACTGACCGTCCGGCACCTTGCCGACGAAAACGACACCTCACCGACGACCGCCCCGCTGGGACCGCCCCAGCGGGGCGTCGCCGTCCTGGTTCGTCGGCACCGTGAACGCCGCCTTCGTCGGCATTTTCAGCGTCGGGCAACAGACGGGGGTGACGGTCCAACTTCCGTCCGCGTTGCTCTCGACCTGGCGGAGCGGGCCGGTTACGACCAACTCGAACAGCTCGGCGGCGGCGTCGTGGGCTTCGGGCGGGGCCTGGCGGGTGGCTGAGCGCACGGGGGATCTCCTGGCGTGTAGGGGTTGCCCTGGCGGGCGGTGTGGCCGGGAGTGCCGTCCCGGCCGGTGTGCGGGTGCGCGCGGGGCGCGGGGGTCCGGCCCCGGGGCGGAAGCTCCACCCCGGGGCCGGTGCCGGTCAGCTCAGGGATTCGGCCTGGGGCTGCTCGGCGGTGGGCTGGTACTCCTGGCCGTCGCGGACGGCCGTCTCGATCGCGGACGGCTCGTATCCGAAGGTGGTGAGCCAGGTGAGCCACTGGGCGGCGGCGTCCCGGTTGGCGTTGACGTGGGAGGTCGACTCGCGCCACGCGGACCGGTCCACGTATCCCTCGTACACGGCGGCGATGGCGGCGAACGCCACGCGCGGGGCGTCCTTGGGCTGGGTCCACCGCTCCAATACTTCGGCGCGGGTGGTGCCGTCCGGCATGCCCAACACCTTCGGGAGGTGGGCCCTGGCGCGGTCGCCGTCAATGCGGCTGGCAAGGTTGGTGGAGGGGGTCAGCAGGGCCCGTGCGGCGGTCTGCGTCATCTGGTCGGCGGTGGTGCGGGACAGGCTCCGGCGGGTGATCAGGGCGGCGATCCACTCGCGCCGTACCTGCTCGGCGGTGGCCCAATCGAGGTTCCCGGCGATGATGCGGCGCCGCTCGGCGCCGTCCGGCTTGGGCTTGCTGAGTTGGCCGTCGATGTCGCGGACCTGGTGCCCGAAGAATTCGGCGTTCGCGCAGTACTCGACGTACGCCCCTGCGCCGTCCTTGAGGACCCATACGGCGCCCTGGCACTGCGTGGCGTGCTGGGAGGTGTCCCCCACGATGTAGTAGAGGCTGGATGCTTTCGGGCTCAGCTCCACTTCGGCGAGCATCCGGGCGGATTTGGCCTGGAGTTCCGCGCGCTGGGCGGCGAGCTTGTCGCGGGCGTCGAGTTCGATTCCGGCCCGGCGGATGAGCCAGTGGGCGTCCGCCGTGGGGTCGGCTGTGAGCTTGGCCGTGATCTTCTCGGCGGCCTCGGCGTCGCGTGCCTCCATGTCGGCGAGCGCGGCCATGGTGACGAGATCGAGCGACCCGGCGGCGGCCTCGGCCTTGCGGGCGGCTTCCGAGTTGAGCGCGCGCATGGCGGTCTTGATGGCCTTTTGGGTGGTTCCGGCGGCGGTGGCCATCCGCTTGACGCCTGCTCCGGCCTCGGCCGCGCCGAACAGTGCGTTCGCCTGCTCGCGCTCGCTGAGCGCGGTCCGGTGGCGGGCGGTGATCACCATGTCCAGGAAGGTTCCGGCGTCGTCGCGCTCGTCGTGCTCGTAGGGGGCGTGGGTCAATCCGGCGGCCTCGGCCGCGTAGTAGCGGCGGTGGCCGTCAACGATCTGCCGCGTGCCGTCGGGCAGGATGCGGAACTTGATCGGGATGCGGCATCCCTCGGCGGCGAAGGTTCCGACGAATTCGGCGCTCAGGTCCAGGGATTCGCGGGGGTTGTCCGGGTGCGGGGTGAGCTCGGTGAGCCGGATCATCGGCCGGTAGGTGACCGGGACTTCGGTCAGTCCGGCGGCCTGGGCGGCGGCCAGACGCTGCAAGCCGTCCATCACCTGCGGGGCGCCGGTCGACGTGGTCACGACGTACAGGGGGTCAGTGACGCCGTTCGCGGTGATGTCGGCTGACAGGTCCGCGTCGGGCTCGGGCAGGATGTTGCCCGGGTGGGCGGTGAGTCGGTCGATGGGCAGGGTCGGCCATACGGTCGGCTGGGCTGCGACGGTGGTCATGCGGGGTGCTCCTGATGTGTAGGAAGTGGCCCGGCCGGTGGGCCGGGGCGGTGTGCCGGGAAGCGGTGCCAACCCCTCCCGACATGATCCATTAAACCATGTTCTTGGGTGCGTTGTCCAATCGTGGGCATGATCCAATCGGGTTAAAACAGCTGGTCAGGGGTCTTTTGGTGGGGTCCGGCGGGTCCCCGTGGTGACGCTCCCGTGCCGGGGCGATGCGGGCGGGGCCGGAGGCTGTGCCGGGTTCGGCCGTAGCGCGGCAGCTGATGCCCCCCGCCAGCCCCGTGACGGGTCGTCGGGCCGTGTGCGGCGGCCGGGGGTTGGCGGCGTGAGGACGTGTACGCGGCCCCGTGCCGGGCGGCGGGGGCCGCTGGTTGCCCGGCCGGGCCCCCTCCGCCGCCCTGCTGGCCGTTGTGGCGCGCTTCAACGAACCCGGCGGCCGGGGTGCGGCTGGCCACCTAGACCACTCAGCGTGGCCGCCTTGCCGGCATCACGTCGGACGTTATTCGAACTAGAATCGAATTATGGAGAGCGGCCGGACAGCGACGGAGACCGGGCGGCCCGTGGCGGTGGTGCACATGCCGGACGGCAGCACCCGGGAATGCGCGGTGGGCCGTCGGCGTCGGGCGGCCGATGGGAGCTGGTGGTACGAACTGTCACCGGCGCCGCTGGAACCGGTGGCGCCGGGTCCGGAAGCTGAGCCCGGGGGCTGGCCTCCGCCGGCTGCCGATTGGAGGGCGCACCGGCGGTACTACGCCACGGGTGAGCGCTGGTTCCTACATCGGGGTGGGTGCTGGATCGAGGGCGAGAAGAAATTGACCGTGGCTGAGGCCCGTGCCCTGATGGCGTCGCCGCTGGGGGTGGGCTGCGACGTGTGCGATGCGGAGGACGGTCTCCAGGGTCTTGACTAGGCCGAAGGTGAGACCGAGACGCTTCTATGCACGGAGAAGCATCAACCGCTTCAGCTCATCAAGTTCGTCCACGCGCAGCCCCAGACCCAGCTTGCTCAAGATGTGGAGCGCCCAATCGCGGTCGCCCTTGCGTGGTTTTTCCCTCGCGGGCACGGGCTCGTGAGGGGCCTCATGCCCCTCTCCCACCTGGTAGAGCACGTCGCAGAGCTGCCTGAATTGTTCAAGACTGATCGTCGGCCGGTTCTCTGTTGTCATGCCCACTCACCGCACTTCCGCGTGGGGAATAGCCCATCAGGGCTCATGATGCTGGACGCTCACCCGGTGCGCACTTCGGCCTGTGCCCCCCCAAGGAGGGCGACGGCTGGGCAGATCGGTGGTGCCTACGGGCCTGCGATCAGGAAGATCAGCTCAACGCGGCCCTCGTCGTGATGGATGCGGTAGAGCAGGGTGATCCGGTCGCCGGTGCCGGTGGTCGGGTCGGTCGTCACGCGGCGGAGGTCGGCTCCGCGTACCGGCTCGGAGGTGGCATTGATGGTCGGGTCTTGGGCGAGCTGGCGGCAGGCGTCGTACACGGCCCGGCGGCCGGCGGGGGTGAGGTGTGCGAATTCCTCGCCTATCCGCTCGGGGATGTCGATGGTCCAGGTCACGCGGCTCCGGCTTCGTCGGTGAGCCCGTAGGCGGCAAAGAGGTCATGGCCTCTTTGGAGCGTGGCGGTGCCGGCGAGTGAGGCGCCAATGGCGGCCGTCACTTCGGACCTGGTGCGCAGGGCCCACACGTGCCGGTACTCGGTCAGGAGTTGCCCGACCTCGTCCAGGCGGACGGCGTCGAGCGCGGTGTTGAACGCGACGAGATCGGCGGGGGAAACGGCGGCGAGCGCGGCACGGAGTTCGGGCAGCGTCTGGGGGCCCTCGGCTGCGGACAGCCGGTATGGGCTGCGGGGTGTGGGCTCGTGTGCGGGCTGCGCGCTCATCCGGAACTCCTCCTCGTCTCCGTCTCCACGGTACGCGCCGGGGTTCTGTCTCGGCCAGAGAACGGCGATCCCGTCCACGGCCGGGCCGTGGACGGGATCAGCGCCCCGGGCATTCGGATGCCCAGTGCCACACCTGGGCCGGAACCCGCGTGTGTTCCGGACAGTCGGGGTGTTCCTGGTTGTCGGCGACCCCTCCGCATGCGGCTTTGGGGCAAAGGCAGTCCGGGAAGCTCCCGCCCCGGTGGGTGGTGGCGCCGTGTTTGACGTACTGGGATGCGCGGGCGATGGCCTCGATGTCGCGTGCTGGGCTGGGGCCGGTCACCTGGTGCTCCGGTCGGGTAGGGATGGGAGCCGGGCGGAGATCCATCCGGGTAGAGGAGCTACGGGCACGTCGTGGACGACGGTGTACGTGTTGCCGCCGACGACGGACCCGGGCCCGATGAGGTAGCCGCCGGTGTGGCGGCCGGGGCCGCGTACGTCGATGCCGGGTCCGAGGGCGGTCCGTCCGCCGGAGCTGCTGCCGATGGTGCAGCCGTCCGGCGCGAGGAAGTACATGTGCCGGCCCCCGCTCGGGGTCGCCGCCGTCAGCGTCTCGGGCCACGGCTTCCCGAGCCTGGCGGCGAGGTGGGCGAGCACGGCCAGGCCGTCAGCCTCGTCGTGTAGGTCCAGGTCCAGGCCGATGACTCCGCTCGCGCGGCATCCGATGCCGATGTTGTCGCCGTCGCGCCAGAGTTCCCGGACGCGTTCCGGGTTGGTCAGGCAGCGCGACCGCCAGGGGCCGGCGGGCTTCCGGCCGCCGGGCGGGAGTGGGAACACGGCCAGCCCGCGGGCGGTGAGGTCGACAGCGGCGGCGGTGGTCATGCCGGAACCGCCTGCTGCTCCTGCTCCTGGTCCTGCTCCTCGTCGTCCTCGAAACAGGTGCACTCGTCGTACGGGCTACAGGATCCGGCGCCGCACTCCCGGCAGTAGATGCCGTGGTCCGGGTCGTCGTCGTCGGGCTCGTCGGCGTACTCGTGGTGCCGCCAGCCGGAGCACTGATCGTTGTAGCAGCCGCACCCGGGGCACTCGGGGCAGACCATGGCGTTCGTCCAGCCGCACTTCTCGCACAGGAGTTTGTTGCGTGGGTCGTTCTTCTCCTGGGTCAGGTAGTCGACGGCTTCCCGGTGTTGGGTGCCGTTCAAAATCGTGATGGGTTTGCCACTCGCGATGATGATGTTCGGGGATGCAAAGAGCCCGCTGGTGGGGTTCCAGCGGGCTCTTTGATCTTCATGGTGTCACTGGGATGTTGATG
>NZ_JASISZ010000039.1 GCF_030063355.1 Streptomyces sp. PH10-H1
GCGAACTCATTGATGAAATGCCGCCGCCCCCACAACTGCCGGGTGTACTCACCCAGCCCAGGACGGGCACCACTCACCGACAACCCATACTTCGCCGCCAGCTCGGCAGCCGACAACCCACCATCGGCCGTGGAGTCCGATGGGGCACTCACGGCGACGGCACCGTCGTGCGCTGTTCCGCTCACAGTAGACACTTTCGTCCTCAGGGTGCGCGACTGGGGCAGGGGGTCCCGGACTGCGCCCGATGCTCTCAGGTCCGAGCTTGTCAGATGATCGGGGGGCGGCCCAGTCGGGTGAGCCGCCACACCGTGCGCCACTTCATGGGCCGCCTCGGACCGCAGGGCGTCATCCAGCCTTCCCGGAAGCCGCCGATCCAGGCCCGCAGGGCGGGCGCGGAGGGACGCCTGACCAGGGTCAGCAGGATCCAGGTGCCGAGATAGACGGGCACCAGCGGCCAGGGCAGGTTTCTGCGCGCCAGCCACACCCGGTTGCGGGCCACCATCCGGTGGTAGACCGCGTGCCGGCTGGGAACCGTGAGCGGGTGGTGGAGGACCATGTCCGACCGGTAGTCGATCATCCAGCCGGCGTCCAGCGCCCGCCAGGCCAGGTCGGTCTCCTCGTGGGCGTAGAAGAACTCGTCCGGCAGCCCGCCGACCTGCTCCAGCACCTTGGTGCGGACCGCGCTGGCACCGCCCAGGAAGGTCGTCACCCGCGAGGAGCGCAGCGGATCCGACGCCCGCAGGCGCGGCACGTGGCGGCGCTGGGTGGTGCCGGTCTCCGGGTCCGCGATCCGGAAGCTGACGATGCCCAGCTCCGGGTCCGCCGCGAAGGCCTGGCGGAGCAGCTCTCCGGTGTCCGTGCCGGGCAACAGACCGTCGTCGTCGAGGAAGAGGATCACATCGACGTCGGAGCCGTTCGGGCCGAAGAGCTCGACGCCGACATTGCGCCCGCCGGGAATGCCCAGGTTCTCGGGCAGTTCGACGGTCCGCAGGCCCGGCGCGGACCCCTCCAGCTCGGGCAGCGGCGAGCCGTTGCCGACCAGCGCGACCTCGATGGCCGGGCCGTCCTGCTTGGCCACCGAGTCCAGCAGGTCGCGCAGTTCCACGGGACGGTTGCCCATGGTGATGATCACCGCGCCGAGCTTCAGCGGCGTACTCACTTCAGCCTGCTCGACGCCAGGATGCTGACCAGGTGCAGCACCGTCTGCAGCACCGCGACGGCGGCCAGGACGACGACCGCGATACGGGTGTAGAGCAGGTCGCCGTGGACGAAGTCCGCGATACCGGCCGCCAGCATCAGCAGCGACGCCTCGACGCCGCCGACCAGCCGGTGGAACTTCAGCGCGGCCGCGGCCTTGCGGGCCAGCGCCATGCCCGAGGAACGGGGCACGTTCGCGGACTCCTCGACGGCGCTGAGGCCGCGGCGGGTCCTGGCCACGTCGACCAGGTCCGTCTCGGCCTTGATCAGGATCGCCCCGAGCGCGGCCAGCGTGCCGAGGAACGCCCACTGCCACTGGGTGGAGGCGCCGTCCTTGTGGAACAGGTCGGCGGCCCGCAGGCCGAAGCCGACGAGCAGCGCGGCCTCGGACAGGTAGTGCCCGATCCGGTCCAGGTAGACCCCGGTGGTCGAGGTCTGCTTGCGCCAGCGCGCCAGCTCGCCGTCCACGCAGTCCAGCAGCAGGTACAGCTGGATGAGGAGCGCGGCGAGGATCGCACCGGTGAGCCCGGGGATCAGCAGGGCGGCGCCGGCGGCGACACCCGCGACGATCATGAGGTACGTGTACTGATTGGGGCTCAACGGGGAGTTCAGCAGGACGCGGGTGCAGCGCAGCGAGATCTCCCGCATGTACAGGCGCCCGGCCCAGTGCTCTCCGTTCGTCCGGTCCTTGATACCCCCGGGATGGACGACGGGGCGCAGCTCAGCTACTGATGGTTTTGGCATAGTCGGCGTATGCGTCCCTGATCTCGGCGGTGGAGAGGTCCAGGTGTTCCAGGATCGTGTAGCGCCCGGGGCGGGTCTGCGGTGCGTACTCCACCGCCTTGACGAACTCCTCGTCGGAGAAGCCGATCTCGCCGGGCAGGACCGGCAGCCCGTGGCGTCGCAGCACCTCGGCGAAGAGTCCGGAATCCTCCCGTGCCCCGCGCAGGTGCATGGCGAAGGCGGCGCCCAGGCCGACCTGCTCGCCATGGGCGGCGGCGCGCTTGGGGTAGAGCAGATCGAGCGCGTGGCTGATCTCGTGGCAGGCGCCGGAGGCAGGGCGGGTGTCACCGCTGACCGACATGGCGATACCGGTGAGGACCAGCCCCTCGGAGAGCGTGGTGAGGAACTCGTCGTCCCCGACCCCGCCCGGGTGGCGCAGCACGGATTCGCCCGCGGTGCGGGCCATCGCGGCGGCGAGGCCGTCGATGGGCTCGCCGGTCTCGCGGTGCGAGAGCTCCCAGTCCGCGATCGCGGAGATGTTGGAGATCGCGTCGCCGATTCCGGACCGTACGAAACGGACCGGGGCCTCGCGGATCACGTCGAGGTCGATGACCAGGCCGATCGGGTTCGGCACCCCGTAGGAGCCGCGCCCGTTGTCGTTGTCCAGCGTGGCGACCGGTGAGCAGATGCCGTCGTGCGACAGGTTCGTCGCGACGGCGACCATCGGCAGGCCGACGCGGGCCGCGGCGTACTTCGTGACGTCGATGATCTTGCCGCCACCCAGTCCGACCACGGCGTCGTAGCGCTTGCCGCGCATCGCGTCGGCCAGCTTGACCGCCGAGTCGATGGTGCCGCCGGCCACCTCGTACCAGTCGGCGCCGGGCAGCACCGGGGACAGCCGATCGCGCAGCACGGCGCCGGAGCCCGCGCTGATCGCGATGGCCAGCTTGCCGGAGCTGGAGATCCGCTGGTCGGCGAGGAGTCCCGCGAGGTCCTCCAGCGCGCCGGAGCGGATGTCGACGACGACCGGCGAGGGGATCAGCCGGGTCAGTACTGGCACGCGATCTCCCTGGCCCGCTTGAGGTCGTCGTGATTGTCGATCTCGACCCAGGACAGGTCGCCGATCGGCGCGGTGTCGATCGTGAAGCCGCGGTTGACGAGCTCCTGGTAGCCGTCCTCGTAGTAGAGGTCGGGGTCCCTCTCGAAGGTGGTCTTCAGCGCGTCGGCCAGATCGGCGGCGGCCGAGGACTCGATGAGCGTGACGCCGATGTACTCGCCCGTCGCCGCGGCCGGGTCCATCAGCTTGGTGATGCGCTGCACGCCCTTGGCCGGGTCGGTGACGACCTTCATCTCCTCGTCGGCGAGCTTCTTCACCGTGTCGAGAGCCAGGATGATCCGCCGGCCCTCGCCGCGGGCCGCCAGCAGGGTCTTCTCGACGGAGACCGGGTGCACGGTGTCGCCGTTGGCGAGGATCACACCCTCCGTGAGGATGTCCCGGGCGCACCACAGCGAGTAGGCGTTGTTCCAGGTCTCCGCCTTGTCGTTGTCGACGAGGTGCAGCTTGACGCCGTACTTCTTCTCCAGGGCGGCCTTGCGCTCCACGACGGCCTCGCCGCGGTAGCCGATCACGATCGCCGCGTCGGTGAGGCCGACCTCGGCGAAGTTGCCGAGGGTCAGGTCCAGGACAGTCGTGGTGCCCTCTCCCGCGGGGTCCACCGGCACCAGAGCCTTGGGCAGGGTGTCGGTGTAGGGACGCAGACGCCGTCCGGCGCCGGCTGCCAGCACAAGGCCGATCATGCGGGTTCTCCTGATTCGTCGTGTACAGCGGGTGCGGCTGACGACACCCAGAAACGGATGCTCTCGGTGAGCACCATGAGTGTCAGCGCCCCGGCGATTACCGTCAGCGTGACAGTGAAACCTGTGTGGTGTGCGAGGGCGGCCGCAGCGGTGACCGCCAGCGCCCGGCCCTCGTGTCCGCCGGTCGCGCGGACCAGGGCCCGTGGCGGCGCCCCGGTGCCGCCGCGGATGCGGTACACCGTGTCGTAGTGATGGTAGGCGACCGCGGCCACCAGACCGAAAGCGGCGGGCAATGCCCCGTTCACCCCGGAGACGGCGGCCAGCGCGAGGATCACGGTGTACTCGCCCGCCCGGAAGAACGGCGGGACCAGCCAGTCCAGCGCGCCCTTCAGCGGCCGTGCGACGGCCAGACCCGAGGTCAGGACGTAGCCGGCGGCGGCCAGCACCGGCCACCAACTGCCCCACGGGGCCAGCGCCGCGGTGGCCACCAGCGCCGCGGCGCCGAGCAGTGCCACGGCGGGGGCGGTGAACCCCGGCAGCCGGCGGGCGAACGGTGCGAGGACCTTGGCGAGGCCTTCCGCGAGCGGGCCGCTGTCGGCCAGCTCGGCGAGCGCCTGGGCGGCCCGGTCGGTGCGGCGGGCCTTGCGGGTGAGCGAGCGCAGCACCCGGCCGGCGGTGGTGTAACAGGCGGCGAGCGCACCGCCGATGATCAGTACGGTCAGTGTGGTGCGCGGGGTGGTCGCCGCTGTGAGCACGGCGATCATCGCCCAGCGCTCGCCGATCGGCAGCACGATCATCCGGCGCGCCCAGACCGTCCAGCCGACGCTGTCGAGCTTGTCGGACAGGGCGGCGGTGGGACTCGTGTGGGAGATCGCGTCGTGGTTGGCCTCGGTGAACGAGAAGTCGACGACATGGCGGCAGGTCTGCAGCACCATCGCACCGAGCGCGAGCGCCCACACATCGTCCCCGCCCCGGGCCGCGCCGAGCGCGAGGCCGGCGTAGTACGCGTACTCCTTGGCCCGGTCGAAGGTGGCGTCCAGCCAGGCGCCGAGCGTCGAGTACTGCAGCGAGTAACGGGCCAGCTGCCCATCGGTGCAGTCCAGGACGAACGAGGCGATCAGCAGGACACCGGCGGCGATGAAGCCGGGCCGGGTTCCGGTGGCCGCGCAGCCGGCCGCGACGAGGGCGACCAGCAGGGACGCGGTGGTGACCTGGTTCGGGGTCAGACCGCGCCGGGCGCACCAGCGCGCGAGGTAGCGGGAGTAGGGGCTGACGCAGTACGTCGTGAAGAAGCCGTCGCGGGCCTTGACGGCGTTCCGCAGCCGGACCTTCTCGCCGTCGATTGCTCCGACGGCGGCGGCGGCCCCGGCACGGTCGGCGTCCGAGGCGGGTACGGCGGCGACCAGCACGCCCAGCTCGGGCCGGTGCGCGGCGACGCCTTCGGCTAGGAGGGCGCTGGCGAGCGCGTCCGGCAGACTGCCGGAGTCCTGCCCGGCGGCGTCCTGACCGGCGGCATTCTGCCCGGCGGCATTCTGCCCGGCGGCGTCCTGCCCGGCGGCGTCCTGCCCGGCGGCGTCCTGCCCGGCGGCGAGCGCTCTGGCCAGCGCGGGGCGCGCCGCGGCCTGGACCGAGAGCGCGCCGGGAACGGCGGTGGCGTCGAAGCGGGGGTCCGTGAGCGCCAGTCGCAGCGCGTGGGTGTGCCCGACGAAGCGCCGGTCGACGATCGCCACGCGATCCGCGGCGGGCACGGCGGCGATCCGCGCCGCCAGGCCTTCGGACTCCCGCGCTTCGACCACGTCGAACCCGAGCGACCTCAGGTCGCCCTCGAGCGGCGACGCCGGGGCGGGCGGGCCGGTGAGGATGGCGGTCGGCAGAGGAACTCACTCCCTGAACATGTGGAGGTGCCGGAGGCGATGGGGCGCCGGGCCGGTCACGACGGCAGAGGCTATCGGATCCGCGGAAGCGGCCGTTCACCACCCGTTTGCTTCCTCGTGAGCTGCGTCACGGGCTTCCCCCCGACGCAGCCGCTTGATCATCATGGTGGATCCGGGGCCCAGCAACAAACAGCGGCCGGCCGGCCGGCGGGTACCGCCATCCCAGTGATGTCGTAGCGGATATCGCACGCCTCATCGCCGCAGGTCACCGCACATGACAACGGTCTCCAGTACCGGCTTGCCTACTGCGCGTCACGCCGCTTCACTGGCAACTGCCGCGTGATGCGCGCGGCTCCTGCTCGTAGTAACCGACGGCGTAGGTACCGAGGGGCGGCATTTCCATGGGCGCAGGGCATTCGCACGGACCCCCGGCCGGGACGACCGGGACCGCCGCGGCGGCGTACCGGGGAAGGCTGCGCATCGCGCTGGGCATCACGCTGGTGGTGCTGGCCAGCGAGGTCGTCGGCAGTGCGCTCACCGGTTCGCTCGCGCTGCTGGCCGACGCCGGCCATATGGCCACCGACGCGGCCGGCATCGCCATGGCGCTGCTGGCGATCCACTTCGCCAACCGGCCGCCGAGCGAGCGCCGCACCTTCGGCTACGCACGGGCCGAGATCCTCGCCGCGGTGCTCAACGCGGTGCTGCTCTTCGGGGTCGGCTCGTACATCGTCTACGAGGCGGTGCGGCGGCTCATCGAGCCGGCGGAGATCCAGGGCGGGCTGACGATCGTCTTCGGGCTGATCGGGCTGGTGGCGAACGGGGTCTCGCTGACGCTCCTGATGGGCGGCCAGAAGGAGAGCCTGAACGTGCGCGGCGCGTTCCTGGAGGTCATGGCGGACGCGCTCGGGTCGCTCGCGGTGGTCATCGCGGCGACGGTGATCATGACGACCGGCTGGCAGCGGGCCGACCCGGTCGCGTCAATCGTCATCGGCCTCATGATCGTCCCTCGTACGTGGAAGCTGCTGCGCGAGGCCGTCGACGTTCTCCTGGAGGCCGCGCCCAAGGGAGTGGACATGGCCGAGGTGCGCAGCCACATCCTGGCGCTGCCCGGGGTGGAGGGGCTGCACGATCTGCACGCCTGGACGATCACCTCGGGAATGCCGGTGCTGTCCGCACACGTGGAGGTCCATCAGGAGGTGCTGGAGTCGATCGGGTACGAGAAGCTCCTGCACGATCTCCAGGGCTGCCTCGGGGACCACTTCGACGTCGAGCACTGCACCTTCCAGCTGGAGCCGCTCGGCCACGCGGAGCACGAAGCGCGGCTGTGTCATTGACGGCGGTTCCGCGCCGTGGTCGCGCCGGTTCCGGGTCACGACCGGCGCCGGTCCTCCGCCGTGGTGCGGGCGGTGCGACCACGTTGGGCGGCGGCGCGTGAGGCAGACTGAGGCCTTGTCGTCGAATGCGAAGGATGGACATGCCAACCAGTCCCGCCACCGGCCGACCCGGTACCCCCGCGGCGGATCCCTCCAGCAACGGAGTCGCGGAACCGATCATGCTGGAGCTGGTCGACGAGACCGGCGTGACGATCGGCACCGCCGAGAAGCTGTCCGCGCACCTGGCCCCCGGCAGGCTGCACCGTGCCTTCTCCGTCTTCCTCTTCGACGACGAGGGACGTCTGCTGCTCCAGCGCCGGGCGCTGGGCAAATACCACTCCCCCGGCGTCTGGTCGAACACCTGCTGCGGGCACCCGTACCCGGCCGAGCCGCCGTTCGTGGCCGCGGCCCGGCGCACCGCCGAGGAGCTGGGGACTGCTCCCGCGCTGATGCGTGAGGCCGGCACCGTCCGCTACAACCACCCGGACCCGGAGTCCGGGCTGGTCGAGCAGGAATACAACCACCTGTTCGTCGGCCTCGTACGGGCGCAGCTGCGTCCCGACCCCGAGGAGATCGGCGAGACCGCGTTCGTCACGCCCCCCGAACTGGAGGAGATCCGCGAGCGCGGACCGTTCTCCGCGTGGTTCGGAACGGTCTGGGACGCGTCGCTGCCCGCGATCCGCGAGCTGACCGGCGACGCCGGCTGGTAGCCGGCCGCAGGAGCCGGGGCCGGGCCGGCGCTACGGGCCGGCCCGTCCGGCTTGCTCTGGACCGGCCCGGCTGCTCTGCTCTGCGGACGTCCTGCCGACGATTCTGCCGACCGGGACCCGCCGACCCGGCTCGCTGGTCCGCGCTACAGGGCGGCGCCCGGCAGTGGCAGCGCCGCCCAGATCACCTTGCCGCCGGTTTCGGTGTGGGTGACGTCGCACATCCCGCCGGCTTCCGTCGTGATGGCCTTGACCAGCAGCAGGCCGCGGCCGCCGGTATCGCCGTACTCCGCCTCCAGAGCCTTGGGGCGGTAGGGGTGGTTGTCCTCGACGCCGATCCGGATCCAGTCCGCGCCCACCGCGACCTCGATGGTGATCAGCGGGGACAGCAGTGCCGCGTGGCGGACCGCGTTGGTCACCAGCTCGGACACGATCAGCAGGATGCCCGCCAGCAGATCGTCGCCCAGGGGCACCTTCTTGGCGGTGACGAGATCCCGGACACCGTGCCGGACCTGGGGTACCGAGGAGTCGACAGCCGGGGCGGTGAAACGCCACACCCCCTCGTACGGCCGCGGTGCGAACGGAGCGGCCGGATCGCCCGGCGGCGCGGCCGTCGCCGGATCGGGGGGGACGCTCCCGCAGACCTCCATGACGGCACCCACCATCGCCTTCGTGTGACGTGTCCCCGCAGTTCCCGCCGCCGCCCGCTGCCGGACGACCGACGGAATCCGCCTCACGGATCGAGTCTCCGGAGTAGGGGGGAGTTCGTCGGGCGGGTAACCGTAAGTCCGCACCTTTCGGCGCATCATGTCCTCAGGCGACAGAATTCGTCACTCAGATGATCGGTTCCGATCCTGTTGTTCATGCTTCATAGAACGCTCGACGAGCGCCTCCGCCTGCGCGCGGGCATCCGTCACCATGCCGACGACGCGCCGTCCGGCGATGCCGCCCGCCATCAGGACGATTTACCCCTACTTGTTCGCGGATAGGATCCGGTGATCGGCCACCCGCGCACGGATCAGACGAACGCACGGAACAGACCGAACAGGCCGAACAGTCGGATCGCAGGGAAGGGGAGTCCGGATGCCTGAGCCCGGCCTGCTGGTGGACACCGCCGACGGCACCGCCACGGTGACGATCAGCAATCCGGCCAAGCGGAACGCCATGACCACCGGCATGTGGGAGGCGCTTCCCGGCCTGCTGGACGAGCTCGCCTCCGATCCGGCGGTGCGGGTCCTGGTGCTCACCGGCGCGGACGGAACCTTCTGCGCGGGCGCGGACATCTCCGGCCTGCGGGAGGCCGGCGGCGGCTCCGGACGCACGCAGGACGCGGCGGTCCGGGCCGAGGAGGCGCTCGCGGCCTTCCCGAAACCGACGATCGCGGCCGTGCGCGGCTTCTGCGTGGGCGGCGGCTGCCAGCTCGCCGCCGCCTGTGATCTGCGGTTCGCGGCCGAAGGGGCGCGCTTCGGCGTCACCCCGGCCCGGCTCGGCATCGTCTACGCCGCCTCGTCCACCCGGCGGCTGGTCGGCCTCGTCGGACCCGCGACCGCCAAGTACCTGCTGTTCTCAGCCGAGTTGATCGACCATGAGCGCGCGCTGCTGACCGGACTCGTCGACGAGGTCCTCCCCGGTGACCAACTCGACAAGCGGGTCGCGGAGTTCGCCGCCGTCCTGGCGTCGCGCTCACAGCTCACCCAGGCCGCGGCGAAGGAGTTCGCCACGCCCGGCCTCGATCCGCTGCGGATCGGGCACTGGGAGCGGCAGGCGCGCGAAAGCGGCGACACGGCGGAAGGAGTCGCGGCCTTCCTGGAGGGCCGGCCGGCCCGCTTCACCTGGTCGCCGACCACTGGCTGAATCAGGCCGGCCACCGGCTGAACCAGCCGGCCCGCGTGCCGGCCCGGGCCGCGACGTGCGGCGGGAGCGGGATGCCCGCCCGCAGGGCCGGATCCGGCTCGGGCTCGCCCCAGGTGTGGAGCAGGGGCAGCACCCCGGCCCATACGGGGAGTTCGCCGTCCGGCCCGTCGGCGTCGTCGGTGTGGCCGGTACTGGTCTTCACCGAGGCCTCGTCGAGCCCGAGCGCGAGCAGCGTGGTGGCGGCGAGTTCCTTGCGGGAGGGCTCACGGGCGTACTCCCACCGGCCGGGCGCGGACTGCTCGGCCAGGACGCGCAGGCCGTGCAGCTTCTCGTCGGGATCGGTGACGGCGCGCGGCACGCCGAGGACCATCGCGCTGCGGTAGTTGACGCTGTGCTCGAAGACGGACCTCGCCAGCACCAGACCGTCGATGTGGGTGACGGTGACGCAGATGGACGCCCCGGGCGACTGCACGAGACTGCGGCTGGCGACCGAGCCGTGCAGATAGAGCGTGTCGGCGGCGGCATCGAATCCATAGACCGTGGGGACCGCCAGCGGCGAGCCGTCGACCACCACGGCGAGGTGGCAGACGAAGCCGGCACCCAGCACCGCGTCCAGCTCGTCGCGGCACACGCTGCCCTGTTCACTCAGCCGTCGATGACGGGTCCTGTCGGTGACCGGGAGCGTGCGGACAGCGGGTATGTCGGTGGTCATCGGGGCCTCCGTATGGCGTGCAGCTGATCCATGAACACTATCGATCTCATCGCTCGAATGCCTTGCATTCAACCGATTCGTGATATATAAGCAATCTCGGCAACGTTTTTCGTCGCCATGGCTTGAAGGAGCGCATACCTCTCGGCAACATGCTGACCGGTCGGTAACCTGTAGTTCATGACAACCACCGCTTCGGACTTCCGCGCGTCACGCCGCTGCCAGAACACGCTCAACCCGCTGCACTCCAGCACGTACTTCTCGCCCGAGTTCGAAGACGAACTGTCCCGGATCGGACTCGAGCGCGGCAGCATGTCGTACTTCGCGGGACGGGCGGCGCCGCTGGGGGCCGTCGGCGCCGGCACGGTCACCGCGACCTTCTACAACTTCAACCACGACCTGGTGACCCGGCACATCCCGCGCGCCTGGACGATCGCCACCCCCGAAGCGGTCATCGACGCCCGGCTGCGCGCCACCGACACCCTGCTCACCCGGCTGCTCGGCGCGGACGTCGTCACCTCGCCCGAGATGGCCGAGGCCGCCACCCTGGCGCTGCGCGCGACCGAGGCCTGCGACCGGGCCGCCCGCCCCCTCTACGCCGCCAACGCCGATCTGCCGGTGCCCACCGCGCCGCACCTCGCGCTCTGGCACGCCGCCACGCTGCTGCGCGAGCACCGCGGCGACGGGCACCTCGCGGCACTCGCCGCCGCCGAACTCGACGGCCTGGAGGCCGTCGTCAGCCACACCGCGACCGGCAAGGGATTCACCCCGCGGTTCGTCCAGCACAGCAGGGGCTGGACGGCCGAGCAGTGGGCCGCCGCCCAGGACCGGCTGCGCGAGCGCGGACTGCTCGACGCCGCGGGCGAACTCACCGACGCGGGCATCGGCCTCCGCCGCGACATCGAGGCCGTCACCGACCGCATCGACCGCGCCCCGTACGACCACCTCGGCGCCACCGGCATCGCCCGCCTCACCGAACTGGCGGGCTCCTTCACCCAGGCCGCCCTGGCGGCCGGCGCCTTCCCCCTGGAGCACTTCGGCAAGGAATGACGGGTCGCTGGAATGACGGGTCGCGGGAACCACGGGTCGCAGGAATGGCAGGTCGAGCGCCGGACGGTCCCGAGCGGGGGCGGCGCATGGGGCAGGATGGCCCTCATGCTGGAATTGACACCCGCTCAGGTACGGTCCTGGCGCGTCCAGTCGCAGGGGTTGGCCGGTCCCCGGAACGGGGTCGGGGCCGTCGGCGCGGCGCGGGGAGCCGGCGCGCTGCAGGCGCAGGACGCCAAGGCGTGCCGGCTGCAGGTACGGGCGCGGTCCGCGGGACTCACCGCCGGAGATGTGGACGCGGCGTGCGGCGCCGGGGCGCGGGCCCTGGTGCGTACATGGCTGATGCGCGGCACCCTGCATGCGGTACCGGCCCGGGACGCGCGCTGGATGACGTTGCTGCTGGGCCCGCGCGTCGCCGCCGCGCAGCGCGGCAGACGGCTGCGGCTCGGCCTCGACGAGGAGACCTGCGCCCGCGCGCTCCCGGCGCTGGAGCAGGTACTGGCCGGACGCCCGCCGCTGCTCCGTGACGAACTCGTCCGCGGACTCGGCGAGTTCGGCATCACCCTGGATCCCCGCAGCCAGGCCCCGGCCCATCTGCTGCTGTACGCGGCCGCCGTGGGCCTCGTCTGCCGGGGTCCGGAGGCCGAGGGTGACAAGTCGACTTATGTGCTGCGCGAGGAGTGGCTGGACGGGATCGACGGGCCGGAACCGACAGGCGCCGAGGCGCTCGCCGCGCTCGCCGAGCGGTATGTGGCCGCGTACGGACCCACGACGGAGGCGGACTTCGCCCGCTGGTCCGGGCTGCCGATCGGCCAGGCCCGGAGCGGGTTCCGGGCGGCCGGGGAGATGCTGGCGGAGGTCTCCGGCCCGGACGGCCCGCTGTGGGTGACGGCCGGCGCCGCAGCGCCGGCGGACCCGGCACCGTCCGTCCGGCTGATCGGGCACTTCGACCCGTATCTGCTCGGCTACCGCGACCGGGACCCGCTGCTGGATCCATCGTTCGCCCACCTCGTCGCGACCGGCGGCGGGTTCATCACGCCGTGCGTCCTGCTGGACGGTGAGGTCGTCGGCATCTGGCGGCACGAGCGGGGGCCGGGCGAGCGCCTGACCGTCCGCGTCGATCCGTTCCGGCCGTTCCGGGCGCTCGGGGACGCCGTAGTCCACGGCATCGAGGCCGAGGTCGCCGACCTGGGCCGGTTCCTCGGCGTCGATGCCGCCTGGGAGCGGGCGTGACCCCAGCCCTGCCCCGGAACGGCGCACGCGCCGGGGGCACGGCCACGGCGACACCCTAACTCCCGCGGACGCGGGGCCGAGTGGGTCCCGGCCACCCCGCAGCCGTCCCACAGCCGCCCGCAGCCGCCCCGTTCAGGACAGGCCCCCCGCCGGCACCGTCGCGGCGCTGCCCCAGACCGTCAGGAAGGCCAGCCGCAAGCAGCCCGCGAGCGCCGGGTGTTCGATGTAGAGCGCGGTGGTGGAGCCGGTTCCGGCCACCGGATCCGGCATGTCGCACAGCACCAGCGAGGCGTCGGCGATGATCAGTTTCATCGGCAGCTCGGCGGCGAACCGCGCCTCCTCCCCCGCCTCGCCGAACCGCCGTACGTTCTGCAGGACTTCGGCGTCACCGAGCGCGTCATGCGTGTAGATGGCGCGGACCGTTCCGCCGGCCCGGCGCAGCCTGCGGACGACCTTGATCCCCTCGGTGTTGGCGGCCGGGGCGACGAACGGCGGTTTGCAGAAGCTGAGCAGCTCATGGCCGGCCTGTTCCTGGATGTCCGCGAAGCGTTCGGCGATCACCTTCGGGTCGCGCAGCACCTCGATGTAGTCCAGCGGGTCGGTGTGGGTCCGCCCGTCGTTCCAGATCGGCAGCAGCGCGGAGGCCAGCCCGGACGAGACCCGGTCCAGCCGTTCCAGCGACTCGCGCTGGAGGGCCATCAGCCGGGCGATGGCCAGTTCGGGCGCTACGGCGGAGAACGTCGCCACGCGTCCGGGCCGGGCGGTGGCGAGCCGCCGGCGTACGAGCGCGTCGAGGACGTCGTAGACCCGCTGGCGGGGGACGTCGGCCTCGCGGGCCACCTCCGCCGCGGTGTACGACTCGCGCCGGACCAGCGCGAGATAGACGCGTGCCTCGTAGCGCGCCAAACCCAGCGCTACAAGATCGTTGACCGGACCCTCTTCGAACTCCATGGCGGCTCAAGGTATACGCCCGAGATCACTTACCGAAAGGAAGACTTTGCCATTGCCCGGTAGTCCCTTGGGACAGTTATCACTATTTTCAGCGATGGTCACCACTGAACGGGGTGGCAGTCATTCTCACGGTCGGCGTCACAGTCGCCACCGCAGTCACGCCAATGAACGTGCGCCACTCGAAGTCCTGCGGCGCCCCTCTCGTCAGATATGTCATGAACCTGACATATCTGACGAATAGTCACCCGCCGTCGGGAACCCATCCCCCCATGGAGGGCAGTTCATTGCATTCGAGAACACCCAACCGCGTCAGACGGCTGACCCGCCGCGGCCTCACCGCCGTCCTGTCGGCGGTGGCCCTGGCCTCCGGTGGTCTGCTGGCACTCGCCGGCCCGTCGGCCGCGTCGGCCGCCCCGTCGTCGGCCGCCCCGGCCGCCGCGGCCTCCACCACCGCGCACACCCAGCGGCTCTGCTCGGAACCCACCAAGGCCGGCTACATGGCCTGTCACGCGCTGGCACGCACCGACCTGATCCAGCACCTGAGCCTCTCCCCGAACGTGCTCCCGTCCGGTTACGGCCCCACCGACCTGCAGAGCGCCTATGCCCTGCCGGCCTCGGCCGGAGCCGGTGCGACCGTGGCGATCATCGACGCCTACGACGACCCCAACGCCGAGTCGGACCTGGCCTCCTACCGCTCCACGTACGGCCTGCCGGCCTGCACCACGGCCAACGGCTGCTTCAGGAAGGCCGACCAGAACGGCGGCACCAGCTACCCGACCGCCGACGCCGGCTGGGCGGGCGAGATCTCCCTCGACGTGGACATGGTCAGCGCGGTCTGCCCGCAGTGCCACATCCTGCTCGTCGAGGCGAACCAGCCGTCGATGGCCGACCTGGGCACCGCGGTCAACCGCGCCGTCACCATGGGCGCCAAGTACGTCTCCAACAGCTACGGCGGCAGCGAGGGCGCCACCGACCCCAGCTCGGACGCCTCGTACTTCAACCACCCCGGCGTCGCGATCACCGTCAGCTCGGGTGACAGCGGCTACGGCGTCGAGTACCCGGCGGCCTCGCAGTACGTCACCTCGGTCGGCGGCACCTCGCTGAGCCGCGCGAGCGGCACCCCGCGCGGCTGGTCGGAGAAAGTCTGGGGCAGCAGCGCCGGCGGTAACGGCGCAGGTTCCGGCTGCTCGGCATACACCGCCAAGCCGTCCTGGCAGACCGACAGCGGCTGCGCCAAGCGCACCGTCGCCGACGTCTCCGCGGTCGCCGACCCGGCCACCGGCCTCGCGGTCTACGACAGTTACCAGGCGAGCGGCTGGAACGTGTACGGCGGCACCAGCGCCTCGGCGCCGATCGTCGCCTCGGTCTACGCCCTGGCCGGCACCCCGGCCTCGGGCACCTACCCGTCCTCCTACCCGTACGCCCACGCCTCGTCGCTCAACGACGTGACCAGCGGCGCCAACGGCTCCTGCGGCAACTACCTGTGCACCGCCCAGGCCGGCTACGACGGCCCGACCGGGCTCGGCACCCCCAACGGCACGGCCGCCTTCACCAACGGCTCGACCGGCGGCAACACCGTCACCGTGACCAACCCGGGCAACCAGTCCACCACCGTCAACACCGCGGTCTCGCTGCAGATCAAAGCCACCGACTCCGGCACCGGCCAGACCCTCACCTACAGCGCCACCGGCCTCCCCGCCGGGCTCTCGGTCAATGCCTCCAGCGGTCTCATCAGCGGCACACCCACCGCCACCGGCTCGTCCAACGTGACCGTGACCGCCAAGGACGGCACCAACGCCTCCGGCAGCACATCCTTCACCTGGACCGTCAACCCGGTGGGCGGCGGCTGCAACGCCTCCCAGCTCTTCGGCAACCCCGGCTTCGAGACGGGCAGCGCCAGCCCCTGGACCGCCACCCCCGCCGTGATCGACAACAGCTCGAGCGAGGCCGCGCACTCCGGCACCTGGAAGGCATGGCTCGACGGCTACGGCTCCACCCACACCGACTCGCTCGCCCAGTCGGTGACGATCCCCAGCGGCTGCCACGCCACCCTGACCTTCTGGGTGCACATCGACACCTCGGAGACCACCGCCTCCATCGCCTACGACAAGCTGACGGTGCAGGCCGGATCCAGCACGCTGGCCACCTACTCCAACCTCAACAAGAACACCGGCTACGCGCAGAAGTCCTTCGACCTCTCCTCGTTCGCGGGTCAGACGGTCTCGGTGAAGTTCACCGGCACCGAGGACGTCAGCCTGCAGACCAGCTTCGTGATCGACGACACCGCACTCAACATCAGCTGATCAGCGCTCTGTCGACCGCAGAGGGTCGACGGCAGATGTCCGACCGTGAGATGTCCGAAGGGCCCGGGCCGGCCCCCACAGCCGGCCCGGGTCCGCGTCTGTCGTCACCCGTCACCGCACGTCCACCATGACGCGCCAGGTGAGGATGGCGAAGCAGTTGACCGTGCCGCCGGACCCGTCCGCAGGCGGGCAGCCGCGCCCGGTGCTGGACATCTGCACCCGGCCCGGGGCCGCGCCACGGTAGGTGGCGCTGTTGACCTCGGTCAGCGCCGGTCCTGTGACCTTCACCGCGCTCCAGCCGGTCGCCGGCAGCACCACCTTCAGGGTCTGGCCCACCGCGAGACAGATCTCCCGGCCGTTGTCCCGCACCGTCAGGGTCACGGAACCGCACGGCGCCGGCGAACCCGTGGTCGAGGGCGAACCGGTGGGGGAAGGGGCAGGGGCGGAAGAGCCCGGGGCGGACGGAGCCGGCGCGGACGTACCCGGTGTGGATGACGGCGGGGTGGAAGGGCCGGGAGCCGGCCCGCCACCCACGGTGGATGATCCGCAACCGGCCACGCACAGCAGTACCGCGGCCACAGCTCCTACCCGTACACGCATCGGACGGCCTCCTCGCACACTCGCGGTCAGGAACGGATCGCGGGTTGGACGTGGCGGGCCCCATTCCGGTTCCGGCTCCGGGTTCCCGTTCCGCGTGCCCCGTTCCGGCTGCTATCGCGATCCGGCCGTCCGTCCCGGCGAACCGTCCGCCGTGTGCGGTCAGGCCTCCGAGACCCGCCCGTCGGCGACCTCGATCCGACGGGTGGTGCTCACAGCGTCCAGCATCCGCCGGTCGTGCGTGACCAGCAGCAGCGTGCCCTTGTACGAGGCGAGCGCGGACTCCAGCTGCTCGATCGCGGGCAGGTCGAGGTGGTTGGTCGGCTCGTCGAGGACCAGCAGATTGACCCCGCGCGCCTGCAGCAGGGCGAGGGCGGCCCGGGTCCGCTCCCCCGGTGACAGCGTCGCCGCCGGGCGCAGCACATGAGCGGCCTTGAGGCCGAACTTGGCGAGCAGCGTCCGCACGTCGGCGGGCTCCAGGTCGGGTACGGACGCCGCGAACGCGTCCATCAGCGGTTCCTCGCCGAAGAAGAGCCCGCGGGCCTGGTCCACCTCGCCCACGACGACCCCCGGGCCGAGCGCGGCGTTGCCCGCGTCCAGCGGGAGGCGGCCCAGCAGCGCGGCGAGCAGCGTGGATTTGCCGGAGCCGTTGGCGCCGGTGATCGCGACCCGGTCCGCCCAGTCGATCTGCAGCTCCACCGGGCCGAACGCGAAGTCCCCGCGCCGGACCTCGGCGCCGCGCAGCGTCGCCACCACGGCCCCGGAGCGGGGTGCCGCGGCGATCTCCATCTTGAGCTCCCACTCCTTGCGGGGCTCTTCGACGACATCGAGGCGTTCGATCATGCGCTGGGTCTGGCGGGCCTTGGCGGCCTGCTTCTCACTCGACTCGCTGCGGAGCTTGCGGCCGATCTTGTCGTTGTCGGTCGCCTTGCGGCGGGCGTTCTTGGTGCCCTGGTCCATCCAGTTGCGCTGCATCTGGGCGCGGTCCTGGAGGGAGGACTTCTTGTCGGCGAACTCGTCGTACTCCTCACGGGCGTGCCGGCGGGCGACCTCCCGCTCCTCCAGGTACGCCTCGTAGCCGCCGCCGTAGATGTTCACCTGCTGCTGGGCTAGGTCGAGCTCGACGACCTTGGTGACGGTGCGGGTGAGGAACTCGCGGTCGTGGCTGACGACGACGGTGCCCGCGCGCAGTCCCTTGACGAACTTCTCCAGCCGGTCGAGACCGTCGAGGTCCAGATCGTTGGTGGGTTCGTCGAGCAGGAAGACGTCGTAGCGGCTGAGCAGCAGCGAGGCGAGGCCGGCGCGGGCGGCCTGGCCGCCGGAGAGCGAGGTCATCGGCTGGTCGAGGCCGATGGACAGGCCCAGGGAGGCCGCGACCTCCGCGGAGCGCTCCTCCAGGTCGGCGCCGCCGAGGTCGAGCCAGCGTTCCAGGCCGGTGGAGTACGCGTCGTCGGCGCCGGGAGTCTCGTCGACCAGCGCCTGGGTGGCGGCGTCGAGCGCGCTCTGGGCGGCCGCGACGCCGGTACGGCGGGCGAGGAAGTCCCGTACGGTCTCTCCGGGGCGCCGCTCGGGCTCCTGCGGCAGGTGGCCGACGGCGGCGCTGGGCGGGCTGAGCCGCAGTACGCCCTGCTCGGGGGTGTCGAGCCCGGCGAGCAGCCGCAGCAATGTCGACTTGCCGGCGCCGTTGGCGCCGACGAGGCCGATGACATCGCCGGGGGCGACGACGAGTTCGAGGCCGGAGAACAGGACGCGGTCCCCGTGTCCTGCGGCAAGATCCTTGGCAACAAGAGTGGCACTCATCAGGGAGCAGAT
The DNA here is from genome assembly GCF_030063355.1 of Streptomyces sp. PH10-H1. Taxonomy (GTDB): domain Bacteria; phylum Actinomycetota; class Actinomycetes; order Streptomycetales; family Streptomycetaceae; genus Actinacidiphila. The sequence goes on from NZ_JASISZ010000039.1 coordinate 18,178, forward strand.
CTTATATGCCGAGCAAGAAGGCGCTCGTCCGCCGTCCCAGTCCGCGGCTGGCCGAAGGCCTGGTCACCCACATCGGCCGCTCGCCGGTCGACGCCGGCCTGGCGCTGCGGCAGTGGGAGCGGTACGTGGGCGTCCTGGCCGAGCACGGCTGGGAGACGGTCGAGGTGGCCCCCGCGGACGACTGCCCGGACGGGGTCTTCATCGAGGACGCGATGGTCGTGTTCCGGAATGTGGCACTGATCTCGCGCCCCGGCGCGCCCTCGCGGCGGCCGGAGACCGACGGCGCCGAGCAGGCCGCGGTCGCGCTCGGCTGCTCGGTGAACCGGATTCGTGAGCCGGGCACGCTGGACGGCGGAGACGTCCTGAAGGTCGGGGACACCCTCTACGTCGGCCGGGGCGGGCGGACCAACGCGGAAGGCGTACGGCAGCTGCGCGCGGTGTTCGAGCCGCTGGGGGCACGCGTGGTCGCCGTACCCGTGGCCAAGGTGCTGCATCTGAAGTCCGCGGTGACGGCGCTGCCGGACGGGACGGTCATCGGTTACCCGCCACTGGTCGACGATCCGGCCGTCTTTACGCACTTCCGACCGGTCCCGGAGGAGTCTGGTTCTCATGTGGTGCTCCTCGGCGGAGACGAGCTGCTCATGGCCGCCGGCGCTCCTAGGAGCGCGGAGCTGCTGAGCGGCCTGGGATACCGGCCCGTAATGGTCGACATCAGCGAATTCGAGAAGCTCGAGGGCTGCGTCACCTGCCTGTCCGTGCGGCTCCGCGAGCTGTCCGTACAGCAATAGCTGTTCCATACACAGACCAGGTCGCCGGTTGCCTTTTCGGCGATACTTAACCTACGGTTGCGTAACTTACGTCCCCGTAGGTGCCTTGCCAGCCATCAGGAGCCACCGTGACCATTACCGAATCCCACCGTCCCGGATCGGACACATGGAGTGACGCGCGGCTGCTGTACGCCCTGGAAGAAGTGGTCGAGACCGAGCTCAACCGTCACCTCGGCGTAGCCAAGGAGTGGATGCCGCACGAGTACGTGCCGTGGAGCGACGGCCGTAACTTCGACGGGATCATGGGCGGCGACGCCTGGGCCCCCGAGCAGTCCAAGGTCACCGAAATCGGCCGGATCGCGCTCGTCGTGAACCTGCTCACCGAGGACAACCTCCCCAGCTACCACCACGAGATCGCCTCGCTCTTCGGCCGCGACGGCGCCTGGGGCACCTGGGTGCACCGCTGGACCGCCGAAGAGGGCCGGCACGCGATCGTCATGCGTGACTACCTGCTGACCAGCCGCGCCGTGGACCCGGTGGAGCTGGAGCGCTTCCGCATGGTGCACATGGAGGAGGGCTTCGAGTCCGACAACCGGCACAGCATGCTGCACTCGGTCGCCTACGTGGCCTTCCAGGAGCTCGCCACCCGCGTCTCACACCGCAACACCGGCCACCAGTCCGGCGACCCGGTCTGCGACCGCATGCTGGCCCGGATCGCGACCGACGAGAACCTGCACATGGTCTTCTACCGCAACCTGCTGGCCGCCGCGCTGCAGCTCGCCCCCGACCTCACGATGCAGGCCATCCGCGATGTCGTCGTGCAGTTCCGGATGCCCGGCCACGGCATGCCCGGCTTCGAGCGGATGGCGGCCCGGATGGCCATCGGCGGGATCTACAACCTGCGCATCCACCACGACGACGTACTGCAGCCAGTGCTCCGCCACCTCAAGGTCCTCGAGATCGCCGGTCTGGGCCCGGACGGGGTGCGGGCGCAGGAGGAGCTGGGCATGTTCATGGGCGGTCTCAACGACCAGGCCGTGAAGTTCGACGAGCGCAGGGCCGCCCTGGCGGCCCGCCGGGCGGCTCGCACCGCCTAGGGCCTGTCCGGCCGGCTTCACCGCTTACGGCCTTCACCGCTCACTGCCGCGCGCATGATCAACTGCTGCGCGCGGCGGTGAGCGGTTTCTCTTTTTCCGTCCCCGGTCCGAAAATCATGCAAGCACGCTTGATTGTTCTTGGCGGCGCTGCCACCCTCTGACTCACAACGTTGCTGACCGGGTGTCAACAAGGGGTGGTCATGGCCGATCCACTGTCCGTGCTGGTCGACCTGCGGGCCGAGAGCGAAGACCTCGACCGGCTGGTGGCGCCGCTCCCGGAGGACCGCTGGGCGGCGGCCACCCCAGCCGTCGGCTGGACGATCGCCCACCAGATCGCCCATCTCGCCTGGACGGACGGCGTCGCGCTGCTATCGGTCACCGATCCCGAGGAATTCGCCCGGGAGGCCGAGCGGGCCGCCGCGGCCTTCGAGACGTTCGTCGACGACGAGGCGCGCAAGGGCGCGGCACTGCCGCCGGCCGAGCTGCTGGCCCGCTGGCGCGACGGGCGCGAGGCCCTGCTCGACGCGCTGGCGTCGCAGCCACCCGGAACCCGCTTCCCCTGGTATGGGCCACCCATGAGCGCCGCCTCGATGGCCACCGGGCGGCTGATGGAGACATGGGCGCACGGCCAGGACATCGCCGACGGACTGGACGTCCGGCGGGAGCCGACCGGCCGGCTGCGCCATGTGGCACGAATCGGAGTGCGGGCCCGGGACTACGCGTACTTCGTACGGGGTCTCACGCCGCCCGACGAGGAGTTCCGCGTCGAGCTGACGGCGCCCGACGGCGAGTTGTGGACGTACGGGCCGGAGGACGCCGCCCAGCGGGTGACCGGTCCCGCGATCGACTTCTGCCTGCTGGCCACCCAGCGCAGGCACCGCGACGACCTCGCCGTACGCGCCGAGGGCGAGGACGCGGACCGCTGGCTGGAGATCGCGCAGGCCTTCGCCGGACCGACCGGGCCTGGGCGGCCGTCGCAGTCGCGGTCGCAGCGCAAGTCCCAGCCCCAACCGGAGTCCCCGACCGAGCCCCGGCAGTCCGAGCCCCGGTCCGAACCCCAGCCGGGGTCCGTGGACGGGGCGGGGGCCGGCTCATGACCCTCCTGGACACGGCGGACGAGGAGTACACGGCCAACCGCGCGACCATGCTCTCCCGGCTCGCGGAGGTCGAGGCCGCGCACGCCACCGCGATCGGCGGCGGCGGCCCGAAGTACGTGGAGCGGCACCGCGGACGCGGCAAACTGCTCGCCCGCGAACGCATCGAGCTGCTGCTCGACCCGGACACCCCGTTCCTCGAACTGTCGCCGCTCGCCGCCTGGGGCAGCGACTACCCGGTGGGGGCCTCGCTGGTCACCGGCATCGGCGTCGTCGAGGGCACGGAGTGCCTGGTCACAGCCAGCGACCCGACCGTGCGCGGCGGCGCCAGCAACCCGTGGACGCTGAAGAAGGCGCTGCGCGCCAACGAGATCGCCTTCGCCAACCGGCTGCCGGTGATCAGCCTCGTCGAGTCCGGCGGCGCGGATCTCCCCAGCCAGAAGGAGATCTTCATACCCGGCGGCGCGCTGTTCCGGGACTTGACGCGGCTGTCGGCCGCCGGAATCCCCACCATCGCCGTCGTCTTCGGCAACTCGACGGCGGGCGGCGCGTACATCCCGGGCATGTCCGACCACGTGATCATGGTCAAGGAGCGGTCGAAGGTCTTCCTGGGCGGACCGCCGCTGGTCAAGATGGCGACCGGCGAGGAGAGCGACGACGAGTCGCTGGGCGGCGCCGACATGCACGCGCGGGTCTCCGGCCTCGCCGACTACTACGCGCTCGACGAGCCCGACGCGCTGCGCACCGCCCGCCGGGTCGTGTCCCGGCTCAACTGGCGCAAGGGCGGCCGGGCCCCGAGCGCTTCCATCGAGCCGCCGCTGTACGACGAGGAGGAACTGCTCGGCATCGTCCCCGGCGATCTGCGGACGCCCTTCGATCCGCGCGAGGTGATCGCCCGCGTCGTCGACGGCTCGCGGTTCGACGAGTTCAAGCCGCTGTACGGCCCGAGCCTGGCCACCGGCTGGGCCGAGGTGCACGGCTATCCCGTCGGGATCCTCGCCAACGCGCAGGGCGTGCTGTTCAGCGCCGAATCGCAGAAGGCCGCGCAGTTCATCCAGCTCGCCAACCAGCGCGACATTCCGCTGCTCTTCCTCCACAACACCACTGGATACATGGTCGGCAAGGAGTACGAGCAGGCCGGCATCATCAAGCACGGCGCCATGATGATCAACGCGGTCGCCAACTCCCGGGTACCGCACCTGTCGGTCCTGATGGGCGCGAGCTACGGCGCAGGCCACTACGGCATGTGCGGCCGGGCCTTCGACCCGCGCTTCCTCTTCGCCTGGCCGAGCGCCAAGTCCGCCGTGATGGGACCCGCCCAGCTGGCCGGGGTGCTCTCGATCGTCGCCCGCCAGTCGGCGGCGGCGAAGGGACTGCCGTACGACGACGAGGCGGACGCGGCGCTGCGCGCGATGGTCGAGCAGCAGATCGAGTCCGAGTCGCTCCCGATGTTCCTGTCGGGACGGCTCTACGACGACGGCGTCATCGACCCGCGCGACACGCGGACCGTACTCGGCCTGTGCCTGTCAGCCGTGCACGGCGCCCCTGTTGAGGGTGCGCGTGGCGGCTTCGGCGTCTTCCGGATGTGAGGGCATTGATGATCGAGTCCGTTCTGGTGGCCAACCGCGGCGAAATCGCCCGGCGGGTCTTCCGCACCTGCCGTGAGCTGGGGATCACCACGGTCGCGGTGTATTCCGACGCGGACGCCGGAGCCCCGCATGTGCGCGAGGCCGACGCCGCCGTACGCCTGCCGGGGAACGCGCCCGCCGAGACGTATCTGCGGGGCGACCTGATCGTCGCGGCCGCCCTGGCGGCGGGCGCCGACGCGATCCACCCCGGATACGGCTTCCTCTCGGAGAACGCCGGCTTCGCCCGGTCCGTGCTCGACGCGGGAATGACCTGGATCGGCCCGGCACCCGGCGCGATCGAGGCCATGGGGTCGAAGACCCGCGCCAAGCGCATCATGGCGGACGCCGGAGTGCCCCTGCTGGGCGCCGTGGAACCCGGCGCCGTCACCGAAGACCTGCTCCCCCTGCTGGTGAAGGCGGCCGCCGGAGGCGGCGGTCGCGGGATGCGGATCGTACGCGAACTCGGGCTGCTGGAGGAGGAGCTGGCGGCGGCGGCCGCCGAAGCCGCCTCCGCCTTCGGCGACGGGGAAGTCTTCCTGGAGCCCTATGTGGAGGACGGCCGGCACATCGAGGTGCAGGTCCTCGCCGACGCACACGGCACCGTATGGACGCTCGGCGAGCGCGACTGCTCGGTGCAGCGGCGGCATCAGAAGGTGATCGAGGAGACCCCGGCGCCCGGCATCGGCGACGAGCTGCGCCGTACGCTCTGCGATGCCGCCACGGCCGCGGTCCGCGCGATCGGCTACACCGGGGCGGGAACCGTCGAGTTCATGATCTCGCCCGACGGCCGTCCGTTCTTCCTGGAGATGAACACCCGCCTCCAGGTCGAACACCCGGTCACCGAATGTGTGACTGGACTTGATCTCGTACGGCTCCAGATACGCGTCGCCGAGGGAGCCGCGCTGCCGGACGGGCCGCCCCCGCCGCACGGACACGCGATCGAGGCCCGGCTGTACGCCGAGGACCCGGCGCGTGGATATCAGCCGCAGACCGGCGTCCTGCACCGTCTCGCGCTGCCGGAACTGCCGGGTCTGCGGCTCGACTCCGGGATCGCGGACGGTGACACGGTCGGCGTGCACTACGACCCGATGCTCGCCAAGGTCATCGCCTGGGCGGAGACCCGCGACGAGGCCGTGCGGCTGCTCGCGCACGCCCTGGAACGCGCCCGCGTCCACGGCCCGGTCACCAACCGGGAACTGCTGGTCCGCGTGCTGCGGCACCCGGACTTCGTGTCAGGCCGGCTCTCCACCGCCTTCCTGGACCGCCATCTCGCCGCACTGACCTCGCCCGCCGGGGACACCGGGCCCGTACGGCTGGCGGCGCTCGCCGCCGCCCTGTCCGACGCCGCGGACCGCTCCGCCTTCGGCGGCTGGCGGAACGTCCCCTCCCAGCCGCAGTCCAAGAGCTACGCCGCCGTGCCCTCCGGTGACGCCTTCGAGGTCCGTTACCGCCTCACGCGCTCGGGGCTCGACGCACCGGACCATCCGGGCGTACGGCTGCTGCACGCCGCCCGCGGGCAGGTCGCCCTGGAGGCGGACGGCGTGCGCCGCTCGTTCGACGTGGCGGTCTACGGGGACCGGGTCCACGTCGACTCCGCGCTCGGCGCCTTCGCGTTCACCGCCCTGCCCCGCTTCCCCGAGCCGGTCGCCGGCACCGAACCGGGCTCACTGCTCGCCCCCATGCCCGGAACCGTCATCCGGATAGGTGAATTCGCCGTCGGCGACCACGTCGAAGCGGGGCAGTCCCTGCTGTGGCTCGAGGCGATGAAGATGGAGCACCGGATCACTTCTCCCGTCTCAGGAACGCTCACCGCACTGAACGCCGAGGTCGGCCTGCAGGTCGACGTCGGCGCCGTACTCGCCGTCGTCAAGGAGGAAGCACGCCCATGACCACCAGCCAAGGCACCTTCGACAGCGCACTCCTGGAAAGCGATGAGCGGCGCGCCCTGCGCTCCGCCGTCGGTGATCTCGGCCGCCGCTACGGGCGGGACTACTTCACCGCGGCCGTCCGCGCGGGCAAGCAGACCGACGAACTGTGGCGGGAGGCCGGCGCCCTCGGCTACCTCGGTGTGAACCTCCCGGAGGAGTACGGCGGCGGAGGCGGCGGCATGGCCGAACTCTCCATAGTCCTGGAGGAGTTGGGCGCCGCCGGCTGCCCGCTGCTGCTGCTCATCGTCTCCCCCGCCATCTGCGGCACCGTCATCGCCCGCTTCGGCACCGAGGAGCAGAAGCGCCGCTGGCTGCCGGGCCTGGCCGACGGGTCGCTCCGGATGGCCTTCGGCATCACCGAGCCCGAGGCCGGCTCCAACTCCCACCGCATCACCACCACCGCCCGCCGCGACGGGGAGGACTGGCTGCTGACCGGCCGCAAGGTCTTCATCTCCGGGGTGGACATCGCCGATGCCACGCTCATCGTCGGCCGCACCGAGGACGCGCGCACCGGCAAGCTCAAGCCGTGCCTGTTCATCGTCGACCGGGAGACACCCGGGTTCGAGTTCCGGCAGATTGAGATGGAACTGGGCGCGCCCGAGAAGCAGTTCCAGCTCTTCCTCGACAATGTGCGGCTCCCGGCCGACTCCCTCGTCGGCGACGAGGACGCCGGACTGCTGCAGCTGTTCGCCGGCCTCAACCCCGAACGGATCATGACGGCCGCCTTCTCCCTGGGCATGGGCCGCTTCGCCCTGGACAAGGCCGTCGAGTACGCCAAGTCCCGCCAGGTCTGGCAGTCCCCGATCGGCGCTCACCAGGCCATAGCCCACCCGCTCGCCGTCGCCCACATCGAGCTGGAGCTCGCCCGGCTGATGATGCAGAAGGCCGCGTACCTCTACGACGCGGGCGATGACATGGGAGCCGGCGAGGCCGCCAACATGGCCAAGTACGCCGCCGCCGAAGCGGGGGCGAAGGCGGTCGACCAAGCCGTGCACACCCTCGGCGGCAACGGCCTGACCACCGAGTACGGCCTGGCCGCCCTGCTCACCGCATCCCGCGTCGGCCGGATCGCCCCCGTCAGCCGCGAGATGATCCTCAACTTCGTCTCCCACCACACCCTGGGCCTGCCCAAGTCGTACTGAGCCGCACAGAACCGTACTGATCCCACTGATCCGTACGCGATCCGTACGTGATCCGTACGTGATCCGTACCTAGGAGTCCGAACGTGCCCGACGCGCCCTTCGTACGCCGCGACCACCGGCGCGGCATCGCCCTGCTCACCCTCGACTCACCGCACAACCGCAACGCCCTGTCCGCACGGCTGGTCACCGAGCTGCACGAAGGGCTCGACGACGCGGTCAAGGACCCCGGTGTCCGTGCGATCCTGCTCGCCCACGCCGGCGGGACGTTCTGCGCGGGCGCCGATCTCAAGGACCCCGCCGCCGGTGGCCCGCTCGCCCTGGCGGAACTCCTGCGGAGCATCGTCGAGTCGCCCAAGCCCGTGGTCGCCGAGGTCACCGGCCATGTACGGGCGGGCGGTCTCGGGCTGCTCGCGGCCTGCGACATATCCGTGGCCGGTGCCGGTGCGAGCTTCGCCTTCACCGAGGCCCGGATCGGCCTGGCACCGGCCGTCATCTCACTGCCCGTCCTTCCCCGCATCGACCCGCGAGCCGCCGCCCGCTACTACCTGACGGGCGAGGTGTTCGACGCGGCGGAGGCCATCCGGATCGGTCTGGTCAGCGCGGCCGACGACGCGCTGGAGCGCATCCTCGATGGACTGCGCTCCGCTTCGCCCCAAGGGCTCGCCGAGTCCAAGCGGCTCACCACCGCTGAGGTACTGCACGCCTTCGACCGGGACACCCAGGCCCTCGCCGAACAGTCCGCCCGCCTCTTCGCCTCACCCGAGGCAGCGGAGGGGATGCGGTCCTTCCTCGAACGCCGGGATCCGTCATGGGCGTTGTGACAACGCGCGCCCCCAAGCAGGACCGCAGCCGCGCCACCCGGCGGCGTCTGCTGGAGGCAGCCGTCTCCTGCCTGGCCGAACGCGGCTGGAGCGGCAGCACCGTCGCTGCCGTCGCCGAACGCGCCGGGGTCACCCGGGGCGCGGCCCAGCACCACTTCCCGACCCGGGAGGACCTCTTCACCGCCGCGATCGAGCACGTCGCCGAGGAGTGGCTGAACGCCGTCCGCGACGGCGCCCGCGCACTCCCCCGCGACGGCGCCTCCCGTACCCGCGCGGTCGTCGACATGCTCGTCGGCGTCTATACGGGCCCGCTCTTCCGTGCCGCCCTCCACCTGTGGGTCGCGGCCGCCGACGAGGAGCAGTTGCGCCCGCGCGTGACGGCGCTGGAGTCCCGGATAGGCCGCGAGGCACACCGGCTCGCGGTGGAGTTCCTCGACGCCGACGAGTCCGTCGAGGGCGTCCGCGAAACTGTCCAGGCCACCTTGGACATGGCCCGCGGTCTCGGCCTCGCCAACCTGCTCAGCGACGACTCCGGACGCCGCGCGGGCATCGTCCGGCAGTGGTCCCGCATCCTGGACGGCGTCATCCACGTCCGTCCGGAGCAGCCGCCCGGCCCGTGACGCCGGACTCGCGCAGGGCGCAGCCGGTGGATTGTCGTACCCCGGATCTACCATCGGTTACAGACAGCAACCAGCGCCCGTCTGCCTCTGGAGTCGCCATGTCCCCCCGTGCCCACGATCCGCTCGCCGTTCGTGGAAAGGTCCGCGAGTCCGCCCTGCGGCTGCCGGGAGCGGTCGAGGAGTTCCCCTGGGGCGAATCCGTCATCAAGGTCAACAAGAAGGTCTTCGTCTTCCTCGGTGTCGGGGACGGCAGCTATCCGCCCGCGATCACCGTGAAGCTCAAGGATCCGGAGGTCCACGCCCACGCGATGACCGCCCTCGGCGCCGAACCGGCAGGCTACGGCCTGGGCAAAGCGGGCTGGGTCCGGATCCCGCTCGAGGAGGGCGCCCCGGCGGCGGAGCTGCTCTCCGACTGGACGGAGGAGAGCTATCGGGTGATCGCTCCCAAGCGGCTGGTCAAGGAGCTGGACGAGCCGCCGGCCCGCTGACGGCATCGATGAGCGCGGTGAGCGCCCGCGCGACGGCGGGGAGACCGTCGGTGGGGGCTCCGCCCGGCTCGGTCATATAGACGTCGCGGCGGATCTCGATCATGAGCGCGGACACGTCGGGGTTACGGTCGTAGTGCTTCAGGGGCACGTAGCAGCCCGCGAACGGTGTGTTGAGGCCGATCTCTCCGCAGTCGGCGAAGGCCCGGCGGGCGGCGTCGAGCAGCCAGGGCGGGGTGTGGTGGTCGTCGGTGCCCAGGCAGATGGCGGGGCGGGCGCCCGCTGAGTGGAGTTCGTAGGGCAGCGCCCGGGCCGGATAGGAGTGGACGTCGATGACGACGGCCCGGCCGGTGGCGGAGAGCCGGGCGTCGACGAGGCGGGTGAAGGCGGCCGCGTAGGGAACGAAGTGCGCGGCGAGCAACTCCCGCTCGTGGTCCGGGTCGTCGGGACGCAGCCGCCCGCCGTGCGAGGTGCGGGTGTAGACGGCGCCCATGCCCACCGCGCGCATCTCCTCCCGCTCGTCGGGGAACCGCTCGGGGTCGATGACGAGCCGGGAGAGCAGATTGCGGTGCGTCCAGGGGGTGACGGTCGCGGCGGCCGCGGCCCGGGCCGCGATGAGGTCCGTATGGGCGTCCGTCATATGGTCCAGCTCCCGCGACAGGGCGGCGTCGTCCAGCAGGATGCTCCCCCTGGCGGCCGGGGTCAGCGTCCGCGAACTGTGCGGAACATGAAGGACGACGGCCGATCGGGCAGCTCCGGGCTTTTGGGCATACATCGGTCCGGTATATCCCAACAGCGCGGCCCGTTCACGTGCTTCGCCGTTGCGCGTGCTGAATCCGGAAACGGAAAAAGCAGCAGGCCCGGTGCTTGCGCACCGGGCCTGCTGCGTCAGTAGCGGGGACAGGATTTGAACCTGCGACCTCTGGGTTATGAGCCCAGCGAGCTACCGAGCTGCTCCACCCCGCGTCGGTAGACCCAACCCTACGCGGTGGTGGACGCAGGACCAAATCATTACCCGCGCTGTCCTCCGGCGCCGGGCCGATGAGGATCACCACGGACAGGGCCGCGAGCAGCCATGAGTGGGTCACCGGCGCCCCAGGGTGGCGACCCACGCGGCCGGCTCCGTCGCGAAGCGCAGACCCGGCGCGACGTGCTCGAGGCGGTGGCCGCAGGCCATAAATGCGTTGCGCGGTCACGCCGTGGCCGCCTAACGTCGTCATCGGCCCTGTTGTCGTCGATCGGAGAAGGCCGTTGCTGGTCTGAGGTCCTGAGACACCGTGCCCGTGGGATTCCCGCGTGGCCCGAGTGCGACCTCGGCAGTGATCCGCCTCCCGTTCCGCCAGGGCGTCACCACCCATCACCTCCCCTTCGGGGTTGAGCCGCGTCGCGTTCCGGTGTCTCCAGCCGTTGCCCCTTTCCAGCAACCAGGAGGCCCGTATGGCATTCGCACCCCCCTCCATCACCTGCTCCCACCTCTCCTTCTCCTGGCCGGACGGCACCCCCGTCCTCGAGGACTTCCAGCTCGTCGTGGGCCCGGGCCGCACCGGGCTGATCGGACTCAACGGTTCGGGAAAGTCGACACTCCTCCGGCTCATCGCCGGCGAACTGCGCCCGGTCGAGGGCCAGGTGAAGATCTCCGGCGACGGCGACGTCGGATATCTTCCGCAGACTGTCTCCCTCGACACGTCCCTGCGCGTCGACGCGGCGCTCGGTATCGACGCGGCCCGCGCCGCGCTGCACGCCATCGAGGGCGGCGACGCGAGCGAGGAGCACTTCACGGCGGTCGGCGACGACTGGGATGTGGAGGAGCGCGCCCGCGCGACTCTCGGCCAGCTCGGGCTGGGGCACATCACCCTCGACCGCACCATCGGCGAGGTCTCGGGCGGCGAGTCGGTGCTGCTGCGGCTGGCGGCGCTGCTGCTGCGCCGCCCGGACGTCCTGCTGCTCGACGAGCCGACCAACAACCTGGACCTGGAGGCGCGGCACCGCCTCTACGACGCCGTCGCATCCTGGTCCGGGCTGATGCTCGTGGTCAGCCACGACCGTGAACTGCTGGAGCGGGTCGACCGGCTCGGCGACCTGCGCGGCGGCGAGGTGCACTGGTACGGGGGCAACCTCTCCGCGTACCAGGAGGCCCTCGCCGTCGAGCAGCAGGCGGCCGAACGGATGGTGCGGGTCGCCGAGACCGATATGCGGCGGCAGAAGCGCGAACTGGCCGATGCCCAGGTGAAGCTGGCCCGGAGGGTCCGCTACGGCCAGAAGATGAACGACACCAAGCGTGAGCCCAGGATCGTCATGCAGGAACGCAAGCGGCAGACCCAGGTCTCCTCCGGCAAGCACCGCATCCTGCACACCGAGAAGCTGGAGGAGGCGAAGGAGCGGCTCGACGAGGCCGTCGAGGGGGTGCGGGACGACGACGAGATCCGCGTCGAGCTGCCGTACACCGCCGTCCCCGCCGGCCGGACCGTGCTCACCCTGCGCGGGCTGGAGGTCCGGTACCGTGGCCGGTCACGATCTGCCGTTTTTGCGCGGTATCGGCATCACCCGCTGGGTGCGGCTCGACGGCGAGCTGGCCGGAATCGATCCGCTCGCCGGCTCCGGGGAGGGGTGAGCCGGGAGAGGTGAGGCAGGTGAGGCGGAGGGAGGGAATCGCGAGAGGGAGGTTTGAGAAGGTCAGCGGTCCGCCAGGAATGGGAAGATGACCCCTCGTACAGTCGTTCCCCCTTCCCCGGCCCTCGCGCTCTCCGACGAGGTGCGCGATGCCCTCGACCGGCGGCTGCCTGTGGTGGCCCTGGAGTCGACGATCATCGCCCACGGTCTCCCCCGGCCCCGCAACCTCCAGGTGGCGATCGAGCTGGAGGGCATCGTCCGTGCGGCCGGCGCCGTGCCGGCGACCATCGCCGTACTCGACGGGACCGCGCACATCGGCCTCGGCAAGGAGCAGCTGGAGCGGGTCGCGAGCGATCCGGGCCTGCGCAAGCTCGGCTTCCGCGACCTCGCCCCGGCACTGGCCACCGGCGCCGGCGGTGCGACGACGGTGTCGGGTACGGCGTTCCTCGCCGCTCGCGCCGGCATCCGGGTCTTCGCCACCGGAGGTCTCGGCGGGGTGCACCGCGACTGGGTCACGACCCAGGACGAGTCCGCCGACCTCGGGCTGCTCGCCCGCACCCGCATCACCGTGGTCTGCGCGGGCGTGAAGTCGATCCTCGACGTGCCGGCCACCCTGCAGCGGCTGGAGACGCTGGGGGTCGGCGTACTCGCCTTCCGTACCGGCACCTTCCCCGGTTTCTACCTGACGAGTTCGGGCGAGCCGGCGGACTGGACGGTGCACGAGCCGTCCGAGGTCGCCTCGGTGATGAGCGCCCAGGACGCCCTGGGCGGACTGGGTTCCGCGCTGATCGTGGCCAATCCCGTGCCCGAGTCGGAGCAGCTCGATCCGGCGCTGCACGACCGCGTGCTCGCCGAGGCGCTCGCGGCCGCGCGCCGCGAGGGGATCTCCGGCCAGGCCATCACACCCTTCCTGCTCGCCCATCTGACGGAATACACCGGCGGCGCCTCGCTGGAGGCGAACCTGGCGGCCGTGCGGGGCAACGTCCGGCTCGGCGCCGAGATCGCGGTGCACTGGTCGCAGCTCATATGACGGCGCTGCTGGTGATCGGTGACGTCGTCACCGACATCGTGGCCCTGCACCACAAGCCGCTGGCCCCCGACACCGACACCGCGGCCCGGATCGCGGTCCGGCCCGGCGGCTCGGGGGCCAACACCGCCTCCTGGGCGGCCCGTTCGGGGGCCGAGGTGCGGCTGCTGGCCCGGGTGGGGGCGGACTCCGCCGACTGGCACCGGGACATACTGCGGCGCTCCGGTGTACGACCGCAGCTGCGCGTCGACCCGGCGCTGCCGACCGCCGTCGTGATCGCCCTGGTGGACCCGGCCGCGGAGCGCACCCTGGTCACCGACAGCGGTGCCGGCCTCCGCCTCGGCCCGGAGGACTGGGACGAGACGCTGCTCGACGGGGCCGGGCAACTGCACCTGTCCGGCTATCTGTTCTTCACCGAACCCGGCCGGGAGCTCGCCGGTCTTGCCATGGCCGCGGCCCGCGCCCGGCAGATCGCGGTGAGCGTGGATCCCGCCTCCACGGGGTTCATCCAGCAGCTCGGCGTCCGCCGCTTCCTGGACTCCGTCACCGGTACGGACCTGCTGCTGCCCAACCTCGCGGAGGCCCGGTTGCTGACCGGAGACCCCGATCCCGTGCGCGCCGCCGAGCAGTTGAGCGCCGCCCACGGGGTGGCGGTGGTGAAGCTGGGCAGCGCGGGAGCCCTGGTCGCCGAGCACGGTGCGGTGACCGCCCGCGTACCCGGCGTCGCGGCCACCGCCGTCGACAGTACGGGCGCGGGTGACGCCTTCGCCGGCGGCTTCCTGGCGGCGCGGCTCACCGGCGCGGACCTGGCGCAGGCCGCTGCCGCGGGCTGCCGTACGGGCGCGTCGGCTGTCGCCGTGGTGGGAGGCCGGCCGGAATATTCATGACGCCCGAAGCGCTGCCATGCGGCAGGGTGATGATCGTCGTTCACGAATCCGCAGGATGGCGGTTCCACGGGATGACGGTTCCGATGACGGTTCCACGGGATGGCGATTCCACGGGATGAGAAGGAGCAGTGTTCATGCGCACCACCACGCTCGGCAACAAGGGCCCCGAAGTCGGCGTCGTCGGACTGGGATGCATGGGCATGACCCACGCCTACGACCCCAGCGGCCGTGACGACACCGTGTCCGTCGAGGTCATCCGGCAGGCCCTCGACCTGGGTGTCACACTCATCGACACCGCCGACGCCTACGGCCCCTTCACCAACGAGGAACTCGTCGGCCGCGCTCTCGCGGGCCCCTACCGGGAACGCGCCGTACTGGCCACCAAAGTGGGCCTGTTCCTGAAGGGCTCGGACCAGGGCCGGCCGGAGTACGGCCTCAACGGCCGTCCGGAACATGTGCGGGCGGCCATCGACGCCAGCCTGCGCCGTCTCGGCACCGACTACGTCGACCTCTATCAGCTCCACCGCATCGACCCGGAGGTCCCGGTCGAGGAGACCTGGGGCGCGCTCGCGGAGGCGGTGGCCGCGGGCAAGGCCCGCCGGTCTCCCGTGCCCGTCGACGCGACAGTCCCCACTGGCGACTACGGGCACGGAAGGAAGCCCGCGGACGTTCCTACCTCGCGCGTCCGCGGACTCCGGCTTCGTCAATCCTGACCCGGGTCCGGCCCAGCGGCTTGTACCCCGTACGGGTCGGCGGTGCCGTCCCTGCAGCCGGGCCGGACCCAGCGGGTCCATCATGCGAGGGGGCGCCAACGGACCACTAACATGCGACTAACAGATCTTCCTCTCCGGGCGAATGGGGACGACATCGCGCAGAGCCGCGCCGGGCGGTCCCGCTGGACGTGCTCAAGGCCGCGCTGTGGGGCGAGCCGTAGCGGGGGCAGTTGTGATGATTCGCGTGGGATGGGCATGGACTTGCTCACCTGCTTGCGTTAGCTTCCACCGTCAGTGAGCGGGAGGCCACGCCATGGATCTGCAGAGCGTCAGCACGATCAGAACCGTAAAGGACGGTGTGCGCCCCGCCCTCAGAGCCCGTGAGCTCAGCACCGGCGGCAGCGGCGCCCCGTACGAGCATCTCCATCTCACGCCGTACAGCCCCACCATCGGCGCCGAAGTCTCGGACATCGATCTGGCCCGGCCCGTCGAGCCGGAGGTGCTGGCGGAGTTGGGACGAGCGCTGCTGGAGTGGAAGGTGCTCTTCTTCCGCGGCCAGTCGCTGACGGCAGAGCAGCACGCGGCGTTCGCGCGCCACTGGGGCGAGCCGGAGATCCACCCCTTCCTGCCCAAGGCCGGTATCCCCGAGGTCGTACGGCTCGCGCATGACGCGCGGAGTCCCGGCGTCGAGAACGTCTGGCACAGCGATGTGTCGTTCTCCGCGACACCGCCGCTCGGGTCGGTCCTGCGGGCGGTGGAGGTGCCGGAGGTCGGCGGCGACACCCTGTGGGCGGACATGGCGGCCGCGTACGACGGGCTGCCGGACCGGGTGAAGGAGGCCGTCGAGGGGCAGTCGGCGGTGCATGATTTCCTGCGCAGCTTCGGGCAGTTGCTGACCCCGGAGCAGGTGGCGAAGGCGCGGGAGAAGAACCCGCCGGTCGAGCACCCGGTGGTCCGTACCCACCCCGAGACCGGCCGGAAGCTGATCTATGTCAACCGGGTCTTCACCGAGCGGATCACCGGCCTGCCACCGGAGGAGAGCCGCGAACTGCTCGACCTGCTGTACGACCAGGCCCGTCACCCCGAGTACCAGTGCCGGTTCCACTGGCGGCCGGGCTCGATCGCCTTCTGGGACAACCGCGTCACACAGCACTACGCGGCTTCGGACTACTTCCCGCGGCCGCGGGTGATGGAGCGGGTGACGATCATCGGCGACCGGCCGCGCTGACGGGTGCGGGCCGAAACCTGAAATGCCGGGCAGGCGCGGCGTTTACCGGCAGATGGCTTGGGTGTTTGCATGCACATGCCTTGACGGACGGATGACGGGTGCTGCTAGCGTCGCAGCCCGGAGAGCGCTCTCATGGTCGGTTCCCCCGGCCCTCGTCAGCGCTGACCCCCCACTGCGCACCCGTGCGCAAACCTCCGGGACTGGAGAACGCATGTCCATCGGACACGAACCAGAACAGGAACAGAGCCGAACCCAGCACCATACGGCGGGCAGGCATCGCCCACGCCACAGCCGGCGCTCCGGGGTCCGGTCGACCCTCGCGGCCCTGACCGTGGGCGCGTTGAGCCTGGCCGGGCTGGCCATCGCGGCAGCGCCGGGTGGCGCGACCACTCCGGCCGCGGCACGCGCCGCGGCCGTGAGCCCGGCAACGATTCCCGCACCGCCCGCCGGCTTCACCACGACGTGGAGCGATGACTTCAACGGCGGGTCCGGTACCGGCGTCGACGGCGGCAACTGGAAGTACGACACCGGCCCGGGAAGCAACTTCGGCACCGGTGAGATCGAAACGATGACCAACAGCACCGCCAACGTCTTCCAGGACGGCGCCGGACACCTGGTCCTCAAGGCCCTGCACTCGGGCACCGACCCGCGTGCGGGCTGGACTTCGGGACGCATCGAGACCCAGGCCGCCACTTACGGAGCGCCGCCCGGCGGCGTCGTGATGATGCAGTCCTCCATCCAGCAGCCCAACCTGACCACGGCCAACGGCGCCGGATACTGGCCCGCGTTCTGGATGCTCGGCTCCACCCTGCGCACCGGCACCCCCTGGCCCACCTCCGGAGAAGTCGACATCCTGGAGGACATCAACAGCCGCAGTTCACTCTTCGGCACCCTGCACTGCGGAGTCGGATCCGGCGGCCCCTGCCACGAGACCACCGGCATAGGCAGCGGCGAACGCGCCTGCCCCGGCTGCCAGACCGGCTACCACACCTACGCCGTACAGATCGACCGCTCGGTATCCCCGGAACAGATCCGCTGGTACCTCGACGGCGCCAACTACTTCACCGTCAACTCCGGCCAGGTCGACGCCACCACCTGGGCCAACGCCGTCGACCACCCGTTCTTCATCATCTACGACCTGGCCATGGGCGGCGGCTTCCCCGACGCCTTCGGCGGCGGCCCCAACGCCGCCACCGTCTCCGGCGGCCAGATGAACATCGACTACGTCGCCGTCTACAACAAGGCACCGGGAGCCGGCGGCGGATCGGATGTCGCGCATGGCAGGCCCGCGACCGCCTCTTCGACCGAGAACGCCGGCACTCCCGCCTCGGCGGCCGTGGACGGCAACACGGGCACCCGCTGGTCGAGCGCGTTCAGCGACCCGCAGTGGCTCCAGGTCGACCTCGGCCGGTCGTACAACATCAGCAGTGTGGCGCTCAGCTGGGAAGCGGCGTACGCCAGGGCCTTCCAGATCCAGACATCTCCCAACGGCGCCAACTGGACCACGGTCTACGCCACCACCACCGGCCCAGGGGGCAACCAGACCCTCAATGTGTCCGGCTCGGGCCGCTATGTGCGGATGAACGGCACACAGCGGGCCACCCCGTACGGCTACTCCCTCTGGGAGTTCCAGGTCTACGGAACCTGACCGTACCGCCGCAACCCGCGCGGTGCGGGTTGCGGCGATCCACTCGCGCCACAACCCAGAAAAGCAAGAAACCCCTGGTCAACAGGGGTTTCAACTGGTGTCCGAGGGGGGACTTGAACCCCCACGCCCGATAAAGGGCACTAGCACCTCAAGCTAGCGCGTCTGCCATTCCGCCACCCGGACAGGGTGTGCACCGTGGTTTCCCCCGGCGACATGGACAACGATACCAAGGAATCGGAGTGCTTCTCACCTGCATAAGGGGCCTGTGTGCGGGTGCGGGCGGGGTCCCGGATTCGGGAGTCGGGAGGACGTAGGGTCCGGGTGTGAGCGATACGTCACCATCAGTCACCCACCGTGAGAGTCGCAGGCCACGGCCCCTTTCACCCCTGCGGGAGCATCTGCGGGACACGTTCTGGTTCGCACCGTCCGTCGGACTGGTGGGGGCGCTGTTGCTGGCGGGGGCGGTGGGGGAGCTCGACGCCTGGCTGATCGGGGCGCTGCAGGACGACGGGGACTACGAATCGGTCTCGTCACTGATCAAAGTCGCGGAGGACGCGAAGTCGGTCGTGACGACGGTGGGCTCGGCGATGCTGACGTTCATCGGTGTGGTGTTCAGCATCTCGCTGGTCGCACTGCAGATGGCGAGCAGCCAGTTCTCGCCCCGGGTCATGCGGCTGTACGTACGCAGCCGGATCACCAAGGGGACCTTCGCGGTGTTCCTGGCGACGTTCCTGTTCTCGCTGGCGGGACAGGCGTCGTACGACGGGGAGAAGGACCCGCGGCTGGTCACGAGCGTGCCGGTGTTCACGCTGCTGACGGCGGTGCTGCTGGTGCTGATCAGCCTGGGGCTGTTCGTGGCGTATGTGAACGCCACGATCCGGCTGATGCGGATCAGCTATGTGATCGACCGGATCACCCGTGAGTCGTTCCGGGTGCTGGCCGCCTATCCGCTCCGGGATCCTGAGGCGGGGCCGCTGCCCGCGGAGGTGTCGGTGATCACCCACCGGGGGCGGGCGGGGGTGCTGCGGGATGTGAACATCGCGCGGCTGTCGCGGATCGCGCGGCGCGGTGGAACGGTGCTGCGGCTGGTGCCGCGGATCGGGGACTTCGTGGTGCCGGGGACTCCGCTGCTGACCGTGCACGGCGAGAGCGACGGCAAGCTGCCGGTGCGGCTGCTGCGGTCGGCGGTGTCGGTCGGGGTGGAGCGGACGTTCCACCAGGATCTGGGGTTCGGGCTGCGGCAGCTGGCGGACATCGGGCTGCGGGCGCTGTCGCCGGCCATCAACGATCCGACGACGGCGGTGCAGTGCCTGGACCGGATCGTGCAGTTCCTGGCGGCGGTGGCGGACCGGCCGCTGGGCGCAGTGCACCACACCGATCGCTCGGGGGCGGTGCGGCTGGTGCAGGACCTGCCGTCCTGGGGCGATCTGGTGGATCTGGGACTGACCGAGATCCGGCTGTGCGCGACGACCAGCCCACAGGTCACCCGCCGGATGCTGGCCGGTCTCGACGATCTGCTGCTGCTGGCTCCGCACGAGCGCCGGGAGCCGCTGGAGCGGCACCGCGTACTGGTGGAGCAGGCCGTGGAACGTAGGGTGCCGGAGGCCGCGGACCGCGAGTTCGCCCTGCTCGCCGACCACCAGGGAATCGGTTAGCCGCGCTCCCCCATCGCCGGACGGGCTCGATGTCGAGCCCGTCCGGCGATGGTTCACCGCACTAGCTGGGCTGGAGCCGGTAGTCGGGGAAGTTGCCGGGCAGTCGCTCGTCGGCCGGGCCCTGGGTGACGGACCTGACCAGCAGTTCGCCGCCGACGAAGGCGCCGCGCCAGGAGGCGCCGAAGCCGCCGAAGAGCTCCTCGCGGTCGCCGCGCGAACGCGGCTTGCTGTGGCCGACCTTGAAGGCCCGGATCTGCGGGGCGAGCCGGTCGAAGGTTTCCGGGTCGTCGCAGGCCAGGGTCGCCACCAGCGCGCCGTTGCTGGCGTTCATCGCGGCCAGCAGTTCGGCCTCGGTGTCGACCAGTACGAGCGTATCGACCGGGCCGAACGGTTCCGCATGGTGCAGCGGCGAGGTCGAGGGCGGGTTGAGCAGGGTGACCGGCGGCAGGTAGGCGGAAGTGTCCTGGCCGGGCAGGAAACGGCCCTCGGCGAGGGACCCGTGGTGCAGCGGGATGGCGCCGCGGCTGATGGCCTCGGAGACCAGGTCGCCGAGCTCCTTGGCCTTGGCGGCGTTGATCAGCGGCCCGAAGTCCAGCTCGGGCAGGTCGTCGTCCGGGTGCTCGACGGCCAGCGGGTGGCCGAAGGTGACAGCCTGGACGCCCGGCAGGTAGGCGGTCAGGAACTGGTCGAAGGTGGCGCGCTGCACGACGAACCGCGGGTAGGCGGTGCAGCGCTGCTTGGCGTAGTCGAAGGTCTTGCGGATATGGCCGGTGAGGGTGGGCCAGTCGGTGTAGTTCCACACGCCCCAGGCGTTGAGGCCCTCCTGCTCCAGGATGTGGCGCTTGCCGAGGTCCGCGACGGAGGCGGCGACCCGGCCGCCCGCGTCCCGGCCGCCGACGAAGGAGACGCAACCGATCTCCGGCGCCCTGACCAGCGCTTCGGACAGCTCTCCGCCGCTGCCGCTGACCAGCGTGACGGGCAGGCCTTCGCGGGCGGCCAGCGCGGTGGCGAGGGTGAGGCAGGCGAGACCGCCGTCGGTGGGGGTCTTGGCTATGACGGCGTTGCCGGCAAGCGCCTGCACCAGCATGGCGTGGACGAGGACGCTCATCGGGTAGTTCCAACTGGCGATGTTGCTGACCGGCCCCGGCAGCGGGGTGCGGCCCTCGACCATCCGGTCGATCTCGCCGACGTACCAGCGCACGCCGTCGATCGCCCGGTCCACGTCCGCCTGGGCAAGACGCCAGGGCTTGCCGATCTCCCACACCAGCAGCAGCGCGAGCAGTTCGCGGTGCTCGGTGAGGGCGTCCAGGGTCGCGCAGACGCGCGCCTTGCGTTCGGCGAGCGGCACCTCGCGCCACGCGCGGTGCTGGTCCAGCGCCGCCCGTACCGCCAGATGGGCGCTGGGCGCGTCCAGCCGGGGCAGGGCGGCGAGAGGAGTGCCGTCGACGGGCGAGGTGGTCGGCAGCAGCCGGCCGTCGGCCTGCCACCGGCCGTTCCAGTAATTGAGCACACGATCATCACGGAACGCCTCGGGGGCGACCTCGACGCAACGCCGCCACGCGTCCGACCAGGCCGTACCGGGCTTGAGGATGAGGGTCATCTGTTCTCCGCTCGTTCGGGGCGGATCTCGCGCAGAGCACCACCGCGCGTATAGACGAAGCCGCGCACCACATCGGTATGGGGCAGCTCTTGGTTGTCACGGAGCCGGATCAGGCACGCCCGTAGATCGTCGGCGGGGTCACCGAGAGCCGCACAGTCCTCGTGGTGTACCAGCAGGATTTCACTGGTTCCGCCTACAGTCTGACTCAAGCGCAGCGAGCGGAGGGTGTCGTCGGTGACGCATCCGCCCGCGTTGCGGATGACATGGGCGTCGCCCGGCCGCAGTCCGAACATCGTCTCGACGCCCAGGCGGGCGTCCATGCACGCGACGATAGCGACCCGGGTTCTGGGGCGCCGCGACTTCGGGTCAAGTGGGGTGAGCGCCACACCGGCCGGGTCAGGAGCCGGCGGGCGCGCCGTCGGCGGCCGAGCGCCCGGCGATCACTTTGTGGTGGCGGACGACCTCGCCGATGATGAAGTTGAGCATCTTCTCCGCGAAGGCCGGGTCCAGCCGGGCGTCCTCGGCCAGCTTGCGCAGCCGGGCGATCTGGGCGGCCTCGCGGGCCGGGTCGGCGGGCGGCAGGCTGTGGGCGGCTTTCAGCTCGCCCACCTGCTGGGTGCATTTGAACCGCTCGGCGAGCAGGTGTACCAAAGCCGCGTCGAGGTTGTCGATGCTGCCCCGCAGATACAGCAGGCGCGTCCGGACCTCGTCGTCGGCGACGAAGGCACCTCCGGCGGTCGGCTGCTCAGTCATATCTCTCTCGCGTTCCTGGATCAGGCCGTGTCGGCGTGCTGGTGGTACGAGGTGCGGGGCTGGGCGCCGGCGGCGGCGCCGCGCCCCACAGTAGTCCCGGGCAGTCGAGGCGACCTCGCCGCACGACCACCCCGTCACTCATGGCAACCTCTGTACAAAGGGCCGCTTCGGATATCGCTTGGTCGGACGCATCCGACATGTACAGAACCGGGACTGATCAGCATGGGACGGGTAACCGAGCGCCGCCGCGTACTCCGCATCCGGGACGGTGCGGCCGGGCACCGCGCGGACACGCTGGTGGCGGAGGAACCACTGGAGATCCGGCTGAACGGGAAGGCGCTGGCCATCACGATGCGCACCCCCGGCGACGACTTCGCGCTCGCCGCCGGGTTCCTGGCCAGTGAGGGCGTCATCGGGCGGGCCGACGAGATCGCGAACATCGTGTACTGCGCGGGCGCCACGGTGGACGGCTCCAATACGTACAACATCGTCGACGTGCGCCTCGCCGAGGGCGTGATCGTCCCCGACATCACGCTGGAGCGGAACGTCTACACCACGTCCTCGTGCGGCCTGTGCGGCAAGGCCAGCCTGGACGCGGTGCGGACCAACGCCCGCTGGAAGATCGACGACACTCCCCCGGTCCGTATCGGCACGGATCTGCTGGCCGTCCTCCCCGACCGGCTCAGGGCGTCCCAGCAGGTCTTCGAACGGACCGGGGGGCTGCACGCCGCCGCGCTCTTCACGCCGGACGGCGAACTGGTGGACGTGCGCGAGGACGTCGGCCGGCACAACGCCGTCGACAAGCTCGTCGGCCGCGCCCTCCAGCAGGATCTGCTGCCGCTCTCGAACCTGATCCTGCTGGTCTCGGGCCGCGCGTCCTTCGAACTGGCGCAGAAGGCGGTGATGGCCGGCCTGCCGGTGCTGGCGGCGGTCTCGGCGCCGTCGTCCCTGGCGGTGGACCTGGCGGCCGAGGCAGGACTGACCCTGGTCGGGTTCCTGCGCGGCTCCTCCATGAACGTGTACGCGGGTGAGCACCGGATCATCCTGCGGACCGCGGCCGACGGGAACTGAGGCCGTCCGCGCACACGAGCGGGGACCGGACCGGCGGGATGCGCCCCTGCGCCGCCCGGTCCCCGCTGCCCGTAGGCTCGCGCTCGCGGTGGAGGGTGTCCCCGTCGAGGCGGGCGTCTTCTGCTGAATGCTGTACCGCCGGCTCCGCGCGGGCGACCGGGGGCGCGCACTCCCGCGTACCTGCTCTTCCTCGCGATGGCGCTGTCAGTGCCGGCGGTGGCCCGGATCTGGCCGCCGAAGCCGATCGGCAGGTCGTCGGCGATGTTGTACGCCTGACCCGGCCGGCAGTGCCGCACCGCGAGCGCGACGGCGTCGGCCGCGTCGGCGAGATTCGCCCAGGGCAGCACCCAGCCGTGGTCGGGGGTGACGGGCAGGGCGCGCCTGCGCAGCATCGGCAGCAACTGCTCGGTGCCGCCTTCGCCGTAGAACATCCCGAAGCGCAGGGCGACGCCTTCGATGCCTTCAGTCACCCGTTCCAGCACCTGTTCCAGCGCCCGGTCCACTGGCTGACGGATCCGCCGATCCGCTCGCGCACGACGCCGGTGTCCTGCGGCGGGGCCGCCGGGGCGGGGGCGGGGGCCCGCCGCGCCCAGCGCTTGGCGATCACCGCGCAGACCATCAGCTGCATCTGGTGGAAGAGCATGAGCGGCAGGATCGTCAGCCCCGCCTGGGCGCCGAACAGCACGGTGGCCATAGGCAGTCCGGAGGCCAGGCTCTTCTTCGATCCGGCGAAGACGATGGTGACCCGGTCGGCGCGGCCGAAGCCGAGCCGGCGGGCGGTGTACGAGGTGAGGGCGAGCATCACGGCGAGCAGTACGGCCTCCACCGCGAGCAGTTCCAGGAGCCGCACGGGAGTGACCCGGTGCCAGATGCCCTGCGCCATGCCCGCGCTGAAGGCGGTGTAGACGACCAGCAGGATCGAACCCCGGTCGGCGAAGCCGAGGGACTTCTTGTGCCGGGTGAGGAATCCGGTGATCCAGTGGCGGAGCAACTGCCCGGCGAGGAACGGCGCGAGGAGCTGCAGCGCGAGGTCGAGCACCGAGCCCGCCGAGACCCCGCCACCGCCGCCCAGCAGCAGCGCGGCCAGCAGCGGGGTGAGGAAGACGCCGATCAGGCTGGAGAACGAGCCGGCGCAGATGGCGGCGGCGACATTGCCCCGGGCGATCGAGGTGAAGGCGATCGAGGACTGGATGGTGGACGGGAGCAGGCACAGGAAGAGCAGACCGGTGTACAGCTGCGGGGACAGGGCGTACGGGACGAGCCCGCGGGCGGCCAGGCCGAGCAGCGGGAAGACCGCGAAGGTGCAGGCGAGCACGGTCAGATGCAGCCGCCAGTGCTTGAGGCCTTCGAGGGTCTCGCGGGTGGACAGCCGCGCGCCGTAGAGGAAGAAGAGCAGCGCCACCGCGCCCTTGGTCGCGCCGCTCGCGGCGGTGGCGGCTCCGCCGGTGGCGGGCAGCAGCGCGGCGAGCAGAACGGTCCCGAGCAGTGCCGCGATGAACGGATCGACCGGGAGCCAGGCGGGGTACGTGGGGCGGCGCATCGTCCTACTTCTTGCTTCTTGCGGTTGCATCGGCTCGGTTGTCCCGGGTCGGTTGTCCCGGCTCGGTTGTCCCGGCTCGGGCTTCGGCTCCGGCGGATTCCCTCTCCAGCGTCCTCCTCATTCCGGCGATCGGGAATCCCTCTGGCCACGCTGACTGTTATCGCTGATCACGATAACCTGGCGGGATGTACGACCCGGCGCAGTTGAAAACGTTCCTGACCGTCGCCCAGACCCTGAGCTTCACCCAGGCCGCCAGGCGGCTGGGCCTGCGGCAGTCCACCGTGAGCCAGCACGTCCGCAGACTGGAGGACGCCACCGGCCGGCAGCTGTTCTCCCGCGACACCCACAGCGTGGGGCTGACCGAGGACGGTGAGGCGATGCTCGGGTTCGCCCGCACGATCCTGGAGGCGAACGAACGGGCGGCCGGCTGGTTCGCGGGCACCCGGCTGCGCGGGCGGGTGCGCTTCGGGGTGTCGGAGGACCTGGTGACACCGCGGCTGCCGGAGATCCTGGAGGGTTTCCGCGTCGACCACCCCGAGGTGGACCTCGAACTGACCGTCGAGCTGTCGGGCGCCCTGCACGAGCGGCTGGCCGCCGGGGAGCTCGACCTGGTGCTCGCCAAACGGCTCGGCGAGGGCGGCCCGGGACAGCTCGTCTGGCGCGACAAGCTGGTGTGGATCGGCGCCGGGGGCCGGCGGCTGCGGCTGGATCCCGACCGGCCCGTCCCGCTGATCGTCTATCCGCCGCCCGGCATCACCAGGGCGCGCGCCCTGGACGTGCTCGGCCGGCAGGGCCGGGCCTGGCGGATCACCTGCACCAGCCGCTCGCTGAGCGGGCTGACGGCCGCGGCCCGCGCAGGTCTCGGCGTGATGGTGCACGCCCAGGGCCTGATCCCGGCCGGCCTGGTCCGGATCCCGTCCCGGGCGGGCCTGCCCGAGCTCGGCGGCGTCGAGTTCGTTCTGCTGCACGGCCGCCACCGCGGATCGGCGCAGGAGGCGGCGGACGCGGCGGACGCGCTGGCCGCCGCGATCCTGGCCGGCGGCGACCGGCTGCACCGGCCGGTGTGAGCCTTCCGGATCGGCCGGTGTGAGCGCATCGGACTGAACGGTGCGAGCCCGCAGGAACGGCCGGCGTGAGCCCGTAGGACCGTCTCAGCGCCGCCGCTCCTCGTACGCCAGGTGCTTGACGCGGCGCACCGAGGGCGCGGTCTCCACGTGCTGCACCCCGTCGAGCGCGCCGATCTTCTCGCTCAAGTAGCGGTACAGGTGCGCGGTGTCGCGGCAGAGGACGACGGCGAAGAGGTTCGACGAGCCGGTGGTCGCGCAGGCGAAGGCGATCTCGGCGTGGTCGGCGAGCGCCTGGCCGACGGTGGAGAGGGCCGAGGGCCGAACGGTGAGCCAGAGGACGACATGGGCGCGGTAGCCGAGTTGCACGGCGTCGAACTGGATGTCGATGAAGAGTGCTCCGGTGCGGCGCAGCTGCTCCAGCCGCCGTTTGGCGGCCGACTCCGACAGGCCGGTGGCCTGCTGGAGCTCCGGGTAGGTGGCCCGGCCGTCGCGGCTCAGCGCGTCGATCAGGGCCTCGTCCTCGGCGTCCAGCCCGATCGTCCCGGTGAAGGGATCCACCGGGGGCGGCGCGAGCGCCTCGACTTCGGCGGGGCTCATCCCGTCGCCCTTGGCGAACCAGCCGAGCCGGCCGCCGTAGAAGGTGTGCAGCAGGCACAGCGCGCTGATCTCCAGGATGCGCGGGGTGCGCGGGAGTTTGCCGAGCATCAGCGCGGCCTGGTCGTCCTCGGTGCGGGGTTCGGCGATGCAGACCAGTTCCGTGCCGCCGGACGTCAGCCCGATCCACTTGGTGTCGGGGCGCCGGGCGAGCGCCTTGGCGATGGGCTCGGCGGCGTCGGGCGCGCAGCGCAGCCGCAGCAGCCAACGGGTGCGGCCGAGCCGGTCGGCGTCGGCGAGACCGAGCACCCGCAGTCCGCCGTCCGCGCGCAGCCTGCGGTAGCGGCGGGCGATGGTCTGGTCCGAGACGCCGAAGGCGGCGGCGATCCGGCTGAAGGGCGCCCGTCCGTCGAGCTGCAGCGCCTGTATCAGCTTGTGGTCCAGCTCGTCGAAGGAAGGTGATTCCACCGCTCAAGCCCCCCTTGATGTCGGAAAGCGACGCTGGATCCGCCATGGCTGGTGGATGCGTCCGCCGCTACCGATCGTAGGGCGGGTCACGGGGTCAACGGGCACCGGACCGGGAGAATCCAGGAGAACGAGGAAACGCGATGCGTAAGTGGGGACCGCTGGTAGCGGTCTGTCTGGGTACGTTCATGCTGCTGCTCGACGTCACGATCGTGATCGTCGCGCTGCCCGACATCACCAGCTCGCTCGGCGCGTCACTGTCGGACCTGCAGTGGGTCATCGACATCTACGCGCTGGCGCTCGCCGCCCTGCTGATCGGCGCCGGATCCGCGGCGGACGTCGTGGGCCGCCGGAAGATGTACGTGGCGGGAACGATCGTCTTCGCGGGTGCCTCGCTCGCCTGCGGGCTGGCGCCGAACACCACGGTCCTGGTCGCGATGCGCGCGGTCCAGGGGATCGGCGCCGCCGCGATGTTCGCGACCACGCTGTCCCTGCTGGCCGCCGTCTACCAGGGCCGGGACCGCTCGGTGGCGCTCGGCGTGTGGGGCGCGGTCAGCGGAGGGGCCGCGGCCCTGGGCCCGATCGCTGGCGGCCTGCTCACCGAGGGGATCGACTGGCGCTGGATCTTCTTCGTCAATCTTCCGGTGAGCCTGGCGGCCGTCTGGCTCACGCTCAAGGTGGTCCCGGAATCGCGCAGGGAGGGGGCCGGGCACCGTATCGACTGGGCGGGCACCGGCACCTTCACGCTCTTCGCGGGCCTGACCACGTACGCGGTGATCCGGGCCGACGCGGTCGGCTGGGGCTCGGGCCGCACCATCGGGACGCTGGTCGCGGCCGTGGCGGCGCTCGGGCTGTTCATCGCGGTCGAGCGCCGGACGTCGCATCCGCTGCTCGACCTGGCGCTGTTCCGCAACGCCTCGTTCGTCGGTGTGATGGCCGGCGCGCTGGCCCTCAACGCCGCCGCTTTCGGATTCCTGCCCTACACGTCCATCTGGCTGCAGACGCTGCTGGGCCTGAGCCCGGTCATCGCCGGCCTGGTACTGGTCCCGCTGGCGGCGATATCGTTCCTCACGGCTGCGCTGGGCGGCAGGTTCCTGCACGGTGCCCCGTACCGGCTGGTCATCGGGACCGGACTGCTGCTGATCGGCGCGGGCGCGTTCGCGCAGAGCGCGCTGGACGCGGGCTCGGGCTGGCCGTCGCTCACCGCCGGGCTGCTGCTGGCCGGGATCGGGGTCGGGCTCGTCAACCCGGCGGTGGCGGGCGCGGCGCTCGCCTCCGTGCCGCCGCACCGCGCGGGCATGGCCAGCGGCGCGGTCAACACCTTCCGCCAGCTCGGGTACGCGCTCGGTGTCGCCGTCTTCGGCACGATCGTCACGTCCCGGATGGAGAGCTCGCTGCGGGGTCAGGTACCCGATCCGCACGGCGCCGCGCGGGCGCTGGCGGGCGGCGGCGCCCAGGGCCTGCTGGGCAGGACACCGGCCGGCGGGCGGGCGGCCGTGGACCACGCGCTGCACGTGGCCTTCGCCTCCGGGCTGAGCACGGCGACCGTGGTGGCCGGCGTCATCGGGATACTGGCGGGGGTCGCGGTACTGCTCCTCGTGAAGACCCCGGCGGCGCGGCCCGTGGCGCCGGGCGCGGCTCCCGCTGGTCCGCCCATCGGCCCGCTCGCCGTGGAGCGCGACTCGGGGTCGATGAGGGAGCCCGCGGTAGAGCGGCGGTAACCGGTTGGCGCAGATTTGGTGGAGATCGGTGGGGCCGGACAACCTTCGGGTGTCCGGCCCTCGGCCATACTTCCCCTTGCGACGACCGGGAACCAGTGCCCTACCAGCACAGACGTCCGAATTACTGGTGCGGACCAACCCTTCCCGGCCGCGCGGCGGATCAGGTAGCTTACGGCCCGCCCGCCGGACAGGCCCAGCGGCTCGAGGAGCACCAGTTGCGCGAGTTCACCGTCCCCCCGATGGCCACGGCGCCCAAGGTCGGAGGACTGGCGGACGCCGTGTTCAGCAACGCCTCCGACCACCCGGACCTCGCGGTGCTGGGGCGCAAGGCGGACGGGCACTGGCAGGACGTGACCGCGGTCGAATTCCGCGACGAGGTGGTGGCGGTCGCCAAGGGTCTGCTCGCGAACGGGGTGCGCTTCGGCGACCGCGTCGCGATCATGTCGCGCACCCGGTACGAGTGGACGGTCTTCGACTTCGCGCTGTGGACCATCGGCGCCCAGCCGGTGCCCGTGTACCCGACGTCCTCCCTGGACCAGGTGCGCTGGATGCTCTACGACTCGGGCGCGGTCGCCTGCGTCGTGGAGCACGAGGACCACGCGATGACGATCGGTGCCGCCGTCGATGAGCTGCCGCAGCTGAACCGGCTGTGGCAGCTCGACGCGGGCTGTGTCGAGGAGCTGATCGCGGCGGGTGCGCACATCGGCGACGAGGTGATCGACCGGCACCGGCTCGCGGTCACCCCGGACGCGGTGGCCACCATCATCTACACCTCGGGCACCACGGGCCGGCCCAAGGGCTGCGTCCTGAGCCATGGCAACTTCATGGCCGAAACCGACAACGTGGTGGCCCGCTGGGAGCCGGTCTTCGCGAACAAGCCCGGCGAGGAGCCGTCCACGCTGCTCTTCCTGCCGCTCGCGCACGTCTTCGGCCGGATGGTGGAGGTGGCCTGCATCCGCCACCGGATCCGGCTCGGTCACCAGCCGAGCATGACCGCCGCCGACCTGCTGCCGGATCTGGCCACCTTCCGGCCGACGTTCGTCCTGGCCGTTCCGTACGTCTTCGAGAAGATCTTCCAGTCGGCCCGCCGCAAGGCGGAGGCGGCCGGGAAGATCGGCCCGTTCGACAAGGCGGTGGAGATCGCGGTGCGGTACGCGGAGGCGCTGGAGGCCAAGGCGTTCGGCACCGGCCACGGTCCCGGCGCCTCTCTGCGGATGCAGCACCAGATCTACGACAAGCTCGTGTACAGCAAGGTGCGCGACGCGCTCGGCGGCCGGGTGCGGCACGGGATCTCCGGCGGCTCGGCGATGGACCGGCGGCTCGGGCTGTTCTTCAGCGGCGCGGGCGTGACGATCTACGAGGGCTACGGGCTGACCGAGACCACCGCCGCCGCCACCGCCAACCCGCCCGAACAGACCCGGTTCGGCACAGTGGGGCTGCCGGTGCCGGGCACCACCGTGCACATCGCGGAGGACGGCGAGATCTGGCTGTGCGGCGGTCAGATATTCCAGGGGTATCTGAACAACGCGCAGGCGACCGCCGAGGTGCTCGGCGACGGCTGGCTGGCGACGGGCGACATCGGCGCGCTCGACAGCGACGGGTATCTGACCATCACCGGCCGCAAGAAGGAGATCCTGGTCACCAGCGGCGGCAAGAGCGTTTCGCCGGTCGGTCTCGAGGACCGGGTGCGGGCCCATCCGCTGATCGCCCAGTGCGTGGCGGTCGGCAACAACCGGCCGTTCATCGCGGCACTGGTCACGCTCGACCCGGACGCCGTCGGGCACTGGCTGACGATGCGCGGCAAGCCGAAGCTGGCGGACGCGGAGCTGGTGCACGACCCGGACCTGGAGACCGAGATCCGGCGGGCGGTGGTCGCCGCCAACACGATGGTCTCGCAGGCCGAGTCGATCCGTACGTTCCGGATCCTCGCCGCCCAGTTCTCCGAGGAACGGGGGCTGCTGACGCCGTCCATGAAGCTGAAGCGCAAGGCCATCGAGAAGGCGTTCCCGGAGGAGATCGAGGCGCTCTACCGGCACTGAGAGCGGCCAGGACCGGGCGATCGGCACCGCCCGCACACATCTGATGGATCGTCACATGATGTGGGAGCAGAAGGTGCCGGTCTTCGGCTGGGGCACCCTGCCCGCCTTCTGCGGCCCCGAGACCACCTACGGCTTCAACGGCTGCCTGGTACCGAGCCCCGGCGGCACCGTCACCCAGTCCTGGCCCGAGGGCCTGGCCAAGGCCCTCGGCGGCGCCAAGGGCAGAAGCGTTGCCCTGATCGCCGCCGACAGCGACGCGGGCAAGTTCGGCATCAGGACGTACACCCAGGGCTTCACGGCCGCCGGCTTCACGGTGACGTACGCCAAGGCGTCGGTCCCGGCCGCCGCCGCGCCGAGAGGCGGCGGAGGTGCTGGGCATCGCGGACACCGTCGCGTATCTGTCGTCCGGCCGGGTGTCGTGGTGCGGCCCGCGCGCCGAGGTCGAGACGGACCGGCTCACCGAGGCCTACCTCGGCATCGCCGCCTCGGCGGACGGAGGTGTGGTCCAGCCATGAGCGACATCGACAGCGGTAGCGGCAGCAGCGGTAGCGGCAGCAGCGGCACCGGCAACAGCAGCGGCAACAGCAGCGGTTACGTGCTGCGCACGGAGGGCATCGGCGTCCGTTTCGGCGGTATCCGCGCCCTGAGCGGAGTCGGCCTCGGTGTCCGCGCAGGCGAGGTGTGCTGGCTGATCGGACCGAACGGCGCCGGGAAGACCACGTTCTTCGACGCCGTCTCCGGCATCCGGCGCCCCGACGACGGCCGGGTGCTGCTCGACGGCAAGGACGTCACCGGCCGCTCCCCCGTCTGGCGCGCCCGGCACGGCATGCGCCGCACCTTCCAG
This sequence comes from Streptomyces sp. PH10-H1, assembly GCF_030063355.1. Taxonomy (GTDB): domain Bacteria; phylum Actinomycetota; class Actinomycetes; order Streptomycetales; family Streptomycetaceae; genus Actinacidiphila. The sequence goes on from NZ_JASISZ010000039.1 coordinate 49,222, forward strand.
CGGCAGCAGCTGTTCGGGCAGCTCACGGTCACCGACAATCTCGTCGTCGCCCAGGAGTGGGACGGCGGCGGGGGCGGCCTCGCCGCCGACCTGCTCGCCGCGCCGTCACGGCGGTCGCGCGAGCGGCTGCGCCGGTCACGGGCCGAGGCGGTGCTGCGGCAGTGCGGCCTGTACGACCTGCGATCGGCGTACGCGGGCACGCTCCCCGTCGGCCAGGCCCGCATGGTCGAGGTGGCCCGTGCGATGGCCGACCCGCCGCGGGTGCTGCTGCTGGACGAGCCCGCCTCGGGGATGTCGGGCGCGGAGCGCGAGCAGCTCGCCGCCGTGGTGCGGCTGCTCGCCGGGCAGGGGGGGTGCGCGGTGCTGCTCGTCGAGCACAATGTGGCGTTCGTGATGGAGCTGTGCGCCAGGGTCGTCGTCCTGGACCTCGGGACGGTGCTCGCACAGGGCACCCCTTCGCAGGTCAGGGCCGATCCGGCGGTGCGTGACGCCTACCTGGGGACGACGGCCTGACCAGCGGTTTCGCAGGCCTTTCACGAAGAGGCCCCGGGCGCGCCTCCGGGCGGTTTCACGGCGGGCGGGAATGGAGGTCCGGAGGGGATGGTTGAACGAAAAACGCCCTGTACGTCAACGTTAGGATCGCCGCTCGTGAGCAGCAAGGTCCCCTTCATCACTCTCAACAACGGCGTCCGGATGCCGCAGCTCGGCTTCGGTGTCTGGCAGGTGCCGGACGACGAGGCCACGGCGGCTGTCTCCACCGCGCTGGAGGCCGGGTACCGCAGCATCGACACCGCCGCGATCTACGGCAATGAGGAGGGCACCGGCAAGGCGATCGCCGCCTCCGGCGTGCCGCGCGAAGAACTCTTCATCACGACGAAGCTCTGGAACTCCGCGCACGGCTTCGACAAGGCCCTGTCGGCCTTCGACGACTCGTTGGCCAAGCTGGGCCTGGACTACGCCGACCTGTACCTGATCCACTGGCCGACGCCGGCCCGCGACCTGTACAGCGACACCTGGCGTGCCCTGGAGAAGATCCACGCGGACGGCCGCGCCAAGGCCATCGGCGTCTCCAACTTCGGGCCGGCCCAGCTGCGCCGCGTCCTGGACGAGGGGTCGGTCGTCCCGGCCGTCAACCAGGTCGAGCTGCACCCGGACTTCGCCCAGGCCCCGCTGCGCGCCTTCCACGCCGAGCACGGCATCGCCACCGAGGCGTGGTCCCCGCTCGGCCAGGGCAAGGGCCTGCTGGACGAACCGGTGATCGCCGCGATCGCCGAGCGATACGGCCGCAGCCCGGCCCAGGTCGTGCTGCGCTGGCACCTCCAGCTCGGCAACGTCGTGATCCCCAAGTCCGTGACCCCGTCCCGGATCCGGGAGAACATCGACGTCTTCGACTTCGAGCTGTCCGCCGACGACATCGCGGCCCTCACCGGCCTCGACAACGGCAACCGCATCGGCCCGGACCCGCAGGTCTTCAACTGAGGCTGAGCTGATCCGGCCCACGCACGAAGCCGCTGCCCGGCACTGCCGGCCGGCGGCTTCGTGCGTACCGGCGTAACCGCGGACCAGCGGACGTCGTCGTGCTCAGCCGGTGGTCGGGAAGTCTCCGGCGCGCACGCCTGCCACGAACGAGGCGAACGCGGCGGCGTCGAAGACGAGAGCCGGGCCGTGCGGGTCCTTGCTGTCACGGACGGGGACGACGCCGGGGAATCCGGGGGCCACCTCGATGCAGTTGCCGCCGTTGCTTCCGCTGTAACTGCTCTTGCGCCAAGTCGCCGCGCTCAGATCGTGGTTGTCCATGATCGCCGTACGCCTCCAGTGCATCGCTGATCAAAGCGGCTGAGTCGCGGGCCGAGAGTACGTCCGCACTGAGCACATCATAGGTCCGCGCGTGTCGGGCGAAGACGGCCGGATCCTCGCTGAAATGCCCTCTGTCCAGGGATTCCGAGTACACCCACTTACGCCCGTTGGGCAGCGTGATGAGAGACATGGAAGTGTCTGGCGAAACCACGGCGGCGAAGCTGAACGGGGCCACCTGAACACGGATGTTCGGCTGCACCCCAACGGCAAGTAGATGCTCACACTGCCCCCGCATGACCGCTGGACTCCCCACCACGCGACGGATCGAACTCTCGTCGAGTACCACCATCAGAAGCGGACCGTCCGGCCCGAGAAATCGCCGCTGGCGACTCAGCCGGGCCTCGACCCGCTCCTCGACAAGGCCATGGTCCCGGGCTGCGACTTTGCGAGAACAGCGCCCGCGCATAGTCCTCGGTCTGCAACAGACCGGGAATGACCTGAGTCTGGTACTCCCGGAGCCCCACCGCCTCGGCATCCATGTCCGCGCGGCGCTTGAACCAGTCCGGGTGCGCGACGTCAGGGTGCCAGTCGATACGCGGCCAGAGCCGCCCCAAGGTGCCTCCGGTGTCCAGCAGTTCGTCACAAGAGACCGCGAAGGACCGCTGCGGCACTCGCGTGCCCGCCTCCACGCGCGCGATCAACGAGCGGTCGCAAGGGATCCGACTCGCCAGCCTCTCCTGCGACATCCCCGCCGCCTCGCGAAGATCCCGCACCAACTCGCCGAAGACCGCGCCCGAAGTAGCGGCGGAACCCGGCCTGCCATTGCGTCGGTTCATGGCAACTCCCTGTGACAGAACGCTGATGGCACGCCCACGACCTGTCGATCGTAGGCCCGCCGGGCGACGCTTGTTCACAGAAAGTCATCATCCGATCACGCGGCGGGCGAGATCCCGGGCAGACCGAAATGAGCAGCGCAATGACGAAGCCGACAGCGGATCAGGTGCAGAACCTGTTCCGTCCCCAGTTGGAGAGCGTGCCGCTGGCGCGCCACTGGGCCCGGCAGCTGGTGGCGGACGGATGGGGTCTTCCGGACGGTCTGGCCGGTGATGTGGAGCTGGTTGTCGCGGAGTTGACGTCGAACGCGGTCCGGCACGCTCCGCATTCGCGGGCGACGATGGCACGCGGTTTCCTGGTCGTCCTGGCCAGGGAGGCACGCGGCGGTGTCCGGGTCGAAGTGCACGACGCGGGAGACGAACGTCCTCGCGTGCGCACGCCAGGTGACGACCAGGAGCGGGGGCGCGGGCTGTGCATCGTCGAGGCGCTGACGCACACCTGGGGCACCTCTCCCCGGCTGCCGTTCGGGAAGATCGTCTGGGCGCTGCTGGGCGACCCCGCTGCCTGAACGTCCGTCACACGTCGTCGCCTACAAGCCGCCTACACGTCGCCTACACGTCGCCGGCCACCAGCGGGTAGTGGTCGGAGTAGTCGGTGTAGGAGTACGTCGTGAACCAGCTGGTCACCGACCACTTGGGCGAGTGCTCGGGCACGACCCGGTTGTTCCAGTGCGCGGGCCGGGCGTGGCCGTTGCGCAGCCGGGCGTGGTCGAGGCGCTGCGCGGGGTCGCCCGGGTAGCGGTAGGCGGCAACGGAGTTGGTGGCCGGGTCGAAGCTTGCGGCGGGGCCGGGGTTGGCGCCGGGTCCCGCGCCGGGTCCGAAGCCACGGCGGGAGCCGTCGCGGCGGAACCGAGGAGGAGCACGAAGGCACAGGCGGTGGCGGCTCGGGCAAGTCTCACGGAACACTCCCGGCGAACGTGGGTGGAGAAGCAGCGGAAGCCTAGGCGGACATGGTTACCGAAGGGTAGATACGTGCGGACATCCGTTCTACGATCTGCCTCCTGATGTCAATCTGACGGAGGCTCAGTGATCGCCAAACCGCTCCGCGCCGCTGCCGTACTGGCCGGTTCCCTCGCACTCACCGTCGTCGGCTCCACCGCCTCGGCCGCCTCCCCCGGCGGCTGGACCGAGTCCGGCACCTCGTACACCGGCTCCCTGACCGGCGGACAGGGGTTGGCGAGCCGTGCGGACGGCTCGCTGCTGTACCGCGGTCTCGGTTCCATCCCGCTGGCGCTGCGCGTCAAGGGGTGGAATCACATCGGCGACCCGGACATCGCCCAGGGCCATGTCTTCGACGCCTATCAGGGCGCGGACGGCGCCACCTCGAAGATGTACGCCGTCACCACTCCCGGCGGACAGCGCTACGAGTACGTCCACCAGCTCGACCCCGGCGAGGCGCTCAACAACTCGTTCGCCGCCGTCTCCCCCGACGCGCAGTGGCTGGTCTCCGGCGAATGGGGCGGCCGGAACCGCCTCCAGGTCTTCCCCGCGCCGCTGCTCAACCCGGCCACCCCGCGCACCGGCGGCGCCCTCCCGCAGGCCGGGCAGATCACCCTGGACCGCACGGTGGACAACATCCAGGGCTGCGACTTCGTCTCCGCCACCCGCCTGGTGTGCGTATCCGACGACGTCGCCAAGGATCTGCTGCAGGTCGACCTTCCGCACGCACTGGACGGCAGCGCGGTCACCGGCCAGGTGACGACGCTGCTCCAGCTCCCGAAGCGCAGCATCTGCTCCGGCACCTTCGAGGCCGAGGGCGTCGACTACGACCCGCACTCCGGCACGCTGCGCGCGGAAGTCGTCCAGCCGGGCATCTGCGTGGTCTCCACCACGGTGTACTCGTACTCCCCCACCTCGTAGCGCGCCCCGGCCTCAACGCCCCGCCTCGTAGGAGGAGGTTCACGCGTCACGGATGGACCGCGTCCGTCAACGAGGTGCGTCGCGCTGAGTGGCGCCGTCAACACGGACGCGGGCTGTCTGCACCACAATGACCTGCTGGGGGACGACGGGGTATCGCAGGGAGTACGTGACTTCCTCGCCGGATGATGACTCCCCGTAGGCTGCCGGTGTGCTGAACTACGACGTAGAAGCCGAACGGTACGACGCGACCCGCGGAGGCGTCCCCCGGGCGGAGGCCGCGGCCCGCGCCGTACTCCGCCTCGTGCCGGACGGGGCCCGCACCCTGCTCGATGTGGGGTGCGGGACCGGTCTGGTGACCGAGCGGCTCGTCCGCCCGGGGCTGCGGGTCATCGGAGTGGACGCGTCGGCGGGCATGGCAGCGACTGCCGTCGGGCGGGTCGGCCGGGCCGTGGTCCTCGGCGACAGCCGGCAACTTCCCTTCGCATCAGGGTCATTGGACGCGGTGTCCGCCGTCTGGCTGCTGCACCTGCTCCCGGACGCGGCGGAGGTGGTCGCCGAGTGCGCGCGGGTGCTGCGGCCGGGCGGGGTGTTCATCACCACCGTCGACAAGGACGCCGCCCATCCCGCGGACACCGATGTCGACGCCCTGCTCGCCCCGCACGTCATCCCGGACGCCTACGACGAGGCCGGGGCCGTCGTCGGCTGGGCGGCCGGCCACGGGCTGCGCCCCGGCGCGGAGACCTCCTTCACCGGCCACGGCCAGGGCCGGTCCCCCGCGCTGACGGTCGAGAAGGTCCGCGCCGGATACTTCGCCTCCGCCCTGGAATTCAGCCCGCGCCAGGCCCAGGGCGTCATCGACGGCCTGTCCGCACTGCCCGACCAGCACACGCCGCGCCCCGATCCCGTCTACCGGTTGCTCGCCCTGGGCAAGGACGGCTGACTCCTCTCCGGCGGCCCCCGTTCCGTCACATCCGAGCCCCGCGAACGGTTTCGCGCCCATGTTCACCAGGAGGCCGGAGTGTGCTTCCGGGTTCGGTGCGACACACCTAAGCTCCTGCGCCGGACGTGATGTTACCGGCGGTAAGGGGAGACGTGCATGGAGCGTACGGGCAACTCGCGGCGCACATTCCTGACGGGAGCGGCGGCGGTCGGCGGGGCGGCGGCCCTCGGGAACGGCGGCACGGCGCCAGCCGCGACCGCGGCCGGCGGGGAACCGAAAACGGCATCCAAGGGGACGCCGGCGGGGGGCGCGCGGCAGACCGTGGCGGTGCTCGGCGGCGGGGTCGCCGGGCTGACAGCGGCGCATGAACTGGCCGAGCGCGGCTTCCAGGTGACGGTGTGCGAACGCCGCGCGCTGGGCGGCAAGGCCCGCAGCATGGACGTACCCGACAGCGCCAGGGGCGGTCGCAAGCCACTCCCCGGCGAGCACGGGTTCCGCTTCATCCCGGGCTTCTATCTGAACCTTCCCGACACCTTGCGCCGTATCCCGTTCGCCGGGAATCCGAACGGCTGCCACGACAACCTGGTCGCCTCGAGCGAGGTGCTGTTCGCCAGAACCGGGCGCGAGGACATCCGGCTCCCGATGGCCACCCTCGGCACCCCGCAGGGACCGCTGACCCCCGACGACCTGATCCGCGTGATCACCGGCCTGCTCACCACCGCGCTCAAGCTCCCGGCCCACGAGATCGCGTACTTCGCCAACCGGATCCTCGTCTTCTTCACCAGCTGCGACCAGCGCCGGCTCGACGACTGGGAACGCACACCCTGGTGGACGTATCTGCGGGCGGTCGGGTGACCGGCGCCGTCGTCCAGGACCCGGACGGCAGCCGCCGTACCGTCACCGCCGACCACTACATCTGCGCGATGCCGGTCGAGCACGCCCGCCAGGCCTGGGGACGGAAACTGCGGGCCGCCGACCCGCAGTTCGGCCGGGCGGACAAGCTGCAGACGGACTGGATGACCGGCATCCAGTTCTATCTGACCGAGCCGACCCCGGTGATCCACGGGCACGTCAACCACCTGGACTCGCCGTGGGCCCTGACCTCCGTCGGACAGGCCCAGTACTGGCAGGGCCGGAACTTCGCCGCCGACTACGGCGACGGGCAGGCCGCCGACTGCTTCTCCGTCGACATCTCCGAGTGGGACAAGCCCGGCATCCTCTACGGCAAGACGGCGAAGGAGTGCACCCGCGACGAGGTGGCCCGCGAGGTGTGGGCGCAGCTCAAGGCCGCGCTCAACGACACCTGCCGAACCGTCCTGCGCGACACCCAGCTCCACTCGTGGTTCCTGGACCCGGGCGTGTCCGGGCTCGGCACGCCGGCGGCGCACAACGACGACCAGCTGCTCATCCACCCGACCGGCACCTGGTTCAACCGGCCGACGGCGCGGACCGCTGTGCCGAATCTCTTCCTCGCCGGGGACTACGTCGCCGTGGACATCGACCTGGCCACGATGGAGGGTGCCAACGCGGCGGCCCGCCAGGCCGTGAACGCCCTGCTCGACGCCTCGGGGTCGTCCGCGGGACGCTGCTCGGTCCAGCCCCTGTACCGCGCGCCGGAGTTCAAGGAACTGAAGCACCAGGACGAGATCCGCCACCGCTGGGGTCTGCCGAACCTCTTCGACCTCGGCTAGCGGGCTCCGCGTACCGGTCGAGCGGCAGCTCCAGGCCGTCGGGGGTCCTGGGTTGACGCTTGGCGGGCACCCCGGGTCCCCCGTCCAGGGGATACAGATCGTCTTCCGGCCGGACGTGCCGGGCGGGCCCGGCGGGGAGCGTGGAAGGCATGGAAACCATCGAGTTCGACACCCCCGCGCCGTCCGTCCCGCGGCGGACCACATCCGCCCGCCGCGTACTGCGGGCCGTGGCCGTCACCGCCTGTGCCCCCTATCTCGCGCTCAAGATCGCATGGCTGTCCGGCAGCACAGTCGGCATTCCGGCCGGCAGTTCACTGCGCGGCAGCCTGGAGAACGGCTATTTCTACGCCGCGAACGTGCTCACCGTCGCGATGGACCTGGCCGTCGTCGTCCTCGCGCTCTCGCTGACCCGCCCCTGGGGCAGCCGTCTGCCGGCCTGGCTGCTCGTCCTGCCCACCTGGATCGCGACCGGCCTGATCGCGCCGATCCTCGTCGGCTTCCCGCTGCAGACCGTCGCTTCCGTGATCACCGGTGGTCACACCGCACCGAAACAGAAACCCTGGCTGGACGAGTGGGTGTTCGGTGTCGTCTACACCGGATTCGGCATCCAGGGGCTGGCGCTGGGCACCTTGTTCGTGCTGTACGTGAAGGACCGCTGGGGCCCGCTGCTGCGCGGCCGGACCGCGGATCTCGTGGGCAGCCCCACCCGGCCCGCCCAGCGGATCGCCGCGGTGGCCGCCGCCGTCCTCGCCGTGCTGCCCGTCGTCATGCACACCGTCTGGGCCTGCGGCGGGACCGCCGGTCTCGCCGCCTCGCGGGTGGCCGAGCGCGGAACCTCCACCTCCATCGTCGAGGCCGACACCGCCCTGTTCGCGGCGCTGGGAGCCGTGGGCGTCCTCTTGGCAGCCTTCGGTGCGGGCAGGACCCGGCTGGTGGTCCCGCTGGCGCTCGGATGGACCGGCGGAGCCGCCTCCGCCGCCTGGGGCGGCTGGATGCTGCTGGCCCCGCTCGCCGTGCCGAAGGACGCCGACGGTCCTTCGACGTCCCAGCTCATGGACCTGACCTACGCTGTGCAGATGCTCCTCGGGATGCTCATTCTCGTCGTCGGCGCCTATCTGCTCGCCGAACGTGCTGCTCAGCGCGCTGCTGAGCCCGCCGCAGAGCGCGCTGTTGAGCCCGGCACTGAGTCCGCCGCTGAACTCAAGCGCACCATCGCTCCCGGCACCGCGCGCGCCGCTCAGCGTGGCTGAGGCGCTGTTCGGGCGGCGGGCCCGACTCCGGTGGGTGCATCTCATCCTCGGCGGCGCCCTGTTGATGCCGTTCTACCTGCTGACGGACACCTCGGTGAACGTGGTCACCCAGACCGCCGCGGGCAGCGGCGGCTGGGTCGCGAAGCAGTTCGTCTCCTTCGCCCTCGCCCTGCCGGTCGCGGCGGCCGCCGCCGCGGTCTTCCCCCTCGTGCGCGATCTGGAGGGCTCGGCGGCACGGGCGCTGTGCGCAGGACCCGAGGGCGGGCCCGCGCCCTCGGGCGACCGGACGTGGGCGGCACGGATCCGTACGTCCTGCTGGTTCGTGCTGCATGTGGGGCTCGGAGGCATCGTGAGCGGGCTGACCCTGGCCATCCCCCCGGCGGTGGCGGTCCTGCTGGCACTGCCCTTCTCTGCACGGCTGCGGGAGTCGGAACTTCCCTGGATCCATCCGCTCACGCTCGGCCATGACGCACTGGCCCCGCTCGCCGCCGCCGTCCTGCTGGCCGCGCTCGCGCTCGCCGCCAAGGGCGCGGGCGCCGTCCTGGCGCGCTGCTCGCCGGAGCTGCTCGGACCGACCCCCGGCGACCGGCTGGCCGCCGCCGAGCAGCGGACCGTACGGCTGGCGCTGCGCAACCGGCTGGCCCGCGAACTGCACGACTCGGTGGGCCACGCGCTCAGCGCCGTGACGCTGCAAGCCAGTGCCGCGCACAAGGTACTGGACCGCGATCCGGAGTTCGCCCGGCAGGCCCTGGCCGCGATCGAGGACACCACCCGGCGCGCGGTCGCCGAACTCGACGACGTACTGGGCCTGTTGCGTGAGGACGGCGACGGCTCGACCGCTCCCCCCGGTCCCACTCTCGGCGGTCTTGACAGCCTGCTGGGGCAGACGCGGGCGGCGGGCGTCCCGCTGGAGGCGTCCGTCGACGGCGATCTCGACGGTGTGCCGCCGATGGTGTCCCGCGAGGCGTACCGGATCGTGCAGGAAGGACTCAGCAACGCGCTGCGGCACGCGGGCCAGGTGCCCGTGCGGCTGCGGATCGTTCTGACGGACGACGAGTTGGAGATCGAGATGGTGAATCCGGTGGCGGCGGCGTCCTCTCGCAGGACCGGCGGCGGACGCGGCCTGAAGGGCGTCGAGGAGCGCGTGACCGTACTGCGCGGCCGGTTCGAGGCGGGCCTGGACGGGCCGGACGGCCTGAAGGATCGGGAGGGCGGCCCGCGGTGGCGGCTGCGCGTCGTCCTGCCGCTGCGGGCGGGCGCCCGATGAGCCTGCGGATCGTCCTCGCCGACGACGAACGGCTGGTGCGCACGGCGCTGCGCGCGATCCTGGAGAGCGAACCGCACATGGAGGTCGTCGGCGAGGCCTCCACCGGAGCCGAGGCGATCCCGCTGGTGCGCGAACTGCGCCCGGACGTCGTCCTGATGGACGTCCGGATGCCGGAGATCGACGGGATCCGCGCCACCGAACAGCTGGTGCGGACGATGCCGGATCCCCCGCGCATCATCGTCGTGACGACCTTCGAGAACGACGCCTATGTCTACGAGGCGTTGCGCTCCGGGGCCGCCGGCTTCCTGCTGAAACGGGCCGGGGCGGACCAACTCGTCCGGGCCGTACGGCTGGTGGCATACGGCGATTCGCTGCTCTTCCCTGCCGCCGTCCGCGCGCTCGCCGCCCGCTATGCCACCGTCGACCCCGCGAAGGCGCTCCGGGACCGTCTCACGGAACGCGAGGCCGCGGTGCTGCGGCTGATGGCGTCCGGACTGTCGAACGCGGAGATCGCGCAGCGGCTGGAACTCGGTCCCGAGACGGTCAAGACCCATGTTGCCCGGGTGCTCGCCAAGCTCGGTGCCAGGGACCGGACTCAGGCGGTGATCGCCGCGTACGAGTGCGGCTTCGTGGTGCCCGGCTGAGGAACCGGGCCGGGGACGCGGGCCGAGGGACCGAACAGGAGCCGAACCGAGGGGCGGATGGGGCCGGCGAGGAACCAATGAGGGCCGATCTGCGTCATATTCAGCATGAATGATCTCCCTGTACGTATACGCCCGGCCGAGATGGACGACCTGGACGCGGTGGTGAGCGTCCACACGGCGGCGCGCACCGCCGCCTACCGGGAGGGCGGCGTACCCGAGGGGGAACTGGACGGGACGGAGGGGATCGTCTCGCGGTTCAACGGGTGGGCTCGGGCCATCCAGCTGCCCGGGAAGACGACGCTCTGCGCCGAGGTGGACGGTGAGGTGGTGGGCGTGCTGTCCATGGAGTCCGACGCGCCCGGCACCGCGCTGGAGCTGTCGCAGATCCACGTCCGGCCCGGCCAGTGGCGGCGCGGTGTCGGCGGCCGGCTGCACGCGGCGTACGTCCAGGCGCTGCGCGAGACGGGCGTGCTCACCGGCCTCGTCGGGGTGTGGGAGCGCAACGACCGGGCGCGGGCGTTCTACACGCGGCTCGGCTGGCGCCCGGACGGCACTGTGGGGACCACCTCGGAGGGCCTGCGCTGCCTGCGCCTGCGCCTCGACGTCGCGAGCGCCTGAACGTCTCGCCGTCTCGCCGTCTGGCCGTCTGGCCGTCTGGCCGTCTGGCCGTCTGAAAGCCTGGACACCCTGAGCGGCGGATGCGATGAATTCTTGACCGGTCGTTCTTCATATCGGTAGTATTCATCCCGTGGCCAGGACCAAGGAATTCGATCCGGACGCCGCGCTCCAGTCGGCCCTAGAGCTGTTCTGGCGGCGCGGATACGAGGCGACGTCGATGGCCGATCTCGTCGAGCACCTCGGCATCGCCCGCGCCAGTATCTACGGGACGTTCGGCAGCAAGCACGAGCTGTACGTCAGGGCACTGGAGCGCTACAGCGAGTTCTGCGACCCCGAGATCCTCGAAGAGCTGTCCCAGCCGGGACCGGCACTGCCGGCCGTCCGGTCCGTGGTCACCCGCTTCGCGGAGGAATCCGCCTCCGACGACCTGCGGCGGGGCTGCTTCATCACCAATACGGCGGTCGAGCTGGCACCGCACGACCGGGCGGCGGCCCGGCGCGTCGAGGCGAGCTGGGACTGGCTGGAGACAGCGCTCGCGTCGGCACTGACGCGCGCCAGGGCGCAGGGAGAGCTGCCCGAAGGGCGCGATCCGCGGTCGCTGGCGCGGCTGCTGCTGGTTCTCATGCAGGGCATGCGGGTGGTCGGCAAGGCCGGCCGGGCCGGTCAGGACGCGGCCCGGCTGAGGGACGCCGCGGCGCAGGCACTCTCACTTCTCGACTGACCGGCCAGCGGTTGTCCGGGCGGCGGTTGTTCGGGCGGCCGACCCGCAGCGGTCCGTCGAGCGCCTTCGCCCGCCCTCATACAAGAACGATCGATCCAGTAACCAGGAAGGTGCAGAGGGACATGTCGGCAAAGCACGGCTTCGCGCTGCTCGGAACCCTCCAGGCCACGCTCATCTTCACCATCATGATCCTCATGGTGCCGCTCCCCCGGATCGCCGGGGAGTTCGGCCTCGGCCCCTCCGAACTCCTGTTCCTCAGCGCCGCGTACGGCCTCTCCTTCAGCGGACTGCTGCTCCTCGGCGGCAGGCTGACCGACCGGCACGGCGGACGCCGGATGCTACTGCTGGGCCTGACGGTCTTCGCCGCCGGATCGGCGGCCGCCGCCCTCGCCCCCGGCTTCACCGCACTCGTCGCCGTACGGTTCGCGCAAGGGGTCGGCGCGGCCTTGACCGCCCCGGCCGCGATGGCCCTGGTACGCACCCTCTTCCCCGCTCCCGACGCGTACGGCCGCGCGATGGCGACCTGGGGCGGGCTCTCCGTCCTCGGCGCGACCGCCGGCAGCCTGCTCTCCGGCGTCATGACGGCCTGGGTCTCCTGGCGCTGGGCGTTCGCGGTCCCCGTGGTCGTCGCGCTGGCCGGACTGGTGCTCGCACCCCGCCTGCTGCCCGCCGACGCACCCCGCGACGGCGTACCCCCGCCCCTCGACCTGCGCGGAGCCGTGACGGCCACCGCCGGTATCACCGCGGCCAGTTACGGCCTGGTGGCCACCGGAGAACACCCCTGGACCTCGTCCGCCGTGCTCGTCCCCCTGGCCGCGGGCCTGCTCCTGCTCACCGCGTTCGCGATCGTCGAACGCCGTGCCAACGAGCCGCTGCTGCCGCCCGGCTTCCTCGCCGAGAGGCGGCGCGCCACCGCGCTGGCCGCCATCATGGTGACCGCCGCCGGCACGGCCCTCACCTTCTTTCTGCTCTCCCTCTACTTCCAGCAGGTACACGGCTGGACACCGCTGCGGACCTCCGCCGCGTTCGTCCCGTACGCCGCCGCCCTCGTCGGCTCCGGCCGCGCGGCGGGCCCTCTCATCAAGCGGTACGGGGCGCGCGCGGTCACTGCGGGCGGGCTGGCCGTCGGCGCGGCCGGACTCCTGCTGCTCGCAGGCCTGGACCTGGGGTCGCCGTACGCCACCGGCCTGCTGCCCGGCCTCCTCCTCCTGCCCGCCGGGGCCGGTCCGGCATTCGCGGGAGCCACCGTGCTCGCCACCGGCTCGGTGCCGCGACGGCAGACAGGACTGGCGGCAGGCGTCATGAACACCGCCATGGAACTCGGCCCGACCATCGGACTCGCCGCCCTGATGTCGGTCGCCGCCACCCGCTCCACCCCCGTGTCCGGCTACGCCGCGGCCTTCGCCGCCGCCGGGACCGCCTACGCCCTCACCGCCGTCACCGCCGCGATCGCACTACGGCCGCGCCCCGCACCCATCACCCCCAACCCACCGCCCGAACCGCTGCCACTGCCACTGCCACTGCCCGAACCGCTCGCACCCAGGGAGTTGTCGTCATGACCGCACGTTTCACCGGCAGGACCGTCCTCGTCACCGGCGCCGGAACCGGCATCGGCCGGGGCATCGCCCTCGCCTTCGCCCGGGAGGGCGCCCGGGTCGCCGTCGCCGGCCGTACCGCGGAACCACTCAAGGAGACCGTCGCGCTCATCGAGGCCGCAGGCGGCGAAGCCGCGGCCTTCACCGCCGACATCACGCGCTCTCAGGACGTACAGCGCCTGGTCCAGGACACCGTGGCGCGCTTCGGCTCGCTCGACATCGCCGTCAACAACGTCGGCATCCTGACGACTCCGGCACCGGTCGCCGACATCACCGAGGACGACTGGCGGTCGGGCCTCGACACCAACCTCACCGGCACCTGGCTCTCCATGAAGTACGAGATCTCCCACATGCGCGCCAACGGCGGCGGCGCGATCGTCAACGTCTCCTCCAACCTCGGCGCCCACAGCCGGCTGCCGAACCTGGGCGCTTACGTCGCCGCCAAGGCCGCTGTCAGCGCCCTGACCCGCAACGCCGCCCTCGACCACATCGCCGACGGCGTCCGCATCAACGCGGTCAGCCCCGGCCCGGTCGACACCCCCATGTCGACCCGCCCCGGCGAGAGCCCGGCCGAGAAGGCCGCGCGCATGAAGCGCGACGTCCCGGCGGGCCGGGCCGGCTCGGTCGACGAGATCGCCGCCGCGGTGCTCCATCTCGCCTCCCCCGAGGCCGGTTTCACCGTCGGCGCCGACCTCGTCCTGGACGGCGGCGCCACCGCCTGAGGCTCCCACCGCCGACCGGCCGCCGACCCGTCACCGACCGGCCGCCGGACGCGGCACATGGGGGCGATCCGCTGCGATCGCCCCCATCACTACGCTCGGCACCATGATTATCTGGCTGAACGGGACCTTCGGAGCGGGCAAGACGACCACCTCGAAGGAACTCGCCGCACTCATCCCCCAGGCGCGGGTCTCCGACACCGAGCAGGTCGGCTACATGCTGCGGCACGTCCTGGATTCCGTACCGGTCAATGACTTCCAGGACTGGCGCCCCTGGCGCGCCCTGGTCGTGGAGTCCGCCGCCCAGATCCTCCGCTGTGTCGGCGGGGTGCTCGTCGTTCCCCAGTCGGTCCTTGTGGAGCAGTACTGGACGGAGATCCGCTCCGGCCTCGCACAAGCCGCCATTCCGGTCCGTCACTTCGTCCTGCACGCGGAACGCGACGCCCTCGTGCCCTACGGCTGCTCCACCGGGATCTCGTAGGCGATCTCCCAGCGGATGTCGGGGACGGTGATGTCCGCAGTCTCGACGGGCCGGCCGTCGGTGTCGTAGTAGGTGCGCTCGATCTCCATCACCATGTCGCCGACGGAGATCCCGAGCAGTTTCGCCTGCTCCTGCGTAGCGCGTGACGGGCGCGGAATCTCTACAGCCGTCTCGATGATGACGCCGATGGTGCGCATCCGCTCGACGACCCCGGCGCCGGCAAACGGCCCCATCTCCGGCAGGACGACCGGGGTGCCGTCGGTGATGGCCATCGGCTCCCACGACTGCGACAGCTGGACGGGCTGGCCGTCGCCGAGGAACTCGTAGCGGGTGTGCACGGTGAGGTCACCAGGCGCGATGGCCAGGCGCTCCGCGATATTCGCCGGCGCCGGTGCGCGGGCGGTGCTGCGGGATTCCCACGAGCCGGTGCGGCCCTGCTCCTTCATATCCGCGCGGAAGGGTGAACCTCCGCGGCGTTCACGGTGGCGGGAGCGGACCATGCGCAGGCGCTCCCGCGGCCGGCGGACGTAGGTCCCCGAGCCGGCCCGGCCTTCCAACAGGCCCTCGATGATCAGCCGTTCCTGTGCCCGTCTGACGACGTTATCGCCGACCTGGAGTTCCTGGGCGAGCTGGGCGCGGGAGGGGAGCCGCTCGCCAACGGACCATTCGCCACTGGCGAGTTTGGCCCGGATGGCATCGGCCACGCGGAGGTACGGCGGTTGATCTGACACGTTGACAATCTAGTCCACTAGGTTCAGGCCAGTTAACTAGCCTCACTTTAGGTGATCAGCTTGTAACGGAGGAGGCTTGTGGCCAGCCATTCGGTGCGAATCGAGCGCATCGCCGCCCGATTCCTCGCAGCCACCGGTAACTGTCCGGGCACTGCCGCATCGCGATGACGCCCGGCATGGAATGGATGCACCAACGCTGCTCGGGCCTGCTGCCCATGCCGTCCAAACCGGGCGCGCCCCCAGTTCCGTGCGGCTGCACCATTTGCCACAAGAATTGCGCTTGATGATGCTTACCTGGTTGCCCCCGAGAGGGCAAACCGTGCCCCGGCCAGCGTGTTGGTCAGTCGTCGAGCCAGTGGCGGCGGCCGAGGCTGATCAGGCGCAGTTGCTGGCGTGCGGTGGCTGCGATCTGGTCCGCTTCCTGCGGGGTGGCCTCCAGGAGGGCGGAGGCCGTCATCACCAAGTGGTCGACGTACAGCCCGGCGAGCATCCGGATGTCGTCGGTGTGCCAGTCGTCCAGCAGCGACGAGGATGTGAGGGCGTCGGCGACCTCGTCCGCGAACCGTTCCAGTTCTACGGCTATCGCGTCGCGCACGGCCCGTACTCCGCCGTGGCGTTCGCGGGCGATGAAGCGGATGTGGGACGGATGGCTGCGCACGTACTGCTCGATGACGCCGACCGTGCGGTCGATGCGCTCGTGTGACGCGTCCTGTTCGGCCAGGGCGGCCCGGATCATCGCATGCAGGCTGCCGAGGGACTCCTCGACGAGGGCGACGCCGAGGTCCTCCATGTCGCGGAAGTGCCGGTAGAAGGCGGCCGGGGCGACGCCCACGAGGCGGGTGACCTCGCGCAGTCCCAGGCTGCTGAGGCTCTGGTCCTCCAGCAGGCGCAGGCCCGCGTCGAGGAGCGCCTGGCGGGTCTTCTGCTTTTGGGCCTGTCGGATCCCGAGGGTGTGACTCACATCATTCAGTAAACAACCGTTCTCTGTAGAAGGCCAGCCGGACCCGGAGCTAGACTGACGGAGTCGGTGAACAGTTGTAAATCCAAGTGTTCACCGAGATTTGACGGAACCGACAGAGGCTCTCGCACCGGAAAGGCCGGACATGCTCTTCCTCGTCGCAGCATTCCTTCTCCTGGGGGTGCTCCTGGGCGCCGCGGCACACACCCCGCTGCCCGTCCTCATCCCCGCCGCGTCGGCCATCGCCGTCTGGCTCCTGGTCTTCGCCATCCGCGAACACACCAAGGAGCGCTGACCCATGACCACCTCCACACCCACCCGCCCCCGCACCACCGAGCGCACCACCGAGCGCACCGCCCAGCGCGAAGACGCCGGCCCGACCACCGAGACGAACCTCCGCGCCCGCAAGCGCGTTGCGGACGCCGACGGCATGGCCGTCGCCTCCTTCATCCTCGGCCTGATCGGCCTGCTGGCCTTCAACCTCCTGCTGGGTCCCAGCGCCCTGGTCCTCGCCGGCCTCGCCCTCGCCCGCGGCACCAAGCGCCGCGGCCGCGCCTGGCTCGGCAGCGCCCTGGGCGCCGCCGACCTGATCATCCTGGCCGTCCTGGTCACCGCCGACCACACCATCTCCTGGAGCCTCGGCGGCTGACACGACGGCACGTTGAGCGCCACCTGACGGAACCCGGTGGCGCTCCGTACTGATTCACACGAGCGAAGGGCAGCGTCCGCTGACGGACGCTGCCCTTCGCATGTCGCACAACAGGTCGCATCGCTGCCACGAATGGACCGCGCAGCAGGGGCGGCAGGGATCGAACCTGCGGCCTTCCGTTTTGGAGACGGGTGCTCTGGCCGGCTGAGCTACGCCCCTTGGTGCTGCGCCAACTCTCCAGCTCCCGGCAGGTCCTGCGCAAACGGGTTCTCCGGCCCCTGCTGCTCCGCCAGCCAGCCGCGCAGCACTTCGTGCACCGCTTCCGCGCCCGCCAGCCGGTGTTCGGGCTCCGTCAGGGTGCCGGGGAAGAGCGGGAACGGGCGGCTCTGGTCGCCGCCGAGGCCGCCGTGCGAACCGGCCTGTTCCTCGAAGGCGTGCACCGCGCCGGTGACGGGGTCGAACGCCGAGTTCACCATCAGGTCGGCGACGTGCGGGAAACCGGCGGTGCGGCGCACCGCCTCGGCGGCGCCCGCGCCGAAGGGCGCCAGCGGGTCGCCGCCGGTGATCCGGCCGGTGTCCAGTTCGTGTTCCGCGCCGCCCGCGCCCAGGGCGAGGGGTCCGCGCGTGGCGCCGCGTACGAGGACGAAGCCGATGCCCGGATGATCCACGAGGGTCGTCAGCGGCCCGGGGAACCGCCGGTCGATCTCCTCGCGGGTGACGCGGCCCGGGAGTTCGGGGAAGGTGACGAGACCGAGATTGCCCGAGGCCAGGACCACCGGGTCCGAGGGAGGACCGGCGCACTCCTTCTCCTCCTCCGGGTGCCGTCCGCGCTCGGGCCGGTGGAGCGCGGTGCGGCCCGCGGTCCGGGCCTCCGCGCCGCTCACCGTGCGCCCGGCGCGGCGCGGGACCGGCAGGCCGCAGCCGGCCCGTACGAGGTCCTTCAACGTCAGGCCGTAGGCGCCCGCGAACGTCTCGCCGTGGCTCTGGCCGTGGTCGGACAGCAGCACGATCCGGTATGGGCGCGGGGCGTAACGGGCGGCGTCCGCGATCAGCCGGATCGAACGGTCCAGCCGGTTCAGCACCTTGTACGCGTCGCGGCTGCGGGGCCCCGAGTGGTGCGCCACCTCGTCGTAAGCGACGAGGTCCGCGTAGACCGCGGTGCGGCCCGCCCCCCTAGCTGGCGTGCCCGGCCCAGGTGACGGCGACGGTGTCGGCGTCGACACGCGGCAGCGGCCCGGGATCGAGCGGCAGTTCGGGAATCGTGGCCAGCGATTCGGCGGTGGGGCGCAGGCCCCCCGCACGCAGGATCCTGGCCATCTCGCGGATCCCGGGGAGCGGGGCCGTGAGGCGGTCCGCGAAGGTGCCCGGCCATGCGCGCCGCTCACCGAGCGGACGTGGCTCGGCAAGGGCGCGCTCGGCCTGATCTGTCATCGAGTCTCCCAACCGTGGGAAGCGTGGGCCCGGACGGAACCGGTGGGACGCGCCCCAGGTGACCGACGGTAGTTCAGCCGGCCGTCAGTTCGGTGAAGGCCGCTTCGAGTTCTGTCAACGCGTGGGATACATGCGGGACTTCCCGGGGGTCGGCCGCGTCGAGCGCGGTGCGCCGCTGCTCGTCCGTGGCGCCGTGCAGCGGGCCGGTGTCGATCCGGACCCGGAGCGCCGCCGGGTCGTCACCGAACCGGTGGCCGCCGAGTACCTGCCGGCCGAGCCGGCGGGTGAGGTGACGTTCGAGGGCGGGCGCGTCAGGGAGGTCATGACTGTCGTGGGCGGTCAGTTCGACGTAGAGCTGGAAGCCGGCCTGCGGCGGCCGGCACAGCGCGCCGGAGGCGGTGACGGCATGGTACGCGGCGGCCGCGACGGACGCGTGGAGCCGGTTCGCGGCAGCGGAGTGGGCGCGTACGTCGTCGGGTTCCGTGAGGACGTACGCCGCCGCCGAGCCGACCGGCGCCGACAGGACGGCCCGCAGCTCGGCGCAGCCGTGCGCCACCCGGGCCCGCAGCTCGGCGCCCTCGTCGGAGTCCGGGAACCGGGCGAGCGCGACCGGGCAGGAGAGCGGTGCGAGGGATCCGCCGAGGTCCGTGAGGACGATCGTCCGGTCGGGAAGCATCTCGGCGGGGCTGACCAGCACCGTGCCGGGGTGGTGGCAGGTGTCGCTGTACGTCTCGTCGGACACGACGATCAGCCCGGCCTCGGCGGCGGCCTCACAGCTCTCGTGCAGCAACTCGGGCGAGCTCACCGTGCCGGTCGGGTCGTCGGCGGCCGACAGGAGCAGCACGCTCGGCTCTGCGCCTTCCTCCCGCGCCCGGCGGACCGTCTCCAGCAGGGCGAAGGGGTCCGGCGCGCCACCGCCCTCCGGCGAGGTCGGAACCGCGGACACCGCACGGCCGAGCAGCCGCGCGACGGGCGCCTGCCAGGCGGCGGAGGGCCGGGCGAGCACCAGGCCGCCTCCGGTGGCGGCGAGAATCGCGAGCAGCAGTGGCTCCGCGCCGGGCGCGGCCGCGATCCGGCCCGGATCGGTCCACAGCCCTCGGCGCTCCCAGTACCCGGCCGCCGCGAGCCGCAACGCCGGGCTGCCGCCCGCCGGTTCGGGCCCGGCGTCCGTCAGATGCGCGGTCCAGTACGGAGGGACGGGGAGGCCAGGATCGGGCCTGAGTTCGTACGGGGTTTCGTACGTGGTCGTCCCTTGCATCCGTGCCTCCGGTGGGTCAGTGGCTGCCGCCACCTTCCCAGCCTGCGCGCCCGCGGCGGGAGCGCCATGCCCTCCCGCCGTGCCGCCCACCCGTTTGCGCTGGGGCCGGACTCCCGATCCGGTCGTGATCCGGCCCTGATCCGGCCCTGATCGGCGTGGGCCGGCCATGGGGTACCGGCGCGGTGGTATCGAACCGGGCTTCCCGGGTAGCCGTCCTCGCATGAATCAACGCGGACGGGCTCACCCCTGGAAGGCGTGGGACCACCAGCTGTTCCATCAAGTCGCGAGCCGGCAGTGGCCGGGGGCCGACCCGGCGCTGCCCGCGCTGAGCCGCAGCGCCAACCACGGGCTGCTGTGGTTCGGGGTGGCCGCCGGGATCGCCGCCGCCGGCGGCAAACCGGGGCGGCGGGCGGCGCTGCGCGGCATCGGGTCGCTGGCGCTGGCTTCCGCGACGGTGAACACCGTGGGCAAACGGGCCGTGCGCAGGGCACGTCCGATACTGGAAGCCGTTCCGGTGATACGCCGTCTGCGGCACCAGCCGTTCACCACCTCCTTCCCCTCCGGGCACGCGGCCTCGGCAGCCGCGTTCGCGGCCGGTGTCGCCATGGAGTCGGGCCGCTGGGGCGCGGTGGTGGCACCGGTCGCCGCCTCGGTGGCGTTCTCACGCGTCTACACAGGGGTGCACTACCCGAGCGACGTACTGGCCGGCGCGGCACTCGGCGTGGGCGCCGCCATCGTCGTGCGGGCGCTCCTGCCCACCACGGACGGGAGGCCCGCGGACGTGGGACCGGCCGTGAACGCTCCCGCGCTGCCGGCCGGGCACGGTCTGTTCACCGTGGTCAACGAGGCGTCGGGGCCGCCCGCGCTGCTGAATCCGCCCGCCGAGCGGATCCGCACCGCCCTGCCGATGGCCGGGGTCACCGAGTGCACGGAGGACGACGACCTGGCCGAACTGCTCGAGAAGGCAGCCCGGCAGGCGGTCGAGCGCGGCGGGGCGCTCGGAGTGTGCGGCGGCGACGGAACGGTCAACGTGGCCGCGTCGATCGCGCTGCGGCACGGCCTTCCACTGGTGGTCTTCCCGGGCGGAACGCGCAACCACTTCGCACTCGACCTCGGGATCGAATCGGTCGAGGACGCGGCCGGCGCGGTCGTCGCGGGCAGCGCGGCCGCCGTGGACCTGGCGACGTACACCTCGTACGACACTCCGGGTGACACTCCGGGTGACAGGGAGGCCGTCCCCTTCGTGAACACGTTCAGCATCGGGTCGTATCCGGAGCTGGTACGCATCCGCGAGCGCTGGGCGCGGCGGGTGGGCAGCTGGCCGGCGAGTGTGCTCGCCGCGGTGCATGTGCTGCGGACGTCCGAGCCGGTCGACGTGGAGATCAACGGCCGTCACCGGTCGGTCTGGCTGGTCTTCGCCGGCAACTGCGAGTATTCGAGCGTCGGTCTCGCGCCGGTTCGCCGCCGTGACCTGAACGACGGAATTCTGGACGTACGGGTCGTGGACGGCGGACCGTTCGCCCGTACGCGACTGCTCGGCGCCGCCCTGACCGGCGTGCTGACCCACTCCCCCGTCTACGCCGCGGCCAAGGTCCGCCGGCTGCGCATCCGCGGCCTGGGCGCGGGCACCCATCTCGCCTACGACGGCGAAGTGGTGGCCGCACCCTCCGAGTTGCAGCTCGGCAAACTGCCCGGCGCCCTGGTGGTCTACCGGCCGTGAGGAACCGGCGGGTCCTGCGGGCGGTCGGCCGGGCAGCGGGGTGGTCAGGCCCCGTTCGGCCCGCCGTTGCCCGACAGGGCGGCCAGCGCCCGCACCCCCGGGCCCGAAATACTCAGGGCGTCCGGCGAGCCGGTGTCGATGGTGAGGGTGAGTTCGTCCGAGGGCCAGCTGCCGCTGAGGGCGGACATCGGCACCAGCCGGTAGCGCTGCGTGCCCGGCAGGGCCTGCGCCATCCGCGCCTCGGAGGTGAACACCGGCACGAGCTTCACCCCGTCCTCCTGCTCGTACACCGGCAGTTGGATTCCCCGCGGCCCCGCGGGGTCCTGCTCCGGCTCACCGGGCTCGCCCGGCACGGGAAGCAGCACGTCGCTGAGCGCGAGCGTGCTCAGCGCGATCACATTCTCGCCGCCCTGGGCGATCTCATGGAGGGCTTGCTGCGCCGGGGGCAGGGCGCCATTGGAGTGGATATCGGTCATGGCTACAGGTCCTTTCGGCGGCTGAATCTCCCGCGTACCCGCAGAACGGCCGGACCATGCAGCCCACGGCCTCCATAGGCCAGAACCGATTCGACGGGACCGCACAGGCGTTCGTTACGGTGCGTGCATGGTTGCCAGGCCGTCCTCACCACGGCGAGATCGTTCTGCTCGGCCGTATGTCCGGCATCGACACCCCGGTCAACGCCGCGCTCCAGCAGGCCGCCAACGCGTTCGCCCGCGCGGGCCGTCGGCCCGGGGACTTCGCGATCCCCGAACCGACGGCACTGATCGACTCCTAGGACGGGTCCTGGGCGGAGCCTGAGCGAGGTCCTACTCGGGGTCTCCCGCGGGGTCCTGCGCGGGCCGCATCCGGTAGTCGTACGCCTCCGGCAGCGGGTGGCCGGCGCGCGCCCGCGCCCTGACGTCGGCGGTCACCGGACCGTCGCCCGCGACCAGGCGCTCCGCGATGGCGTACCAGGTGTCGCTGAGCGACTCCTCCCCCTCGCGGAGATCGTCGACGACGAATCCGGCGTCGAAGATCGCGCGCGCGGCCGGCACATCGCCCTGGGCGAGCCGTACCTGTGCTTCAAGCAACCGGAACCGGCCGCGCTCGGCGAGACCCGGCACATGCTCGGCCAGGACGAACGCGGCGTCGTCGGCCCGTCCGACCGCGAGGAGTGCGGTGACCGCCTCCCGGGCCAGACCCGCTGAGACCGCCCGCCACGCGTCGTCACCGAGATATTCGTAGTGGGCGACGTCGGATGCCGCCAGGAAGCGGTCCGCGGCCCGTTCGAGGTGACCGTCCTCCTGGTCGGCGACGGCCAGACAGCGGAGCACCGGCCAGGTCTCGAACTGCGCGGCCGAGCGCTCCCAGCTGCGGATGGCCTGGGCCCGGTCGCCGGCGTGCCATTGGGCGATGCCGAGGAAGTAGTCCCGGTACCACTCGTTCCCGTTGTAGGTGTCCGCCGCCTCCAGCAGTTCCCGCCACTCCGGCGCCACGAGTGCGGGGCCGGGCGGTGCGTCCTCCACCGGCCTCGGGAACATTCCGGCGAGCAGCAGCTCCAGCCACGGCTTCTGCTGAGCGCCCAGCGTGGCGGGATCGAACGGCGTACCCGGAAGCTCGAAGCGGGCCCGTTCGACCTCGAGCGCTCCCCAGCCCGAGCCGGTGGCGATGATGTCCTTCGGTTCGGTGTCCGCGTGCGGCAGCCACGCCGCGTAGGCGGCGTCGACGTCCGCGCGCGGCAGAACGGTCTCCAACCGCTGCTCCACGGCGGCGCGGGCGGCGCTCCAGTCCTCGCCGTGGACGGCGGCCGGGTCGGCGGCGAGCGGACCGTATGCCTCCAGCCAGGAGAACTGTGCGCCCGCCTCCATGGGGACGTGCTCCAGCTGCGTACGGGCCAGGCCCGCCTGGATCTCCAGGTACCCGTCGGTGCCGGGCTCGGTGAGCCACTGCTGCCAGCGGCGGCCGCCGCGCCCGTTGCCCCAGAGGAAGAGCTTGCGTCCGCGCAGCAGATCGGTCGAGGTCTGGACGAGCCCCTGCCCGTCACCGTCGAGGGCGGTGACCCAGCGGCGGTCTCCGTCCGCTACGTCGTAGAAGTAGTCGGCGGCGTGCTCGGAACGGGTCGGGTACGTGACATCGGTGCCGTCCCATTCGGGCACCGGCACACGGCGCAGGGAGCGGGCGTATCCGAAGTGCCATGCCTCGTCTGCGGGAGCGAGGACACGGGTGTGGCCGGTCTCGGGGACGGCGATGTTGGACCACCAGTAGACCGGCACGGTGCGGTGATGGGGGTTGCGGATCCGGACGCCGACGTAGAGGAAGTCGGAGTCCTCCGGCAGCCACATGTCGATCTGGAAGGGCAGGTCACGCAGCCGTTCCCATTCCCACAGGCGCAGCATGTCACCACCGTCGGGGGCGGGTACGCGCGCGGCGTGCAGGGGTGCGCAGGTGAGGGTGGTGTGCCCGGTGGCGCCAAGGTTCCATTCGACGCCGCCGGAGAACCATGCCCCGGCGAGTCCGAAGTCGGCCGGCTGGATGACGGGGTTGTGGTAGAGCAGCTCGCGGCCGGTGGCCTTGTGCACCAGGGAGTGCAGCCGGCCGCCGAGGCCGGGCAGGACGGTGGCGCGCACCCGGTCGTTCTCGATGACGACGGCCTCGAATTCGGCGGGGGCGCGCTCGCGGCCGTATCCGTCGAGGAGCCGTACCGGCAGGACGGAGTGCAGCGGCGCGTAACCGACCTGGCGTGCCATGTCGGCCGGGAGCCCGGCGCGTTCGCGCGAACCCAGCTGGTGCACCTCGTCGAGGGCGCGCAGCGCGGGCAGCGGGTTCTCGGGGCCGATGGGGGCAGCGGGGATGGTCACAGCGGTCCGTCGAACGGTCGTAGCCAAGGCCACCTCATCTATGCACGCGGGGCCGCCCGGGAACCGGCGGCCGTCTGATGACCATGGAACAGGGTTACGGCTCCGCTGAACAGGCCCTGCCTCGGTCAGGGTTGGGCAAAGCCCACACAAACGGTCAGAAGATCGACCCGGAGCGGGGGCCGCTCGGGATGGGTCGGGCGGAAAGCCGAGGCGCCCCACGACAGGCTGCGCGCGGTGATCGCCCCTTAGGGTGTTCGCATGACGGAACCGAACCCCGACACCGAGCCCGCGCACGACCCCGAGGTGCTGCAGTTGGCCGGCCAGGTCTTCGACCTCGCCCGTGAGGGCGGTACGGCGACCCTCGCCGCGTATATCGACGCGGGCGTCCCCGCCAATCTCACCAACGACCGGGGCGACACCCTGATCATGCTCGCGGCCTACCACGGGCACGCCGACGCGGTCACTGCCCTGCTGCAGCGCGGCGCCGATCCCAACCGGCTGAACGACCGCGGCCAGACCCCGCTGGCCGGGGCGGTCTTCAAGGGCGAGGACGCGGTCATCCGCGCTCTGGTGGCGGCCGGCGCCGATCCGTCCGCCGGCACGCCCAACGCCCTCGACACGGCCCGTATGTTCGGCAAGGACGAGTTGCTGAAGCTCTTCGGCGCGCAGTGATCCTCCCCCCTGGGCCCATGCGAAGAGGCGGCGGCCGTCACTTGTGT
>NZ_JASISZ010000003.1 GCF_030063355.1 Streptomyces sp. PH10-H1
ATGTGCTCGAAGACCGTCCGGTCCGGGATCCGGCGCCGGTGACAGCCCAGCGGGTGGTCCGCGGCGAACTCTTCACGGGCGGGCAGGAGCGCAGCGAACTGGTCCCAGAGGGGTTCGAGCAGGCAAGATGGCAGCGCGGGCACGGCCGTCCTTCGTGATCACTGAGCGTAGAGAACTCCATGATCGCCTGGACCCGTGCCCGCACCGCATCCACCCCACCTGATCACTCGACAGCGGCTGCCTATTGCCGGTCGGTCTAAGCCCGGAAGAAGCCGAGCCGCAGGCGGAAGCGCTCAGAGCGCGGAACCCGGCGCGGAACCCAGCGCGGACCCGGCGGTCCACTCGCTCCACGACATGTTCCAGCCGTTGAGCCCGTTGTCCGCCTTGATCGTCTTGTCGGGCGAGTTCTTCATGACGACGAGGTCGCCGATCATCGAGTTGTCGTAGAACCAGCCACCCAGGGTGTTCGGATCATTGGCGCCCTTGGCGTCGCTCAGGCCGATGCAGCCGTGGCTGGTGTTGGCCGAGCCGAAGATCGACTTGTCGCCCCAGTAGTTGCCGTGGATGAAGGTGCCCGAGGAGCTCAGCCGCATGGCGTGCGGCACGTCGGGGATGTCGTACTCACCCGCGAAGCCGACCGAGTCGCCGTTCATCCGCGTCTGCTTGTACTTCTCGGAGATGACCATCTGACCGTTGTAGGTCGGGTGGTCCGCGGAGCCCGCGGAGATCGGAACGGTCTTGATGGTCTTGCCGTCACGGACGACCGTCATCATCTTGGTCTTGGCGTCGACCGTCGAGACCTGGGAGCGGCCGACGGTGAAGTTGACGTCCTTGTTCTGGACGCCGTAGACGCCGCTGGAACCCTCGACACCGTCGAGCTTCAGCTTGACCGTGACGTTGGAGCCGGCCTTCCAGTACTCCTGGGGACGGAAGTCGAGCCGGGTGGAGTCGAACCAGTGGCCGACGATCTTCTGGCCGCTGCTGGAGGCCACCTTGACGGCGGACTCGACGGCCTTCTTGTTGGTGACGGCCTTGTCGAACTTGATCGACACCGGCATGCCGACGCCGACGGTGGAACCGTCCTCCGGCGTGAAGTAGCCGATGAAGCTGTTGCTCGCGGAGACCGTGCCGAAGTCGGAGGTCTCGGTGACGGTGCGGCCCTTCGCGTCCTGCGCGGTCGCCGCGACCTTGTACTTCTTGCCCCGGTCGAGGGACGCGTCCGGCTTCCAGCCTCTGCCGTCGGTGGTGATCGCGCCCTTGACCGCTTTGCCGCTCGCGACATCCGTCATCGTGACGGCGGTGAGCTTGCCGTCGGTCACCGCGACCTTGGCGCCGCTGGTGATGCTCGCGTTGCTGGTGCCCGTCTTCGGGGTGATGGCTATCTTCGCGTCCGAGGCGTCCTTGGCGGCCGCCGCATCGACGTCCGCCTGCGTCTTCGGCTTGTCCGCGCCGCCGCCGGAGCCGGAGCCGCCACCGCCGCACGCGGTCAGCGTGATCGCTCCGCCGAGCAGTACCGCTACGGCCGTCAGGCCGGTGCGCCGCCTGCGGTGCGCGCGCGGGTGCTGGTCGGGCGTCATGCCGTTGACGGGGCCGGTGTCGGGCGACTTCACACGAATCTCCAATGCCTGTGGGCGCACGTTCCCTGCTCGCGTCCCCGCGAGCGCTGGCTCCGGAAACGAGCCTCATCCATAACCAAAGGAACATCCAGGGCCAAAGGTCCGTTCCCTTTGTCCGGAAAGTGTGTCGAGGCCCACGTCTCGGCCTCAGATGACGGCCACGCAGGAAACCCCGGGCCGAGAACGGCCCGGGGCAGGGAAACGTGCAGGTCGGACTGGATCCGATGAGACCGGACGGGACCAGGTCGGGTCAGGCCGTCGTGGGGACCTCCTCGCTGTCCTCCTCGGCGGCGTCGTCATCGCCGTACATGTCCCACTCCTCGGAGTCGGGGTCGTACTCGGTGTGCGCGCAGGACCAGGAGGCCTGCACGAGTTCGATCCCGGGGACCGTCTTGACCAGGTCGAACGGGTCGACCAGATAGGCCAGCGCCTCGGACTCGTCCTGTTTCACGGCCGCCTCGGCGTGCGTCCGCTCCTCGGCGGGCATCTCCGCGTCGGCGGCGATGTGCTCGAGCGCGGCGGCGGTCACTTCCTGCTGTCCGGTGACCTCGAGAACGAGCTCGACCTGGAGTCGTACATAGCGCGGGCCGCTCTCGCCACGGGGAATCTCAGTAGTGCTCATGCGACGGAGCGTAAACGCCGGAGCGTCAGCTTCCCACCAGGCACACCAGGTCACTAGCATCGGCGTCTACGGTCAAGTCGCCGCACCCAATGGGGGATCCGTTGACCTCGCCTCTGGCCTCTCCACGCCCCTTCGTCGCCGCTGCCGCGGCATCCGTGCTGGCAGCGCTGTATTTCGTGCCGTCCGCCACCGCCAGCCCGTCGCCGGCGCCTGCTTCGCAGGTCAAGCCACCGGCGACGGGATCGGGAGCAACGACTTCGACGAGGGGCACGCTCCATCTGGCGGCCACCGGCACTGTGGACACCACGCCCTACCTGATCGGCGGGGCCGCGTTCCTCGTCGGCGGTGCGGGGCTGGTCCTGAACGCCGGCCGCCGCGCCCGCCAAGAGGCCCCCTGATATGCCGTCAGGCTGATACGCCGTCAGGCCAGCGGGCCGGTCACCGACTCGGCCGCCTCGGTCAGCTTCCCGGCGCGGACGA
This sequence comes from Streptomyces sp. PH10-H1, assembly GCF_030063355.1. Classification (GTDB taxonomy): domain Bacteria; phylum Actinomycetota; class Actinomycetes; order Streptomycetales; family Streptomycetaceae; genus Actinacidiphila. The sequence continues at coordinate 2,719 of NZ_JASISZ010000003.1, forward strand.
ACGCGTAGGCCGCCTCCAGGTCCGGTGACAGGAAACGGTCCGGGCCGGGACCGTCAACGCCCGCCGCACGGACTGCCGCCACCACCGCGCGGGTCGCGGGAGCGGGCCGCAGGTTGTCGCCGGTGAGCTTGTCGCGCATCTCGATGGCGCGGGTGGCCGCGAACAGCTCGACCGCGATGATCCGGGTCAGGTTGTCGACCGCGGTACGCAGCTTGCGGGCCGCGGACCAGCCCATCGACACATGGTCCTCCTGCATCGCCGACGACGGGATGGAGTCCACGGAGGCCGGGACGGCGAGCCGCTTCATCTCGCTGACCAGCGCGGCCTGCGTGTACTGAGCGATCATCAGACCGGAGTCGAGGCCCGGGTCGTCGGCGAGGAAGGCCGGCAGCCCGTGCGAACGCGACTTGTCGAGCAGCCGGTCCGTACGCCGCTCGGCGATGCTGCCCAGGTCGGCGGCGGCGATCGCCAGGAAGTCCAGGACGTACGCGACGGGCGCGCCGTGGAAGTTGCCGTTCGACTCCACCCGGCCGTCGGACAGCACCACGGGGTTGTCGACGGCGGAGATCAGCTCGCGGTCGGCCACCAGCCGGGCGTGCGCCAGGGTGTCCCGGCCCGCGCCCGCGACCTGCGGCGCGCAGCGGATCGAGTAGGCATCCTGCACGCGCGGGGCGTCGTCCTGGTGGTGCCCGGTGAAGTGGGAGCCCTCCAGCACACGGCGCATGTTCTCGGCGCTCGCGGCCTGGCCCGGATGCGGGCGGATCGCGTGCAGCTCGGGCGCGAGGACCCGCTCGGTGCCGAGCAGCGCCTCCAGCGAGAGCGCGGCGGTGATGTCGGCGGCGGTGAACAGCTGCGCGAGGTCCGCGCAGGCCATCACCAGCATGCCGAGCATGCCGTCGGTGCCGTTGATGAGGGCCAGGCCCTCCTTCTCGCGCAGCTCCACCGGCTCGATACCGGCCTCGGCGAGCAGCTCGGCGGCCGGGCGAACCGTTCCGTCAGGGCCCTCCGCCACGCCCTCGCCCATCAGAACCTGCGCGCAGTGCGCGAGCGGGGCGAGGTCGCCGGAGCAGCCGAGCGAGCCGTACTCGTGCACGACGGGGGTGATCCCGGCGTTGAGGATCGCCGCCATCGTCTCGGCGACGACAGGCCGCACGCCGGTACGGCCCGACGCCAGCGTCTTGAGCCGCAGGAACATCAGCCCCCGCACGACCTCGCGCTCCACGCTCGGGCCCATGCCGGCGGCGTGCGAGCGCACCAGGGAGCGCTGCAACTGTGCGCGCAGCTCGGGGCTGATGTGGCGGACGGCCAGGGCTCCGAAGCCCGTGGAGACGCCGTAGACCGGCTCGGGCTTCGCCGCCAGAGCCTCGATGACCTGCCGCGATGCGGCGATCCCGGCCAGCGCCCGCTGCGACAGTTCAACCTTCGCGCCGCCGCGAGCCACGGCCAGGACGTCGTCCGCGCTCGCGCCTTCGGCGCCGATGACCACGTTTTGCATATTCATATTCACGCACCATAGAGAGTGAATCGCCGCCTGTCACTCCTTACCTTGCCGGTCGGTCCCGGACGGACGGTCGGACGGGGGCCTGCCGGCCGGGCGGTGGTCGTCGCGGCGGGGACGCCGGGGTGGGCCCGGAAGCCGCCCGGACCCCGACGAGGCCGGGCGGCCCGGCCATCGGTGCCGGTGGGGCGGCCCGGCCGGGGCCCGGCGCTCAGAGCCGGCGGCCACGGATGCGGCGGCGTTCGCCGTCGGGGGCGGGCGGCTGGTCCGCGAGGCGGACGACTGGGTCGTCGGGACCCTCGCGTCCCGCGACCACCGGCGTGGCCGAGCGCAGCGCCTTGGCCCGGTACTGGGCGGCGTCCGCGAGCCGGAAGAGCCGCCGGGCGGACCGTACGGGCCCGATCGGATCGCCCGTCGAGGCGACCCCGCACGCGACCCCCTCGCCCACCTCCAGCTCGGTGGCCCGGCGGCACAGTTCGTCCGCCGCCCGCACCACCTCGTCCGACTCCTGCCCGACGGCGACCAGGCAGAACTCGTCGCCGCCGAGCCGGGCCGCCAGGCTCCCCGGCAGCAGCGCGCCGCACAGCGACAGGACGGAGCCGAAACGTTCGAGGAGCTGATCCCCCACCGCGTGCCCCAGCCGGTCGTTCACCTTCTTCAGACCGTTCAGGTCGCAGACCACCAGGCTCACCACGGCCCCCGTCTCCCGGTGCAGCTCCAGCGCCTCGTCGAGCCGGACGTCGACGGCGCGCCGGTTCCCGAGCCCGGTCAGGGGGTCGGTGAAAGCCAGCCGCTGGACCTCGGCGAGCCGTTCGGTCTGCGAGATCCCGGCCGCGATCACGGCGGCCAGCACCGTTGCGAAGTCCGCGTCCGCCCGGTCGAAGACCGGCTCGCCCGCACCCCGCGCCACATACAGCTCGCCCCAGGCGCGCCCGTGCAGCACGATCGGCGCCACGACGCAGCAGCCGCGCCCGCGCCGCCGGAGCGCGGCGACCCGCTGGTGGCAGTACGCGCCCGGCCCCCGCGGCGCGCCGTCCGCCGTCTCGACCCACGCGTGCGGTTCCCCGCCGCCCGCCCACTTCCCGTGCAGGAATTCCACGATCTCGGGGAAGTCGTGCACGGGATACGTCTCGTCCTGCGGTTCCGGGTCCTCCCCCGGCGCCAGGTCTCCGTCGTTCACCAGCACCCGGAGCTGCCCCGACCCCCGCTCCCATGACGACAGCGCCGCGAACGAACCGCCCATCGCGATCCGCGCCTTCGTGGCGGCCGCCCGCACCGCCTCGCGCGGTTCCTGAGCGGCCGCCATCGCCTGCGCCAACTCCACGACCGCTCGCAGCCGTCGATCGGCCGTCCCGTCACCCATCCCACCAGGTTAAGAACAAATGACGCCAATGGGGATGTTTGACTACTCCCTGAATGTCCCGGTTGTTCCGAACACCGCCCCGGTCACCCCTCCCCGAACACCGCCCCGGTCACTCCCCCGGCCACTCCGGCGTCCGCTTCTCGTTGAACGCCGCCACGCCCTCCGCCCGGTCCCCGGAGAAGGCCACCGTCCGCCACGCCGCGTCCTCGACGTCGAGACCGGCACGGAGGTCCAGGCCGTGTCCCAGCCGCAGTGCCCGCTTCGCAGCCCGCAGGCCCACCGGCGAATTGCCCGCCATGCGCTCCGCGAGCGCCAGCGCGTCGGTGCGGTCCTCGCCCGCCGCCGCCAGTGCGTCGACGAGCCCCAGCGCGAGAGCCTCCACCGCCGGCACCCGGCGCGCCGTGAAGATCAGTTCAGCGGCCCGCGCCGCGCCGACCCTGCGCGGCAGCAGCTGGGTGCCGCCGCCCCCGGGGATCACGCCCACCGATACCTCCGGCAGACCCACCACGGCCGTCGCGTCCGCCACGATCACATCACAGGACAGCGCCAGTTCGAAGCCGCCGCCGAGCGCGAAGCCGTGCACCGCGGCGATCGCGGGCATCGGCAGTTCCAGCACCGCGGTGTACGCGGCCCTGGTGTGGGGCCGCTGCCGGCCGAGATCCGCGTCCGTGAAGGAGTTGCGCTCCTTCAGGTCCGCGCCGACGCAGAACGCCCGCTCATGGGTCGACGTCAGCACCACCACGCTGACTGTCCGGTCGGCGGCGAGGGCGGCGCACGCCGCCGCCACATTCCCCGCCATCTCCGTCGAGATGGCGTTCATCGCCTTCGGGCGATCCAGCACCAGCTCCGCGACCCGCGCCCCATGGCGGCGCACCACGACCCATTCCCCGAACCGCACTTCCGACTCCGTCATGCCCCGGATCATGCCAGCCGGGCCCGCGGCGCGGGAGACGGCCCACGGTCCAGGGGTCGTGCGCGAATCAGCTGCGGCGGGTCAGCAGCCACGGCTCGACGACGCCGAGCCCTCGCACCGGGCGGCGCCACATCGGCTGGAGGGCGAAGCGGTACTTGTCGTCCTCGGTGGCGTCGACCTCGGAGACCGGGGCGTCGCCGGCCGCGCCGAGGGCCTGGGCGAAGTCGCCGTCGACGAGGACGGCATCGCGTGGCGCTATCGACGTGAGGCGGCTCGCGAGGTTCACCGTGGTGCCGAAGACATCGCCCATCCGCGTCGTGACGGTGCCGAAGGCCATGCCGACGCGCAGCGCGGGCATGGATTCGTCGCCGGTCATGGTCTCGATGAGGCGCAGACCGATCTCGGCGGCGGTGCCGGGGTCGTCGGCGACGTACAGCACCTCGTCGCCGAGGGTCTTGATGAGGCGTCCGCCGTGCGCGGCGACCTGGTCGGCCGCCGTGGTCTCGAAGGCCTCGACGAGTTCGCCGAGCTCCTCCTCCTCCAGCCGCCGGGTGAGCCGGGTGAAACCGACGAGGTCGGCGAAGCCGACGGCGAGCCGCCGGTCGACGGCCTCCTCGTCGTCGGACTGGACGACGCGGCTGGTGGCGGCGGCCAGCTGGCGCCGCCAGACGTAGATGAGGAACTCCTCCAGTTCGGGAAGGAGCAGTTCCACCAGCGGGTAGGCGACCTCGGCCCGCGTCATACCCGGCTCGGGCGGCTCGGTGAGCCCTTCGAGGAAGGAGTCGGTCTGCCAGTCCGCGAGCCGTGCGGTGGTCTGGCCGGTGGAACGGGCCACCTGGATGGCCATGGACTCGCTCAGCAGCCCGGCCTCGACGAGTCCGGCGAGGCGGCGCAGGGCGAGGACATCGGCTTCGGTGAGGGCCTTCGCCTGCCCGATGTCCGCGAATCCCATGGCGCGCCAGAAGCGGGAGGCCAGATCCATGGAGACACCGGCCGTACGGGCCGCCTGGAAGGGCGTGTACTGGCGGCCCGCGCCGAGGATGAGGTGCTCCAGGCGCAGCGCGAGCGGGTGCTCGGCGGGGTCGGTCGAGTCCCCGGAAGCGCCCGCGTCGGTGTCGGTGGTGGCCATGAGTTTGTCGGGTGCCGCGGGGTCGACACCGTCCGGGTCCGGGCCGGTGCCCGGATCCGTCGCGTACGGGGGAAGGCCCGCGTCGTCCACGCTCACCCTCCGCCCCCTGTCAGATCCCTGCGCAATGCCCGTCCGAGCCCTTCCGATCATCAAGCCGACGCGCCGCCTCAACGATACGGCAGGTGTGCCGTGGCTCACGTCGCGACCGGGTCGCCTGCGGCGCGCATCCGGCGGAGGGGGTCGGGGCCGCAGGCGGGGGGTCCGCAATGCTGCCGTGTATTTGTGGGCCGTTAGGCCCGTGAATACACGATTTCGGACCCCCGCCGGAGGACCCGGCTCCCGGCCCGACCTCCGGCCCAGCCCGACGGCGCGGACCGGCGAACCTGCCGGTCACACCACTTACGCGCGCCTCACATGGACCACGTCGCCCGCGCCGACCGGCTGTTCCCCGTCCGCGGTGGCGATCACGAGCCGTCCGTCGTCGTCCACGCCGACCGCCGTGCCGGTCAGCTCGCGTCCGCCGGGCAGCTCGGCGCGGACCTCGCGGCCGAGCGTGGCGCAGCCGGCCGCGTACGTCTGCTGGAGACGGGAGGCGGCGGGGTCGCCGCCCGCCTTGCGCCATTCGCCGTACCAGTCGGCGAGGGAGCGCAGGACGGCGCGCAGCAGGGGGTCGCGGTCGGTGCCCTTCGCTCCCGCGAGGGCGAGGGAGCCCGCGGCGGGAACGGGCAGTTCGTCGGCGCGCAGCGACACATTGAGGCCGATGCCGATGACGACACCGTCCTCCCCGGTGCGCTCGGCGAGGATGCCGCCCGTCTTGCGCTCCTCGCCGTCGATGGTGACGAGCAGGTCGTTGGGCCATTTGAGGGCCGTGTCGACCCCGGCCGCCCGGGACAGCGCGGTGGCGGTGGCGACGCCGGCGAGCAGCGGCAGCCAGCCCCAGCGCGCGACCGGTACCTCGGTGGGCCTCAGCAGCACGGAGAAGAACAGGCCGGAGCGCGGTGGCGCCGTCCAGGTGCGGTCGAGCCGGCCGCGTCCTGCGGTCTGCTCCTCCGCGACGAGTACGGCGCCTTCGGGGGCGCCCGCGGTGGCGCGTTCGGCGAGGTCACTGTTGGTGGACCCGGTGGCCTCGACGACATCGAGGGAGGTCCAGGGACTGTCCGGGGCGATGACCGCGCGCCGGAGCGCGGCTTCGTTCAGCGGAGGCCGCTCCAGGTCGGACCAGCGGTTGGGAGTCGTCATTCGCCCAGCCTAAGAGCGGAGTGTGTCCAACGCCGCACTGCTCGGGAAGCAGTCGCGCCGTTACGCTACGAAACAGCGTTACTCGCCAGTCAAGTAGGACCCGACAGGACCCACGAGAGCAGGAGAGCCGCCTCCATGGCCGAGCCGGAGCACGACATTCACACCACCGCGGGCAAGCTCGCGGATCTGCGCCGCCGTATCGACGAGGCGACGCACGCCGGCTCCGAGCGCGCGGTGGAGAAGCAGCACGCCAAGGGCAAGCTGACCGCCCGCGAGCGCATCGGACTGCTCCTGGACGAGGATTCGTTCGTCGAGCTGGACGAGCTCGCCCGGCACCGCACGACCAACTTCGGGTTGGAGAAGAACCGCCCGTACGGCGACGGTGTCGTCACCGGCTACGGCACGGTCGAGGGCCGCCCGGTGGCGGTCTTCTCGCAGGACTTCACGGTCTTCGGCGGCGCCCTGGGCGAGGTCTACGGCGAGAAGATCGTCAAGGTGATGGACTGGGCGATGAAGACCGGCTGCCCGGTCATCGGCATCAACGACTCCGGCGGCGCCCGGATCCAGGAGGGCGTGGCCTCGCTGGGGATGTACGGCGAGATCTTCCGCCGCAACACCCACGCCTCCGGCGTCATCCCGCAGATCTCGCTGATCGTGGGCCCGTGTGCGGGCGGCGCGGTGTACTCGCCGGCCATCACGGACTTCGTGGTGATGGTCGATCAGACCTCGCACATGTTCATCACAGGGCCCGACGTGATCAAGACCGTGACGGGCGAGGACGTCGGCTTCGAGGAGCTGGGCGGGGCCCGTACCCACAACACGACGTCCGGCAACGCCCACCACATGGCGGGTGACGAGAAGGACGCCATCGAGTACGTGAAGGCGCTGCTGTCGTACCTGCCGTCCAACAACCTGGCGGAGGCACCGGCCTATCCGGTCGAGGCCGATCTGGAGACCAGCGCCGAGGACCTCGAACTGGACGCGCTGATCCCGGACTCCGCGAACCAGCCGTACGACATGCACAAGGTCATCGAGCACGTGCTGGACGACGGCGAGTTCCTGGAGACGCAGGCGCTGTTCGCGCCGAACATCATCGCGGGCCTGGGCCGGATCGAGGGCCGTCCGGTCGGCATCATCGCCAACCAGCCGATGCAGTACGCGGGCTGCCTGGACATCGACGCGTCCGAAAAGGCCGCGCGTTTCGTCCGCACCTGCGACAGCTTCAACATCCCGGTCGTGACCTTCGTGGACGTGCCCGGCTTCCTGCCCGGCACCGACCAGGAGTGGAACGGCATCATCCGGCGCGGCGCCAAGCTGATCTACGCCTACGCGGAGGCGACGGTCCCGCTGATCACCGTCATCACCCGCAAGGCGTACGGCGGCGCCTACGACGTGATGGGCTCCAAGCACCTGGGGGCGGACCTGAACCTGGCGTGGCCGACCGCGCAGATCGCGGTCATGGGCGCCCAGGGCGCGGTGAACATCCTGCACCGCCGCACGCTCGCCGAGGCGAAGACACCGGAGGCGGTCGAGGAGCTGCGGCAGCAGCTGATCACCGACTACGAGGACGCGCTGCTGAATCCGTATGTGGCGGCAGAGCGCGGTTACATCGACGCGGTGATCATGCCGTCCGAGACGCGCTCGCATCTCGTCAAGGCGCTGCGGACGCTGCGCAACAAGCGCGAGAGCCTGCCGCCGAAGAAGCACGGCAACATCCCCCTCTAGTCCCGGCTGATCCCGGCTGGTCCCCTCCAGTCCCCAGCCGTCCGCAACCGCCCCCAACCACTGAAGGAGCCGTCACGTGGTGATCAAGGTAGAGCGGGGAAATCCGACCCCGGAGGAGCTTGCCGCCGTCGTGGCACTGGTCCAGGCGCGGGCCGCCGCCACGGCGGGCAGCGCCGACGGCCCGCAGCGGACGGACGAGTGGGCCGACCCGGCCCACAACGTGCCCCGCCCTGTCCCCGGCCCGGGTCCCGGTGCCTGGCGCACGACCTTCTGGCCCCGCTGAACGGGTCCCGCTGAAATAGTCATCTTCCGGCCCGCGCTTGAGTACCCGTACTCAGGCGCGGGCCTTTTCCCGGGCGCAACCTGGAAGACATGTTGTGGTCGGACCGCGACCGGCGCGACGAGCCGCCGGAGGACATGCGGCAGGTGCAGGCGATGGTGCGGCGCGCGATGCTCGTCATCGCGCTGACCCTGCCGCTGCTGATCCTGATGGTCGGCTGGCGCGGCTGACCCGTGCCGCCGGCCGGCCGGCGGCGTACCCGTACCGCCGCCCGGCGCGTGCGGCCGGCCCGCCCGGCGTCCGCGCCCGGCGCCGTCATTACGATGGCCCGATGAGCACCCGCCGCCCCCTCGTCCTGGCCTCCGCCTCCCCCGCCCGTCTCGCTCTGCTGCGGCAGGCCGGACTCGACCCCCGGGTCGTGGTCAGCGGGGTCGACGAGGACGCGCTGACGGCCGCGAACCCGGCGGAGCTGGCGAAGGTGCTGGCCGAGGCGAAGGCGACGGTGGTCGCGGCGGAACTGACCGGCGGGGAGCTGGTGATCGGCTGCGACTCCGTACTGGAACTGGACGGGGAAGCGCTGGGCAAGCCGGCGGACGCCGCCGAGGCGACCGCCCGGTGGCAGGCGATGCGCGGCCGGTCGGGCGTGCTGCGGACCGGCCACTGCGTCATCGACACCGCGATCGGCAAGCAGGTCTCGGCGACCGCGTCGACCACGGTGCGCTTCGGGTCGCCGGACGACGCCGAGATCGCCGCGTACGTCGCGAGCGGTGAGCCGCTCTACGTCGCGGGAGCGTTCACCCTCGACGGTCGCTCGGCCCCGTTCATCGACGGCATCGACGGCGACGCGGGCACTGTGATCGGCCTGTCGCTGCCGATGCTGCGGCGCCTGCTGGCCGACCTGGACGTGCGGATCACCGACCTCTGGACGGCGTAGCCAGCGGTAGGTCCGGTAGGCACCGGAACATCCGGTAGGCGGCGATAAGTCCCGTTGGCCCCGTGGCTCCCTGTACGTCCTAGGCGGCGGCCGTGGCGCCCGGCGGCGAGGCCTCATTGCCCCTGACCTCGGCGGCGCTCTCGCCGCCACCACCACCGCCACCGCCACCGTCGGCGTCGACGGGGTTGTCGACGGGGTTGTTGTCGCCGTAGAGCAGCAATGTGCCGACAAGGAGCGCCAGGACGGCCATCATGAGGACGAAGGCGGGCCAGCCGACCAGGCCGACGACGACCGCGCCCAGGATGCCGTGGCCGACCGCGCACACGATGATCAGGATCCGTCCGAACCTGCCGGGCGGGCGGCCACGCAGCGCTATCCGCGCGGGGACGAGGGCACAGCCGATGAGGAAGAGCGCGAACAGGACACCGCCGACCCAGGTTCCGATGGCCATGGCGTTCGGGTCGAGTCCGGCGAGCGACATGTTCTGGTGGCGCACGGCGAGGCCGAGCACCATGTTGATGAAGGCGATGCCCATCGCCTCAAGGATGAGCACTACAGCCGCGGTAGCGGCCACACCTCTGCGCACCTTGCCCCCTTCAACCTGCAACCGTTACCCCGGGTATCACGCATCGCGAACGCTACTAACGGGTAGGTCCCGCGGCAAGGTCCGTGACCCCGCCACCCTTTCGGGGTGGCGGACGAGCAAAGATTCCACCCCCTATTCGTGGGGAACCCACAAAGGATCCGGCACTCTGGCCACGGTTACACAGAGAGACATCGGCCACACCGGGTGCCTTGGGACACCTGGACGAATGGGGTCGTACCGTGGATTTAGCAGGCACCCGGCCGCTCAACCGGCACTCGAATCACCCTCCGTGTGGGCAAGCTCACCTGTAGGGATGACTCGGCATGAAGTGTCGTCAGTAACTAAACTCGGCTTGTTTCAAGGAGGGAGCCATCGTGCGCAAGGTGCTCATCGCCAACCGCGGTGAAATTGCAGTCCGCGTCGCCCGCGCCTGCCGGGATGCCGGGATCGCCAGCGTAGCCATCTACGCAGACCCGGATCGGGACGCGCTGCATGTCCGCGCGGCCGACGAGGCCTACGCGCTGGGCGGTGACACCCCGGCGTCCAGCTATCTGGACTACGCCAAGGTGCTGGCCGCCGCAGCGGAATCGGGGGCGGACGCGATCCACCCCGGCTACGGATTCCTGTCCGAGAACGCCGAGTTCGCCCAGGCGGTGCTGGACGCCGGGCTGACCTGGATCGGCCCGCCGCCGCAGGCGATCCGCGATCTCGGCGACAAGGTGGCGGCGCGTCATATCGCGCTGCGCGCCGGTGCCCCGCTGGTCGCGGGCACCCCGGACCCGGTGACGGGCTCGGACGAGGTCGTGACGTTCGCCGAGGAGCACGGCCTGCCGGTCGCCATCAAGGCCGCTTTCGGCGGTGGTGGGCGCGGTCTGAAGGTCGCGCGCACGCTTGAGGAGATCCCGGAGCTGTACGACTCCGCGGTGCGCGAGGCGGTCGCCGCCTTCGGGCGCGGCGAGTGCTTCGTCGAGCGCTACCTGGACCGGCCGAGGCACGTCGAGACGCAGTGCCTGGCGGACAGCCACGGCAATGTCGTGGTCGTATCCACCCGTGACTGCTCGCTGCAGCGCCGCCACCAGAAGCTGGTGGAGGAGGCTCCGGCGCCGTTCCTGACCGAAGAGCAGAACGCCGAGCTGTACCGGGCGTCGAAGGCCATCCTCAAGGAGGCCGGCTACATCGGCGCGGGCACCGTGGAGTTCCTGGTGGCCGTGGACGGCACGATCTCCTTCCTGGAGGTCAACACCCGTCTGCAGGTCGAGCACCCGGTCACCGAGGAGGTCTCCGGTATCGACCTGGTCCGGGAGATGTTCCGGATCGCGGACGGCGAGGCGCTCGGCTACGACGACCCGCCGCTGCGGGGTCACTCGATCGAGTTCCGCATCAACGGCGAGGACCCGGGCCGCGGCTTCCTGCCCGCACCCGGCACCGTCACCACCTTCCAGCCCCCCTCGGGCCCCGGTGTGCGGCTCGACGCGGGCGTGGAGTCCGGCTCGGTCATCGGCCCGGCCTGGGACTCGCTGCTCGCCAAGCTGATCGTGACCGGGGCGACGCGGCAGCAGGCGCTGCAGCGTGCGGCCCGTGCGCTGGAGGAGTTCCGGATCGAGGGCATGGCCACGGCCATCCCGTTCCACCGCGCGGTCGTGACCGACCCGGCGTTCGCCCCCGAACTGGGCGGATCCACCGAGCCGTTCACCGTCCACACCCGGTGGATCGAGACGGAGTTCGCGAACACCATCACGGCGTTCGCACCGGTCGGTGGCGACGAGGACGAGGCCCCGGCCCGCGAGACGGTGGTCGTCGAGGTCGGCGGCAAGCGCCTGGAGGTCTCTCTCCCGGCCTCGCTCGGTGTCGCGTCCATGCCGATCGGCCTGAACAAGAAGGCGCCGCGCCGCGCCGCCACCAAGAAGGCCGGTTCGGCCGCTTCCGGTGACTCCCTGGCATCTCCGATGCAGGGCACGATCGTGAAGGTCGCGGTCGAGGAGGGCCAAGTGGTCAACGAGGGCGACCTCGTCGTCGTCCTGGAGGCCATGAAGATGGAGCAGCCCCTCAACGCGCACCGCTCCGGCACCATCAAGGGCCTGACGGCGGAGGTCGGCTCCTCGGTCACCTCCGGCGCGCTGATCTGCGAGATCAAGGACTGACCGCAGGGTCGGTGAACTGACGATGCCGGGCGGGCCCAGTGGGCCCGCCCGGCATTTCGCTGCTCAGCGCTCAGCCACGCCGGCCCCGGCCGCGTCCGGCCGCGCCGGGTTCAGCCGCGGCCCGCGGACCGCAGCGCGGACCGGCGCCCGGACTGCCGCTGGGGTGTCCGTACAGCCAGGACGAGCAGCAGGGCGAGGCCGGTGAAGACGGCGGCGGCCGCGAAGGCCGCCGTGGCGCCCGCCGTGAAGACCTCCCCGGCATCGCCGCCGGCGTGCCGGGACGCCGTGCCGAATACGGTGACGAGGATCGACAGGCCCAGGCTGCCGCCGATCTGCTGCATCGTCTGCAGCAGCCCCGAGGCCGACCCGGTGTCCCGTGCCTGGACCCCGGACAGGATGAGGGTGCTGAGCGGCATCATCGTGAAGCCGACGCCCACCCCGATCAGCGCCAGCGGCCCGAGCAGCGCTCCCGCGTAGCCGGTTCCGGCGCCGAGCTGCGTGAGCCACAGCGTCCCGCTGAGGGAGAGCAGGGCGCCGGTCGACGCCGGCCGCCGGGATGGCGTGCCGTCTCGGCGACGTAGCGCGGGGCGAGGGCGGCGATGGCGATGCCGACGGGGATGTTGATGAAGAACACCCACCGCCAGGAGCCCCATTCGGTGAGCATGCCGCCCACGATGAGGCCGACGGCGGATCCGGCGCCGGAGATCGCGGAGAACACGCTGAGCGCGCGGTTGCGCTCGGTTCCCTCGGTGAAGGTCGTGGTCAGCAGGGCAAGAGTGCTGGGAGCGGCCAGTGCGGCGGCGGCGCCCTGAGCGCCGCGGGAGACGAGCAGCAGGGTCGCGTCGGTGGCCCCCCGGCGACCGAGGCGGCGGTGAAGGCCAGCACCCCGATGATCAGGGCGCGGCGGCGCCCGATGAGGTCGCCGATCCGGCTGCCGAGCAGCAGCAGGCCACCGAAGGCGAGGATGTAGACATTCAGTATCCAAGACATGCTGGTGGAGGAGAAGCCCAGGTCGGAGCCTATGCCGGGCAGGGCAACATTCACCACCGTCGCGTCCAGCAGCAGCATCAGCTGGGTGCCGACGATGGCGGAGAGCGCGAGGAGATGCCGGCGGGGCGGAGCCGGGGCGATGACGGGGGCCGTGCGCAGGGACGTGGACATGATGAAGAGGCCTCCAGAAGGAGAGCAGAAGCGGAGGGTGCCTCCGTAAACTATGCGGAGGGCACCTCCGGTTCTACAATGTCATTCTGGGATCCTGGGATTCCGGGATCCGGACCTTGGGAGGCAGGTGGCGATGCGGGCAGACGCGCAGCGCAACTACGACCGGTTGCTGGTGGAGGCCCGACAGGCCTTCATCGTGCACGGCACCGACGCGTCGCTGGAGGACATCGCACGCCACGCCGGCGTCGGCATCGGCACCCTCTACCGGCACTTCCCCGACCGCTACGCGCTGATGAACGCGGTCTTCGAGCAGGAGGTCGAGCTGCTCACGGTGCGCGCCAAGGAGCTGCTGACGGCGGACTCACCCACCGAGGCGCTCATCCGGTGGCTGCGCATGGTCGCCGTCCACTCCACCGCGTACCGCGGGCTGTCGGCGGCCATCATGGCCGCGGACGACACGAAGATGGCCGCGTGCAAGTACCCGCTGCGAGCGGCGGGCGGGGCGCTGCTCGAACGCGCCCAGCGGGCCGGTGAGGTACGCGAGGACGCCACCATCGCCGACCTGCTCAAGCTGACGAACGCGATTGTGCTGGTGGCCGAGAAGGACCCGCAGGACCGGGCGATCTTCGACCGGCTGATGGAACTGGCCCTGTACGGCCTGCGCACCCCCGCGACCGCCGCACGGAGCTGACCACCGGAGCTGACCACCGGAGCTGACCACCGGGCCCTGGCGGGCCCGGCTCTCCCCTGCGGCCGCCCCTAACGGCGCCGCAGGTCGGCGATCCTGGCAGCCTGCTGGTCGGCCACGATCGGCGCGGCGCGCAGCGACGGCTGCCCCGGGTGCTGACGCCGCCGGGGAGCGGGCATCTCGCGGCGCGGCCGCCCGGCCGCGATGGCGTCGGCCCCGACAAGGGACGCGACGGCGACCTGCACGCCCCGGTCGGCGAGCGCCTGGAGCTCGGTCGCGCTGCGATCGTCACCGGGCGGCGGTTCGTCCGTCACCAGATGAGTGATCAGATCGGTGGGCACGGTCTGGAACATGGTGTCCGAGCCCAGTTTGGTGTGGTCGGCCAGGACGACGACCTCAGCCGCCGCCTGCACCAGCGCCCGGTCGACGCTCGCGCAGAGCATGTTGGACGTCGACAGACCGCGTTCCGCGGTCAGCCCCGCGCCCGACAGGAAGGCCCGCGACACCCGCAGCCCCTGGAGGGACTGCTCGGCACCGCTCCCGACCAGGCCGTAGTTGGAACCGCGCAGCGTGCCACCGGTCATGACGACCTCGACCCGGTTCGCGTGCGCCAGCGCCTGCGCCACCAGCAGGGAGTTGGTGACGACGGTCAGTCCGGGAATCCGCGCGAGCCGGCGGGCCAGCTCCTGCGTGGTGGTCCCGGCGCCGACCACGATGGCCTCGCCCTCTTCGACGAGCCCGGCCGCGAGATCGGCGATGGCCGTCTTCTCCGCGGTCGCTAGATGGGATTTCTGCGGAAAGCCGGATTCCCTGGTGAAGCCACCCGGCAGCACCGCACCGCCATGCCGGCGGTCGAGCAGTCCTTCGGCCTCCAACGCGCGCACGTCCCGCCGCACGGTCACTTCGGAGGTCTGGACGACACGGGCGAGCTCCCGGAGCGATACCGCTCCGTTAGCCCGCACCATTTCGAGGATCAGTTGACGACGTTCTGCTGCGAACACGAAACTGACAGTAACGCCAACGACCGTCTGCTTTCAGCACTTTGCGCCACTTAACCGAAGTCGTGCACAAAAGAGACCACTGAGTGGTAGCAGCGGGCAGGCCCTACAGCTCGCTGGCGGTCTTGCGGGTGTGGAGCTGGCGGGCCACCTCGGCGATCGAACCCGACAGGGACGGGTAGACGGTGAACGCGTTCGCGATCTGCTCCACCGTCAGGTTGTTGTCGACCGCGATCGAGATGGGGTGGATCAGCTCACTGGCGCGCGGCGACACGACGACCCCGCCGACGACGATCCCGGTGCCCGGCCGGCAGAACAGCTTGACGAAGCCGTCGCGGATGCCCTGCATCTTGGCGCGCGGGTTGCGCAGCAGCGGCAGCTTGACGCAGCGGGCGTCGATCCGGCCGCTGTCGACGTCTGCCTGGGTGTAGCCGACGGTGGCGATCTCCGGGTCGGTGAAGACGTTCGAGGAGACCGTCTTGAGGTTGAGCGGCGCGACCGCGTCGCCCAGGAAGTGGTACATCGCGATCCGGCCCTGCATGGCGGCGACCGAGGCGAGGGCGAAGACGCCGGTGACGTCACCGGCCGCGTACACGCCGGGCGCGGAGGTGCGGGAGACCTTGTCGGTCCAGATGTGGCCGGAGTCCTTGAGCTTGACGCCCGCCTCCTCCAGACCCATGCCGGTGGTGTTCGGAATCGCGCCGACGGCCATCAGGCAGTGCGAGCCGGTGATGACCCGGCCGTCCGCCAGGGTGACCTCCACCCGGTCGCCGACCCGCTTGGCGGACTCGGCGCGCGAGCGCGCCATCACGTTCATGCCGCGGCGGCGGAAGACGTCCTCCAGCACGGCGGCGGCGTCCGGGTCCTCGCCCGGCAGCACGCGGTCGCGCGATGAGACGAGTGTCACCTTGGAGCCGAGCGCCTGGTACGCCCCGGCGAACTCCGCACCGGTCACGCCGGAGCCCACCACGATGAGCTCCTCGGGGAGCTCCTCCAGGTCGTAGACCTGCGTCCAGTTCAGGATCCGCTCGCCGTCCGGCAGCGCGTCGGCCAGCTCGCGGGGGCGGGCGCCGGTCGCGATCAGCACCGCGTCGGCCGTCAGCGTCTCCGACGTGCCGTCCGCGGCCTCGACCACGACACACCGGGTGCCGCCTGCGGTCTGGCAGCCCTCCAGCCGGCCGCGACCGCGCATCACCCGTGCACCCGCACGGGTGACGGAGGCGGTGATGTCGTGCGACTGGGCCAGCGCGAGCCGCTTCACCCGCCGGTTCACCTTGCCCAGGTCCACGCCCACCACACGCGCCGCCTGCTCCAGCGGCGGGGTGTCGTCCGCGACGATGATTCCCAGCTCTTCGTACGAGGAGTCGAAGGTGGTCATCACCTCAGCGGTGGCAATCAAAGTCTTCGACGGGACGCAGTCGGTGAGCACCGACGCCCCGCCCAGACCGTCGCAGTCGACGACGGTCACCTCCGCGCCGAGCTGCGACGCGACAAGCGCCGCCTCATATCCGCCGGGTCCGCCGCCAATGATCACGATCCGAGTCACGTACCCCATTGTCCCGCACGCGCCAAGCGTTCACTTACAGGGGGCTCACCTCCCTCCCGTACTCTCGTCATCATGTCGCTCTACGCCGCCTACGCCGGCAACCTCGACGCGCGGCTCATGACCCGCCGCGCCCCCCACTCCCCGCTGCGCGGCACCGGCTGGCTGGACGGCTGGCGGCTCACCTTCGGCGGTGAGCAGATGGGCTGGGAAGGCGCCCTGGCGACCCTTGTCGAGGACCCGCTGCGGCAGGTCTTCGTCGGGCTGTACGACATCGCGCCCATCGACGAGGAGTCGATGGACCGCTGGGAGGGCGTACCGCTCAGCATCTACCGGCGCACGACCGTGCGCGTGCACACCCTGGACGGCGAGGTCGCCGCCTGGACATATGTGCTGAACGATTACGAGGGCGGCCTGCCCAATGCCCGCTATCTCGGTGAGATCGCGGACGCCGCCGAATCGTGCGGCGCGCCCCACGACTATGTGATGGAGCTGCGCAAGCGGCCCTGCTGAGCCGCCACAGCCCTTCCCGGCCGCCGACCCGCCGCCGTCCTGACCTACCTCCGGCAGGGACGTCAATCAGCGGATCATCCGAAATCCGGGGGGCGCTCCGCTGGGACGTCTACGCGCGTAGGCCGGAACCGGATACCCTCGTCCGCGTGAACGCTTTCGCTAACCCCGACCCTTACGGCGCCGCCGACGCCGCCGCCGCCCGCCTGCGCGAGCTCACCGGCGCCGAGACCCACGACGTCGCCCTTGTCATGGGCTCGGGCTGGGTCCCCGCCGCCGATGAGCTCGGCAGCGCCGACGCCGAATTCCCGATCACCGAGCTGCCGGGCTTCCCGCCCCCCGCCGTCGCCGGACACTCCGGCAAGGTCCGCTCGGTCACGATCAACGGCGTCCGCGCCCTCGTCTTCCTCGGCCGCAACCACCTCTACGAGGGCCGCGGCGTGGCCACCGTCGTGCACGGCGTCCGCACCGCCGTCGCCGCGGGCTGCAAGACCGTCGTCCTCACCAACGGCTGCGGCGGGCTGCGCCCGAACTTCCGCCCCGGCCAGCCGGTCCTGATCAGCGACCACATCAACATGACGGCCACCTCGCCGATCGTCGGCGCGAACTTCGTGGACCTCACCGACCTGTACTCCCCGCGGCTGCGCGCCCTGTGCAAGGAGGTCGACCCCACCCTGGAGGAGGGCGTCTACGTACAGCTGCCCGGCCCGCACTACGAGACCCCGGCAGAGATCGGCATGGTCCGCGCCATCGGCGGCGACCTCGTCGGCATGTCCACCACCCTGGAGGCCATCGCCGCCCGCGAGGCCGGTGCCGAGGTGCTCGGCATCTCCCTCGTCACCAACCTGGCAGCAGGCATGACGGGCGCTCCGCTCAACCACGAAGAAGTCCTCGAAGCCGGCCGCGAATCCGCTACGCGCATGGGCAGCCTCCTGGGCCAGGTCCTCGGCCGCCTGTAGGACGGCGTCCGGCAGGCGGATTCAAACGCCGGCCGGACTGTCCGGCGCCCCAAACCGCGGGCGGGGCTGAAAACCAGTCCGCCCGGGCTGGACATCCAGCCTGCAACCGGCCTCAACTGCGGCCGAGCAGCGAATTCCCCCCGCCGCTGGGCAGGCTTGTGGCCGACCCGGCCCGTTCCGTACGCAACCCTCCCCTCCCCGATCAGGAGCTCACATGGGAACCGACAGGACTCAGCTCACGCACGCCGCGCGCACCTGGCTGAGCGAGGATCCGGACCCGGACACCCGGGCCGAGCTGGAGGCACTCCTGACGGCGGCGGAGGCCGGCGACGCGGCGGCGGTGGCCGGTCTTGAGGACCGGTTCGCCGGGACCCTCCAGTTCGGCACGGCCGGGCTGCGCGGCGAGATCGGGGCCGGCCCGATGCGCATGAACCGTTCGGTCGTGATCCGGGCCGCAGCCGGTCTCGCGGGCTATCTGAAGGCCCAGGGACAGACCGGCGGCCTGGTCGTCATCGGCTACGACGCACGGCACAAGTCGTACGACTTCGCGCGCGACACGGCAGCCGTGATGACCGGCGCGGGCCTGCGGGCGGCGCTGCTGCCGCGTCCGCTGCCCACCCCCGTGCTCGCGTTCGCCATACGACATCTCGGCTCGGTGGCGGGGGTCATGGTGACCGCGAGCCACAATCCGCCGCAGGACAACGGCTACAAGGTGTACCTGGGCGACGGCTCCCAGATCGTGCCTCCCGCCGACACGGAGATCGCCGCGCAGATCGAGGCGATCGGCGCGCTCGCCGACGTACCCCTGACCCCGGACGGCACGGACGGCTGGGACGTCCTCGGCGATGACGTCATCGACGCGTACCTGGAGCGCGCGGCAGGCGTAGTGGCGCCGGACGGGCCGCGCGACCTGTCCGTGGTCTACACACCGCTGCACGGCGTGGGCCGAGAGGTGCTGACGGCGGCCTTCGCGCGGGCCGGATTCCCGGCGCCGACGCCCGTCGCCGAGCAGGCGGAGCCCGACCCGGACTTCCCGACCGTGGCCTTCCCCAACCCGGAGGAGCCGGGGGCCATGGACCTGGCGTTCAAGACCGCGCGGTCGATCGGCCCCGACATCGTGATCGCCAACGACCCGGACGCCGACCGCTGCGCCGTCGCCGTCCCGGACCGTTCCTCGGCGTCCGGCTGGCGGATGCTGCGCGGCGACGAGGTCGGCGCGCTGCTCGCCGTCCACCTGGTGCACAAGCACGCGGCCGGCACGTTCGCCGCCTCCATCGTGTCGTCCTCGCTCCTCTCGAAGATCGCCGCCGCTGCCGGGCTGCCCTACGAGGACACCCTCACCGGCTTCAAGTGGATCGCCCGTGTGGAGGGCCTGCGCTACGGCTACGAGGAGGCGCTGGGCTACTGCGTCGACCCCGGCGGCGTACGCGACAAGGACGGCATCACCGCCGCCCTGATGATCGCCGAGCTGGCCGCGAGCCTGAAGGAGACCCGCCGCACCCTCGACGACCTGCTGGACGACCTCGCCCTGGAACACGGCCTGCACGCCACCGACCAGCTCTCGGCGCGGGTCGCCGACCTCTCGCTGATCGGCGACGCCATGACGCGGCTGCGCGAGAAGACCCCGACGGTCCTCGCGGGACTCGACGTCGTCTCCGCCGAGGACCTCGCCGAAGGCACCGAGCAGCTCCCGCCCACGGACGGGCTGCGCTACTCGCTGGCGGGCGACGCGGCGTCCGGTGTCGAGTCCGCGCGGGTGATCGTGCGCCCGAGCGGCACCGAGCCCAAGCTGAAGTGCTACCTGGAGGTCGTCGTCCCCGTCACCTCCGCCAACACCCTCACCGGCGCCCGTGCCACGGCGGACGCGGTGCTCGCCGCCCTCAAGACGGACCTGGCGGCGGCGGCCGGGATCTGACGCCTGATCCTGCTCGACGACATCCCTTTGACATCCTCTCCGCCCTAAAGGGCGGTGATTCCCTCCGTGCCGCGCACGGATGGCGCGGTGTTTGGGTGGGTTCGTGCTTCATCGCGCTGTGTCGGAACAGGTTCCGGTCTTACCTGTGCTCCACGGGCGTTTTGGGTCTCCGCCTGTCCGGCGGCGGCCTTGGATCCTTCGGTTCGGATGTTGCGGGCCGCGTTCACGTCCCGGTCGTGGACGGTGCCGCATTCCTGGCACGTCCATTCGCGGACGTTCAGGGGCTTGGGGCCGTCCCTGAACCCGCAGGTCGGTTTCCAGATCCCGAAGGGACTGTTGCCGGACCACGGACGACACTTCACCGAGCCAAGCACGCTCGGGAGTCTTCTTGCTCGCGGTCAGCCGCTTGGACAGCCCGGCTGCGGTGACGAACGGCAACTCCTCCGCACGGGCGTCCTCACGGATGCGAAGCGCATCGTTGAAAACGACCCGGGCACATCCGGACGCGCGGGCCAGCGACGAACGCTGACCTGCGGTCGGGTATATCCGGAACGAGTACCGGAGCTGCATACCCATGATCGTACTACAGTTGGCTTATGTCACCACGGTGGAATCCAAATCCCGATGTACGCACTGGACGCCACGTCGTCTACAACCTGCATGTCCACTTGGTTTTCGTCACCAAGTACCGACGCAAGGCGTTCACCGACGCCATGCTGACCAGATGCGAGGAGATCATGCGGGAGGTCTGCGCCGACTTCGAAGCCGAGCTGAAGCAGTTCAACGGCGAACAGGACCACATCCACCTACTGGTGCACTACCCGCCCAAGGTCCAGCTCTCCAAGCTCGTCAACTCCCTCAAGGGCGTCAGCTCACGACGCCTGCGCCAGGAGTACGACAGCCACGTCCGCCGGTACCTGTGGGGCGGACACTTCTGGTCCGGGTCCTACTTCGCCGGGTCCTGCGGCGGCGCACCGCTCACCGTCGTCCGCCAGTACATCGAGAACCAGCAACGCCCAACATCCTGACCGTTACCCCGGAGGCACACGGAACTCCGGCGCCTCGCGCCTCCAGGCCAAGGATGCGCTTCACCCCCGCCCCAAAGGGCGGAGCACCGCGCAAGATCAGAGGTAGAACCCGCCGACTCGTACTACCCGGCCGGTATCGCGGCCGGCACCAGGCTCGCCGAGCCGAAGAAGGTGCCTGGAGGAGCGGTCACGCTGCTCGCCCGGCTCGGCTACATGGCGGGGCGCGTCGAGGAGGCGGTCATCGCGCGCATGCCGACCGCAGCCGAACGGGAGGCGCTTCAACTCGACGACCGGGAGCCGGTGATGCTTCTGTCGCGGCTTATCCTCTCCGGTGACGGTGAACCGATGGAGGCCTGCGTGATGACCATGACCGCAAGCGATCGGGTGCTGCGCTACCGGCTTCGGCTCGGCTGACGCATGCCCCGCTGGAGTGACCCCCGGCCCGCCCACCAGCAGATCGCCGCACAACTGCGCGACCGGATCATGGCGGGCCGCTTGGAGCCGGGCAGCAAGCTGCCCTCGACCCAGCAGCTCATGGAGGAGTTCAGCGTCGTCGGCACCACTGTGCAGAAGGCGCTCCAGGTCCTGAAGGCCGAGGGCTTCGCCGTGGGGCACCCCGGCAAGGGGGTCTTCGTCCGTGAGCAGCCGAACCACACCATCGTCCCGGCCTCGTACATGCCGCCGTCGGAACGTGGCGCGCCCGATCGCTGGATGGAGCAGGCGGCAGCGCGGTCGCGGACCGGTGCGACCCGGATCCTCGACGTCGCCGAGGTCCCGGCGCCGCGTGATGTCGCGCGGGCCCTCGGGCTGCCGGACGGCGGCATCGCCGTACTCCGGTCCCGGCTCATGCTGCTCGATGACGAACCCGCCGAGCTCGTGCACTCGTACTACCCGGTCGAGCTGGCCCGCGGGACGCGTCTCACCGACCGCCGACGCGTCCGCGGCGGATCACCGACGCTCCTCGCCGAGCTGGGCTACCCGCCCCGGGAGTTCGTCGACCGAGTCTCCGCGCGTCCCCCGACCACCGAAGAATTCACCGCTCTGGAGCTGCCTGCCGAGGTGTGTGTACTGCGGACCTTCCGGGTCGTCTACTCCGATGAGGCCCGCCCCATCGAGGTCTCCGTGATGGTGAAGGCGGGGCACCTCTACGAACTCGAATACCGCTTGTCCGCGACCTGACGCGGCCGACGGGCCGGGGGCCCAGCGGGCTCGGATGGGCTCGGATGGGCTCAGCCGATGGCGATCAGGACGGCGAGGACGATCACTCCGGTCACGATCGGGGCGATGACCTCGTAGGCCCAGCGGACGCTGACCTCGCCCTGTGCGCCTGGCCTGGTGGCGTTGGTTTCCGCGAGTTCGCGCAGCTCGTCGACGACCTGGTCGGACCAGGCGCGCACCGGTCCGTCCTGGGCGCCGGTTCCGGAATACTTCCGGGAGGTCTCCGTCGCCGAGCGGGCCGCCTGCCGGGCGACCCGCTTGCGGGCCCGCAGGGACACGGGGACCGCCCACATCTGGTACTGGTTGCCACCTGCGAAGACCTCGGTCGAGTAGCCCGCCCGCAGGTGCTCCACCGCCGCCCACGGCACGGTGATCGTCCGGAACGGATTGCGGATCCGCAGCCGGTCCTCGCCCGCGTAGACGGCGGGCCGGATGGTGAAGGCCGCCAGCAGCGGCAGGGCCGCCAGCAGTCCGGCGAGCGTCAGCCACGGGGTGCGTCCCGAGCCTCTCAGCACCGCGTCGCCGCCGAGCCACAGGGAGAGTGCCAGCAGCAGCACACCGGTGACGATGCCGGCCATCGACCGGTAGGAGCGGTCGTCGTACTTCGGCCGGTCGGGCTGCGGGGTCGGCGCGGGATTGTCGGAACTCGTCATAAGGCCCGATTCTGCCTGACGGGCGCCCCGCGCCAGGTCGCGCACACATTGCGGTACGGCATCGGGTGGCGGACCCGCCCCTCCGTACCCGCCCTCCCGCGCGTACCCGCCCCTCCACACCCACCCTCCGCGCCTACCCGCCCCTCCGTCCCACCCGTCGCGCGGCGGAGAGCGGACGGAGGGGGACGGGCGCGCAGGGGTGGGGGTCCGAAATGCTGCCGAGCCAAGCTATTTGTGGGCCGCCAGGCCCGTAAATAGTCGATTTCGGACCCCTGCCCCGGAGCGACCGGCCCCCGGCCCACCACCCACCCACACCTCCCCGCCGACGGCACGCGCCGAGCGCCCGGCGGCGAACGAATACCCGGGGTGGTGGTGACAGGCCGCTACGCGCGTAGATATGCTGATGTGGTGACCATGCCCACTGTTCCCGCTTTCGGCCCAGAAGCCGCGGCCCGGCTGGCGACGATGGCGGACGTGACCGCCTCGGACACCGCGCTCCGCCGCTTCCTGCACGGACTGCCCGGTGTCGATGCCGTCGGCCTCGAAGCCCGTGCCGCGACTCTCGGCACCCGATCGATCAAGACGACGGCGAAGTCCTACGCCATCGACCTGTCGATCTCCATGATCGATCTGACCACGCTCGAAGGCGCGGACACCCCCGGCAAAGTCCGGGCGCTGTGCGCCAAGGGCATCCATCCGGATCCCACCGACCGCACGACCCCCAAGGTCGCCGCGATCTGTGTCTATCCGGACATGGTGAAGACCGCCAAGGAGGCACTGCACGGATCCGGCATCAATGTCGCGTCCGTCGCCACCGCCTTCCCTGCCGGCCGCACCGCGATGCCCGTGAAGCTCGCCGACACCGCCGACGCGGTGGCCGCGGGCGCGGACGAGATCGACATGGTCATCGACCGCGGCGCCTTCCTCTCCGGCCGCTACATGCAGGTCTTCGAGGAGATCAGGGCCGTCAAGGCGGCCTGCGTCCGTCCAGGGGGCACCTCCCCGGAGGCTGGGGGAGGCAGCGCCGCCCACCTCAAGGTGATCTTCGAGAACGGCGAGCTGGCGACGTACGACAACATCCGCCGCTGCTCCTGGCTCGCGATGCTCGCGGGCGCCGACTTCATCAAGACGTCCACCGGCAAGGTCGCGGTGAACGCCACCCCGCCCAACACCCTCCTCATGCTGGAGGCCGTGCGCGACTTCCGCGAGGCGGTCGGTGTGCAGGTCGGCGTGAAGCCGGCCGGCGGCATCCGCACCACCAAGGACGCCATCAAGTACCTCGTGATGGTCAATGAGACGCTCGGCGAGGAGTGGCTGTCCCCCCACTGGTTCCGGTTCGGAGCCTCCAGCCTGCTCAACGATCTGCTGATGCAGCGTCAGAAGATCAGCACCGGCCGCTACTCCGGTCCCGACTACGTGACGGTGGACTGACCGACATGGCATTTGAATACGCACCCGCACCCGAGTCCCGCGCGGTCGTCGACATCGCCCCGTCGTACGGGCTCTTCATCGACGGCCAGTTCAGCGAGGCCGCCGACGGCAAGGTCTTCAAGAGCGTCTCGCCGAGCAGCGAGGAAGTCCTCTCCGAGGTCGCGCACGCCGGGGCCGAGGACGTCGACCGGGCCGTGAAGGCCGCCCGCAAGGCGTTCGAGAAGTGGTCCGCACTGCCGGGCGCCGAGCGCGCCAAGTACCTCTTCAGGATCGCCCGCATCGTCCAGGAGCGCTCCCGCGAGCTGGCCGTGCTGGAATCACTGGACAACGGCAAGCCGATCCGCGAGACCCGCGACACCGACCTGCCGCTGGTCGCCGCGCACTTCTTCTACTACGCGGGCTGGGCCGACAAGCTCGGCCACGCCGGCTACGGTGCCGACCCGCGCCCGCTGGGAGTCGCCGGCCAGATCATCCCGTGGAACTTCCCGCTGCTGATGCTCGCCTGGAAGATCGCCCCGGCGCTCGCCGCGGGCAACACGGTGGTGCTCAAGCCCGCCGAGACGACCCCGCTGAGCGCCCTGTTCTTCGCGGACATCTGCCGCCAGGCCGGTCTCCCCAAGGGCGTCGTCAACATCATCACCGGCGACGGCTCCACCGGCGCGATGCTCGTGGAGCACCCCGACATCAACAAGGTCGCCTTCACCGGCTCGACCGAGGTCGGCAAGGCCATCGCGCGTTCCATCGCCGGCACGGACAAGAGGATGACGCTGGAGCTGGGCGGCAAGGCCGCCAACATCGTCTTCGACGACGCACCGGTCGACCAGGCCGTCGAGGGCATCGTCAACGGCATCTTCTTCAACCAGGGCCACGTCTGCTGCGCCGGCTCCCGCCTCCTGGTCCAGGAGTCCGTGGCCGACGAGGTGCTGGACGCGCTCAAGCGCCGGATGCGGACCCTGCGCGTCGGTGACCCGCTGGACAAGAACACCGACATCGGCGCCATCAACTCCGCCGAGCAGCTGGCCCGGATCACCGAGCTCACCGCGGCCGGCGAGGCCGAGGGCGCCGAGCGCTGGGCGCCGGACTGCGAGCTCCCCGCCGCCGGCTTCTGGTTCCGCCCGACGCTCTTCACGAACGTCACCCAGGCGCACCGCATCGCCCGCGAGGAGATCTTCGGCCCGGTGCTGTCCGTGCTGACCTTCCGTACCCCGGCCGAGGCCGTCGAGAAGGCCAACAACACGCAGTACGGGCTGTCGGCAGGCATCTGGACGGAGAAGGGCTCGCGCATCCTGTGGATGGCGAACCAGCTCCGGGCGGGCGTCGTCTGGGCCAATACGTTCAACAAGTTCGACCCGACCTCGCCCTTCGGCGGCTACAAGGAATCGGGCTTCGGCCGCGAAGGCGGCCGTCACGGCCTGGAGGCGTACCTCGATGTCTGATACTCGGCTGAGCGTGTTCAAGACGTACAAGCTTTACGTGGGGGGCAAGTTCCCCCGCAGCGAGAGCGGGCGGGTGTACGAGGTGACCGACTCCAAGGGCAACTGGATCGCCAACGCGCCGCTGTCGTCGCGCAAGGACGCGCGTGACGCGGTCGTCGCCGCCCGCAAGGCGTTCGGCGGCTGGTCGGGCGCGACCGCGTACAACCGCGGCCAGATCCTCTACCGCGTCGCCGAGATGCTGGAGGGCCGCCGCGAGCAGTTCACGGCGGAGGTCGCCGCCGCCGAGGGCATCTCGAAGTCCAAGGGCGCCGCCCAGGTGGACGCGGCCATAGACCGCTGGGTCTGGTACGCGGGCTGGACCGACAAGATCGGCCAGATCGTCAGCTCCGCGAACCCCGTCGCCGGACCGTTCTTCAACCTCTCCACCCCCGAGCCGACCGGCGTCGTGGTGCTCGTGGCCCCGCAGGCGTCATCCTTCCTCGGTCTCGTCTCCGTGATCGCCCCGGCGATCGCCACCGGCAACACGGTCGTCGTCGTGTCGAGCGAGAAGTCGCCGCTGCCCGCGCTGTCGCTGGGCGAGGTGCTCGCCACCTCGGACCTGCCCGGCGGCGTCGTCAACATCCTGTCGGGGCGCACGGCGGAGATCACCCCGTCGCTCGCCGCCCATCAGGACGTCAACGCGATCGACCTGACGGGCGCGGACGCCGGCCTGGCCAAGGAGCTGGAGATCGCCGCGGCCGACAACCTCAAGCGCGTCCTGCGGCCCCGCGCCGCGCAGGACGGCGACTGGTCCGCCGACCCCGGTACCGACCGCCTCACGGCCTTCCTGGAGACCAAGACCGTCTGGCACCCGATCGGCATGTGAGGCCGCATCCGACCGGCGGCCGAGGTCGGCACCCGATCGGCATGTGAGGAACGTCTCCATCCACCGGCGCCCCTCGCGGGGCAGGCTTCTCCCGCGGGGGGTGTTCCGTTGTCACGTACCCGTTCACCGGGCCGGCGGCTCTCCCCGCGCCGGCGCGCCACCGTCGGAGGATCCCTGTGTGGGACGGCTTCACCGGGGTTCTTCCCTACGCGGCCTTCAGCGCGTTCCTGTGCTTCCTGGTGCTGTCCGTGCCGGTGTGGCTCGGGCGTGGCAAGGCCCGCGCGATCGCCGCCGGGCGGCCGGTGCGGATCCCCTGCCAGCTGCTCGGTGACGAGCCCCCGTACGCCGGGGAGTACGAGCGCGGCGAGTTGGTGGTCCTGTCCGGCGGGCCGCTGTACTTCCTGTCCCGCGGCGGTCCCGTGCTGGAACTGCCACCCGGCGGCACCTTCGAACGCACCCTGTACGCCCGCGCCGAGCCCGGGTCCGGTTACGGGCCCTGGTCGGGCCGCCGGATCGTGCGTACCGCGCTCGTCCACCGGACGCCGTCGGGCGGCAGCCTGCGGATCGAGACGGCCCGGGGTGACAGCCGCGCCCTGCGGGCCGCCCTCCAGGCGCGTCCCACCGGGCGGCCCGCCCCACGCCGGCTTCCCGCGCGGCTGCCGGTCTGGTGCGCCGTCCTGGGCGTCGTGGCGCTGCTCGGCGCCGTACCGGTGACCTCGATCGCCGTGTTCGGCCGCCAGGTCGCCGCCCATGTCACCTCGAACACCGGCGAGATCCATGTGGCGCTGGACGGTTCGCCGCTCTTCGTCGCCGAGGGGATCTTCGCGGCCGACATCACGGAGCGGTGCCGCGAGCTGGGACTGCTGGCCGACACGCTGTGCCTGCGCGGCCGTCCGGCGGTCACGGCCTGGCGGCGGTTCCGGCGTGATCTGGCGGAGGGCCGCAAGTCGGTGCCGGTCCTGCTGCGCAGGGGCTGGCGGCTGATGCGCGGCGAGCGGGCGATCGTGGCCCGGCAGACGGCGCTGGGCGCGTTCGCGTGCGCACAGGACGAGGCGATGCGGCGGATCATCGCGCTGCCGGTGGTGTCGCCGAGCCCGGCGGAGATGCCGGTGGACGCGTAAACGCTTCAACGCAAAGGTGCGGGGCCAGGCACTCCCCCCGGATTGCCCAGCCCCGCACCCACCGCGCTCCCCCGACCGCGGTTTCCCCCGTACCCCCCGGTTTCTCCCCCGTTCCCCCCAACCGGTCCCCCCACCGGTGTCTCTTGGGACGGTCCGAACCGTCAGGCCACCAGCTCGCCGAACGACTCGTCCGCGTCGCGGCCGAAGCTGAGCGCCTCGTCCTCACGCATCCGGCGCAGCGAGCGCCAGATGCTGCTCTTCACCGTGCCGACGCTGATGCCAAGGATGTCGGCGATCTCCGGGTCGGTCCGGCCCTCGTAGTAGCGGAGCACCAGCATCGTGCGCTGGGTCTCGGGAACCTTGGCGAGCGCCTGCCACAGGACGGCGCGCAGTTCGGTGCCACCCATCGCGTCGGACTCGCCGACCGTCTCGGGCAGTTCCTCCGTCGGGTACTCGTTCAGCTTGCGACGGCGCCAGGCGCTGATGTGCAGGTTGGTCATGGTGCGGCGCAGGTAGCCGCCGACGGCCGCCTTGTCGCTGATCCGGTCCCAGGCGCGGTAGGTGGAGAAGAGCGCGCTCTGCAGCAGGTCCTCGGCCTCGTAGCGGTCACCGGTCAGGTGGTAGGCGGTGGCGTAGAGGGAGGCGCGGCGCTGCTGGACGTAGGCGGTGAACTCCGCTTCCGCCAGGCTGTCGTGCCGCTGCACCGGAATCGTCTGCGTGGCGGTCGTGGTGCCCGTCACGTTCGCGGTGCCCGTAACGGTCGCGGTGCTCGTGGCACTCGCGGCGCCGCCCTCGATCGCCGTCATGTACGGCGGCCGGTTGCGGACCACCTGGCCGGCCGGCTGGCCCTGCTGTCGTCCGGTGCCGCGAGCGCACCCCCGCCCGCCCGCGGCACCGGACTTCCCTTCGTTCCGGCCGGCGGTGTGCGGGCGCGGCTGAAGGACTGCGGTGGTGGTGGTGCTGTGCAGTGCGTTCATGTCGCGCCCCCGTCGGTGGAACCGTCTTGGTGATATCCGGCGTCGGAATCCGTGTGGACGCCTGCCTTGGGTCCAAAGACTGCCGGGTCAGTTTCATGGCGCTGTCCGCCGAGTGTCACAGGCCCGTCACAGAGACTTCCGGTTCACGCAGAGTGAGCCGGGGAGTGATCGGCGAGGTGAGATCGCCCCGTGCTCGATACCTGGGCTTCCGGTAGGTCACAATGACCGGCGTGCCTTTCCTGTTGCTTATCGAGGATGACGACGCCATCCGTACGGGCCTTGAACTCGGTCTGTCCCGCCAGGGCCACCGTGTGGTGGCCGCGGCGACGGGCGAGGACGGCCTGAAGCTGCTCAAGGAGCAGCGCCCGGACCTCATCGTGCTGGATGTGATGCTTCCCGGCATCGACGGCTTCGAGGTGTGCCGGCGGATCAGGCGTACCGACCAGTTGCCGATCATTCTGCTGACCGCGCGCAGCGACGACATCGACGTCGTGGTGGGCCTGGAGTCGGGGGCCGACGACTACGTCATCAAACCCGTCCAGCCCCGGGTGCTGGACGCCCGGATCCGCGCCGTGCTGCGGCGCGGCGAGCGGGACAGCACGGACTCCGCTGCCTTCGGCTCCATCGTGATCGACCGTTCCGCGATGACGGTGACGAAGGACGGCGAGGACCTGCAGCTGACGCCGACCGAGCTCCGGCTGCTGCTGGAGCTGAGCCGCCGCCCGGGCCAGGCCCTGTCCCGGCAGCAGTTGCTGCGGCTGGTGTGGGAGCACGACTACCTCGGTGACTCGCGGCTGGTCGACGCCTGTGTTCAGCGGCTCCGCGCGAAGATCGAGGACGTTCCGTCGTCCCCGACCCTCATCCGCACGGTCCGCGGTGTCGGATACCGCCTGGACACGCCGCAGTGACGGACCGGTTCTTCGGCTGGGCCTCGGGTCTGCTGCACTGGACCAGCCTGCGACTGCGGCTGGTGGCGGTGTTCGCCGCGGTGGCGCTGACGGCCGCGGTGTCGGCCTCCGGGATCGCGTACTGGCTGAACCGCGACGCGGTGCTGACCCGTGCGCAGAACTCCGCGCTCAACGACTTCCGCGACTCGCTGCGGCGCAACGCGGCCTCGCTGCCGGTCAATCCGCCGTGCGAGGGGCTGAAGAACGCCGCCGACGCGATGGGCGGACCCGGCAGCTACGCGGTCCTGCTGATCGACAAGACGCCGGACAACGGGCCGTGCGCGGCGCCGTCCAGCCGGGACCTCTTCACCCTCGACGATGTGCCGAAGGCGCTGCAGGAAGCGGTGAACACCCGGCACAAGGCGCAGGACAACAAGTACCACCTGCACTGGCTGCGGATCTCGCTGCGCGGCACGCCGTACCTCGTGGCCGGCGCGAAGATCATGGACGACGGCCCGACCGGCTACATGCTCAAGTCGCTGGACGCCGAGCGCAAGGACCTCAACTCCCTCGCCTGGTCGCTGGGGATCGCCACGCTGCTCGCCCTGATCGGCTCCGCGCTGCTCGCCCAGGCCGCCGCATCCACGGTGCTGCGGCCCGTGAAGCGGCTCGGTGACGCGGCTCAGCAGCTCGGCGAGGGGCAGCTCGGGACCCGGCTGAAGGTGTCGGGCACGGACGAGCTCGCGGAGCTGTCCAGGACGTTCAACAAGGCGGCGGAGGCCCTGGAGACCCGGGTGGAGGAGCTGAGCGACCGGGAGGCCGCCAGCCGCCGCTTCGTCGCCGACATGTCGCACGAACTGCGGACCCCGCTCACCGCGATCACCGCCGTCACCGAGGTGCTGGAGGACGAGGCAGACTCGCTCGACCCGATGATCGCGCCCGCCGTGCGCCTGGTGGTCAGCGAGACCCGCCGGCTCAATGAACTCGTGGAGAACCTGATGGAGGTCACTCGCTTCGACGCGGGCACCGCCAGGCTGCTGCTCGACGAGGTCGACGTGGCCGACATGGTGACCGCGTGCATGGACGCCCGCGCCTGGCTGGACTCCGTCGAGCTGGACGCGCCGCGCGGCATCTTCGTACGCCTCGACCCGCGCCGCCTCGACGTGATCATGGCGAATCTGATCGGGAACGCGCTCAAGCACGGCGGCTCCCCGGTCCGGGTGTCGGTGCGTACGGTCGACGACCAGCTGGTCATCGAGGTCGCGGACAACGGTCCCGGCATCCCGGAGGACGTACTTCCGCATGTCTTCGACCGGTTCTACAAGGCGGACGCCTCGCGCGCCCGCTCGGAGGGCAGCGGACTCGGCCTGTCGATCGCGATGGAGAACGCGCACATCCACGACGGCGACATCACCGCCGCGAACGCTCCCGGCGGCGGGGCCCTGTTCACGCTGTACCTGCCGGTGCGGCCGGCAGAGGCGCTGCCCGAGGGCGACGAGGACGGCGGCCGGCCATGAGAACCCTGACGCCTCCTCTGAGGCACCGTGCCCGCGCTTCCCGGGCCAGTACGTTCCGGGCCGCCGCGCTGCTCGCGGCCCTCGTCACGGCCGTCACGTGCGGCTGCGGCATCCGTACGACCAGCGTGCCGGTGGACGCGGGCCCCGCGCCCACCCGGGTGTCGTGCGCGGCACCGGTGGCGACCGATCCGCCGGGGACGCCCGGCACCACCGTCATGAAGGTGTATCTGGTGTGCAGCGCGCTGGCCGCGGAGGTCGCGCGCACCGTCACCACCGGCTTCGCCGGAGTGCACCCCGCACCGGTGGACCGGCTGGCCGGCGCCCGTGAGCTGCTCGGCCAGCTGCAGCGCCGCCCGTCCGCCGCGGAGACGGACTCCGGGTTCGCCTCCGAGGTGCCCGGGAGCCTGGATGTCACCGGTCCCGCGCCCGGCGACCCGAAGGACGCTCTGCGGCTGAGCCAGGCCCTCGACGAACTGCCGTCCTTCGCCCTCGCCCAGATCGTGTGCACCTTCGCGGCCTCACCCGTGGTGAGCGCCGACGGCCGCTCGGTGCTCCTCGGCGGCCCCGGTCGGATCACCGGGGATCCCGTCAAGCGCTACACCTGCACGTCCTCGCTGCGCACCAGGCCGGACGCGACGGACACGGCGGGAACCGCCGTGCGCTGAATGGCGTCATTCCCGACGTGCAGCCTGAAGCCTCGATTCCGAAGGTGCGCGCGATGGGCCTGGTGCTCACCGCCGCGCATCTGTCCTTCGTCGGATGGCTGATGCTCCGGCCGCACTACGTCCCCTGGGTGGCGGCGCCCAATCTGCGCCCGTTCGGCACGATCCGCGCCGATCTGCAGATGGAGCCCTTCGAGGCCGCCCGGCGGCTCCTCGAAGGCCTGCTGCTGCTCGCCCCGCTCGGCGTCCTGCTGCCGATGGCAGGGGGCCGGATCCGGTCCCCCAGTGCCGGGTCCTTCGCCCGTACGGTCTTCGCGGGCCTGATGGTGTCGCTGTCGCTGGAGTTCCTGCAGACGGTGGTGCCGGGCCAGATCTTCGACGTCGACGCCCTGCTGCTGAACACCGCGGGCGTCGCGCTGGCGTATCTGGCGATCGTCCCCGCGGCGCGGCGGATGCTGCGCCGCCGCGGGTTCGGCGCGCTCACGCGCTCCCGGTCCCAGGGGTCGTCCCCGAGAGCCACCAGGGTCGGGATCGCCCCGTAGAGCGGCCCTGGCCCGGTGAACCGTGCCGGCCACGGCGCTAGCCCCGCTTGCTGAGCGGCGCGCCCAGTTTCCCCAGCTGCGCGGTGACGACCGCCTTCGGGACGTCGAAGCTGTGCGCCAGGGTGCTGTCCGCCCCGCGGAAGCAACTGACGGTCGAGCCGGTACGGATCACGACGAAGTCCTGCCGCGCGCCCGGTCCGCCCGCCGCGAAGCCCAGGGCGAAGCGCAGATCGTCATCGCCCGTCTTGAGCGCGGGCCGCCCGGCGACCGCCACGGTCGCTCCGGTGACGCCGCCGATGACGGGCTTGAAGCCCGATCCGCACGCGCGCACCGCGGTACGCAGACCCGCGAGCGCCTTCTGGGCTCCCCCGGTGCCGTAGACGGAGAGAGTGACGGTGACACCCCGGCCGACCGCCTTCGGGTCGGCCGAGGCGAGTGTCCTGGCGACCGTCTCCTTGGCACCGGCCGCGGGACGGCCGGACAGCAGGTCGGCGAGCGGCTGGCACTGGCGCTTGTCGGACACCGTGGCGTCTGCCGCGGAACCGCCGGGCACGGCGCCGGTCACCGTGAACCCCGGCACGTCCCCCGGACGGAGCGCCGCCCGCTCCAGGGCGGTGCGGGTGGGCAGCGGCGACGGGGTGGTGACGCTCGGCCCCGGGGTGACGCCGGTTCTGTCGCTGCCGGACGATCCGCCACAGGCCGTGACCAGCAGCAGGGGCGCCAGCAGCGCGATCCCGGCGATCCTCTGGGGTGTGTGCACGCGCGGAGCGTAGCAAGCGCGACGGGCCGTACCCCGCCGTGGCAGGCGGGGTACGGCCCATGGGTCGCGACACGATGCGCGGGTTGATCGCGGACGGGTCCGCGGTGGGGTGGATCAGCCGCCGAGCAGGCCACTGGTGGGCAGGCCGCTGGTGGGCAGGCTGTTGGTGGCCAGTCCGCTGGTCGGCAGGCCACCGGTCGGCAGGCCGCCGAGGAGACCGCCCACCGGGTCCTTCTGGGCGTTCGGGGTCGCGGTGTTGTTCCCGGTGATCTGGGAGGCGACCGGGAGGGTCTTGGCGGCGTCGGCGAGCGGCAGCCCGCCGAGCAGGGAGGTCGCCGAGGCGAGGCCGTCGACGGCCGGGAGGGCGGCGGCCGAGGCGGAACCGGCGGCGGCAGCAACGAAGGCGACGCCGAGAGCGGCGGCACCAAGGGTCTTCATGGTTCGGGTCGTCATGGCTCCGGAACGTAGTCATGACGTCACGAAGGGTGCAAGCGGGGAAAACATGTGCGGGCGCGGCCGTAACCCCTGGTTCCCGGCCGCGCCCGCACGTCCCCCGATCAGTCCTGCGACGCGGCAGATCCGCTGGCCAGGGCCGGTGTGGCGATGGTCTGCTGGAACAGCCACTCCGCCTTCAGCTCGGCGTATCCGGGCTTGATTACGTCATTGATCATCGCGAGACGTTCATCGAAAGGGATGAATGCTGATTTCATCGCATTGACGGTAAACCACTGCAGGTCGTCGAGGGTGTAGTCGAAGGCCTCGACCAGGTGCTCGAATTCACGGCTCATGCTCGTGCCGCTCATCAGCCGGTTGTCCGTGTTCACCGTGACGCGGAAGTGCAGCCGGCGCAACAGCCCGATCGGGTGTTCCGCGTACGAGACGGCGGCCGCCGTCTGCAGGTTGGACGTCGGGCACATCTCCAGCGGGATCCGCTTGTCGCGGACGTAGCTGGCCAGCGGGCCGAGCTTGACCGTGCCGTCCTCGGCGACCTGGATGTCGTCGATGATGCGGACACCGTGGCCGAGCCGGTCGGCGCCGCACCACTGGAGTGCCTGCCAGATGGACGGCAGGCCGAAGGCCTCTCCCGCGTGGATCGTGAAGTGGTTGTTCTCCCGCTTGAGGTACTCGAAGGCGTCCAGGTGCCGGGTGGGCGGGAAGCCCGCCTCGGCGCCCGCGATGTCGAAGCCGACCACGCCCATGTCCCGGTAGCGGTTGGCGAGTTCGGCGATCTCGAGCGAGCGGGCGGCGTGCCGCATCGCGGTCAGCAGGGCGCCGACGCGGATGCGGTTGCCGTCCTCGCGCGCTCGTCGCTCGCCTTCGCGGAAGCCCTCGTTGACCGCCTCGACGACCTCTTCGAGGGTCAGGCCGGCTTCGAGGTGCTGCTCGGGGGCGTAACGGATCTCGGCGTAGACGACACCATCGGCCGCGAGGTCCTCGGCACACTCGGCTGCGACTCGCACCAGCGCCTGGCGGGTCTGCATGACCGCGCAGGTGTGGGCGAACGTCTCCAGGTACCGCTCCAGCGAACCGGAGTCGGCGGCCTCGCGGAACCAGGTGCCGAGCTTGTCCGGATCGGACTCGGGCAGACCGGCGTAGCCGGTTTCGCGGGCGAGGTCGACGATCGTGCCGGGGCGCAGCCCGCCGTCGAGGTGGTCATGGAGGAGCACCTTGGGCGAACGACGGATCTGGTCCGGGGTCGTGGTGCTCGTTTTCTGGCTCTGCATTCACGAACGATACCGCCTACGCGCGTAGATCACCTGTCGTGACCGATTATTTTCCGTCCCGCCATGTAGCGCACACCACTGCGTCTGCCATCGTTGGGCCATGGCTTCGCAAGCATTACCGGCGCGGGGCGCCCGGCTCGGCAGGCCGGTCGCGCCGGGACTCGTCCCCGCCCCCCGTCGCGAGACCGGGCACACGGTCCACGCCGCGATCCTCATCCTTCCCGGCGGGGATCCTCTCAGCACCCGGCGCCGCTCTCCGCTGGCCGCCGCCCTCATGTGGCCCCTCGCCCGCCATCTGGTGCGCGAGGGCCGCGCCGAGGGTCTCGCCGCGCATGTCGTCCACTACCGCTTCCGCGGCTGGAACGGCGGCCACGCCCACCCCGCGGCGGACGCCGAGTGGGCCGTCGGCGAGACCGTCCGCCGCTACGGTGACGTGCCGGTCTGCCTCGTCGGCATGGACATGGGCGCCCGCGCCGCCCTGCACGCCGCGGGCCATCCCGCCGTCAACTCCGTGGTCGCGCTGTCCCCCTGGCTGCCCTCCGGCGGAGAACCCGATCCGGTGAAACAGCTCATCGGACGCCAGGTCCTCATCGCCCACGGCACCGACGACTACGACACCGACCCCGAGCTCTCCTACCGGCTCGCCGAACGCGCCAAGAAGGTCAACCGGGACGTCTGCCGCTTCGAAGTCCACACCGACGGCCACAGCCTGCACCAGCACCGCGCCGAAATCTCCGCCCTCACCACCGACTTCGTCCTGGGCTCCCTGCTCGGCCGCCCCTACGCCCGCCCCGTCGCCGACGCGCTCGCCGCGCCGCCGCCGCTCGGTCTGCGCATGCCACTGGCGGCCGGTTTCGGACAATCGCTGCGGACGTGAGGAGTCAGCGCGGCAACAGCTGACCCCGCCGGCTCAGCAGGAACTTCTTGAACGCCGCGACGGGCGCGGTGTCCGGATGGCCGTCGAGCCAGGCGACCCCGATGTAGCGGACCGCGCGCGGCGCGGAGACGGTCAGCTCGACCACGCCGGGCCGCGGCACCGCCGGGGGCGGAAGCAGGGCCACGCCGAGCCCCGCGGCCACCAGACCCCGCAGCGTCTCGGCCTCCTCGCCCTCGAACGCGACCTTCGGCACGAACCCGGCCTCCGCGCAGAGATCGTCGGTGATGCGCCGCAGACCGTACCCCGGTTCGAGGGCGACGAACAGATCCCCCGCGGCCTCGTCCAGCCGCACCCGCTTACGGGTCGCCAGCCGGTGGTCGGCGGGGACCACCAGCCGCAGCCGCTGCTCGTCCAGGCGGCGTACGACCAGGTCCGGCGCGTCGGGCGGCGGTGACGTCAGGCACATGTCCAGCTCGCCCGCCCGCAGCCGCTCCAGCATCGCCTCCGCGTAGTTCTGCACGAGCTGGAACTGCACGCGCGGATAGTCCGCGCGAAAGCCGCGCAGCAGCGCCGGGACGGTCTCGGAACCGAGGGTGTGCAGAAAGCCGAACGCGACCTTGCCGGTCTGCGGATCGGTGTCGACCCGTACCGCCTCGGCGGACCGCTCGACCTCGCCGAGCGCGCGCTCGGCGGACGCCAGGAAGGTCCGCCCCGCCACCGTCAGTTGCACGTTGCGGCCCCGGCGGGCGAACAGCGCGACCCCGAGGTCCTGTTCCAGCCGGACCATGGCGCGGCTCAACGTCGACTGCGGCATTCCGAGTTGCTGGGCCGCACGCGTCACATGCTCATGCCGGGCCACGGCGGCGAACTGGGCGAGCCGCGGCGCCAGCACGGCCGCCCAGGACTCGCCGTCAAGATCCGCGACAGCCGGCTGCCGCCCTGCTACGGACATGTCTTTTCCGTTACGAGGCGGTGACACAACCCCCGCTGACCTCTGCTCATGCACCATGGGATCAATACTGCACTGTTTGTGCATTGGACGCATAAAACCGGCGGCCGTAGGTTCGTGGCATGCCTCCCGCCGATACGAAGGCGTCCGCCGCACCGCGCGCGGGCGCCGCCACCCCGTTGTCTCCCGACACCACCGCCAAGCTCAGCCCCGGCAGCCCCGGCTACCGCCGCGCCAACTTCGCGCTCTTCGCCGCCGGTCTGGCGACGTTCGCGCTCCTGTACTCCACGCAGGCGCTCCTCCCCGCGATCTCCGCCGACCTCGCGCTCACCCCCGCGCAGGCCAGCCTCACGGTCACCGCCACCACCGCGGCGCTCGCCATCGCGCTGCTGCCGGTGAGCGCGCTCAGTGAGAAGTACGGCCGTACGGCGGTCATGACCGCGTCCGTCTTCAGCGCCGCGCTGCTCGCCCTCGTGATCCCCTTCGCCCCGGACCTCACCACGCTCGTGGTGCTGCGAGCCCTGCAGGGCGTCGCGCTCGCCGGGCTCCCCGCCACCGCCATGGCCTACCTCGCCGAGGAGATCCACCCCAAGGCCGTCGCCTCCGCGATCGGCCTGTACGTGGCGGGCAACAGCATCGGCGGCATGAGCTCACGCGTCTTCTCCGGCATCGTCTCCGAGG
Source organism: Streptomyces sp. PH10-H1 (assembly GCF_030063355.1). Classification (GTDB taxonomy): domain Bacteria; phylum Actinomycetota; class Actinomycetes; order Streptomycetales; family Streptomycetaceae; genus Actinacidiphila. The sequence goes on from NZ_JASISZ010000003.1 coordinate 39,629, forward strand.
CACTCGGCTGGCGCACGGCGCTCTTCGTCGTCGGCCTCGTCGCCATCGCCTGCGCCGCCGCCTTCCGCCTCCTCATCCCGAGGGCCCGCCACTTCCAGCCCGGCCCGGTGAACCCGCGCGCACTGTGGCGCACCATCACCGGCCATCTGTCGAACCCGCTCCTGCGGCGGCTGTACGCCATCGGCCTGCTCTTCATGGCCGTCTTCGGCGCCGTCTACACCGTGCTCGGCTACCGTCTGATGGCCGAGCCCTTCGGGCTCTCCCAGACGGCCGTCGGCCTGATCTTCCTCGTGTACCTCGTCGGCACCGCCGCATCAGCCGGATCCGGCGCCCTCCTCGGCCGCCTCGGGCGGCGCGGAGCGCTGTACGTGGCGGTGGCCCTCGCCGGCGCCGGGTTGTTGCTGACCTTGTCGGCGTCCCTGACCCTGGTTCTCGCGGGACTCGTCCTGATCACCGCCGGCTTCTTCACCGGCCACGCCGTAGCGTCGTCCTCCGTAAGCCGCACAGCGACGACGGGCCGTGCCCAGGCCTCCGCGCTGTACCTGACGGCCTACTACATCGGCAACAGCCTCGGCGGCACGGTGGGCGCTTCCGCTTTCAACGCGGCGGGCTGGGACGGAACCGTCGCGTTCGCACTGGCGGCCCTGATCGGCGTAGCGTCGATCACCCTCTACGCAACCCGCCGCGCGGTTGTAGAACGCCGAACCGCGCTGGTCAGCTGACGGGGAACGACGGTTCGCCTGCGGCGGGCTTGGGGTTTGCGTTCGGGCGGTTGTCGGGTGCGGGGGCCGGGTTCTCCGGGGCGGCGGTTCGAAATCGCCTCTTTACGTTCCGGGCGGCCCATCGAATAGCTCGGCAGCATTTCGAACCCCCACCCCTGCGCCCCCGTCCCCCTCCGGCCGGATCACATCCCGTGGCTGTCGTCGGCGGTCAGGTGGGCCCATACGAGCTTGCCGACCCCCTCGCGCGCGTCCACACCCCAGCGTCCACAGGTCAGCTCCTGCACCAGGGCGAGACCGCGCCCCCTCTCGTCATCCTCGGACGCCTGCCGCATTTCCGACGGCTTCCCGTTCGCGTCATGGACCTCGATGCGCACGCCGCCCTCCAGGCGAATGATGCGCGTCTCGACCCGCCGCCCCGGCACCTGGCCGTGCACCACGGCGTTCGTCATCAGTTCGCAAGCTACTTGCGAAAGTACGTCCTTACGCAGTGTGGGGATGCCTGGTCAGAACGGTGATCGACACTTGACGTGACGGACTGGGCCGTGCGCCGGGGTGAGTGATCGGATGGAGTTTCGTGCCGACGTTGCCGTCACGGTTGTCGTCATGAAGGCGGCCCGGTTGGGCCTGATCGCTCCGCAAACGGCCAGCGACGGCGTAACTTCGAGTCATGGCGAATGACCACCTGGGCGACCGTATCGGCCGACTGCGCCGCATGGCCGACCTTACCCAAGAGGGGCTGGCCGAACGGTCCGGCGTATCCGTGGACGTGGTGCGCAAGCTTGAGCAGAAGCGGAAGCATTCCGCACGCCTGCCGACACTCCACGCCCTCGCCAAGGGCCTTGGGGTAGAAGTCACATCGCTGCTGGGTGATCCGCCCGGTGTGCCCTCCAACGGTGAGGCGGAGCCTCCCGCGCTCATCGCCGTGCGGCGGGCCATCATGCCGCCGCTGTTCACCGCTCCCCCAGAGCCTCGCGACGCTGAGGCGCTGTCGCTGTCTGTGCTGTGGGCGGAGATCGCTGACGCGTGGACGCTCTACCACGGTGCTGAGTTCAGTCGCGTCATGGACGTGCTGCCTGGCATCCTCGCGGACGCACGGCTTGTCGCTTCCGTAGGTACCGACACTGAACGGGCCGCCGGACAAGCTGCCTTGGGTAAATCCCTTCAGCTTGGCGGACACCTGGCCATCCGGATGGGCAAGACGGATCTCGCGCTGAGCAGCCTTGAGCGCGCGGCAACGGCAGCCGACCTGTCGGGTGATCCCCTGCTGGCTCCGATGATCTACAACTCGGTGGCATGGGCGTACCAACGGCAGAACCGGTTGGACGACGCACAAAATGTCGCCGTTCACGCCGCTGCCAAGGTGGAGCAGAGCAACGTGCGGACGGCGGAGGGCATCCGCGTGTGGGGCGGACTGCTGATGTCCGCTGCCACGAGTTCCGCCCGGTCCGGCGACTACGACACAGCGAACGACATGATGCGGACGGCCGAGCAAGCTGCGGGGCGGCTGGCCACCATGCCACCTCCGGCAGACAGCAAGCTCTTGAGCATCTTCAACAAGTCGTCGGTACGCATCGAACGGGTACGCCTCGCAGTCCAGCACGCGCGCCCCGATGAAGCGCTGAACCTCGCGCACGGGATGCGGCTCAGCCGCGACACTCCGCCCTCGTGGCGTACGTGGCTGCTCCTGGACGTGGCACGGGCCTACACCGATGTAGGGGACGCTGAGGGGGCGGTCAGGACACTGGAGCGGCTGCAACGCATGTCCCCGGCCTGGATGCGGCATCACACGCTGGCCGTGGCCATCGTGAACGACTTGAGATCGGGTCCTGCCAATCCGCCTGGCCTGCCCAAGCTGAGTGAGTTCTTGGGGATCTCCAACTAGGGCTGAAAGTGGGACGTTACGTCCCTGGGGTCGCCCCCGCTTACGCGCGAACCTGCTGTCATGACGACGGAGCAGAGAGATTCGCAGCAAACGGCGCTCGCTGTCGGCAGGCGCGCGGCTGATGCCCTGGCCGAAGCTCTGGATGCGGCGGGCTTCTCGTTGCCGTCGCTGAGCGGTGGATTCCCGCTGATGGGCACGGCCCAGGTGGAGTTGGGCGGGCTGTCGGCCGTGGAAACCCTTCGGCTGGCTCGGTGGATTCAGGAGCGTGTGCGGTGAGTCCGGACGCACAGCACGAACATTCCTCGCCCGAAGTCGGCGCGATGGCCCTGAACACCCGGAAGGACGCAGTCCCGGACGCGGTGCGGTCCGGTGTCTGGGAGGCGTGCGCGGTGAATGATCACAGCGTCCGTTGGCTGGAGGTAGGTTCCGGCCCGCCCGGGAGGATCCCCGTGCGCGTGAGCGTGGCCCAGGGGCGTGCGCAGTTCGCGTACCGCGCGTGGCTCGATCACGTCACGGGCTGCGAGGTGGAGTGCCGGACGGATGGCGCTGACTGCGAAACGGCCCTCCAGCTGCGACAGGCGCTCCGTGACACGCGTGGGAAGGCCAGGCCGTGAGCGGCAAGCCGCCGCCGGTCGTCCTTCCGCCCCGGGGCACGGTAGTGCGTGACCTGGCGACCGGCCGCATCGGCACCCTGCGCGCGGTCATGGACCCCGGGGACCCGTACGGCAACCATCCCGAGCATTGCACCGGCTGCCTTGCCGATCTGCTCCCGCTGGGCGGCGGGCGCGAATGGACCACCGAACCCGACCAAGTGATCACGCTGACGCACGACTAGCGGCAGATGACGGGGATCGTGCTGCCAACGCTGCCTCTTGGCGCGGCGTCTGGTGGCGAGCGTGAACGAGCGGCCGGCGCTGCGGGATTTTGGGCGGGAGCTGCCATGGGGCGAGAGAACGGGGGGCCGTACGCTGACCCGCGACTCGGGCAGGCTTCACCCCTGCCCGCAATGCGACCGAGTGGCCCCCTGGTCTTACGAGTAGCCGCACGATAAGGGTCGGGACGGGTCGGCCTGGCGGTTCGGCTCGGGGTTGATCAGAAGGCCGTCGATCCGGCGAGGACGAGTGCGGTGCTCGGCTTGCTGCGGGTCGGGCGCTTCGCGCTCCGGTCGGAGACCAGGGCGCCGATCGCGGCGATCACTTCAGGCAGGTCATCGCGGTTGCCGGTCCAGCGTTGCAGGCTGCGCCACTGTTTCGGCTCGGCGATGGCGTGCTCGACCATGATCCGACGCTGGGATTGTCGGCGGCGGGTGTAGTCGTAGAAGTTGCGCTCGGACGGACCCGCGTCCGCGGCAGGTTTCTTCGGCGGGGCACTGACCTGGCCGGGAAAGTCGCGGGCCAGGCCGGCGTAGCCGGAGTCGACCTCGGCGCGGACATTCGGGTGCAACCGGAGTTGTTCCTCGACGCCCTCGGTGCGGACCTGGGTGGCGTCGTGCATCCGGCCCGGGCGGATCGCGCCGAGCCACAGCTCCCGGCCCTGCCGGTCGCTGATCATCGTGGCTTTCTCGGTGTTCTGCTTCTTCTTGCCCGAGATGAACGCCTTGCGACCGGGCCGGTGCGCCTTGGGGCGGCGGACCTGCACCTCGGTGCCGTCGATCCGCAGCGTGATGCCTTCGGCCTGGGCGTAGGCGAACACGTCGGCCAGGGTCCGCAGCCGAATCCCGGGCCGGTCCGGGATCGCGAAACCCCGCGCGGCCAGCAGCGGGCGGACCTCGGCCACCGCCCGGTCCACCGTGGAGGCCGACACCTCGAACAGGACGGCCAGCACCTTGTGGGACAGCCCCCAGCGCAGCGCCACCAAGGTCACCAGCACCCGGTCGACGAAGACCAGCTGATGGCCCGGACCCGCACCGGCGGCCCGCAACCGGGCGTGACCACGCCGTTCGCGCTGCTCAGCCTCCCTGGCCGCGGCCCAGGGCCCGGCCAGCTCGGCGATCAGGGCACCCAGGTGTTCCTTCGAGATCCCGCACAGGGCAGAATCGGAGCAAGCCGCGCGGGCCCAATCTGACTTCACGCTCTGATAGTCCCGCGCGGCTCTTCGTGTCCTGACACCAGGTTGCGCTGGATGGGCACGGCGCGGCTGATCAGCTGGCGCGTCGTAGCGCTTCGATGACTTCGATGGCGTCGTCGAACAGGTCGGTGGGACAGCCCCAGTAGTCGTAGATGCCGCCGCGGGCGCGATTGCTGCCACAGACGACGAAGACACCCGTTCCCAACCGTGTCTTGAGACGGGTGGCCAACCAGCCGACGAAGCCGCTGTTGTCCAGGTCCGGCGGGAAGTGGAAGGAGAACACCCCGAACCGCTCGCCCTCGCCTTCCGCGGTTGCCGGGACGAGTCGACTCCAACTGTCCTGGTCCCGGACCATGGCCAGCGTGTCGCTGGTGAGCGTGGGAGGCCGGTCGCCCGGGAACTCCTGGAAACACCAGACGCCGTCATGGACCACGAAGTCGGCCGCCGCGATCACCCGGCCCAGACGCGCATCGGTCTGTTCCGGGTTTTCGACACTAACGCTGACCATGTGTGAGTACTCCAATCGTCGGCTGCAGTTGCGATCCGAACCAGAGATTATCGGGCAGGCGAGCCAGGCCAACGTCAGTGCTTGCCACGCTGGCCACGGGACGACCGGTGAAGCATGCAGAGATCCGGCGATCAAGATCGCGCCACTATCGTGCGGCTACTCGTTAGAGGCTCGCCCCATGGTGGCTGCCTAAAATCCCGCAGTGCCGTCCGCCCCGGCCGCACCGCCCTGACCGCGGCCGGGGCCGCCGTCAAGACAAGTACAGGAGAGTTGGACCGATCTCGTCGGCCGACTTTCGTACGGCCCCAAGGTCGCCCCGGTTTCCGGGCGGCTGCCGCCCGACGGGACCGGCCGCCAGGCCGCAGCGCGGAGAGGCGGCAGGGCCGCCCGGCGCGCCGCAGGCGCCTGAGCGAGGGCGGCGGCAGGACACTCGACGGAGGGGTACGGGGGCGGAGGGGGAGGGGTTCGAAATGCTGCCGAGCTATTTGTGGGCCGCCAGGCCCGTAAATAGTCGATTTCGAACCCCTCCCCCGGAGCCACCGGACCCCGGCCCGCCAACGCCCCCGCACGGGCTGACCGCCCCGGCCCGCCAACGCACCGCATCGTCAGGCGATACGGTCCAGCACGATCGGCTTCGGTTCGAACGACGCGCCCGGCGCACCCACCAGCACCCCGCCGTCCAGCGCCGCCAACGCGTACGCGAACTTCTCCGGCGTATCCGTGTGAAGGGTCATCAACGGCTGCCCGGCCACGACGGAGTCTCCCGGCTTGGCGTGCAGCTCGATCCCCGCACCGAGCTGGACGACGTCCTCCTTGCGCGCACGCCCGGCGCCGAGCCGCCACGCGGCGATGCCGACGGCGTATGCGTCGACCACCTCGACGACGCCACTGGTGGAGGCATGCACGACGTGCTGTTCCCGCGCCACCGGCAACTCCGCGTCGGGATCGCCGCCCTGGGCGGCGATCATGCGGCGCCAGACGTCCATGGCCGAGCCGTCCGCGAGGGCCTTGGCGGGGTCCGCATCGCGCAGACCCGCCGCGTCGAGCATCTCGCGGGCCAGCGCCAGCGTGAGTTCGACGACGTCCGCGGGCCCACCACCGGCCAGCACCTCGACGGACTCACGCACTTCCAGCGCATTACCGGCCGTGAGGCCGAGCGGCGTGGACATGTCCGTCAGGAGAGCGACGGTCCGCACACCGTGGTCGGTCCCGAGACCGACCATCGTGGAGGCCAGTTCGCGCGCATCCTCAAGCGTCTTCATGAAGGCGCCGGAGCCGACCTTCACGTCGAGCACGAGCGACCCCGTACCCTCAGCGATCTTCTTGGACATGATCGAGGAGGCGATCAGCGGAATCGCCTCGACCGTGCCGGTGACGTCGCGCAGCGCGTAGAGCTTCTTGTCGGCGGGGGCGAGACCGTCGCCCGCCGCGCAGATGACGGCACCGGCGCTGCTGAGCACGTCGAGCATCTCGGCGTTGGTCAGCGACGCGCGCCAGCCCGGGATGGACTCGAGTTTGTCCAGGGTGCCGCCGGTGTGGCCGAGGCCGCGTCCCGACAGCTGCGGCACCGCCGCGCCGCAGGCCGCGACGAGGGGGGCCAGCGGCAGCGTGATCTTGTCGCCGACGCCACCGGTGGAGTGCTTGTCGGCGGTGGGGCGCGGGAGCGAGGAGAAGTCCATCCGCTCACCGGAGTTGATCATCGCGGCGGTCCAGCGGGCGATCTCGGCGCGGTCCATGCCGTTGAGCAGGATCGCCATGGCGAGCGCGGACATCTGCTCGTCGGCGACGTGGCCGCGGGTGTACGCGTCGATGACCCAGTCGATCTGTTCGTCGCTGAGGCGGCCGCGGTCGCGCTTGGTGCGGATGACGGAAATGACGTCCATAAGAGGGGATTCCTTAGCGGTTCAGGTCTTCGGGGCCGAAGGCGTCCGGCAGGACTTCGCTCATCGGGACGACGCCGCGCGCCGTGTCGACGAGGAGTCCGGGGCCGCCGTTCTCCCAGAGCAGCTGGCGGCACCGACCGCACGGCATCAGTAGGTTGCCGCGCAGGTCCACGCAGGTGAAGGCGGTGAGCCTGCCGCCGCCCGAGGCGTGCAGCGCGGAGACGAGTCCGCACTCGGCGCACAGGGCGACGCCGTAGGCCGCGTTCTCTACGTTGCAGCCGACGACGACACGACCGTCGTCGACGAGGGCGGCCGCGCCGACCGGGAAGTGGGAGTACGGGGCGTAGGCCCGGGACATGACGTCCCGGGCGTGCTTCCGCAGGCCCTCCCAGTCGATGGCGTCGACAGGACCGGCGTCGTCGCCGACGGTCGCGCCGTCAAAGCCGTCAAAGCCCTCGGCAGGAGGAATCGTCACTTGCCCTGGCCCTTCCGGTACGGCATGCCGTCAGCCTTCGGCATCCGCAGCCGCTGCGAGGCGAGGGCGAGCACCAGCAGCGTGACGATGTACGGTGTCGCGCCCACGAGCTGATCGGGAACGGTGTCGGTCAGCGCGTACCAGACCACCAGCAGCACGGCGGCGGCGCCGCCCACCACGGCCGGCACGAACTTCTTCTGGTAGAGCCGCCAGGCGGCCAGCCCGACCAGCAGCACCGCCAGCGCGAGCAGCAGCGCGTGGACGGTCTCGCCGCCGTTGCGCAGCTGGAGGCTGTCGGAGTAGCCGAACAGGCCCGCGCCCATGGCGAGCCCGCCGGGCCGCCAGTTGCCGAAGATCATGGCGGCGAGGCCGATGTAGCCGCGGCCGGCGGTCTGGCCCTCGTTGTAGATGTGCGAGGGCACGATGGCGAGGAAGGCGCCGCCGAAGCCGGCGAGGCCGCCGGAGGCCATGACCGCCAGGTACTTGTACTTGTAGACATTGACGCCGAGCGACTCGGCGGCGATCGGGTTCTCGCCGCAGGAGCGCAGCCGCAGGCCGAACGCGGTCCGCCACAGGACGAAGAAGGTGGCGGCGAACAGCACCGCGGCCAGGATGGTCAGCGACGACAGGTCGGTGACCACACCGCCGATGATCCCGGCGATGTCCGAGACGAGGAACCAGTGGTGGCCCTCGACGGTGTGCATCCAGCTGGAGAGCCCGGGGACGGTGAACGACTTGATGTCGGCCATCGGCGGCGACTGCTTGGGGCTGCCGCCCTTCTCCGCGGCCTTGCCGACGCTGAACCAGATCTTGGCCAGGTACTGGGTGGCGCCCAGCGCCAGGATGTTGATGGCCACACCGGAGACGATGTGATCGACGCCGAAGGTCACGGTCACGATGGCGTGGATCAGGCCGCCGAGCGCGCCGCCGAGGATGCCGGCGACGACGGCGAGCCACGGGTTGGACTGCCAGCCCGCCCACCCGCCGAAGAACATGCCGAGGATCATCATGCCCTCGAGGCCGATGTTGACCACGCCGGCCCGCTCCGACCACAGACCGCCGAGCCCGGCGAGGCCGATCGGCACGGCCATCGTCAGGGCGCCCGAGATCTGGCCGGACGAGGTGATGTCGTTGGCGCCGGTGATGGCGCGTACGGCGGAGAGCGCGATGAGAGCGCCCGCGACGATCAGCAGGACGCGGGACAGGGTGAGCCTGCCGCGGAACGTGCCCGTCGGGCTCTGTGCGGTCTTGCCGGGGGTAGCCGTGGCGCTCACGCTGCCACCTCCTGCTGGGCGTCGCGGGCCTGGGCGGCGAGTTCCTCGCCGACCTTCTGTTGCTGGCGTTTGATTCCGTAGCGGCGGACGAGCTCGTAGGCGATGACGACGCAGAGCACGATGATGCCCTGGATGACGCCGACGATCTCCTTGTCGTAGTTCTCGAACTCCAGCTTGCTGGAGGCGATTTCGAGGAAGCCCCAGAGCAGCGCGCCCAGCGCGATGCCGATCGGGTGGTTGCGGCCGAGCAGCGCCACCGCGATACCGGTGAAGCCGATACCGGCCGGGAACTCGGTGCTGAACTGGTGCGCGTCATTGAGCAGCACCGGCATACCGACCAGTCCGGCGACGGCACCCGACAGCAGCATGCTGGTGATCACCATGCGCTTGACGTTGACACCGCTGGCCTCGGCCGCTGACTCGGAGCGGCCGACCGCCCGCAGGTCGAAGCCGAAGCGGGTGCGGGAGAGCCCGAACCAGTAGAGCGCGCCGACCACGGCCGCGATCACGATGAAGCCCCAGATCGTGCCGTTGGCGCCCATGTCGAAGCCGAAGAAGTGGCCCGAGGCGGGGAGCTCCTTGGTGGAGACCGAGTTGGTGTCCGCATGCAGCTGGGCGAGCCGGCCGGGGATCATGAAGTAGCCGATCACCGCGGTGGCGATGGCGTTCAGCATGATCGTGGTGATGACCTCGCTGACGCCCCGGGTCACCTTGAGCACCCCCGCGAGCCCCGCCCACATCGCGCCGACGAGCATCGCGGTGACGATGATCAGCGGGATCTGGATGAAGGAGGGCAGATTCACCGCACCGCCCACGACGGCCGCGAAGAAGGCCGCGAGACGGTACTGGCCGTCCACGCCGATGTTGAACAGATTCATCCGGAAGCCGATGGCCACCGCGATGCCGGCGAGATAGTACGTCGTCGCCTTGTTGAGGATGAAGACCTGGCTGTCGCTCGTCAGCCCCTTGTCGAACATCACGTTGAACGCGTGGAAGGGCTCCTTGCCGGTGGCCAGGAGCACGAGCGCGGTGAGTACGAAGGCGGCGACGATCGCGAGTACAGGAGCGGCCAGGCCGAGGATCAGCCGGTCCTTGTCGAACTTCTTCATCGGTCCTCTCCTCCGGCGTCCGTGTGCTCGAGGTGGCCGGAAGCGGCGCCGGTCATGGCGGAACCCAGCTCCTCAGGAGTGATGGTGGCGGGGTCGGCGTCCGCGACCAGGCGGCCGCGGTACATCACCCGCAGGGTGTCGGACAGGCCGATCAGCTCGTCCAGGTCGGCGGAGATCAGAAGTACGGCCAGACCCTCCCGGCGGGCCTGCCGGATCTGGTCCCAGATCTGCGCCTGAGCGCCGACGTCCACACCGCGGGTCGGGTGGGCGGCGATCAGCAGCTTGGGCAGGTGGCTCATCTCACGGCCGACGATCAGCTTCTGCTGGTTGCCGCCGGAGAGCGAGGCCGCGGTGACCTCGATGCCGGGCGTACGGACGTCGTACTCCTTGACGATCCGTTCGGTGTCACGGCGGGCCGCGGTCAGATCCAGGAGTGCGCCCCTGCTGTTGGGCTTCTCGGTGACATGGCCGAGGATGCGGTTCTCCCACAGCGTCGCTTCGAGGAGCAGACCGTGGCGGTGGCGGTCCTCGGGGATGTACCCGATGCCGTCCTCACGCCGCTTGCGGGTGGGGGCGGTGGTGATGTCGGCGCCGTCCAGCTTTACCGTGCCGGCATCGAGACCGCGCATCCCCATGAGGGCTTCGACCAGCTCGGCCTGGCCGTTGCCTTCCACACCCGCGATTCCCAGGATTTCGCCCTTGTGGATCGTGAGGGAGATGTCATCGAGAACAAGCCGCGCGTCGGCGACCTTGATCTCGTCGACGACGAGGCTGACGACCGTGTGGCGGCCTGCGGGCTTGGTCGACTGCATTCCCTGGTCGATCAGCGAGAGGCCGCTGACCTCCAGCATCGGCTCGGCGGTGACCGTCGACTCGCGAGTCTCCGGCGACGGCAGTTCACTGCCGACCATGAGCTCCGCGAGCTGCTTGACGGTGACCGTCTTCGGGTCCGCGTCCCCCACGGTCGTGCCGCGGCGGATGACCGTGATCGTGTCGGCGACCGAGAGCACCTCGCCCAGCTTGTGCGAGATGAAGATGACCGTCAGGCCCTCGGACTTGAGTTCGCGCAGGTTGGCGAAGAGCGCTTCGACCTCCTGCGGCACGAGGACGGCGGTCGGCTCGTCGAGGATCAGCGTGCGGGCGCCGCGGTAGAGGACCTTGAGGATCTCCACACGCTGGCGGTCGGCGACGCCGAGGTCCTCGACCAGGAGGTCGGGGCGTACGCCGAGCCCGTAGGCGTCGGAGAGCTCCGCGATCCTGGCGCGGGCCTTGCCGCCGATGCCGTGCAGCCGCTCGGCGCCGAGGACGATGTTCTCCAGGACGGTGAGGTTGTCGGCGAGCATGAAGTGCTGGTGCACCATGCCGATGCCGAGCCGGATGGCGTCGGCCGGGGTGTGCAGTTCCGCCTTCTCGCCGTCGAGGGTGATGGTCCCCTCGTCGGGACGCTGCATCCCGTAGAGGATCTTCATCAGGGTCGACTTGCCCGCGCCGTTCTCACCCACCAGGGCGTGAACGGTTCCGCGGCGCACGGTGATGTCGATGTCCCGGTTGGCGACGACGCCCGGGAAGCGTTTCGTGATGCCGCGCAGTTCGACGGCGGGGGGACTGCTGGACGCGTTGATGACGCACTCTCCTCGCGGGCAGAGCGGAGCGGTGGGGGCGAACGTATCGCGAGGATCGGACTCTACGCGCGTAGCGCCGTCAGATCCACAGTTGTCGCGGCACAACCGGCGCTGGTGGCCGAAGAGCCGCAACGGGACAGGCGCGAGGCCCGGCGGGGAAAGTCACCCTCCCCGCCGGGCCTCGCGTCGATGATCAGCTGGTGGGGGTCTTCTGGACCGTGACCGTGCCGTCAGCGATCTTCTTCTTGGCCGCGTCGAGCTGGGTCTTGATGTCGTCGATGAAGCCACCGGAGGTGGTGAGGCCGACGCCACCGGCCTTGAGGTCGTAGGTGTGGCTGCCGACCATCGGCTTGCCGTCCTTGACGCTCTTGATGACGTCGTAGACAGAGCCGTCGACGTTCTTGATGACCGAGGTCAGGATCGAGTTCTTCCACTGCGCCAGGCCCTTGTCCAGGTACTGGTCGCCATCGACACCGATCGCCCAGGTGCCCTGCTTGCCCGCGACGGCTTCGATGGCGCCGGCGCCGGAGCTGCCCGCGGCCGCGTAGATCACGTCGATGTTGCGGTCGAGCATGCCCTTGGCCTTGGCCTTGCCCTCGGCCGGCTTCGCGACGCCGGAGAGGTCGCCGCCGTGGGTGATGTACTCGATGTCGACGGTGGCGCTCGGCTTGGTGTCCTTGACACCCTGCTGGAAGCCGCCCGCGAACTTCTTGATCAGCGTGATGTCCACGCCGCCGATGAAGCCGATCTTGTTGGTCTTGGTCTTCAGCGCGGCGGCGACACCCGCCAGGTAGGAGCTCTGCTCCTCCGTGAAGGTGACGCTGTCGACGTTGGGGCCGTCCACGACCGAGTCGACGATCGTGAAGGTCGTCTTCGGGTACTTCTTCGAGACGGCCTTCACCGAGTCGGCGTAGGCGAAGCCGACACCGATGACCGGGTTGTAACCGGCACTGGCGAGGTCGTTGAGCTTCTGCTCACGGTCCGCCTCGGTGTCGGTGTTCTTGGCCGTCAGCTCCTTGGTGCCGAGGCTGAAGTCCGCCTTGGCCTTGTCCAGGCCCTTCGCGGCGGAGTCGTTGAAGGAGTGGTCACCTCGGCCGCCGACGTCATAGGCGATGCCTACGCCCTTGGCCTTGCTGGTGTCGGAGCTGCTGCTGCTGCCACAAGCGGTGGCGGTGAGGGCGAGGGCCGCGGACGCGACACCCGCAGCAACGATCTTGGTAACCCGGCGCACGAGGGTCCCCTTCATTCGAAAGCGCCCCGTCCGGCGCTGGCTAATTCGGGAGCTTAACGCGCGTAGATGTCAGGTAAAGGCTGAATGAAGACCTGTTATCGGATCGACGCCTTTCGGCCAGGTCAACCACCCGTGAGGGACACGCCACCCACCGTCAGACCAGCAGCGCAGCCGCCGTGAGGAGCTCCACACCGGTCGTGACCGCGTCCTCGACGCCGTCCGGTTCACCCGATCGGACGTCGTGTCGCGGCGCACCGTCCGCGGGCCGCAGGCCGAGCCTGGCCAGTGCTCCCGGCACCTGCTCGAGATACCAGGCGAAGTCCTCGCAGGCGAGGCTCTGCTCGGTGTCCTCGACGGCGAGCGCGCCGTGGCGCAGCGTCATCGCCTTCCGCAGCAGCTCCGTCGACGCCATCTCGTTGACGACCGGGGGCACGACGCGCTGGTACTGGATCTCGCATTTCGCCCGGTACATCCCGGCCACCTGGTCGATCACCTCGTGCACCAGGTCGGGCGCGTCGCCCCAGGCCGCGCGGTCCAGGCAGTGGACGGTGCCCTCCAGCTCGGCGTGCTGCGGGATCACATTGCAGGCGTGCCCCGCCTCGATGCGGTCCCACACGACCTTCACGCCGGACCGCGGGTCCATCCGGCGGGCCAGCACGGCCGGCAGCTCGGTGGCCATCTTGGCCGTGGCCATCACCAGGTCCGTGGTCAGATGCGGGCGCGCGCTGTGGCCTCCCGCGCCGTCGAGCTTCAGCACCAGGCGGTCGGCGGCCGAGGTGATGGGGCCCTGCCGCAGGCCGATCCGCCCGACCGCGGTCCCCGGGTCGCCGTGCACCGCGAGGATCCGGCCGACGCCTTCCAGCACATCCGCCTCGATCGCGTCGAGCGCGCCGCCCATCGCCGCGTCCCCCGCGGGCTGGAGGATCAGCCGGACCGGTCGCGGCAGCCGTCCCTCGCGCTCCAGACCGGCGAGCACCAGGCCGGCGCCGAGCAGCAGCACGTCGATGTCGGTATGCAGCGCCAGCCGCGGGCGCGCCGGGTCCGCGGCCCCGATGTCACAGACGACCCCGGTCCCGCCGGGCAGCGCCCGGGGCCGCAGACCGGCCTGCTCCAGCCGGGAGGTGACGGCCTCGGCGGCGGCTTTGGCGGCTTCTGCGGCGGCTTCTGCGGTGCGGGAGTCCTGGCGACCGGTCCCGGGGCGGTGGCTCATGTCCCGCCGGAACGCGGTCAGTTCGGCGCGCAGCCCGGCGGGCAGCGCGCCGGATGGCACTGCGGGTGAGTCGTTCACCTCCGACAGCGTAGGCCCCATGAGAGCTCCTCCAGCGTTGATCGAGAGAAATTCAGTCCTGTCGAAGGAGAAGAAGTCGCCCCATCAGCGCATACCCAGTCCCTTCGGGGGTATCACGGCCTTTTGGGCCTTTCACCACCCATCCTCGCTCAACGATTCACCGCCCGCGAGGCAACGGCTCCCTTCCAGGGGGGTCCCCCGGAACATCCGGGGCCGCCGGCCGCAGCGTTCCGGGGCCGTCGGCCGCAGCGTAGGGGCCCGGTATCGGGGCCGCCTGGAACCGGCACGACGCCGTTACGCGGTGGCCTGGGCCGTGGCCGAGGTGAGGCCGTGGAGGTCCCGGGCCGTGCCGGAGATGCCGGAGAGGAATCCCTGCGCGCGCGGTGAGGCGGTGTGGGTGAGCCACGCGTCGTCGATGTCGCGGACGAGCACCCGGACACCCGTACCGGCCAGGGCGAGCGGCAGCGTGTGGACGACCGTGGAGGGGAAGCTCAGCACGGTGTGGCCGATCGGCCCCCGGCGGGCGACCAGCTCCAGGGGCAGGTCGGGGCGGACGACCTCCAGGCCGGTCTCGACGGCGAGGCGGTGGAGCTTGGCCGTGTCCTCACGACGGTGGGCGAAGTAGCGGGTGGCGCCGTGGGACTCGGCGAGAGCGGCAACCGCGGCGAGGTACCGGTCGAGGTCGACCACACCGGTCTCGACGAGGGAGGTGCCGATGATGTCGGTGCCGGCACTGATGCGTGGCGGCCCGAAGCGCGAGCGCGTCCAGGCGAAGCGGTTGGCGCGCAGAGTCATCCCGGGCGGGGGCGTCGCGGGCATGGCGCTGAAGAGTTCGATGGTGCGGCGGCGGCCGGGGGTCAGCCGGCGCCGGGCGGCCAGGGCGAAGACCGCGAAGGCCGCGTCGACGGGTGACCGCCGGCCGGCGCGGTGCCAGCGGACGAGGCGGCCGCCGTTTCCCAGGATCTCGGTGAACTCCATGGTGGCGGTGCCGTCGTCCACGACGGTTATCTCCCGGGCCCGGCACAGCGGCAGCAGCACCTGCACCAGCCGGGAGAACGGGTCACCGAGGACGAGGTGCCGGACGCTCAGCAGAAGCGGCGCCAGGGTCAGGGCGGTACGCAGCAGCCCGAGCCGGTTGCTGCGCGCTTCGTACCAGCGGACGGTGACGCCGTCCTCGCGGGCGAGTTCGGCCATCCGGCGCAGCTGCCCGCGGCTCATGGGGTCCCGCGGGGAGAGCACGACGACGGTGAGCGGTGAGACCGCCGCACCGCCGCCCGGGGCGGCCGGAGCCGCCCCGGAACGCGGCGCGGGGATCGCCGTCGGGGGGTGTATGTGCGCCCACTCAAGGACGTTGAGGAGCTGGACAGGGGACTCGACCAGTGCGAGCGGTCCCCGGCCGGGTGCTGGCGCGGTCATCCCGGTACTCCTCGTTCTCGTGGTTCGCGGTGGCGGCGGCTCGCGGTACCCGGGACGTCGTCCCGTCAGACCACAGCGGGAGCGCGGTCGGCGTCGGCCGACTCGGCCTCGGCGACGACGCCCGCGACACGGCGGAGCTTCTTCATCGGGCCGAGCTCGCCCTCGTAGACCTTCTTGACGCCGTCACCGAGGGAGGTCTCGATGATGCGGATGTCGCGGACCAGGCGCTCCAGGCCCTGGGACTCGACGGAGGCGGCCTGGTCGGAGCCCCACATGGCGCGGTCGAGGGTGATGTGGCGCTCGATGAAGACCGCGCCGAGGGCGACGGCGGCCAGCGTCGTCTGCAGACCGACCTCGTGGCCGGAGTAGCCGACGGGCACGTTCGGGTACTCGGCCTGCAGGGTGTTGATCACGCGCAGGTTGAGCTCTTCGTGCTTCGCCGGGTACGTGGAAGTGGCGTGGCACATCACGATGTTGTCGCTGCCGAGCACCTCGACGGCGTGCCGGATCTGCTTCGGGGTGGACATGCCGGTGGAGAGGATGATCGTCCGGCCGGTGGCGCGCAGCGCGCGCAGCAGGTCGTCGTCGGTGAGGCAGGCGGAGGCGACCTTGTGGGCCGGGAGGTCGAACTTCTCCAGGAAGGCGACGGACTCGACGTCCCACGGGGACGCGAACCAGTCGATGCCGCGCTTGCGGCAGTAGTCGGAGATCGCGTTGTAGTCGTTCTCGTCGAACTCGACGCGGTGCCGGTAGTCGATGTACGTCATCCGGCCCCAGGGGGTGTCGCGCTCGATCTCCCACTGGTCGCGCGGGGTGCAGACCTCGGGGGTGCGCTTCTGGAACTTGACGGCGTCACAGCCGGCCGAGACCGCGGAGTCGATGAGCGCGAAGGCGTTCTCGAGGTCGCCGTTGTGGTTGATGCCGATCTCGCCGGTGACGTAGACGGGCTGTCCGGTGCCGATGTGGCGGGTGCCGACCGGACGGAGGTTCTTCGGGGTCGTGGGGGTGCTGGTCACTGGGAGAGGTCCTTTACGGGGAGGGGTGCGGAGAGAGTGGGGCCGAGAATCCAGACGGCGATCTCGCGGATCGCGCCGCGGCCGCCGGGGGTGGAGGTGATGGAGCGGGCCGACGCCCGTACGACGTCATGGGCGTTGGCGACCGCGACGGGCCAGCCGGCGAGCGCGAAGCAGGGCAGGTCGTTCACGTCGTTGCCGACGTAGAGGACCCGCTCGGGAGCGATCGCCTGTTCCTCGCACCACTGCTTGAGGGCGAGGTCCTTGCGGTCGATGCCATGGAGCACGGGGACCTGGAGCTTCCTGGCCCGTGCGGCGACGACCGGGTTGGTCTCCGAGGACAGGATCAGTACGGGCAGCCCGGCGCGGCGGAGGGCCGCGATGCCGAGCCCGTCGCCGCGGTGCACCGCGACGGTCTCCCGTCCTTCGGAGTCGACCAGCACCGAGTCGTCGGTCTGGGTGCCGTCGAAGTCGAGTACCACCGCGTCGATGTCGTCGAGGGTGGGAGTGGAACCGGCGTCGAGGAGCGGTGCGAGGGCGCGGGCGCGGCTGAGGTCGTCCGGCTCGTCGATCTCCAGGACGCGGGCCGGCTCGGTGCGCACCAGCGCGGTGCGGCCGAAGAACCGGTGGCCCGCGGCGCGGAAGCCGGGGGCGCGCATGGCGTAGACGGCGCCGGTCTCCAGCAGGTCCTGGGGGCGGTCCTGGCGGCGGGGGCGGGTGGCCTTGTCGTGGTTGACACCGTGGCCGCCGTCCTCGCCGTCACCCTCGCGCCAGACGAAGCCGTGGAACGGGGCGACGGTGTGCGCGGTGTCAGCGCCGTCCTCGATGACGGCGGCGGCGACACCGTCCACCTCCTCGCGGGTGAGGAAGGGGCTGGTGCACTGCACGAGCAGGACGACGTCCACGGCGGTGCCGGCCAGCGCCTCGTGGACGTCCATCGCGTGCAGGACGGCGGCCTCGCTGGTCGCCGTGTCACCCGCGATGTCCGCGGGCCGCAGCACGACGTCGGCTCCGGCGGCGCGGGCCGCCTCGGCGATGGCCGGGTCGTCGGTGGACACGGCCACGTCGGTGACCAGCCGCGCCGCGAGGCACTCGCGCACCGCGCGGGTCACCAGCGGCACACCGCCGACGGGCGCGAGGTTCTTGCCGGGGACGCCCTTGGAGCCGCCCCGGGCGGGGATGACGGCGAGGACGCGGGCGGCCGGTGGAGTGGCCACGGGCGGTGGGGTGGTCACGGACTGTGCGGTGGTCACAGAAGCTCCGGTCGGTTGGTTCGTCACAGCTGGCCCCAGCGGCGGATGACGGGCGCGACCCGCTGGACGCCCTGGCGGTAGGCGGTACGGGCTGAATTGCGCGCTACGTCCCGCAGCGCGCGGCGCAGCGCGCTGGGTTCGCGCTCGGTGACCGCGCCGGGCAGCGGCTCGCCCTTGGCGTCGAGGCCGTGCCGGGCCAGGACGCCGGGCAGATAGCCGGGTGCGGTGAGTGGTGTGTAGTACGGGGCGGGCGGCGGGAGTTCGTCGGCCGCGGCCAGTGCGGTGACGCGCTCGCGCAGCGCCCCGAACCGTTCCTTCGCGGTCACTCCCTGGGCGGCGAGCCAGCCGGGGTCGGCGCGCGGGACGCGGCCCTCGTCGAGCTGGTCCCAGGAGGCGAAGCAGCCCGAGCCGAGGAAGTGGTGGTTGCCGAGCGCCTCGCGGATACCGAGGTCGGTGAGGACGGCGGTGGGGATGGAGCGGTGCAGGGATTCCAGGGCGGCGGTGGAGCTGACGGTCACCAGCAGGTCGGTGCGGTCGAGCACCTCGCCCATGTGCCCGTAGGCCAGCCGCAGGTTGGCGGGCGGGCCGAGCCTGGCCACGAGTTTCTGGTACGGGTGTTCCTCGATGTGGGTGGTGTGCTCGCCGGGCTTGCTGCGCAGCTTGACCAGGACCTCGCGCTCCGGGTGGCGGCGCGCGTGCTCCACGGCGCGGCGGGCCAGGTAGGTACGGTCGGCGCGGCCCTCGGGCGCGGACGGCTGGACGGCGAAGGTGACGGTGAACGGCCGGTCGGCGGACGGCTCGTAGGGCGCGCCCTCCAGAAAGGGCAGCGCGGTCTCGACGATCCCCGCTGTGTCGGCGCCGACACCCGCGTAGGTGTCGCGGAACCGCTGGGCGTCGTGCGCGCTGTTGGCCAGCACCACATCCGCGCCGGCCCGCAGCAGCAGACCGTCGGCGAGCTTCTCGTAGACCACGCCGACGTATCCGGTGACGACCACCGGGCGGCGGGCGGAGCCCTCCCAGGCGCGGGCCAGGCCGTGCAGCATGGCCTGGACGGTGCCGCCGACGCAGGCGAGCACGACCACGTCGCAGCCGTCGGTTCGGGCGCTCGCTTCGGTTCCGCCCCGCCCGTCACGGCCGGCGCGGCCGGTCTCGTTCAGGAACTGGGCGGCGGTGACCTCGCGCATCGATTCCGCGGGGATGCCGATCTCGGCGAGCTGACGGGTGGTCGGGGTGGCCCGGCCACGGAGCAGACGGGCATCGAGCCGGACATCTGGCGAAATACGACGCGCTGTCAGCGCACCCCATTTCCAACGGGTGTCCGAATCGGCGAGAACGGTGATCCGCAAGGGATCGGAGGAACTTTTCGGCACGACGCAGACGCTAGGAATCCGTTCCGAGCGGCGCTCCAACGTTAAGCCAACGGACGGTAAACAGCGTGCCGCGAATTGCCCAACCGGCCCATGGGGGCGACTGCTTCATGGTCCCGACATACGCCGTTCACCTGAGGGTCCGCGCAATGTCGGCCGCCGAGTCCGCCCGGCACCTAACGTTCAGCAGGTGGTCAAGCTCTCCGTCATTGTGCCGTTTTACAACGTGCAGGCATTCGCACCCGACATGCTCCAAAGTCTTCGTGCGAACTCCCGTCCGGATTTCGAATTCATCCTGGTCGACGATCATTCGACCGATGACACTCCGAAACTCCTGGAACGGGCGACACGCACCCTTTCCGGCTCCGTACTCGTAGCGCGCGAGACGAACGGCGGCCTGGCCACCGCCCGCAACACCGGAATCGACGCCGCACGCGGCGAGTTCCTCACCTTCCTCGACGGCGACGACTGGCTCGCCCCCGGCTACCTTCCCCAGCTGCTGGCGGCCATCGAGGAGCTCGGTACCGACTTCGTACGCACCGATCATGTGCAGTGCACCGGCCCGGCCCGCGTCATCACCCGCGTCCCGCACGGCCGCCGCGGAGTCGTACTGAAGCCGCGCGAGGCGATCCTGCCCGCGGGGAGGCCGACTTCCGTCGACTACCCGTTCGCCTGGGCCGGCATCTACCACCGCAGGCTCGCCGACGCCGGACTGCTGCACTTCCCCGACGGGCTGCGGACCGCAGAGGACCGGCCGTGGATCTGGCGGCTGCACCGGGAGGCCGCGTCCTTCGCGGTGGTGGGCCTGCTCGGAGTCTTCTACCGGCGCGGTGTCGCCACCTCGCTCACTCAGATCGGCGACGTACGGCAGCTGGACTTCATCCGCTCCTTCGACCAGGTGCTCGCGGAGACCGCCGCCGACCCGGAAGCGGACCGGTTCATGCCGAAGGCGGTCCGTACCTACTGCGCGATCATCGCCCACCACCTGAACTCGATCGAACGCTTCGAACCGCAGGTCGCGCGGCAGCTGAAGACGCTGAGCTCCGCCGCCCTGAAGCGGATGCCGCAGGACATTCTCACGGAGGCGCTGGACGCGATGGGCGTGGAGCGAAGCGTGCCGCTGCGCCGTCTGCGAAGGCGGCTCACCACCTCGCACGGGACGGTGGCCGTCTGATGGCACGCGCACATACGCAGATCTACGTGGCGTCGACGCTGTACGGCGCCGCCACCCTCGCGGCGGCGCTGGATGCCGGCCTGTTCGCACCGGCGGACCGGCGCCTGCTGCTGATCAGCAACAACGCCCCCGTTCCCGAGACCACCCCGGCCGTCGACGCCGCGCCCGGTTTCGGCGCGCTGCGCGCCAGGTTCGACGACGTGCTGTCGTGGAACGAGGCGATCTCGCCCATGCATCCCAGCGACTGGGCGCCGCGCCCGGACGACGTGCCCATGTGGGAGCGGCATCTGCGGATGCTGTGGGAGCTCGGCGACGACGATCTGGAACTGGTCGTCGAGTCGATCCAGGTCAAGCCGGCTCTCGCCCTGGTCAAGCTCTTCCCCGCCGCGACGATCGATGTGTACGCGGACGGGCTGATGTCGTACGGCCCGACCCGCGACAAGATCGAACCGCTGGTGACCACCCGGATCAACCGGCTGCTCCACCTCGACCTGGTGGCCGGGCTGCGCCCGCTGCTGCTGACCGAGTACGGCGTCGAGCCGCACATCGTGCCCGCCGCGGAGTTCACCAAGGTGCTGGCGGAACTCGCCGACGCCAGCGGCGACTTGGGCGGCGGGGCCGGAGTCGGTTCCGCCGCCGGTGATGACGCGGCTGCCGCCGCCGCGCTGCCCGAGGGCGCGGCCCTGCTGCTCGGGCAGTACCTCTCCGCGCTGGGGATCCTCACCCCCGCCGAGGAGGAGGAACTGCACCTGCGGATGCTGCGCGGCGCCGCGGCCCTCGGTCACCGGCGGATCATCTTCAAGCCGCATCCCGTCGCGCCCGCGCACTGGTCGGACCCGCTGGAGCGGGAGGCGGCCGCGCTCGGCGTGGAGCTGACCGTGCTGGACTCCCCCGTCCTGGCCGAGGTGCTCTACCAGCGGGTGCGTCCGGCGCTGGTGGTCGGCTGCTACTCCACGGCGCTGCTCACCGCCGCCGTGCTCTACGGGATCCCGGTGGCGCGCACCGGTACGGAGATGCTGCTGGAGCGGCTCTCCCCGTACCAGAACAGCAATCGCGTCCCGGTCACCATCGTCGACGACCTGCTGCCCGATCTCGACGACGCCGAAGCCGTCCGCAGCTGGTCCCCGCCCTTGCCCGAGCGGGTCGCCGGTGACCTCACGCCGCTGCTGCGGGCCGTCGGATTCTGCATGCAGGCGCAGCTGTACCCGGAGCTGCGCGAGGAGACCGTCGGCTATCTGTCGAAGCGGCTGAACGCCCGCACCTGGCGCTACTTCAAGCGCCGCCGCCTCGCCTCGCTGGCGCTGCCGGGCGCGGTCCCGTCGCAGCTGGCGTTCCTGCCCCGCAATCCCCTGCTCCGTCGCGTCGCCCGCCGCGCACGCGCCTTGAAGAAGGCTGCCATCGGATGAGTCTCAAACTCCCCGCTCCCGCCCTGTCCCGGAACGACACACCGCCGGCCGCGGCGGACGCCGCACAGGACGCAGCGCAGAAGAGCGCGCCGGACGCCGTACCGGGCACAGAGCCGGCGGCTCCACGGCACGGCCGGCTGCGGGCACTCGACGGGCTGCGGCTCGTGGCCGCGCTGATGGTGTGCCTCTACCACTACGCGGGGCGCGGCGGCGACGCCTGGAAGGCCTGGGGCCAGACCCCCGCGCTGGTCTTCCCCGCGCTGTCGAAGGTGGCCGTCTACGGGCCGCTCGGCGTCCAGATCTTCTTCGTGATCAGCGGCTTCGTCATCTGCATGAGCGGCTGGGGACGCACCCTCAAGGGCTTCGCCGTCTCCCGGGCGACCCGGCTCTACCCGGCCTACTGGGCGGCCGTGCTGCTGGTCACCGCCGTCTTCGCGCTGCCAGGAGTGGCGTGGAAGACGGTCTCGCCCAGCGATCTGCTCACCAACCTGACGATGCTTCAGCAGCCGGTCGGGGCCGACCGGGTGCTGGGCGTGTGCTGGACCCTGTGGGTGGAGCTGCGCTTCTATCTGCTCTTCGCGCTGGCCGTGGTGTGGCCCGGCGCGACCCGCCGCCGGGTACTGGCGTTCTGCGGGCTGTGGACGGCGGGCGCGGTCCTCGCGGACGCGTCGGGCGAGGCGTTCCTCAAGACCGTCCTGATGCCGGAGTACGCGCCGTTCTTCATCGGCGGCATCGGGCTCTACCTGGTGCACCGCTACGGGAACGATCCGCTGGCCTGGGGCGTGGTCGCGGTCGGCTGGCTGTTCGGCCAGCACTACGCGGTCAAGGGGCTGATCCCGAACGCGCATGCCGCGCACGTCTTCCAGCACCGGTCCGCGACGGTGGTCATCGTCATCGTGACCCTCGGCTTCGCGGCGGTCGCGGCGGTCACCCTCCTCCCACGGGTGTCGGGCGTCAACTGGCGCTGGCTGACCATGGCGGGCGCCCTGACCTACCCGTTCTACCTGGTCCACGAGCATCTGGGCTGGGTCGTCATCTTCCAGCTGCACCAGCGGCTGCACCTGTCCCCGTACGCCGTCCTGCCGCTCACCGCCGGGTCCATGCTGGTGCTGGCCTGGCTGCTGCACCGGCTGGTCGAACGGCCGCTCGCGCCCCGGCTCAAGCGCTTCCTGACGGCGGTGCCCTCGGCTGCCGCCCGCGAGCCGCATCCTTGAGGCCACGCTCGATCCGGCCGAGGTGAGCGCCTACTCCCGGCTTGCGGCCGCCGGGCCCGCCCGGCCCGCCCGGGGGCCGCCGATCAGAACGCGTCGGTCGCGACGTACGTCCCCCACACCTCGCGCAGCGCGTTGCAGACCTCCCCCACCGTGGCCCGCGCGCGCAGCGCGTCCCTCATCGGGTAGAGGACGTTGTCCGTGCCATGGGCCGCCTTCTGCAGCTGCGCGAGTGCGGCGTCGACGGCCTCCCGGTCCCGGGTTGAGCGCAGCGTGGCGAGCCGGGCGGCCTGCTGGGCCTCGATGGCCGGGTCGACGCGCAGCGGATCGTACGGGTCCTCCTCGTCGAGCTTGAAGCGGTTCATACCGACCACGACGCGCTCGCCCGAATCCTGCTGCAGGGCGATGCGGTAGGCGTTGCGCTCGATCTCGCCCTTCTGGAAGCCGTGCTCGATAGCGTTGACGGCGCCTCCCAGGTCCTCGACCTTCCGCATCAGTTCCAGCGCGGCGTCCTCGACCTCGTCCGTCATCGTCTCGACCACATAGGAGCCCGCGAAGGGGTCGACGGTCGCGGTGACGTCGGTCTCGTAGGCGAGGACCTGCTGGGTGCGCAGCGCCAGCCGGGCCGACTTGTCCGTGGGGAGGGCGATGGCCTCGTCGAAGGAATTGGTGTGCAGGGACTGCGTGCCGCCGAGGACGGCGGCCAGGCCCTGGATGGCCACCCGGACGAGGTTGACCTCGGGCTGCTGGGCGGTGAGCTGCACACCGGCGGTCTGGGTGTGGAAGCGCAGCATCTGCGACTTGGGATCTTTCGCGCCGAACTCGTCCCGCATCACCCGCGCCCAGATCCGCCGCGCCGCGCGGAATTTGGCGACCTCTTCGAGGAGCGTCGTGCGCGAGACGAAGAAGAACGACAGCCGGGGCGCGAAATCGTCCACATCCATGCCCGCCGCGACGGCGGTGCGGACGTACTCGATGCCGTCGGCGAGCGTGAAGGCGATCTCCTGCGCGGGCGAGGCGCCGGCCTCGGCCATGTGGTAGCCGGAGATCGAGATCGTGTTCCACTTCGGGATCTCGGTGCGGCAGTACTTGAAAATGTCGGCGATCAGCCGCAGCGACGGCTTCGGCGGGAAGATGTACGTGCCGCGGGCGATGTACTCCTTGAGCACATCGTTCTGGATGGTGCCGGTGAGCCGGTCCGCCGGGACGCCCTGCTCCTCGCCGACGAGCTGGTACATCAGCAGCAGCAGCGCGGCGGGGGCGTTGATCGTCATCGACGTGGACACCTTGTCCAGCGGGATGTTGCCGAAGAGCACCTTCATGTCGTCGACGGAGTCGATGGCGACTCCGACCTTGCCCACCTCACCACTGGCGATCTTCGCGTCCGAGTCATGGCCCATCTGCGTCGGCAGGTCGAAGGCGACCGACAGGCCCATCGTGCCGTTGGCGATCAGCTGCCGGTAGCGGGCGTTGGACTCGGTGGCTGTACCGAAACCGGCGTACTGCCGCATGGTCCAGGGCCGGCCGGTGTACATCGACGGATACACACCGCGCGTGAACGGATACGAGCCCGGCTCGCCGAGCTTCGCGACGGCGTCCCAGCCGTCAAGCGCCTCCGGTCCGTAGACCGGCTCGATGGACAGTCCACTCTCGGTGGATCGAGCGGTGTCGGTCTCGCGCGCCATGGTTCACGCCTCCGCTTTACTGGTGAGTAATATCCTGTCTTCGCCACGGACCGTAGTTGTGGGAGTGCGTGCCGTGGAGAGGCAGGCGCTGGGGTTTCCTCACAGTGTTCCCCCGGATTCGTGCAACTGCACGGGCGGGATAGGTGTCTAGGCGGGTAACTGCAGATTCTGGGGGGCAAAGGGTGACTGTGAGAACTCCGATAACCATCGTGGTGGCCGCTCTGGCAGCGGCGGCACTGGCGGGCTGCGGCCCGCAGGGAAAGCCGGCCGCTGACGCGAAGCCCTCAGCGGGCTCGTCCACCACGGTCAGCCCCAGCGCGAGTGCGACCAGCACTTCTTCCTCCACGCCCAAGCCGCCGGTCGTGCCCGCCGTCATGAAAACGGGCTCCAACGGCGAGCAGGTCCGCGAGCTGCAGGCCCGGCTGGGCCAGCTGAACCTCTTCAGCCGCACCCCCACCGGCACCTACGGCTCGGTCACGGAAAACGCCGTGAACGACTTCCAGGAGCGGTACAACCTGCCCATGACCGGCAGCGTCTCCGCCGAGACCTGGAGCAAGCTGCGCGGCGTCACCAAGCAGCCGACGCACGCGGCGATGTACCCGCCCACCGTCGAGCCGGCCGGTGCCAAGCTCGACCCGCGCTGCCTGACCGGCCACGTGCTGTGCATCAGCAAGACCACCCGGACGCTGTCCTGGGTGATCGACGGCAAGGTGCAGACCACGCTGGCCGTGCGCTTCGGCTCGCAGTACACCCCGACCCGCGAAGGCCAGTTCAAGGTGGACTTCACGAGCCGTGACCACGTCTCGACGATCTACCACACGTCGATGCCGTATGCGATGTTCTTCAGCGGCGGCCAGGCCGTGCACTACTCGTCGGACTTCGCGGCCCGCGGCTACGCGGGTGCCTCCCACGGTTGTGTGAACGTGCGCGACAAGGCCGCCATCGCCTCCCTCTTCGACCAGGTCAAGGCCGGTGACAAGGTCGTCGTCTACTGGTAGTCACCAGTAACCACCGGTGACGGCCGGACGGCTACCGGCCGTCACCGGCGACGGGCTCTGGCGCGGATATCCGGGCCAGGGCCCGTCGGCATGCCAGCAGCAGCTTCTCGTCGGCGCACACATCGAGCGTGCCGTAGTGGTCGCCCTCGTTGTTGTGACGGCGGACGGCGGCCAGTTCGGCGCGCAACAGCGGGGCGGCCGCGGCGGGGCCCAGTTCCGCGAGACAGCCGGCGATGACCGCGCGGGTGTGCACGTTCTCCGCCCAGGCGGCCCGCAGGACGGGCAGCACCGGTCCTGCGTCGCCGGTGATCCGCCACAGGGCGACGGCGACATCCACCCGCATCCACACCGCGGAGTCCGCGAGCAGTTCCCGCAGCCGGGGCGCCGCCCCGGCCGCCGCCGGGCCGATCTCGCCGAGCACCTCGGCCGCGGAGCGCCGGGTGTGCGGGCTGTCGCAGTCCAGGTGCGCGATCAGCACCGGCAGAACCGCGGTGTTCCGCTCGATCGCCCAGAGCGCGGATGCGGCCTCCAGCGCGATACAGGAGCCGGGATCGGCCACCAGGGCCCGCAGATCGGGCAGCGCCTCACGGGCCGCCGGGCCGAACCGGGCGAGGGCGCGGATCGCCGAGCACAGCAGCCAGTCCCGGCGGGCCTTCGGCGCACCGCGCAGGAGCCGCAGCACCTCGGGCATCGCCTCTGCGGCGGAGACCACGGCCAGGCCCCTGAGCAGCGGCTCCGCCTGGTCGTACACCTCATCGTCCAGCGTGACTTCGGCGAGCCGGCGGCGCAGCAGCGGCGCGAGCGGCGCCGCCGCCTCGCCCAGGTGCTCGATGGCATAGCCCAGGTCCTGCGGTATGTCCGGCCGGTCCAGGGCCGATACCAGCGCGGGCAGGGCGCGCGCGTCACCGAGCCGGGCGAGGGTCTTCACCATGCCGCCGAGGCTCGGACGCCCCTGCGACCACTCCTGGACCCAGCTCTCCGGATGCGCCGCGACCGCCTCGGCTAGCGCGTCCGCGGCGGGCGCGGCCAGCTCGTAGAGGTTCTCCAGCACCGACGCGGCGCCTTCGCGGAGCCGGTACTCGGGGTCGGCGAGCTGCTGTCCGAGCAGCACGACCAGCTCCTCGTACGGCCCGCGCCAGCCGCGCACCAGACCGCCGCTCATCCAGACGGCATCGATGCGCTGGCCCCAGTCCGGGCTGCGCAGCTGGTCGATGACGAGCGCGATGCGGTCGTCCACCCGGTCGTCGAGCGCGGTGTGCAGAGTGCGCAGGAGGTCGGCGGCCCAGGGCGCGGAGCGTCCGGCCTCGGCCCGCTCGCGCAGCTCCCGCAGATGACCGACGAAGGTGGCGGGCGCCGATCGCTCGGCGGACGATGCCTGCGGGCTGCGCGCGGCGGGCACCTCGCCGCGCACCTCACGGAGCAGGGTGACGGCGGTCGGCACGATGTCCTCCGGCAGCCGCGCGGGCGCGCAGCGGGCGAGCTGGGCCAGCGCGGCCAGCCGCAGGCCCGGGTCGAACGGGCCGCCGGACCGGCCGCCGGCCAGCCGGGCGAGCCAGTCGGCGGCATCGGCCGCGTGACCGCCCGGTCTCAGCGCGAGCGTGCCGACCGCTTCGACCAGTGCCAGCCGGGTCTCGGTGTCCTCCTCGGCCGGCAGCCGCTTCCGCAGGATGTCGAGTATCCGCGCGGTCTCGCCGTGCAGCGCGCCCAGCGCGACCGGCACGGCGCGCCGCACGTCAGGATCGGGATCGGTGATCAGCGCGACGAAGCCCTCCGCCTGCGCACGCACCGCAGTGACGGCCATCGCGTAGTTGGCCCGCCAGGCGGCCGTCTCCGCGTCCTCGGCCGCCGCGGCTCCCGTGGTGTCCAGCAGGCCCAGGATGTCCTCGGCACCGGGAGCGCCGATGGCGCCGAAGGTCCCGGTCGCATCCATGCCATCGTTGCCATCGGCACCGGGAGCGTTTCCGGAAGTGCCCCCCGCGGCACTCCACGTGTCATCCATGATCGTGCTCCCGGCCTCGATCACGATCTCGTCCAAGAACTCTTCCGCGACCTCGTCCCCGCCCCCGATGCTGGTCAGCAGCACGACGATCCGCCCCCGGTCCCGCACCGCGGGATCCGCTGCCAGTTCGAAGAGAAAAGGAATGCAGGCGAGCGTCGAGTCATAGACATCGCCCTGGTGATGAACCGCCCCGTACATCGCGTCGAGCGCGGTCTCCCGTTCCCCCGCGTCCGCGGAGGCCAGCCCGCGCAAGAGCTCGGGGACCTCCTCCGCCGATCCATAGGCATGCCCCATAGCCGCCCAGTCGATCTCGTACAGTCCTGCCAACATGGCGTACCTCCCCCGGTTTTGCTCTCTCCAGGAGTCTGCACCACGGCACTGACATCCGGCCGGGAGTTTCTGCCCGACGGCCGGGACCCGCCGCCGGCGCACGCTGCGCGGGCGCGGCCGGGTAGGGGGAATGCACCCGGCCGCGCCCTGAGCGAACCCAGCGGTGCGGGAAGCACCGGGGTCCGCAGGGCCGATGACCAGTCGACCCGCTACTTAAAGCGTCAACAAGCCAGGAAGTGTCACCGACTGTTCTCCGGCCGGCCTGCGGTTGTCTTCCGGTGTCTTCCGGCCACTCGCGGGTCAGACGGTTCCGGTCACCCCGGAGCCCGGGACCAGCGCTCGCGACGCCGTGCTGCGCCGGCTGTCACCCTTGTCCTTCTGACCGTCGCCGTCACCCGGGCCGCCGGACTTGGCGGTGGTCACTGTCACCGTCAACCGTGCTGCCGGTGTACGCGGCGGCCAGCACCCGCGCGCAGTACTTCGGCACCTCACGCTTGCCGCCCGCCGCCGCCGCGAGCCGGTCGGAGGACGCGGCGTCCATCCGTCCGCCCGCCTTGACGTAGGCACGGCACAACGCCACGTTCTGCTGGTCCTGTTCGCCGCCCTTCGCCTTCGGGGCGGCCGAGTGGGAAGGCTGCGGCGAGGACGCGGGCGGAGTCGCGGGCGAGACCGGGCGGCCCTGGGACGGCGTCATTCCGCGCCCCGGGCCCGACGAGGTGCCTTGACCGGGCGGCGCCGCCGACATTCCGCCGGTGAGGGGCGTCGAGGACCCGCCGTCGGTTCCGTCGGTACCGGAGGTGTCCGGCGCGCCGGAGCCCGCGGCCCCGCCGCGCGCCGGCGCGGAACCGGCAGTGCCGCCCTCGAACGGCACCGGCAGTACGCCGGGAACCGCGGCCACCGCCGCCGCGCCCAGTGCCATGGCAGCCACCAGCGCACCGACCGACACCTTCACCGATCTCCGCGCCCCCGCAGCCCTGCCGGTCTGTGCCGGCCCGGACGGCACGGCCGGCCTTCCCAGCCGGACCACCGGAAGAAGTCCGGCGGTCCCGGCCTCTCCGCAACTCCCCTGGAAGGCGCCCCGGAAGGCGCCCCGGAAGGCATCCCGGAAGGCCGCGACCGCCGCCTCCTCGCGGACCGGGTCGACGGCGGCGGGCATGGCGGCGGCCGCGATCAGCCGGGCCAGCCGGGCCGCCCGCGTGTCGCCGGACATGACGGACTCGCCGCGCAGCAGCCGCTCCGCGGCGGCCTCGTCGGGCCAGTCATCGTCACGATGCCCGTCGCATCGCCGGAATTCCGTCATCTCATATCCTCAAAGCGTCTTCGCCGTCGAAAACGTCACACCGGCGGAGCGGCTGTCGTCTTCCAGCAGCTCAGCCAGCCGCCGCAGACCGCGGTGGGTGGCCATCCGCACCGACCCCGCGCGCTTGCCCAGCACTTGTGCCGCGCTGCTGGAGTCCAGTCCCATGACGACCCTCAGCAGCACCGCCTCGGCCTGTTCGCGTGGCAGCGACGCGATGGCCGCGAGCGCGCGGTCGGTGGCCACCGCGTCCAGCGCCTCACCCGCGGTGTCCGTGCGCGCGGGCATGTGCAGCAGCACGTCGATCCCGGCCCCCGCGACCGGCCGCCGGCTGCACGCCCGCAAGTGGTCCAGCGCGCGGTTGCGGGCGATACGGGCCGCCCAGCCGCGCACCGCATCCCCTTCGCCGCGGAAGGCCGGCAGGTCGCGGGCGATCTGCAGCCATGCCTCCGAGGCCACGTCCTCGGCGTCCGCCGGCCCGACCAGGGTCCGTACGTACTGCAGCAGTTGCGGGTGTATCGCCCGGTACACCTCGCGGAAGGCCGCGTCGTCGCCTTCCTGCGCGGCGCTGACCGCGGTCCCCAGATCCACCTGTCGCCCCACCCCCTCGAACACACGGACCATCCTGCCCCATCGCGTGCAGTGACACTTCCGGCTCTCCCGGCGCTGTAATAGACGGCGGCCGGGGACGCTCCTGTGGGGGGAGGCGGCCCCCGGCCGTCTTCGCTCGTGCCCCCCATCGATGGAGCACACCGATGACCCTGGTCCGTCTCCCCGACGGCCTCCCGCCCGGCCGGTTTCTGCCCGGCGGCTCCCCCGGGTTGTGGCTCTCGTACGAACCCGTCGTCGCTCCCGGACGGCTCTGGGCCCGCTATCAGGCGCAGCAGGACGAGACGGGCTGGTGCCCCGTGCTCATGGCCTGGCCCTGCGCGACCGGCCGCGGCCACCGCACCGAGGACATCGACGGAGTGGACGTCGAAGCCACGATGACGGATTCCTGGCGGTCCTACCAGGACTTGCGCTCACTCCGGCCGCCGCACCCGGCGATCGACGAGGTCTGGCCGGACGACATCGCCTGCCTGCTGGACGACCCCGGCCCGCCGTTCACCCGCTGGCCCGGACTCGCCGCCGCCTCGCCCCCGCACCCCGGGCCCCCGCCCGACGCGGTCGCCCGCCAGACGGTGGGTCAGATGCTGCACTACTTCACCACCCGCTTCATCGCCCATATCGCGCTGGTCCCCACCCGGCGCAGCGCCGATGTACCGGCCCTCCTCGGCTGGGAGGGCGACGCCCCCGCCCTGGAGCTGTCCGCCCTGCTGCGCACCTGGGAGTCGCGGTTCGGCGCCCGCGTCATCGGCTTCGAGGGCTCTTCGGTCTTCCTCTCCGTCGCCTCCCCGCCCCTGACGTCCGAGCACGCCGCCCACGTCGCCCTCGAACACGTCCTCACCGGCGCCTCCAACCTCAACGACGGCACCTTCCCCTTCCCCGACTACGCCGAGGCGCTGCGCGGCGAGCGGCTGTGGTCCTTCTGGTGGGACTAGGGCCTGTCCGAGGGCCCTGTCCGGCAGGCGGACCGACGGGCAGTCAGCCCACCTCGTCGGCCAGGGCCGTGAACCCGGCCCAGGAGCGGGCCGGCGGCCGGGGGTCCCAGAGCTTCTGGGCCAGCGCGCGCAGCGGGAGCCGGATGCCCCGCGCCACCTCGTCCTGCGACTGCGCGTCCGCGAGGTCGCACCAGACGGCGAACCGGCCGCCGAGCACCCGGTCGCTGCCCGCCAGCGCGGGAGCGACCGCGCGGGTGCCGCGCAGTACGGCGGGGGTCCACTCCCGGTAGATGCGCTCGCCCGTCGGATACGTGAACTCGTTCGGCTCGCCCAGTACGTAGTACAGGTACTCGTCATTGAGGTTGACGACCTTGCGGCCGGCGTCGAGGTACTCCTCGGGCTCGCGGGCGCCCAGCTCCTTTCCCGTCCAGTACTCGACCTCGCGGTCGGCGTCGGGTGAGACGCGGGGCGTGGAGATGAAGCCGTCGTTCCACGCCTTGGCACGTTTGCCGAGCTTGCGCACCAGCGCCGCGCGGTCGTTGAGCCAGCGGGTCGCCGCGTCGGCGACGGTGTGGCCGGGGCGGACGAGCTGCGGGTAGGAGCTCTCCGGGTCGCTGACGGTCAGCGCCTGGTACTCGTCGCCGCCCAGATGCCAGTAGGGGCCGGGGAAGAGCGGCGCGTACTCGCGGATCAGATCGTCGACCATGCGGGCGGAGCCGGGATTCGAGATGTCGACCGCGCCGCGCGTCGGCGTGCCGGAGGCGCTGCTGAGCTGCAGATCCGGGTGCGCCGCGATGACGGCGCCGAGGTGCCCGGGGCTGTCGATCTCCGGGATGACGGTGATGTGGCGCTGCGCGGCGAGCGTGACGATGCCGGTGACGTCCGCCTTGCTGAGGTGATCCCGCGACACGATCTCGGGGTGGCCGGTGCTCTCGATACGGAAGCCCTGGTCGTCGCTGAAGTGCAGATGCAGCTGATTGAGTTTGAGGTCGCCCATCTCCCGGACCCGCGCCTCGATCCAGTCGCGCGTGAAGTGCTTGCGCGCGATGTCGAGCATCAGGCCGCGCTGCGGCCGGTCCGGCGCGTCCCGGACGACGACTTCGGGGAGGCCGCCGCCGGCGCGCAGCGACTGCAGGAGGGTGCGGGTGCCGTAGAACGCGCCGGCGTCCGTGGCCGCGCCGATGGTGACCTGCCCGTTCCGGGCGGTGAGGACGTACGACTCGTCGGCGGCGACGGTGGCGGCGCCCGAGGCGCTCCCCGGGGCCGTCCCGGCGGCGCCGTCGAGCCGCAGGGTGATGTCACCCGGTCCCGCGGGCCCGTCCCCGTCGGCCTTCGCGTCGTCGAACCCGAACGGGACCTGCAGCTGTGCGGCGAGCAGCCGCGCCTCGTCCTCGACGGCGGTGCCGCGCCCGGCGCGCACCCGCGTGCCCGGCCCGATGTGGAAGACTCCGGCCCCTTCCGGCTGGAATTCCCGGATCTCGGGGATGCCCGGCAGTGTCCGCGCGGCCGGCGCCTCGTTGGGCGTGCCGACGGCCGGCGTGAGTGCGGCGAGCAGCAGTGCCGCCCCTGCCCAGATTTTCCCCATACCGGACGTTATGGCAAATCGTCGGCGTTCCGCCGTCTACTCCGTGACATATTTCGCTCCCGTACGGGTGAAATCCACTCATCCGTCGGACAGAGTCGAACATGCCCCACTAACGTGTACCGCTTCCCTCGCTTTCCCGACAGGAGCTCACAGCTGTTCCCCGACATTCCGGCCCAGGGACCCGCCACGCCCGCCGGGCTCTCCCGGCTCAACGAAGCCCCGTTCTGCGCCGCCGAAGCCGCCCTGCGCGACTGCTGCGGAAGCCACCGCTGGGCCCGCCGGATGGCCGTCCACCGCCCGTATCCGGACCTCGACACCCTGCTCGCGGCAGCCGACGAAGCGGCGTACGACCTCACCCCCGGCGATGTCTCCGAGGCGCTGGCCTGCGAGGTCACCACCCCGCTGCCGCACCGCGGCGGGCTCGCCTCGCACACCGCACTGAGCGCCGCGCAGGCCGAGTACGAGAACAAGTTCGGGAACGTCTTCGTCATCGCCCTGGACGGCCACGACCCCGGCGACCTCCTCAACCAGGTACTCACCGGCATCTACGCCCGGCTGGGAAACGACGAGGACGAGGAGCGCGTCGTCACCGCCGACCAGCTGCGCAGGATCACCCGCGCCCGGCTCGCCCGGCTCGCCTCCGAACGATCGGACGACCAGACCACCGCGGGCCTCCACCGCTAGCCCGGCCGGGCCGCGCGGCGGCCGCCGCGTCCTCCCGTACGCCCACCGGACTTTCACCCGCACATCCGGTCGTACGCTCACCCGTGCGTTCACCCATTCGTTCACCCAGTCGTGCGGGATCAATCACACCTGGCCTACCCGGGCGTACGGAGCCGACAACGCGTCGCTACGATGGCCAGGGCCGGTGGACCGTACCCGGCCGGGCCCGTCCGACACCGACGCCGGCTGGCCCCAAACCGCTCCCGGAGGGTTTTCCGTGCCGGCTGGAACGCTGTACCGCGGCCGGGAAGGCATGTGGTCATGGGTGGCTCATCGAGTCACCGGTGTCCTCATTTTCTTCTTCCTGTTCGTCCATGTCCTCGACACCGCACTCGTGCGGGTCTCCCCCGAGGACTACGACAAGGTCGTCGCGACCTATAAGACCTGGCCTGTCAGCCTGCTGGAGTACGGCCTCGTCGCGGCCATCCTCTTCCACGCTCTCAACGGCCTGCGCATCATCGCCGTCGACTTCTGGTCCAAGGGCCCGAAGTACCAGAAGCAGATGCTGTGGACTGTCGTCGGCATCTGGGTCGTGCTCCTGATCGGAGCCGTCTACCCGGTTCTCGGGCACGCCGCACGCATTCTGTTCGGGAGCTGAGAATGTCTACTGACTCCGTGGAGCTCAGCTCCTCCAGTGCCGCGATCAGCCCGGACAACCCGGCGCCGTTCATCGAGGCCCCGCGCGCCCGCACCAAGCGCAGCCCGCGCGCCACCCGCACCAACTTCGAGCTGTACGGCTGGCTGTTCATGCGCCTGTCCGGCGTCGTGCTCGTCGTCCTGGTGCTGGGCCACCTGCTGATCCAGCTGGTCCTCGACGGCGGTGTGACCAAGGTCGGCTTCGCCTTCGTGGCCGGCCGCTGGGCCTCGCCGTTCTGGCAGGGCTGGGACCTGGTCATGCTGTGGCTGGCCATGCTGCACGGCGGCAACGGTCTGCGCACCGTCATCAACGACTACGCCGAGCAGGCGAACACCCGGTTCTGGCTGAAGACGCTGCTGTTCACCGCGACGGCGTTCACCATCGTGCTCGGCACGCTGGTGATCTTCACCTTCGACCCGAACATCCGCTAGGCCAGGGACGGACAGGGAAGCAACCCCATGCAGATCCACAAGTACGACACCGTCATCGTCGGCGCCGGCGGCGCCGGCATGCGCGCGGCCATCGAGTCGACGAAGCGCAGCCGCACCGCCGTGCTGACGAAGCTCTACCCGACCCGCTCCCACACCGGCGCCGCCCAGGGCGGCATGGCCGCCGCCCTCGCGAACGTCGAGGAGGACAACTGGGAGTGGCACACCTTCGACACGATCAAGGGCGGCGACTACCTGGTCGACCAGGACGCCGCCGAGATCCTGGCGAAGGAGGCCATCGACGCGGTCCTCGACCTCGAGAAGATGGGCCTGCCCTTCAACCGGACGCCCGAGGGCAAGATCGACCAGCGCCGGTTCGGCGGGCACACCCGCAGCCACGGCGAGGCCGCCGTGCGCCGCGCCTGCTACGCGTCGGACCGCACCGGCCACATGATCCTCCAGACGCTGTACCAGAACTGCGTCAAGGAGGGTGTGGAATTCTTCAACGAGTTCTACGTCCTGGACCTGCTCCTCGTCGAGGTCGACGGGGTCCAGCGGACCTCCGGCGTCGTCGCGTACGAGCTGGCCACCGGCGAGATCCACATCTTCCAGGCGAAGGCCGTCATCTTCGCCTCCGGCGGCACCGGCAAGTTCTTCAAGGTCACCTCCAACGCGCACACCCTCACCGGTGACGGCCAGGCCGTCGCGTACCGGCGCGGTCTGCCGCTGGAGGACATGGAGTTCTTCCAGTTCCACCCGACCGGCATCTGGCGCATGGGCATCCTCCTCACCGAGGGCGCCCGCGGCGAGGGCGGCATCCTCCGTAACAAGGACGGTGAGCGCTTCATGGAGAAGTACGCGCCCGTCATGAAGGACCTCGCCTCCCGCGATGTCGTCTCCCGCGCCATCTACACCGAGATCCGTGAGGGGCGCGGCTGCGGGCCCGAGGGCGACCACGTCTACCTCGACCTCACCCACCTCCCGCCGGAGCAGCTGGACGCCAAGCTGCCCGACATCACCGAGTTCGCGCGGACGTACCTCGGCATCGAGCCCTACACGGACCCGATCCCGATCCAGCCGACCGCGCACTACGCCATGGGCGGCATCCCCACCAACGTCCAGGGCGAGGTGCTGAGCGACAACACCACCGTCGTCCCGGGCCTGTACGCCGCCGGCGAGGTCGCCTGCGTGTCGGTGCACGGTGCCAACCGCCTCGGCACCAACTCGCTGCTCGACATCAACGTCTTCGGGCGCCGGTCCGGCATCGCGGCCGCCGAGTACTCGGCGACCACCGACCACATCGAGCTGCCGGAGGACCCGGCTTCCCGGGTCGTCGCCCAGGTCGAGGGCCTGCGCAACAACACCGGCACCGAGCGGGTCGCCGACATCCGCAAGGAACTGCAGGAGTGCATGGACACCAATGTGATGGTGTTCCGTACCGAGCAGACGATCAAGACGGCCGTCGAGACGATCGGCGCCCTGCGCGAGCGCTACCGGAATGTGTCCGTCCAGGACAAGGGCAAGCGGTTCAACACCGACCTGCTGGAAGCCATCGAGCTGGGCAACCTGCTCGACCTCGCCGAGGTCATGGCCGTGTCCGCGCTGGCGCGCAAGGAGTCCCGCGGCGGTCACTACCGCGAGGACTACCCGAACCGCGACGACGTCAACTTCCAGCGGCACGCCATGGCGTACCGCGAGACGGACTCCGCCGGCAACGAGTCGATCCGTCTCGACTACAAGCCGGTCGTGGTGACCCGCTACCAGCCGATGGAGCGTAAGTACTGATGAGCACCCCGACGCTCGACAAGTCCGCCGGACACAATTCATCGGCCCTGGACGCCGCCGAGGCCGCCGCGGGTCACCTGATCACGGTCACCATGCGGGTCCGCCGGTTCAACCCGGAGGTCTCCGAAGCGGTCGAGTGGGTCGACTACCAGTTCCCGATCGACCCCAAGGAGCGCGTCCTCGACGCCCTCCACAAGATCAAGTGGGAACTCGACGGCACGCTGACCTTCCGGCGTTCCTGCGCCCACGGCATCTGCGGCTCGGACGCCATGCGCATCAACGGCCGTAACCGGCTGGCGTGCAAGACCCTGATCAAGGACCTCAACCCGGAGAAGCCGATCACGGTCGAGCCCATCAAGGGGCTCACGGTCCTGAAGGACCTGATCGTCGACATGGACCCGTTCTTCCAGGCCTACCGCGACGTGATGCCCTTCCTGATCACCAAGGGCAACGAGCCGACCCGCGAGCGCCTGCAGTCCGCCGAGGACCGTGAGCGCTTCGACGACACCACCAAGTGCATCCTCTGCGCCGCGTGCACGTCGTCCTGCCCGGTCTTCTGGAACGACGGCCAGTACTTCGGCCCCGCCGCCATCGTCAACGCGCACCGTTTCATCTTCGACTCGCGCGACGAGGGCGGCGAGCAGCGCCTCGAGATCCTGAACGACAAGGACGGCGTCTGGCGCTGCCGCACCACCTTCAACTGCACCGACGCATGCCCCCGCGGCATCGAGGTCACGAAGGCGATCCAGGAAGTGAAGCGCGCACTGATCACGCGCCGCTTCTGACCTGACGGTCGGTTGTGCGAGGGCCCCGTCTCCCCCCGTGGGAGGGGGGGCCCTCGCACATCCCCGTTGCGGCCCAGCGGCCGGCAGCCCGGCCGGGGGCCCTACAGCTGGCTGATGATGGTCCGGTCCGTGATCCCGGTGTCATCAGCCAGCATCATGGCCTTACTGAGGATGAGCGCGAGCGTGCGGTCGCCCTCGAAGGGCAGATAGCCCCCGTCCGCGGCCGGATCCGTGCCGCCCCCCTTCGGCACGATGCAGAGATAGGCGTCGTTCGGCGTCATCAGGATGTTGCCCGAGCCCAGGTGGATCTTGTACGTGTGCAGCTCGCCCTTCACGTGCAGGAAGCGGCCGTCGATCGTGCAGCGGCTCGCGATCGCCAGCCGGGGTATCAGCCGGGTGAGCAGATCGCGCCGGGTCTCGGCGCTCTGCGACAGTTCACCGAAGCCGTAGGAGTGCCAGTAGTCGCGGAAGTGGCCCCGCGGACCGCCGTCCTGCCAGGTCGGATCGTTGCCGACGCTCGCCACCCCGACGAACAGATCGGCGTCCCGCAGCACTTCGCTGAGCACCAGCGCCGGTATCTCCGCGATCGGCAGTCCCTCGGCGGGGGCGCCGCGCCAGCCCTGCTCATACCCTCCGCCGCCCGCGTGGGCCCAGTTCTCCGGAGCGCCGATCGGGTAGAAACGCACCTGGTCGGTGCCGATCCGCAGATAGCTGCCCGACTCGGTGGTGTCCTCGCCGTAGTCGTCGCCCACGCCCTCGACCCAGAACTCGGCACGCAGCCCCCACTGCGGCAGTTCACGGGTGGCGGGCGGATAGCTGTCGTCCACCATCAGCCGCAGTTTGTTCTGCCAGCCGCGAGCGGCGGCCAGCGCGTGGAACTGGTGCTGGCGCAGGATGTGCGCCGCGAAGCGGTTGGAGTAGGTGCGGGTGTTCCGCTCGGCGTCGGTGAGGAGATACACCTCGCGGTGCGCCTGCTTGAACGGCTGGGTGATGGCATGCCGCTCCAGCCAGTCCCGCCACGCGACGATCGCGGCCGGCTCCCGCCCGACCGGATGCCACAGCTCGACCTCGGCGCCGGCCGGCACCGGATCGTCGGTCAGCGTACGCAACTCGCCGTCCGCGTACCCGCACGCCTGCCCGTCCACCGTCCAGAGCAGCCGGCGAGCGAGTGTGCCGACCAGCGGATGGTCGAGATAGCGCTCCCGCCACGCGGTGTACGTCCAGGTCCTGCGCGCCAGGAACTGCCGGTCCAGCCGCTCGCCCAGGGCGCTGAGCATCTTGTCGATGTCCTTGGCCGCCGCCTTGAGCTCCTTCAGCTCCTCGGCATGGTCGCGCTTCACCGCCGCCGGAACGGCCTTCACCGCCTTGCCCGCCGCGTTGCGCCAGCTCAGCACGGCCTTCGAGCCGAGTACGGTCAACTCCCCGTGGGCATGTGCCCGGCGGCCGACCCCGGTGAGCCCGTAGCCGGGCACCGCCAGCTCCTCGATCTCCTCCCGGCTCAGCCCCATGGCGGCGGCCCGGGTCTCCAGCGCGGCGTCTATCTGCTTGAGCGTGCCCTTGAAGACGACGCGGCTCGCCAGCCGGGCCAGCTCCGCCAACGCCGCCTCGCCCTCGATCCGCGACAGCGCCAGCACCGCCGCATTGGCGACCTTGGGATTGCGCGGCCCGAGCCCGGCGACCTTCCGCAGCGAGGTCTCCACCAGCACGCCGAGCCCACGGGCGGTGTCCTGGTGCGGCGGCAGTATGGACAGCAGCCAGGCCAGTCCGCGCAGGGCGTTGGCGTTGTACGGGTCGTACGCGGCGTTGACGTCCGGCTCGTACTCGGCACGCTCCAGCGGCAGGGTCCTGGGGCGCCCGACGAGGGCGATCCACGGCAGCACCGTCTCGCGCACGGCATCCGCGCCGATCTCCTCGATCAGCGCCCGCCCGGCCGTCTCCCACTGGGCCGACGGCCTGGCGGCGGTGGCCGTCGTCGAGAACCGCAGCAGCCGCTGCCAGGCCTCGGCCGGCTCCGGCAATCCCGCGATCGCACGGTCCGCCCACTCCTCCCCCGCGTTGAGCACCGGTTCGGTGAGCTTCTTGGCCAGCGCGACGACCGCCGGGTCCCGGTAGGTGCCCACGGCGGTCCGCCGGAAGACGGCGACGACCGCCGGGGACAGCGCCCGGCCGGAGGCCAGTTCGGCCTCGGCGAGTACGTCCAGCCGTTCCGCGTACCAGTAGGAATGACGCCGGCCAAGAGCCTCGAGCCGGGCGATGCGCATATCGGCCAGCAGCTCCCCGCCGAGTCCGCGGCCGACGAGGTCCGCGAGCATCAGCAGGAGATCCTGCACCTCCTCCGTGTCGGTCCCCCGCCGGCACCGGTCGGCCCACGCCGTCACCAGCCGCAGTCGCTCGTCCTCCGGCCGCTTCGCCACGGCGGCGACCTGCTCGGCCACCGAGGGGTTCCGCAGGCCACTCAGGGTCGCGGCCCTGACGAGTTTCTTGGCGAGCTTGCCGATGTCACCATCGGCCGCGAGGCGCTCGACGGTCCGCAGGTCCTCCGCGCCGGGGTCGGTCATCAGCCACCCACCAGGGGTACCAGCTTGAGGAAGACGACTTCGGTGCCGAGCCGCAGATCCAGTTCCTCGTCCAGGTCCTCGACCTGCCGGTCCCCGACCAGCACCAGGAATCCGTTCCGCCCGAAGGCGGTGAGGGCCAGCGCGCACTGCTGCTCGGCGTCTATCCGGCGCGTGGTGCGCAGGGTGTATCCGTTGAGCGTCCGCTCGGTGTCCGTCGGCTGTACCAGGCCCTGGAACTCCCCCAGCTGCCGGGCGTTGTACTCCGCCACCTCCTGGAAGACCCGCCGCCGGATCACCTCGCGCAGCGCGAGCCGTTCCTCCGCGATCTCAAGTCCCCACGAGTCGCGCCGTTCCCCTGATGTCGTCTCGTCGACGAACGTCACCATTCCCATATCCGCAGAGCGTAGACGGGGGCACTGACAACGACCCGTCAGGCGGTGGCCGCTCGCTCCGCGAAGACCTCGCGGGCGGCGGCGATGCCGTTGAGGGCAGCGGGAAATCCGGCGTAGGCCGCCATCTGGGTGAGGATCTCGACGACTTCCTGCCGGGTGCCGCCAACGTTGAGGAACCCGTGGATGTGGAAACGGAGTTGAGGCCCGGCGGTGCCGAGGGCGGTGCACATCGCGATAGTGGTGAGCTCGCGGGTCTTGAGGTCGAGGCCCGTGCGGGAGTAGACGTCGCCGAAGGCGAACTCGATGAGGTAGACGGCCAGATCGGGGGCGATGTCCTGCAGCGAGGCGACGACCTGTTCTCCCGCGTGGCCGTCGATGCGGGTGAGAGCCGCCAGACCGCGCCGGTAGCAGTCGGGGTCGACGGCGGCGGCGGGATCTACGGCGGTGCCGTCGTCGGGCTGCGCGTCCCGGGCGGTGTCAGAGGCGGTGTCGGCTGCGGCGTCCGGCGCGGTGTCCGGGCGGACGGTGAACACTTCGCGGGCGGCGGTCAGAGCGTTGAGCGCGGCCGGGAAGCCCGCGTAGACGCTGGCGTGGATGAAGGTCTCCACGATTTCGCGGCGGGTGCAGCCGACGTTGAGCGCTCCGTCGATGTGGAAACGCAGCTGCGGGGCAGCGTTGCCCAGCGCGGCGAGCGCGGAGACGGTGGCCAGCTGCCGTTCGCGGAGGGTGAGTCCCGGCCGGGAGATGATGTCGCCGTAGCCGAACTCGACGGTGAAGCGGGCCAGGTCGGGAGCGATGTCGGCGAGGCTGTCGAGGACGGCCGGGCGCGGGGTGCCGGCGATCTTCTGGAGGACGGCGAGGCCGCGCGTGTAGCGGTCGTTGTCGTGGGACTGCGGTGCGGTGGTCATGAGATCGACCGTGACTTCGAGTTGGCTCCAACGCAAGCCCCCGCCGAGGTACTACCGCTCCGCCACGAGCATCACCCGGCGCAGCAGGTCGGAGAGGGTCCGGCGTTCGTCCGCGTCGAGAGTGCCGTGATGGCCTCCGCGCGGAACGCCGCCTTCCTCGGCGGCCCCGCCGTCGCCGGTCTGCTGGTCTTCACCGCGGGGCCCGGCTGGGCCTTCGTACTCGACGCCGTGTCGTTCGCCGCCGGCGCGGCGCTCCTCGCCACGATCCGGGTCCGCCGCACCCCGATACCGCGCCGTTCGTTCCGCGCCGACCTCGTCGGGGGCTGGAGCAAGGTCCGCTCCCGCGCGCCGACCTCGTCGGGGGCTGGGGCAAGTGGTACTGGACGAGCCTGATCGCCCACGCCACCTGGAACGGCGTCGCCGCCGTCCTCGCCACGCTCGGCCCGATCGTGGCCCGCGACAGACTCGGCGGCGACGGCGCCTGGGTCCTCATGCTCCAAGCGGGCGCGGTCGGTTTCCTCCTCGGCTCGCTGCTGGCCGGCCGCGCCAAGCCGCGCCTGGGGACGGCGCTTGTGCCGGGGGTACGGCGGGTGCGGCGGGGGCCCTCAATCGCCGGGCAGGCTGTGCCCTCAATCGCGGGGCGGCCTTGAACAAAAGAACATCGCCCCTCAAGCGCCGGGCGGGCTGGAAAGAGCCGACGGGAGCGTCACTCTCACCGTGAGGCCGGTGCCCGGTGTGGTGTCGAGGCGGACCGAGCCGTGGTGGGCGTCGACGGCGGCCTGGACGATGGACATGCCGAGACCCGCGCCGCCGGTGTCACGGGCGCGGTCGGGGTCGGCGCGGAAGAAGCGGTCGAAGGCGCGGGCGGCGTCCTGTGGGGTGAGGCCGGGCCCGGAGTCCGTGATGCGGAGCAGGACGTCCTGGTCCTGGGAGGCGACCTCAAGGGTGACCGGGGAGTCGGCGGGGGTGTGGACCCGGATGTTGCTCAGCAGATTGCCGATGATCTGCCGCAACTGCGGCTCGTCACCCAGCACTTCCACGCCGTCGGGCACGACGAGGGCGATGGGCCGCTGCGGCTGCTGCATGGCGAGGTCGGCGACGCCGTCACGGACCAGCTGCGAGAGATCGACGGGGCGCGGCGCGAGCGCCGGGCGGTCCTCCAGCCGTGCGAGGGCGAGGAGTTCGTCGACGAGGCGGCTCATCCGCACCGCCTCGGCGGAGACCCGGCGCAGGGCGCGGTCCTTCTCGTCGGGGTCGAGCATGCCCTTCTCGTAGAGCTGGAGGTAGCCGCGCACGCAGGCGAGCGGCGTGCGCAGCTCGTGGGAGGCATCGGCGAGGAACTGCCGGAGCTGGGCGGTGGCGCGCTCGCTGCTGGTGAGGGCCGTCTCGATCTGCTGGAGCATGGCGTTGAGGGCGGAGCTGAGCTGCTCGACCTCGGTACTGCCGTGCGAGGCGGTGGCGATCCGCCGGGACAGGTCCCCCTCGGAGATCGCGGACGCGGTCTCGACCATGTCCTCCAGCGGTTGCAGCCGCCGCCGGGC
This sequence comes from Streptomyces sp. PH10-H1, assembly GCF_030063355.1. GTDB lineage: Bacteria > Actinomycetota > Actinomycetes > Streptomycetales > Streptomycetaceae > Actinacidiphila. The sequence continues at coordinate 81,722 of NZ_JASISZ010000003.1, forward strand.
GGCGGTCAGCGATCCCATGGCGAGCAGGGCCAGCAGGACGACGCCGACGACGACTTCGACGATGAAGAGGTGGCCGACCGCGCGCCGCACCCCGTTGAGCCGCATGCCCTTGACCACCATGGTGCCGTCGTTGAGGCGGGAGACGACCACCCGGTAGTAACTGCCGTCGCTCTGCACGGTGGCGGCGCCGCCGGACGCGGCGAGCGCCTTCGGGTCCGGCAGGGCCGTCGCGAGGCTGCGGCGCTCCTCGCCCAGGTTCGCCACGTCACCCCCGCACACCGTGGAGATCCGGCCCCGGTCGTCGAGCACCAGGAAGAGATCCTGCTCGAAGACCTGGGCGACCACCTTGCCGCCGCTGGAGGCCTGCAGGATCCCGGCCACGGTGCACAGCTGCCGCACCCCGCCGCTGGTGAACGGCGTGGCGGCCAGCGCCTTCTGGGAGGTCTTCAGCGAGTCGTCGATCTCGCCGATCAGCATGGTGTACATGCCGATGAGGCTGGCGCAGCCGGCCAGCACCAGGCCGATGGCCAGGAAGGTGACGTTGGCGATCGTGAAGCGGCCGCGAAGGGACTGCGGACGCGGCCAGAAACACGCCTTCTTGCCTTCGCGCCTCATGGCGGCGAGCCCCGTACCCACGCGTCCCGTACCCAGACGTTTCATGCCACTGCCCACGCGTCTCATGCCAGTGCCCGCAGGCCGTAGCCGATACCGCGGCGGGTCTCGATCAGCGGCGGTCCGAGCCGGTCGAGTTTGCGGCGCAGATAGCTGATGTAGGTCTCGACGACGGTCGATTCGACGACGGTGTCGTACTGCCAGACGTGCTGCAGCAGCTGTTCCTTGGTGACGATCCGCCCGGCGTTGCGCAGCAGGTGCCGCAGCAGGTTGTACTCGGTGGGGGTCAGATCGACCGGCTCGCCGGCCCGGCGGACGGTGTAGGTCGTCTCGTCCATCTCCAGATCGCCATGGCGCAGTACCGGGTCGGCGGGCTCCGTCTCGCGCCGGGTCCTGCGCAGCACCGCGTGCACCCGGGCGACGACCTCGTCCACGCCGAACGGCTTGGTGATGTAGTCGTCGCCGCCGAGGGCGAGTCCGCCGACGACGTCGCGCGGCGCGTCCCTGGCGGTCACGAAGATCACCGCGAGGTCGTCGCTTTCGGCGCGCAGGGTGCGGCAGACCTCCCAGCCGTTGCCGTCCGGCAGCATCACATCGAGCAGCACCAGATCGGGCCGGTGCTCGCGGGCGGCGGCCACGGCCTGTCTGCCGGTGGCCGCGGTATGCACAGTAAAGCCATGGTATTTCAGGGTAATTCGGAGAATGTCCGCGATGCCCGGCTCATCCTCGACAATCAGCACGGTGGCCGGGCGTTCGGGGTTCTCCATGCCTCAAGTATCAGCAGTGACGCCCCACAGACCCACTGGAGGGAACTTGGGAGTTCCTTGAGAGATCCAGTTTCGCCTTGTAACCGGAGTTCCCCGGCACAGAGGCTGAGCCGACTGGATATCCGCGTTCCGCGGTGCGAGTCGGAAGTGCACGTCGGACGTGCACGTCGGCGGCGAGAGAAGGAGCTGGGACCGTGGCCTCATTGGCACGCTGGTGCTACAGGCGCAAATGGCTGGTGATCGTGCTGTGGGTGCTCGCGCTGGTCGGCCTGGGGGCCGGGAGCGGTGTGGCGGGCAGTAAGTACGCCAATGTCTTCGAGCTGCCGGGCACCGAGTCCGCGCAGGTCCTGAAACTCATGGACAAGGCGTTCCCCGAGCGGTCCGGCGAGTCCGACAGCGTCGTGTGGCACGTCGACCAGGGCTCGGTGCGCGACGCCGCCGTCCAGCAGAAGATGACCGCCACGCTGGACAGGATCAAGAGCGGTGTGGCGGACGTCGGCACGATCGGCAGCCCGTACGCGCCGGAGGGCGCGGCCCAGATCAGCAAGGACGGCAGGACCGCCTACGCGACGGTCACCTTCACCAAGCTCGGCAACCTCCTCAAGAAGGAGGAGGTGCAGAAGTTCGTCGACACGGCTCGGGCGGCGGGCGGCGCCGGCCTGCGGGTCGAGGTGGGCGGCAACTCCGTTGCGCAGTACACCGAGGCGCCCCAGCAGGGCCTGAGCGAACTGGTGGGCATCGCGGCCGCGGCCGTCGTCCTCTTCCTCGCCTTCGGCTCGCTGTACGGGATGCTGCTGCCGATCGTCACCGCGCTCTTCGGCATCGGCACCGCCTCGTCCGCGATCGTGCTGCTCAGCCACGGGATGGACGTGGCGGAGTTCGCACCGATGCTGGCGATGCTGGTCGGTCTGGGTGTGGGCATCGACTACGCGCTCTTCATCGTCACCCGGCACCGCAAGGGCATCCTGCGCGGCCGGACCCCGGAGGACGCCGCCGTTACGGCGGTCAACACCTCGGGGCGCGCCGTGCTGTTCGCGGGCGGCACGGTCTGCATCGCGCTGCTCGGCATGTTCGCGATGGGCCTGAGCTTCCTCAACGGGGTCGCCGTCGCGGCCGCGCTGACCGTCGTCACGAGCGTCGCCGCCGCGATCACCCTGCTCCCGGCGATGCTCGGGGTGCTCGGCATCCGCGTCCTCAGCCGCCGCCAGCGCCGCAAACTCGCCGCGAACGGCCCCGAGCCGGCCGAGGAGACCGGCACGGCGGCCCGCTGGTCGTCGTTCCTGGAACGCCACCCCAGGTCGCTCGCGGTGGTCGCCGTCGTGATCATGGGCGCCCTCGCGGTGCCGACGTTCTCGCTGCGGCTCGGCTCGTCCGACCAGGGCAACAACCCGAGTACCACGACCACCCGCCAGGCGTACGACCTGCTCGCCGGCGGCTTCGGCGAGGGCTTCAACGGCCCGCTGACGATCCTCGCCGAGGTGAAGTCGGACGCCGACCAGGCCGCGGTGCGGAACCTGGTGGTCACGCTGGGGCAGACCAAGGGCATCGCCTTCGCCGCCGCGATGCCGATGAAGCCGGGTCCCGGCATCGCCGTCATCAAGGCCGTACCGACCACGTCCCCGCAGGCCGCGGAGACCTCGGACCTGATCGACCATCTCCGTGCCGACGTCGTGCCCGCTGCCGAGAAGGGCAGCACGATGCAGGCGTACGTCGGCGGCCAGACGGCGATGTTCAAGGACTTCGCCTCGGTGCTGATGGGCAAGCTGCCGCTCTTCATCGGCGTGATCATCGCGCTGGGCTTCGTCCTGCTGCTGGTCGCCTTCCGCAGCCTGCTGGTGCCGCTGACCGCCGCGCTGATGAACCTGATCGCGGCCGCCGCGTCCTTCGGGCTGCTGGTCGCGATCTTCCAGTGGGGCTGGGGCGGCGAAGCGCTCGCCGCCGGCCGCGCGGGCCCGATCGAGGCGTTCCTCCCGGTCATCATGCTGTCGCTGCTCTTCGGTCTGTCCATGGACTACCAGGTCTTCCTGGTGAGCCGGATGCACGAGGAGTGGGTGCACACCAAGGACAACGCACGGGCGGTACGGGTCGGGCTGGCGGAGACCAGCCGGGTGATCAACTCGGCGGCCGTCATCATGATCTGCGTCTTCGGCGCGTTCATGCTCAGCGGGCAGCGGGTGCTGGCGATGTTCGGCATCGGGCTGGCGGGTGCGGTCGCACTCGACGCGTTCATCCTGCGCACGGTGCTCGTCCCGTCGCTGATGCACCTGTCGGGCAACGCCAACTGGTGGCTGCCGGGCTGGCTCGACAAGCGGCTGCCGCACCTCGCGGTCGAGGCGGCGGAGGACCCGGTCGAGGGACCGGCCGGGGCGGCTCCCGGCAGCGCCCCCGTGCATTCCGCGGCTTCCCCGGCTTCCGCGAACGGCGGTCCGGCCGTACGCGGCACCGTCCGCGGTTCCGCGGGGCTGCCGATCCCGCGCTCCGAGCTCACCCTGATCGCCGCCGACGGCCGTCAGGTCGGCAGGATCACGGCGGCCGACGACGGTACGTACACCCTGCCGACGCCCGGCAGCGGCTCGTACGTCCTGGTCGCCAACGCCGACGGCCACCACCCGCAGACCGCGAGCGTCATGACCTCCGACCGCCCGGTCGACTGCGATCTGCGGCTCAGCGGCACCGGCACCCTCACCGGCACGGTACGCACCGCGAAGGGCGACCCGGTCGACGACGCCCGCGTCGTTCTCCAGGACGCGGACGGCAAGGAGGTCGGCGTCGTCCACACCGGCAAGGACGGCGGCTACGCCTTCGCCAACCTCTATCCGGGCCGCTACACCCTGCTGACGATGGGTTACCCGCCCTTCCCTGCCACCGTCACCGTGAGCGGCGACCGGGACGGCGAGGGCGGCGACGACCTCGACCTGGAGCTGAGCCACTCGCGCGACTGATCCGAGCACGGCTCTCGAACGCCGGGCGGACCTGATTCCTCAGGTCCGCCCGGCGTTCTGTCCGGCTCCGGGGCCTGTCCGGGGACCGCCCATGATCCGCCGGACAGGCCCTAGGCTCAGCCTCGTGGAAGAAACCGACCGGAGCCCGGCCGAGGACGCCCCGGCCACCGAACTGCCGGGCGGCCGGGCACGTCCGAAGACCGACAAGAGCGAGCTGACCCGGGCGCTCATTCTGGACACCGCGATGCGGCTGTTCCAGGAGCGCGGCTACAACAAGACGACGATGCGGGCGATCGCCACCGAAGCCGGGGTATCGGTCGGCAACGCCTACTACTACTTCGCGTCGAAGGAATTCCTGATCCAGGGCTTCTACGACCGGATGACCCATGAGCACGCGCTCGACGCCCCCGCCAAGATGGCCGGGACCACCGACTTCTCCAAGCGTCTTGAGATCGCCCTGACCTCCTGGGTGGACTGCGCGGCGCCCTACCACGAGTTCGCGTCCCAGTTCTTCCGCACGGCCGCCGACCCGGAGAGCCCGCTCAGCCCGTTCTCGAACGAGTCGCACCCGGCCCGCGCCACCGCCGTCGCCATCTTCGACGAGGTGCTGAACGGCTCGGAGCTGTCCCCGAAGCTCGACGCCGAACTGGCCGGACTCCTTCCCGACCTGCTCTGGCTGCACCTCATGATCGTGGTGCTGTACTGGGTGTTCGACCGCACCGAGGACACCGAACGCACCCGGGCGTTCGTCAAGCGCTGCACCCCGCTGGTGGCGAAGGTCGTCAGCCTCTCCCGCTACCGGGTGTTCCGGCCGCTCGTCAGGGACGCCAAGGGGCTCATCCAGGACTGCATCCTGCCGACCTTCATCTCGGCCCGGAAGGCGTCGGCCTCCGGCCCGGACCCGAAGACCCCGGCGGCGGACGCCGCCCTCGCACCGGTACCCGCCACGATTCCCGCTCCGGTCCCCGCTCCCGCCAAGCGGGCGGCGAAACGCGCCGCCAAGCGCGCGTCACGCGCGCAGTGACACCAGCTTCACGATCGTGATGTCCGACGGCGCCCCGACCCGTACCGGCGGCCCCCAGGCGCCCGCGCCCCGGGTCACGTACAACTGCGTGTCGCCGTACCGGTCAAGACCCGCCACCGTGGGGTTCGCGAGTTCCGCGATGTAGTTGCCCGGCCACAGCTGGCCGCCGTGGGTGTGCCCCGAGAGCTGCAGGTCCACGCCGTGCTTCACCGCTTCGTGGATCATCACCGGCTGGTGCGCCAGCAGGACGGCGGCCCGTGTACGGTCCCGGTCGCCGAGCGCCCTGCCGTAGTCCGGCGCGGCATGGTGGTCCGCGCCGGTGATGTCGTTGACGCCCGCGAGATCGAAGCCGGACAGCTCCACGCGGGCGTTCTCCAGCGGGTGCACGCCCAACTCCCGTACGAAGTCGACCCACGGGGCCGCGCCCGAGTAGTACTCGTGGTTGCCGGTGACGAAGTAGGAGCCGTCCCGGGCCCGCAGCTGTGCGAGCGGCTCGGCAGCCGGACCCAGATCGGACACGGTCCCGTCGACCAGGTCACCGACGATCGCCACCAGGTCGGGGCGCGCGCCGTTGATCGTGTCGACGATCCTCCGGGTGTGCGACCGCCCCAGGATCGGTCCGAGGTGGATATCGCTCACCACCGCGATCCGGTACCCGTCCGCCCGGGCGGGCAGCTTCGCGAGGGGCACGGTCACATTCTTCAGCCGGGGACCGCGCAGCACTCCGTACGTGCCGTACCCGACGGTCCCGACCGCCGCGGTGGCGGCCGCGACGGCGACGGTGCGGGCGACGAACTGCCGCCGGGTGGTGTCAACGGCCACGGCCGGGGTCGTGGGCCCGGTTGCGGTCGCCGTCGGGATCGCGCCCGGCTCGTGCGGTGCCGCGGGGTCATCGGGGGCCGGCTCACCGGAGTTCGCCGCCACTGCCGGCTCCGCCATTGCCGGGGCCGGACGCCGGTTGACGGCGCGCCGCAGCAGCGGCCGTACCGCCTCGCCGACCAGCAGCGCGAACGTCAGATACAGCAGGAGCGCGAGCCACATATAGCCCGGCCAGGCCACCCACCGTTCGGCCGCGAGCGGCAGATCGCGGCCGCCGATCAGCGCGCCGAGGCTGGTCAGCGGGAGGACGAAGGCGAGCACCGTCCCGGTCCGCCGGTACCAGCCGCCCGGCGCGGAGACATCGCGGACCAGGCGCCGCCACAGATACCGGTGCACACCGGCGAGCAGGGCCAGCACAGCCAGCCCGCCCAGGACGAAGACGACGATCACTACACGGAGGCCGGGTCGGAGGCCGGGTCGGAGGACGTGCCGGCAGCGGCTTCCCGCCGCAGGACCCGCAGCGACCGCAGCCCGAGCACGCCGATCGCCGTCCCCAGCAGGAACGAGGTGATCGCGAGGGCAAGGTGCACCCAGAAGTACGTGGTCGGGGAGCCGTTGTCGAAGGCGAGTCCGCTGACGTCCTTCCACAGGTTCTTGACGAACGTGGTCCAGACGATCCAGGACCACACACCGAAGGCGACCAGGAACCAGGAGACGGGACGGTTGAGCTTCATGCGTCCAGTATGAAGACTCCCTGCAGGACAACGGGCGACGGGGTCCCGATGGTTCCGTGTCCCGGGCGTGCGAATCCTCACCCGTCCGGAGCGCAAACAGAGGGCGCGCGTTCCGCCGTCGGACCTGTACGTTCTGCTGGTGCTGAAGCCTTCACCCGCCGTCCGCCGTCCTCTGCTTGCCCTGTGCGCCGCGTCGCTGGCGTGCGGCGCCGCGTTCGCGTCACCCGCTCACGCGGACGACAGAACGAAGGAGCCGACACCTCCTCCCGGCATGTCGACTGTCGGCGGCGACCGGCTCGGTCTGCCCGGCACCCAGGTGCAGCAGGATGCCGGCAGCCCGCCGCTCCCGCCGAAGCTCACCGCCCGCTCGTGGATCGTCGCGGACGCGGAGAGCGGGCAGGTGCTCGCCTCGCACAACGCGCACTGGCAGCTGGCCCCGGCCAGCACCCTGAAGATGCTGTTCGCCGACACCGTGCTGCCCAAGATCGCCAAAACCCAGGAGCACACGGTCGCCGACGCCGACCTGCGCGGCATGGGTGACGGCAGCAGTCTCGTCGGGGTCAAGGAGAAGCTCAGCTACACCGCGCACGATCTGTGGCTCGGGGTCTTCCTGCACTCGGGCAACGACGCGGTGCACGTACTCGCCGCCATGAACGGCGGTGTCGACAAGACCGTCCAGGAGATGAACGCTCACGCCAAGGAACTGCAGGCCGACGACACCCATGTCGTCTCGCCCGACGGTTTCGACATGCCGGGGCAGGTCAGCAGCGCCTACGACCTCACGCTCATCGCCCGGTCCGGCCTGAAGAACCCGGACTTCCGCGAGTACTGCGCGACGGTCAGCGCCAAGTTCCCGGGCGACTACGAGAAGGACAAAGCGGGCAAGCCGACCAAGGTGCGCGGCGCGTTCGGCATACAGAACACCGACCGGCTGCTGACCGGCGCCGACGGCGTGCGCCCCTACCCCGGTCTCATCGGGGTGAAGAACGGCTTCACCACCAACGCGGGCAACACTTTCACCGGCGCCGCCGAACGCGACGGGCGCAAACTGCTGGTCACCGTGATGCATCCGGCCACCGGCGCCAGCGAGGTCTACAAGGAGACGGCCGCCCTCCTCGACTGGGGCTTCAAGGCCGCCCCGACCGTCAAGCCGGTCGGCACCCTCGTCCCCGCCAGGAGCGCCGCCAACTCCAACACCCCCGCCGACGGCACCAAGGACCCCGCACAGGCGGCCGTCACCGCGGCCTCCGGCTCCGGCGGCATCTGGACCACCGTCGCCCTCTCGGCCGGCGCCCTCGCCCTCGTCGCCGTCATCACCTTCCTCATCCACCGCCGCCACCCCATCCCGGGTCTGCCCGGCGGCTCCCGTATCTCGCGGCGCCGCAGGTCGCGTGGCGGTATCACCGACTGACCGGTGCGTTCCGGTTCACCTCGCGGTCGCCGGGGACTCCGCCTCCGTGGCGGGGTCCCCTTCGCGTGGCACCGCCGTCCAGGCGGCGCAGTAGAGCAGCAGCTTGGCCATGAAGTTGAACCAGAGCAGCAGGGCGACGGGGACGCCGAAGGCGCCGTACATGCTCTTGCCCGCGACGTCCTGGAGGTATCTGCTGATGAGGACCTTGAGGAGTTCGAATCCGATGGCGCCGATCAGGCCGGCGACGACCACGGTGCGGCGCGGGGGTTCGACGCCGGGCAGCAGCGTGAGCAGATAGACCATCAGCACGAAGTCGGCGATGACGGCGATGCAGAAGCCCGCGGCGGTGAGGAGGAACCGGCCGGGGGTGCTGTGTTCGAAGCCGATGCGGTCGGCGGCCCAGCCGACGGCGGCGGTGGCGAAGCCGGACGCGCCCAGGGAGACGACGGCGGCGCCGCCGAGGCCGAGCAGAATCCCGCCGTCCTTGAGCTTTCGGAGGAAGGGGTTCTCGTCCTCGTCGTCCTTGTCCCAGACGGCTCGCAGGCAGTCCCGGAGCGAGGCGACCCAGCCGAATCCGGTGAAGAGCAGCAGTGCGCCCGCGATGAGGCCGACGGTGCCGGCGTTGTCGACCAGGCCGTTGATGTTCAGCTGGTCGGAGATGCCGGGTACCTGCTGGGAGACCTTCTGCTCGATCTCCTGGAGCCGGTGCTCGGACAGCAGGGCCGCGCCGATCGCCGCCGCGACGGTGATGAGCGGGAAGAGCGAGAGAAAGCTGGTGAAGGTGACGGCCGCGGCCAGCCGGGTCCAGTGCACCCGCTGGAGGTGCTCGAAGGAGCGCCAGGCGTGGGTCCTCATCACCCGGGCGATCCACGGCCCGATCCACCGCAGTTTCGTCAGCCAATCCATGGCCCGCGCCTTCCCTCTGTCAGCGCGCCCACTCCTGGGGCGCGGAGGAGCCGCTCCGTCCGAAGACGAAGGTCCTCGTTCCCCAGAAGCGCAGCGCGGTGGCCAGTGCCATGCCGATACCCGCTCCCGAGATCACATCCGCGCGCGGACCGGTGAATCCGAGTACGTAGTGCGACAGGGCGAGACACAGCAGCTGTACCAGCGCGCCCGCCACGTTGAACGCGAGGAAGATCCCGTACTGCCGGGCGCGGCTCACGGCGGGTGCGCGGCCTCGGTACGTGCCGAGCGCGTTCCCGGCGTACGCGACGGTGCAGCCCGCGAGGAAGGACAGCGCCTTGGCGGTGAGCGGCCCGAAGCCGCCGGGGCCGCGCAGCCAGATGAACAGACCGAGGTCGGTGGCGTAGGCGGCGGCGCCGGCCACCGCGAACCCGAGGATCTCGGAGCGCAGCGCGGACCGCGGCGTCCGGGAGGCGAACGGGCCGCGCTTCACAGATCGGCCACCGCGAGGGCGTAGAGGACGGCCCAGCCCAGCGCGATGACCAGCATCGGGCGGTCGTGCAGCACCACGTCCTCCGGAGCGCCGGCCGCGCCGGCATCGGCGAAGACCGCGTAGCGCAGCACGGACAGGATGAACGGGATCATGGACAGCTGCCGCCAGGGCAGTGAGCCGGTGACGATGCCGCCCGTCTCCATCGCCCACATGCCGTACGCGAGGACCGCGACCCCGGCGGCGAGCTGCCAGACGAACCGCAGATAGCCGGTGGTGTAGGTGCTGAGCAGGGCGCGCGAGGCGCCGGCCTCGCCCTCGGCGGCGGACATCAGGACCAGTTCCGAGTACCGCTTGGCGGCGACCATGAACAGCGCGCCGAATCCCGAGGTGATCAGGAACCAGCGCGACAGGTCGATGTCGAGGGCGAACCCGCCGGCCATGGCGCGCATGAGGAACCCGGTGGTGACGACCACGAGGTCCACGACGAGCACATGCTTGAGCCAGAGGCAGTACGCGAGCTGCATGACGATGTACAAGGCGAGCAGCTCGGCGGTCGCCGCGTTGCAGAACACCGCCCCGGCGGCCGGGGCGAGGACGGCGAGCAGCCCGCCCGCGGCATACGCGGCCGGCACCGGGAGCTGGCCGCAGGCGACGGGGCGGCGGCACTTGACGGGATGGGCGCGGTCGGCCTCGGCGTCGCGCGCGTCGTTGATCAGGTAGACGGCGGACGCGCAGGCGGTGAAGAGCGCGAACACGATGGCGAGTTGGATCAGCCCGTCTCTGGACAGGATCCGTCCGGCGGCGACGGGAGCGGCGAGGACCAGGCCGTTCTTGACCCATTGGCGAGGGCGGGCCGTGCGCACCACGCCCGCCGCCAGTCCCACCACGGTACGGAGCACCCCGGCGGCCGGGGCGCCGCTCCGCGGGCGGTGCGCCGCGTCGAGCAGCGCCGGGGTGGGCTCGGTCAGCGCCGAGGTGGGCTCAGTCATCGACGCCGCCTCTCGGGGCGCGCAGCGACCAGGCGCGGCCCAGCCGGGCGGTGACGGCACCCAGCACGGCGCCCGCGGCGACATCGCTCGGGTAGTGGACACCCACCGCCAGCCGGGAGACGCACATGACGGCGGCCAGCGGCGGGAACGGGCTGAACGAGCGGAGCGGGCCGCTCGGCAGCAGCACGCCGAACGCGACGGCGGCGGCCGCCGCCGATGTGGCGTGCGAGCTGGGGAACCTGTGTCGGCCCGCGGTGCGCACCAGCGGTTCCGCGCCGAGGAGCCGGGGGCGGGGGCGGCGTACGACCCGTTTGACGCCCATGCTCGCCACGTGCGCCGCGCCGACCAGGGCGGTGGCCCGCAGCCAGGCGCGGCGGCGCGCGCGGTCCGCGCACGCGCCCGCGAGTCCGGCGGCGAGCCAGAGCGCGCCGTGCTCGCCGCTCCGGGAGAGGGTCCGCGCGGCGTGGGCGACGCGCGGGTCGGCGCCGCACTGGCGCAGCGCGGTGAGGAGCTGGTGGTCCACGTCAGACGCGCGTGACGCGGCGGAGTCCGGAGTTCGCACCGGCGGTATCTCCCTCGTTCGTGATTCCGCCCCTCCAGCACGAGGGGGACAACAAGTGCATATGTCCCCTAATTGCTAATGATTCATCACTAGTCACCCGTTTCAGTGAGAGAGCCGGCATACATGGCATTCCCCTCCTGTCGGGCGATACGGTCACCCCTATGCCTGTACCCTCCGCCCTGACCACCCCCGTCTCCGGCTGGGGCCGCACCGCGCCCACCACCGCGCACGTGCTCCGGCCGCGCACCTACGAGGAGGCGGCCGAAGCGATCCGGGACTGCGGAGGCCGCGGTGCCATCGCCCGCGGGCTCGGCCGGGCCTACGGCGACGCGGCGCAGAACGCCGGCGGCTCCGTTCTCGACATGACCGGCCTGGACCGGATCCACGAGATCGACGCCATCAACGGCCTGGTCGTCTGCGACGCCGGAGTGAGCCTCCACCGGCTGATGCAGGTCCTGCTGCCGCTCGGCTGGTTCGTCCCCGTCAGCCCGGGAACCCGGTACGTCACGGTCGGCGGGGCCATCGGCGCGGACATCCACGGAAAGAACCACCATCTGTCGGGTTCGTTCACCCGGCACGTACGCGCCATCGAGCTGCTGACGGCGGACGGCGAGACCCGGCTGGTCACACCCGAGGACGAGCCGGAGCTCTTCTGGGCGACGGCCGGCGGCATGGGGCTGACCGGTGTCGTACTCGCCGCGACGATCCAGCTGCTGCCCGTGGAGACCTCGCTGATGACGGTCGATACCGAGCGCGCCACCGACCTCGACGACCTGATGGCCAGGCTCACCGGGAACGACCACCGCTACCGCTACTCCGTCGCCTGGATCGATCTGCTCGCCCGCGGCTCCAGGACCGGCCGCGCCGTCCTGACGCGCGGCGACCACGCCCCGCTCGACGCCCTCCCGCAGCGCGCCCGCCGGGCGCCGCTCGACTTCCGGCCCGGCCGGCTGCCGTCCGCCCCGCGCTTCGTACCGGAGGGGCTGCTGGGGCGGCACAGCGTCGGGCTGTTCAACGCCCTCTGGTACCACAAGGCGCCCCGCGAGCGGCTCGGCGAGTTGCAGAAGATCTCCACGTTCTTCCACCCGCTCGACGGGCTGCCCGACTGGAATCGGATCTACGGGCGCAGCGGCTTCGTCCAGTACCAGTTCGTCGTCGGCTACGGCCAGGAGAGCGCGCTGCGCCGCATCGTGGAGCGGATCAGCCGCCGCGGCTGCCCGTCGTTCCTCGCCGTGCTGAAGCGGTTCGGCGAGGCCGATCCCGGCTGGCTGTCCTTCCCGATGGCCGGCTGGACCCTCGCCCTCGACATCCCCGCGACCATGCCGGGCCTGGACACGTTCCTCGACCTCCTGGACGACGAGGTCGCCACCGCCGACGGCCGTGTCTACCTCGCCAAGGACTCCCGGCTGCGCCCCGAACTGCTGCCCGGCATGTACCCGCGCCTCGACGCCTTCCGGCGGCTGCGCTCCGAACTGGACCCCGGCGGGGTCTTCACCTCGGACCTCGCCCGCCGCCTCGCCCTCTAAGCCCCTCTAAGCCCCGGCCCTGGCCTTGGCAGGCCCGGGTCAGGTCCCACCAGGTCCCACCAGGAGTCCACGCAGTGAAAGACGCCTTCGGCACCCCCCAGTCCCTGCTGATCCTCGGCGGCACCTCCGAGATCGCGCTCGCCACCGCCCGCCGCCTCATCGGCCGCCGCACCAGGACCGTCCATCTGGCGGGCCGCCCCTCCCCCGCCCTCGACGCCGCCGCCGAACACCTGCGGTCGCTGGGCGCGGACGTGCGCGCCGTGCCCTTCGACGCGCTGGACACCGAATCCCACGAGGAGGCGCTCGGCAAGCTCTTCGTCGACGGTGACATCGACATGGTGCTGCTCGCCTTCGGTGTGCTGGGCGACCAGGCCCACGACGAGCAGCAGCCCCCGTCGGCCGTGCACGTCGCCCAGGTCAACTACACGGGCGCGGTGTCGGCCTCCCTGGTGTGCGCGAGCGCGCTCCAGCGGCAGGGGCACGGCTCGCTGGTCGTCCTGTCCTCGGTCGCCGGCGAGCGCGCCCGCCGGAGCAACTTCATCTACGGGTCGAGCAAGGCCGGCCTGGACGCCTTCACGCAGGGGCTAGGCGACTCCCTGCACGGCTCTGGCGTGCATGTGATGATCGTCCGGCCCGGCTTCGTCCGCACGAAGATGACGGCAGGACTGCCGGAGGCGCCGCTGGCCACCACTCCCGAGGCGGTCGCGGAGGCCATCGAGACCGGTCTGCGGCGCCGTTCGGAGACGGTGTGGGTGCCGGGCGCTCTGCGGTTCGTCATGTCGGCGCTGCGGCACGTGCCGCGCCCGCTCTTCAGGAAACTGCCGGTCTGAGAGTCCTCGATCGCCGGACGGCTCTCGCGAGGGACTCAGCAGGGCGTCGTCGTGGCGCGCACACCCTGCTGATGGGGGACGGCTCCGCGGGCGCCGACGCCGAAGGGGTACTCGCGCATCTTGCGCCAGACCCCGTCCCCGCCCTGCTCGTACAGGGCGAAACCGGTCGCCGTCCAGCTCGCGGTGAAGTCCGCCAGCTCCTCGTATGCCCGGTCCATCGCCTCATCGGCGATGCCGTGCGCGACGGTCACATGCGGGTGGTACGGGAACTGCAGCTCGCGCACGACCGGTCCTGAGCGCACCTCGCCCTGCAGCTCGGTGCACTCGGGGGTGCCGTCGGCCAGGTGCACATAGACGACCGGGGACAGCGGACGGAAGGTGTCCGTGCCGTCCAGCCGCATCGCGAAGGGCCGGCCGGCCGCCGCGACCTTCGCGAGGTGGCGGCGCAGCGCCGGCAGGTCACCGGAGTCGATCTCCGTCGGGGGCAGCAGCGTGACGTGAGTGGGGATGGCGTACGCGGCCGGGTCGCCGAAGCCCGCGCGCCGCTCCTGGAGCAGGCGGCCATAGGGCTCCGGGACCGCGATCGACACTCCGATCGTGCTGGTCCCCACTGCGGTTCACCCTCTTCCCCGGATCACGGGCGCCTCATGGGCGCCATTCGGTCTGCTCTCAGTGTGACGCGTGCGCGGGTCCCGCCGCGAGCGTCGTCGGACACACCCGGACGGGACCTCGGACCCTGGTTCCGCACCTCCTGGACGGCGCTGCGCCGGTGCGTCAGTGCTTCGCGGGCAGGAGGCCCATTCGGTCATACGCGCTGGCCAGCGTCTCCGCCGCCACGACGCGCGCCTTCTCCGCGCCCTTGGCCAGGACCGCGTCCAACGTCTCCGGGTCACCCAGATATTCCTCCGTGCGCTCCCGGAACGGTGTGACCCACTCCACAAAACGCTCCGCGAGGTCGGTCTTCAGCGCACCGTAGCCCTTGCCCTCGTACCGCTGCTCCAGTTCCGCGATTCCGGTACCGGTGAGAGTGGAGTAGATGGTGAGCAGATTGCTGATGCCCGGCTTGTCCTTCTCGTCGAAGCAGATCACGGTGTCCGTGTCCGTGACTGCGCTCCTGATCTTCTTCGCCGAGACCTTCGGCTCGTCGAGGAGGTTGATCAGGCCCTTCGGGGACGACGCCGACTTGCTCATCTTCGACGTCGGGTCCTGCAGGTCGTAGATCTTCCCGGTCTCCTTGACGATGTACGGCGCCGGGATGGTGAACGTCTGCCCGTAGCGGGTGTTGAAGCGCTCCGCGAGGTCGCGGGTCAGCTCGATGTGCTGCCGCTGGTCCTCACCGACCGGCACCGCGTTGGCCTGGTACAGCAGGATGTCCGCGACCTGCAGGATCGGGTAGGTGAACAGCCCGACCGTCGCCCGGTCCGCACCCTGCTTCGCCGACTTGTCCTTGAACTGCGTCATCCGGCCCGCCTCACCGAAACCGGTCAGGCAGTTCATCACCCAGCCGAGCTGCGCGTGCTCCGGCACATGGCTCTGGATGAACAACGTGCAGCGGTCCGGGTCCAGGCCCGCCGCGAGCAGCTGCGCCGCCGCGAGCCGGGTGTTGGCCCGCAGCTCCGCCGGCTCCTGCGGAACGGTGATCGCGTGCAGGTCCACGACCATGTAGAACGCGTCGTGGCTCTCCTGGAGCGCCACGTACTGGCGGATCGCACCCAGATAGTTCCCCAGGTGGAACGAACCTGCGGTGGGCTGGATACCGGAGAGAGCGCGCGGTCTGTCAGTGGCCATGCCGCTATTCTCTCAGGTCCCCCACCCGCGATCGCCCCCTTCCCGGCACTGCTCCGGCACCGCGCCCCGAACCCCGAGTGCCGCAGGTTTCATCGCATCGCGCCCGACCGACGATAGAAAGGGGCACCACCCCGCCCCGAGGCAACAACTCCTGACGCACCACGAACGGAGCACGTACGTGACGACAACGGACACCAGCATCGCCGCCGCAGAGGCCCACAGCGCTCACAACTACCATCCGCTGCCAGTCGTCGTCGCCACCGCGGAAGGCGCGTGGATGACGGACATCGAAGGCCGCCGGTACCTGGACATGCTGGCCGGCTACTCGGCCCTCAACTTCGGCCACGGCAACCGGCGGCTGCTCGACGCCGCCAGGGCCCAGCTCGAACGCGTGACACTGACCTCGCGCGCCTTCCACCACGACCGCTTCGCCGACTTCTGTACCCAGCTGGCCGAGCTGTGCGGCATGGAGATGGTGCTGCCGATGAACACGGGCGCCGAGGCCGTCGAAACGGCGGTCAAGACCGCCCGCAAGTGGGGGTACCGGGTCAAGGGCGTGCCGGACGGCAAGGCGAAGATCGTCGTCGCGGACGGCAACTTCCACGGCCGCACCACCACGATCGTCAGCTTCTCCACCGACCCCGAGGCCCGGGCCGACTTCGGCCCGTACACCCCCGGCTTCGAGATCGTCCCGTACGGCGACCTGGCCGCCATGGAGGCCGCCGTTGACGAGCACACGGTCGCCGTCCTGCTGGAGCCGATCCAGGGCGAGGCGGGCGTCCTCGTGCCGCCGCCCGGCTATCTGGCCGGCGTCCGGCGGATCACCACCGAGCGCAACACCCTCTTCATCGCCGACGAGATCCAGTCCGGCCTCGGCCGCACCGGCCGCACCTTCGCCTGCGAGCACGAGGACGTCGTGCCCGACATGTACGTCCTCGGCAAGGCACTCGGCGGGGGCGTGGTGCCGGTCTCGGCCGTCGTCTCCTCGGCTGCCGTGCTGGGCGTCTTCCACCCCGGCGAGCACGGCTCCACCTTCGGCGGCAACCCGCTGGCCTGCGCCGTCGCCCTCGAAGTCATCGCCATGCTCCGCACCGGCGAATACCAGCAGCGCGCCGCCGAACTCGGCGACCACCTCCACCACGAACTCAACCTCCTCACCGGCACCGGCCCGGTCACCGCCGTCCGCGGCCGCGGCCTGTGGGCGGGTGTCGACATCGCCCCGGGGCACGGGACGGGGCGCGAGGTGTCGGAGCGGCTGTTGGACCGGCGGGTCCTGGTGAAGGACACCCACGGCACCACGATCCGGCTGGCGCCGCCGCTCGTGATCTCCAAGGAGGACCTGGACTGGGGCCTCGACCAACTCCGCCATGTCCTGACGGGCTGATCTTCTGCCCTCGGACGCCGAGCGGGCTGGGTGCTTGCCCGGCGCCGGCGGGCCTGAATTTCAGCCCCGCCGGCGTTTGAGGCGATCCTTGAGCCCGGCCGGCGTTTGAGGCGATCCTTGAGCCCGGCCGGCGCTTGAGGCGACCCTTGAGCCCGGCCGGCGCTTGAGGCGATCTTTCAGCCTTGAGGCGATCTTTCAGCCCGGCCGGCGATTGAGGCCGCGTTCAGCCCGGCCGCCGTTTGAGGCCAAGGCTAGGGTCGGCGCATGGTGGTGGGAATGATTTGTGCGCTCGGCGCAGCCGTGTGTTTCGGGGTCGCGTCGGTGCTACAGGCCGCGGCGACCCGGGCCGCCGAGCCCGGAACCGGTTCCGGGGTCGACACCCGGCTACTGATGCGCGCCCTGCGCCAATGGCGCTACGTGGCGGGGCTCGGGCTCGACACCGCCGGCTTCGGGCTCGAACTCGTCGCACTGCGGGCGCTGCCGATCTACGCGGTCGGCGCCGCGCTCGCGGCGAGCCTCGCCGTCACCGCGGTCGCCGCCGCGCGGATCCTGCGCGTGCGGCTGTCGGGCGCCGAATGGGGCGCGGTGGCCGCCGTCTGCGGCGGGCTGGCGATGCTCGGGCTCTCCTCCGGCCGGGAGGGCGACGGCGTAGGCGGCACGGCGCTGCGCTGGAGCGTGTTGGCCACCGCGTTCGCCGTGCTGGGCATGGGCGTGGTGGCCGGGCGGCTGCCGGACCGGGCGCGAGCCTCCGCGCTGGGGTTCGGCGCGGGGATCGGCTTCGGGGTCGTCGAAGTCGCCGTCCGGCTGGTCAACGACCTGTCACCGCGCGCCGTGGTCGCCAATCCGGCGGCCTACGCGCTGCTCATCGGCGGCGGCGCGGCGTTCCTGCTGCTCACCTCGGCGCTGCAGCGCGGCTCGGTGACCGCCGCCACCGCCGGGATGGTGATCGGCGAGACGGTCGGCCCGGCCCTGGTCGGGGTCGTCGCGCTCGGCGACCGCACCCGGCCGGGGCTTGCTCCGCTGGCGATCGCGGGCTTCGCGCTAGCCGTGGTGGGCGCGCTGGCGCTGGCCCGCTTCGGGGAGGGCGCGCCCTCGGAGCCGGCCTGAGCCCGGTGCGGCGCCCCGGTGCGGCGGCCCGGTGCCGGGGGTCGGAGCGGGGGGTCGGAGCGGGGGGTCGGTGCCGCGCCGGGGCACCTCCTCGGCGCTCGCACCTACCGTCTTTCCAAGGGTGACCGCACTCCAGTGCTCGTCGCCTGCGGGGGCACCCCGCCAAGTCCCCTCCGGCCGTTCGAACACCTGACGACCCCTTGCTTCGTCTGCACACGGACGAACTGAGCCGCCGCTCAGGCGTGGCTTGCCGCGGGCGACATCCGGGTGGTGACGCCGATCCGGTTCCAGGCGTTGATGGTGACGCACATGGCGATCAGACGCGGCAGTTCGTCCTCGTCGAAGAGCCGGGCGGCCTCGTCGAAGACCGCGTCCGGGACACCGTGGTCGCCGAGCAGGGTGACGGCCTCGGACAGGGCGAGGGCGGCGCGCTCGCGGGCGGTGAAGAAGGGCGTCTCGCGCCAGACCCCGACGCCGTAGAGCTTCTGCTCGGAGAGTCCGAGACCGCGGGCGTCGCGCGCGTGCATGTCCAGGCAGTAGGCGCAGTTGTTGAGCTGGGATGCGCGGATCTTGACCAGTTCGCCGATCACCGGGTCGAGGCCGTGGGCGGCGGCCTTGTTGAGGGCCCGCATCGCCTCGTAGACGTCGGTGGCGGCCGTCATCAGGTTGATGCGCTGTGCGGGTGCGGGAACGGTGGGCGTGTCGGTCGAAGTCGTCGAGGTCATGTGATCCACGGTATCGATCCAGTGGCCCTGCTCCATGGTCCACTTGGGACATGAATGACTGGGCCATTTCAGGAGTGGACCTCCATCTCGACCTGACCGCCGGCACCGGCGCGCGGGCCGGTCTCGAGCGGGCGTTGCGCGAGGCGGTGCGTGACGGCCGGCTCGTCGCCGGCACCCGTCTGCCGTCGTCGCGGGCGCTGGCCAAGGACCTCGGCCTGGCCCGCAACACGGTCGCCGACGGGTACGGCCAGCTGGTCGCCGAGGGCTGGCTCACCGCCCGCCAGGGCTCCGGCACCCGGGTCGCGGGCAGCGCGCCGCCACCCCGCCGTGCCCGCTGCCGGGCGGCCCCCGAGCAGGCGGGGCCGTTGGGCGGCCCGGCGGCCGTCGGCGACCACGCCTACGATCTGCGGCCCGGCACCCCCGACCTGTCCGCGTTCCCGCGCACCGCCTGGCTCACGGCGGCCCGCAGGGCGCTGGCGACCGCGCCCAACGAAGCCTTCGGCTACGCCGATCCGCGTGGCCGGCCCGAGCTGCGGCAGGCGCTCGCGGAGTATCTGGCGCGGGTGCGCGGAGTGCGGACCGATCCCGAACTGATCCTGGTCTGCTCGGGGTTCGTGCAGGGGACCGGGCTGCTGGCCCGCGCGCTGCGCGCCCGGGGCGCGCGCCGGATCGGGGTCGAGGCGCTCGGCTTCCCCGACACCCGGCGCATCCTGCGCACGGCGGGTCTCACCACTGTCCCGCTACCCGTCGACGAGGGCGGCGCCCGGCTCGACGGGCTCGGCCCGCACCCCCGCCCCGCGGCGGAGGCGGTGCTGCTGACACCCGCGCACCAGTTCCCGACCGGTGCGCCGCTATCGCCCGAGCGGCGCACCGCGGTGGTGGAGTGGGCGCGCGCCACCGGTGGGATCGTCATCGAGGACGACTACGACGGCGAGTTCCGGTACGACCGCCAGCCGGTCGGCGCGCTCCAGGGGCTGGCCCCCGGTCAGGTCGTCTACGCCGGAACCGCCAGCAAGAGCCTGGCGCCCGGCGTACGGCTGGCCTGGCTCGTACTGCCGCCGCAGCTCCTCGACGGGGTCATGAGCGAGAAGCGGACCGCCGACCGCCACTCCCCCGTCATGGACCAGCTGACGCTCGCCGAACTGATCCGCTCGGGCGCCTACGACCGGCATGTGCGGCGGATGCGGCTGCACTACCGCAGGCGCCGCGACCGGCTGGTCGCGGCGCTGGCCGTACACGCGCCCCAGGTGCGGGTCTCCGGCATCGCGGCCGGGCTGCACGCCGTACTCGAACTGCCCCCGGGCTCGCCCCCTACGGGCGAGCTGGTCGCCCGTGCGAGCCGCGCGGGCCTCGCCCTCGCGGGCCTGGACGCCTACGACGGCGCGGCCGACGGACCCGGCGCCCTCGTCGTCGGCTACGGCACCCCGCCCGAGCACGCCTTCACCGGAGCACTCGACGCCCTCTGCGCACTTCTTGACGGTGGCTAGAACCCCGTCAGCCGTTGCCTGAGGGGCAGTGACCTGTCGTGCAGAACGACGACAGGAGCGTCCGGAAGATCTCCAGGTGGGCGGACCAGGCGCTGTCCGGACCCGCCACCAGCAGCGCGTACTGCGTGGTGTCGGGGTCGGTGTACGCCTGGACGAAGACATGCCGGACGGTGTCGTCGGTGCGGACGTAGGTGTATTCGAGTCCGGCCGCGTCGCTCCCGCCCGAGGTGAGTTGCTCCAACCGGATCTTCCGGTAGCCGCGATTCTGCGACACCGTCTTCTCCGTCGCCACCAGGGATTCGTACGGCGTCGTCTCGGGGCCCTTCAGCGCGAACACCTGGATCAGGCTGATTCCGTCCGGCGTCTTGTAGAAGACGCTGGGGCCCTCCGTGCTGCGCTGCCAGCCCTGCGGCACATCGAGGGTGTAGCCGGCCGGGTCCTGCGTCCTGACGAATCCGGGCGGCGCGGTGTTCTGCCCGCTCGCGCCGGTGGTGTCCGAGGCCGTCACGCTCGGGGTGTCCGTGGGTGTGGCGGTGTCCGTGGGCGTGGCGGTCGGGTCGTCCGTCGGCTGCCTGAAGGGCGTGGAACTCGTTCCGGGCTGGGCGCCGTCGTGGCCGCCCTTGCCGCCGTGGTCGCGCAGCAGCGCCCAGCCGCCGAATCCGAGCCCGCCCGCGAGCACCACGGACACGACGACGGCCGTCAGCACGACCGCGTGCGACCAGCGCCGAGGCGGCTCCGGCGGCGGCCCGAACGACGGCCCGTGGAACGGCTCGTACCGCGTCGGATCGTGCACCGGCGGCTGGGGCGGCCAGGGCGGCGGCTCCGACCGGTCCGGCGTGGGGGACGGGTGCGGTTCCGGCGGCTGCCCGGCCTGCGGACCCCGCACCCACTGCTGCCGGTCCGCGTCCCAGTAGCTCATCGCGGCCGCCTCCTCATCCCAGCAGCTGGACGATCGCCTGGACGACGGCGAACGCCGACGCCAGTCCGCCGACCGCGGCGCTGCCGCCGGTCAGCAGCGCCCGCAGCCGTTCCAGCCGGCCGCGCTCGGCCTGCCCGGTCCTGTCGATCTCTCCCGCGACGTCGGCGAGTTCCCCGTCGAGCTCGTCGATTCCGTCGTCCTCAGACCGGGTCAGCAGCGGCAGTTGTGCGCGCAGCAGCCTGACGGCCGTCGCCAGTTCGGGGGACGCGGAGATCAACTGCCGTGACGCGTCGACGGCCCGGGACTCCCGCCCGGCCGCGACCGCGCCGCCCGTCATCGACCCGACGCTGATCCCGCCCGCGCCGGGCGGCGGCACCGCCGGCGCGCCCGCCGGCCCGTCGTCCGCCGGGGGTGATCCGATCCGTTCGGACCGGTCCTCGGCCGAGGACCCGTGGCCGCTGGCGACAGCCCCGCCCGTCAGCCGGCCGATGGAGACACCGCCTCCGGCGTCCCGCGCGGCGGCCTCCCCGGCCCCGTCCCTCTGCTCGTCGGTCTCGCGCCCGCTACGGTCGGTCGTCATTTTCCGGTTCCCCCTGCCGTGTGTCGTGCCTGTGACCCGCTGCCGACGGCCACCGCTCCGCCGCTCATCGACCCGATGAAGACGCCGCCCTCGCTCACCTGCACGATCTGCTGTTCGAAGGTGTCCGTCTCGTAGCCCTGGCTGCTCAGCGCCTCCCGCACCCCGCTGGCGATCCGATCCTGGATCGTCTTCACGTACCGGCTGATGTCCATTTCCTGGAAGAGCGAGACGTCCGGTGAGCTGCCCAGTTCCCGCACCGAGGTCACGGGCCCGTCCGGCAGCGCATGCTGCGCGTCGGCCAGCCAGGTCCTGAACGTGATCCCGATCGTGCGGACGGTGGAGACCGCGGCGGCGAAGCTGGCGGTGGGGCCGGTCAGCAGGGCGCGTACGCCGTCGCGGAGCACGTCCTCACCACCGCGCCCGGCGATCACGTCGACCGCCCGGTACGCCGGCCGGACCGGGGTCAGGATGTGCGGCACGACCTCCAGGACGAGCATCCCGCCCTGGGTGTGCACCCGGACGAGTACCGACACCACGACCTGCTCGTCCCACGCGCCCACCCTGATCCGCAGGAAGTGCCGGCGCGCCTCGCCGCCCTCGTCGACCGCGTCGAGCAGGTGCTGACGGACGGTCTGACCCTCGTAGGAGACCTCGCCGCGCCCCACCCCGACCGGCAGATACACGAACTCCTCGATCTCCAGGTCCTTGAGCCGGTCCCGGCTGGTCGCGGCCGCCGACTGGCGCAGCGCCTCGAGCCGGGGCCGGATCAGTTCGATGACCATGCGGCTGGTCAGCGGGGCCCGGCCGGGCTCCGCCGAGGCGCGGCGTTTCAGCTCCAGCGCGAACGACCAGGGTTCGTACGGGATTCCCGCGCCGATGAAGGGCCGGAACGGGTCGTAGATGGTGAGCTCGGCGTGCTGCTCGCGCGCTATGGCCGCCCCGATGCGCCGGTAGCGCTCGCCGGCGGGCAGTCGGGCACGGGGCAGGCCGGCGAACGGCGCGCGGGTGAGTTCATGGCGCATCACGCCCGAGACATGGGCGCGGTGCATCCAGATGGGCACCACGAGCAGCAGCGGGAAGAACACCGCCGGCCAGTTGCCCCCGCCGCTGGTGAAGAAGACCACCAGGGCGCCGAGCCAGTACCCCGCCAGCAGCAGCCGGGGACCCAGCGGCACCAGTACCCTGAGCCGCTTGCGGCGTCCCATCAGGGCTTTGCGCAGGGTGGCCCGGTCGAGGGTGTAGACGGCGGTGCCGAGCCCGGTGGCGGCCCGCGCGGACCACAGCACCATGCACAGCACGGCGTAGATCAGGGACCACATGACGGGCACTGAACCGCCGTCACCGAAGTCGACGGCGACGAACACCGCCCAGACGAGGAGCAACAGCAGCGCGGTCTGCACCTCCTGGCTGCGCGCGCGCAGCGCGTACGCCAGGACCGGAACGGCATCGACGCCCAGGGACGGCGCGACGGGGCGCTCCTCGTGCTGGACCAGCTGTTCGATGACCTGGCTGCGGAAGTCGATATCGAGATAGACGCCCGCGCACAGCAGCCGGGTGGCCTCCGTGCGGGAGTAACGCTGCACGGGAACGGACATTCGCCCCCCGATCGTCGAACTCATGCCCGAACAGGGCGAGTTGACTGAATTCGGAGATCTCATGATAAGGGAAGGGGGCGACGGCTGGACCGTTCCGGGGTCATATTCCTTTACCCGCCGCCCGGGCGGCAACGCGACGGCCCGCCGCCGCTCCCCTGTCGGGGAGCCGGCGACGGGCCGTCGCGTACCGCGGAAGCGAAGGGCCGGGTCTCAGATGAGGCCGAGGGCGCGGACCGCGTCGCGCTCCTCCTCGAGTTCCTTCACCGAAGCGTCGATGCGGGCGCGGGAGAACTCGTTGATGTCCAGGCCCTGGACGATCTCGAAGGCGCCGTCCTTCGTGGTGACCGGGAAGGACGAGATCAGACCGGCCGGAACGCCGTAGGAACCGTCGGAGACGATACCCATCGAGGTCCAGTCGCCGTCCGCGGTGCCGTTGACCCAGGTGTGGACGTGGTCGATCGCGGCGTTGGCGGCGGAGGCGGCCGAGGAGGCGCCACGGGCCTCGATGATCGCGGCACCGCGCTTGGCGACGGTCGGGATGAACGTGTCGGCGAGCCACTGCTCGTCGTTGACGACCTCGGCGGCGTTCTTGCCGGAGACCTCGGCGTGGAAGACGTCCGGGTACTGGGTCGCGGAGTGGTTGCCCCAGATCGTCAGCCGCTTGATCTCGGTGACCGGCACGCCGGTCTTCTTCGCCAGCTGCGAGATCGCGCGGTTGTGGTCCAGGCGGGTCATCGCGGTGAAGCGCTCGGCCGGTACGTCCGGGGCCGCGGCCTGCGCGATGAGCGCGTTGGTGTTCGCCGGGTTGCCCACGACGAGGACCTTGATGTCGTCCGCCGCGTTGTCGTTGATCGCCTTGCCCTGCGGCTTGAAGATGCCGCCGTTGGCGGAGAGCAGGTCACCGCGCTCCATACCGGCGGTGCGCGGGCGGGCGCCGACGAGCAGGGCCACATTCGCGCCGGCGAAGGCGACGTTCGGGTCGTCGGAGATCTCGATGCCGCGCAGCAGCGGGAACGCGCAGTCGTCGAGTTCCATGGCGGTGCCCTCAGCGGCCTTGAGACCCTGCGGGATCTCCAGGAGGCGGAGGTTCACCGGCACGTCCGCGCCGAGCAGATGGCCCGAGGCGATACGGAAGAGCAGCGCGTAGCCGATCTGGCCCGCCGCTCCGGTGACGGTGACGTTGACGGGGGTGCGAGTCATTGCCTTCTCCTGGCCTTTTCCTGCGGGAAATCTGGCCGCCCCGGCAGCGTCCCTAGCCCCGGAACGTGGATCTCTCGTCATCAAGAGAATCCGTCCGCCAGGCTATCGCGCCTGCGGCTGCGCCTGACACCGGCACGGTGTGGCGGCGGTCACCGCATTGCCCTCACCACCGGGCGGGCTGGAATTTCCAGCCGGTCAGGCGCTGAGCTTCTTCCGAAGGTTCGTGTCGATCGCCGCGAGGAACTCCTCCGTGGTCAGCCACGGGCTGTCCGCGGAGATGAGGAGCGCGAGGTCCTTCGTCATCCGGCCGCAACGGGGAGCAACCTCCGGATCAGCGGGCCGGATCAGGGCTGGATCAGCGCACCGAGAAGCGGATGATGTCCTTCACGAACGGGATGTCCAGGATCGGCTCCGGCTGCGCCATCAGCGCCAGCAGCACGATGGTCGTACCGAGCAGCGCATACGTGATCACGTCGGTGAAACGGCTGCGCACGGCCAGCATCCCGACCGACGGCAGCGCCCACCGCAGCACGGCGCCCAGCAGCAGCATGGCCCCGATGAGCACCGTGCCCGCCCGGAAGTGATCGGCCGCGGTCAGGATCAGGCCGAGCACGACCCCGCCGAGCACGACCAGGATCGGCCACTGCCGGGCCGGGGCGGAGGCGTCCTTGCCCGCCGCCCTGCCGCCGCCCTCGGGGCGCGCGGTGGTACGCGTGAACAGCGCGTGGCGGTGGGCGCGGGGAGTCCCCGCGCCCGTCTCTCCGTGCTCCGGCTCAGCCGGCATGGCCCGCAGCCGAGCCCTCGGCCGCACGCTCGGCCGCCTCGACGACATTCGCCAGCAGCAGCGCCCGGGTCATCGGGCCGACGCCCCCGGGGTTCGGCGAGATCCAGGCGGCGACCTCGGCCACACCCGGGTGCACATCGCCGACGATCTTGCCGTCCCCGTCCCGGCTGACACCGACGTCCAGCACGGCCGCGCCCGGCTTGACGTCCTCGGGCTTGATGATGTTCGGCACACCGGCCGCCGCCACGATGATGTCGGCCTGCCTGAGCTGCGCCGACAGGTCACGGGTGCCGGTGTGGCACTGGGTGACGGTGGCGTTCTCGGACTTGCGGGTCAGCAGCAGCGGGATCGACCGGCCCACGGTGATACCGCGGCCGACGACCACGACATGCGCGCCGTTGATCTCCACGTTGTGGTGGCGCAGCAGCTGGACGATGCCGTTCGGGGTGCACGGCAGCGGACCGGTCTCGTTCAGTACGAGGCGGCCCAGGCTCATCGGGTGCAGGCCGTCGGCGTCCTTGTCGGGGTCCATCAGCTCCAGGACCCGGTTGGTGTCGATGCCCTTGGGCAGCGGAAGCTGGACGATGTAACCGGTGCACTCCGGGTTCGCGTTCAGCTCCCGCACGACCGCCTCGATCTCCTCCTGAGTGGCGGTGTCGGGCAGTTCGCGCTGGATCGAGCCGATGCCGACCTGCGCACAGTCGCGGTGCTTGCCCGCGACATACCATTTGCTGCCCGGATCCTCACCGACCAGCAGGGTGCCAAGACCGGGCACGATGCCCCGGGCCTTGAGCGACGCCACGCGGGACGTGAGATCGGACTTGATCGCGGCCGCAGTGGCCTTGCCGTCGAGAATCTGCGCAGTCATGGCCCCATCTTTCCGGATGGGGTGTCCCACCGACGAATCCGGGCCGCCGACCGGGCCGCCCCGGACCCCGCTCAGGTCCGCCGCCACCGTGCGCCTTGCGCTGTTGCCGCCGCGAGCACGACGATGTGCCCCTGCGTCCCCACGCTCCACGTCCCCGCTCGGAGGAAACCGCACGTGAGCTATCCACCAGGCCCCAACAATCCGTACATCCAGCCGCCGCAGCAGCCCCAGCCCCCGCAGGGGTACGGCTATCCGCAGCAGCCGCCGTTTCCGCAGCAGCAGAACTACGGCCAGTACGGATACCCGCAGGGCGGCGGGCTGCCGCCCGGTATGCCGCCGCTGGCGAGCTGGGGCGCGCGCCTCGGCGCGACGCTGCTCGACTTCCTGTTCTTCGGCCTGGTGCCGTTCGGCCTGCTCATGGCCGGCTACGTCAAGTTCCTCCGCGTGTTCATCGACGCCACCGACCAGTGCGACGCGAGCGGCCGCGGCTACTGCCCCACCCCCGCCATGCCGGGCAGCGCCCTCACGCTGATCGCCATCGGCAGCATTTTGAGCCTCCTCGGCACCCTGTGGCTGTGCTACCGGGAGGGCTCCACCGGCCAGACCCCGGGCAAGAAGATCGTCGGCATCCACGTGCTGCGTGAGGCCGACGGCCAGGTGCTCGGCTTCGGGATGGCCTTCGTCCGCCGGCTGTGCCACGCGGTCGACGGCATGGCCTGCTACATCGGCTACTTGTGGCCGCTGTGGGACGAGAAGAACCAGACCTTCGCCGACAAGATCATCCACACGGTCGTGGTGAAGCGCCCGTAACCGGCGACGGCCCGCACTCCCGAGGGAGTGCGGGCCGTTCCATGTCCGGGTGTCATACGGCCGAGCGTCGTCACACGGCCGCGCGCCGGGTCAGTGGAAGAAGTGCCGGGTTCCGGTGAAGTACATCGTCGCTCCGGCCTTCTTCGCCGCTTCGACGACCAGCTCGTCGCGGACCGAACCACCCGGCTGGACCACGGCCTTGACGCCGGCGGCCAGCAGGATCTCCAGCCCGTCGGGGAAGGGGAAGAAGGCGTCGGAGGCCGCGTAAGCGCCCCGCGCGCGCTCCTCGCCCGCCCGCTCCACCGCGAGCTTCGCCGAGTCCACCCGGTTGACCTGCCCCATGCCGACGCCGACGCTCGCGCCGCCCTTGGCCAGCAGGATCGCGTTGGACTTGACGGCGCGGCAGGCGCGCCAGGCGAAGGACAGCTCTTCCAGCTCGTCCGCGTCCAGCGCCTCGCCCGTCGCGAGCGTCCAGTTGGCGGGGTCGTCGCCCTCGGCCTGCAGCCGGTCCTTGGCCTGGACGAGCGCCCCGCCCTCGATCGGCCGGTACTCGCCGAACCCGCTCGGCGCGTCCGCGCAGCGCAGCACGCGGATGTTCTTCTTGCGGGCCAGCACCTCGACCGCGCCGTCCTCGTACGCCGGAGCGATGATGACCTCGGTGAAGATCTCCGCGACCTGCCCGGCGAGTTCCACGCTCACCGGGCGGTTGACCGCGATGACGCCGCCGAACGCGGACAGCGGGTCGCAGGCGTGGGCCTTGCGGTGCGCCTCGGCGACATCCGCGCCGACCGCGATCCCGCACGGGTTGGCGTGCTTGATGATCGCCACGCACGGTTCCGCGTGGTCGTACGCGGCCCGGCGCGCCGCCTCGGTGTCCGTGTAGTTGTTGTAGGACATCTCCTTGCCGTGCAGCTGCTCCGCGCCCGCGAGGCCCTTGCCGCTGCCATCGCTGTAGAGCGCGGCGGGCTGGTGCGGGTTCTCGCCGTAGCGCAGCACGTGCTGCCGGGTGAGGGTGACGCCGGTGAAGTCCGGGAACGGGCTGTCGTCGGCCGCGTATCCCTCGGCGAACCAGATCGCCACCGCCACGTCGTACGCGGCGGTGTGCTGGAACGCCTCGGCGGCGAGCCGCTTGCGCTGCGTGAGGTCGAAGCCGCCGTCCTGCACCGCCGCGAGCACGTCCGCGTACCGCTCGGGGCTGGTGACGACCGCGACCGAGGGGTGGTTCTTGGCGGCCGCGCGGACCATCGAAGGACCGCCGATGTCGATCTGCTCGACGCACTCGTCGGGTGAGGCGCCCGAGGCGACCGTCTCCTCGAACGGATACAGATTCACGACGACCAGCTCGAACGGCTCGATGCCGAGCTCCGCCAGCTGCCGCTTGTGGTCCTCGAGACGCAGATCGGCGAGGATCCCGGCGTGCAGCTTGGGGTGCAGGGTCTTGACCCGGCCGTCCAGGCACTCAGGGAAGCCGGTGACGTCCTGGACCGGCGTGACCGGCACCCCGGCGGCGGCGATCCGCGCGGCGGTCGACCCCGTCGACACCAGCTCGACGCCCGCCTCGTGCAGCCCGCGCGCCAGCTCCTCCAGCCCGGTCTTGTCGTACACACTCACCAGCGCGCGGCGGATCGGCCGCTTCGTACCTTCGGAGTTCATGCCGCCCTCAAACATGTTGCAGCAATACCTTTCGTCCCTCAATGCGATACCCGTCGCGAGCCAGCCGCCCCACGACGTCGACGAGCAGCCCTCGCTCGACTTCCTTGATGCGCTCATGGAGCGCTTCCTCCGTGTCATCCGGCTCGATGACCACCACCCCCTGGGCGATGATCGGGCCGGTATCGACGCCGTCGTCGACGAAGTGCACGGTGCAGCCCGTCACCTTCGCGCCGTACGCGAGTGCGTCCCTGACGCCATGGGCGCCGGGGAAGCTCGGCAGCAGCGCGGGATGCGTATTGACGAACCGTCCCCCGAACCGCGCGAGGAACTCCTCCCCCACGATCTTCATGAAACCGGCCGAGACCACCAGGTCCGGCTCGTACTCCGCCGTGGCCTCCGCGAGCGCGCGGTCCCAGCCGGCCCGGTCCGCGTAGTCCTTCACCTTCACCACGAACACCGGCAGCCCGGCCCGCTCGGCCCGCTCCAGACCGGCGATGCCCTCGCGGTCCGCGCCGACGGCCACGATCCGCGCGCCGTACGCGGGATCGCCCTCGATCACGTCGAGCAGCGCCTGCAGATTCGTCCCGGAACCGGAGACGAGGACGACAAGACGAGCCGGGGTTTGCGCAGCCACTGGCGGGGCTCTCTCTCGAGTCCGTGCGGATTTGGAGGATCGTACGAGCCGAGGGCCCCCGAGATTCCAGGGAACCCTACGAGGCCGCCGACCGTCAGCAACGATACCGGCACGCGAAGGTCCCCCCACGGGACGGGGGAGCGCGCGGACGGTAGCGTCTGCCGGAGGAACGGCAATCGCGCGCCCAGCGCGTGACGCATCCGACATGAGGAGTCGACGGCAAGGGGATGGCGCAACCAATCATGAGCAGCGGACCGATCATCATCGCGCTGCGTGCGCCCGAGGGCGAACAGCAGGACAACCCGTTCGCCCCGCCGCCCGAAGGTGCCCCCGAAAAGCCGTGGCAGCCGAGGCGCCCCGACGGCGCGCCCGAAGGCGACGACGGATCCGACCGGCCCGAGGACGGCACCCCGCCCCCGCCGCCGGTCTGGGGCGGCCAGTGGAGCAACCAGCAGCCCGGCCGCCAGGACGGCTTCGGCAACCGCCCCACCGGCCCGGACACCCCTCCCGGCGGCAGCCCGCAGCCCACCGGCCCACGGTTCGACCCCACCGACCCCGCCCAGCGCCGCTCGCGCTACGCACTGGTCTGCGGCGGCTGGGGCCTGATCTTCGCGATCCTCGGATGGACCGAGATCGCCCTGCTCCTCGGCGCCCTCGCCCTCTACTGGGGGATCAGCGCCCTGCGCATGAAGCCCGAGGACCGCGCCGCCGCCCGCGCCGAGGCCGTGGCGGCCCTCGCCGAATCCGGCGCCGACACCGGCCCCCGCCCCACCCCGACCGCCGGCCCCGCCTCCCAGCGCTCCTTCGCCGCGGCCGCCTGGAGCGGCATCATCACCAGCGGCGTCGCCCTCGCCATCGTCGCCACCAGCTTCACCTTCCAGTTCGTCTACGAGGACTACTACACCTGCAAACGCGACGCCCTCACCACCCCCGCCGGCGACGCCTGCCGCGACCTCCTCCCCAAACCCCTCCGCCCCATCCTCGACACCCGCGGCTAACCGCCTCCGGCGGGGTGGGGGCACGTCGGCGCCACTGCGCCTGCGGCGGGCGAGGGTACGTCGGCGCCCGCGGCGGGGGTGAACGCACGCCAGCGCCTGCGGCGAGCTGTTCCCCATCCGCCCGCTCATTTCCGGCCCGGGCGTCGGTGCCGGCCGGCCCGTGGCACCTGCGGTGAGCCGCGCCGCCCACCCGTCAACCCACGGTGGGTATGCATCGGAGCCCGCCGGCCCCGCAGTCAACGAGCCGACCGGAGGGGGACGGGGCCGTAGGGGTGGGGGTTCGAAATGCTGCCGAGCTATTTGATGGGCCGCCTGGAACGTAAAGAGGCGATTTCGAACCCCCGCCCCGGAGGACCCGGCCCCCGGACCGAAGACCCCCGGGCGCCAGCCCGTCAGGCCGGCGGATCCGGTGGTAGCGGCGGGGTGGTCGGCATCGGCGGGCAGGCCGGCGGGAGTTCACCCGGCATCTGCATGAGCTCGATCCAGCGATCGGCCCGATCCGCCTCGCCCAAAGGCGCAACCACCGACAAAGTCGCAGGCACCGGCACCGGAACCGGAACCGCCACCGCCGCCACCGCCTCACCCCCCGACCGCCGCCAAGAAACAACCCGCACCAACGCGGCCCGCGCCCCCGCCCGTACGGCCACCCACCGCTCCCCCCAGGACACCGGATCGTCCGGAACCCGCACATGCCACCACCGCACCCCGAGCGCCCCCGGCACCCCGACCAGTGCCGTCCACCCCAGCGCCGCACCCCCCGTGGCCCACCACACCGGTCCGAAGGCGGCGAGCGTGGCGGAGCCGATCGGACCGGCGGACCAGCCGGCGAGAAGGGCCAGTGCGGCGCCGCAACCGAGCGCGGCGAGTCCGGCGACGACGGCGGCTCGTGCGGGTCGCCACGACCCGGAGGCGGCGGCGCCCCCCACCAGCCAGGCGACCGTCACCCCGGCAAGCACCGGCAGGCCAAGCACCGCCCAGCCGAGAGACGTACCGGCGCCGGGCGCCGGAAGCGCGGCAAGGAGCGGAAAGTTCGGCAGGACGGGGACGGGGACGGGGACGCGGTAGCCGGACGACCCGGCGGGAGCCACAACGCTGCCGGCGCCGATCACGAACCCGGGCCCGAGCGCGTAGGACGCACCCCACACCGCAACGTTCGGCACCAGCGCCAGAGCGACCAGCAGCACCGCGCACCGGCCCGAAAGCGGCGCGCTGAGCTGCGTAAACGCGTGCCCGGCCAGTCGGGCGTGCCATACGAGCGAAGCGGCGCCGAGCAGCGCCCCGCCGCCGACGAGTACGGCGGCTGCGGCCGCGCCGGCGCGGAGCGCGGCCGTGACACCGCCCTCCGGCGGCGACAGCCATCGCGGCAACGGACGTTCGTCGAACCGGCGGCGCACGAAACGGGGCAGTTCGATCATCGGCCGGCCGCACGCGGACCACGCTCCGGCCGCGACCGCGAGCACCGCGACGACCGGCAGGTGCAGCACGGCGCTCAGCGGGTCGCCGCGCACCTGACCGTAGGAGGAGGCGTAGAGGACGACGGCCACGCCGACCAGCAGATATCCGGCGACGAGCCACCCCGCGGCGGCAGCCGCGACCCGCGACACCGGCCGAACGGAGGCAGCAGCCCCCTCAACGTCACCGGCGTCACCACCCTCGCCGCCTTCGCCACCGTCACCCTCCACCCGCGCGACCGCGTGCCCGGCAGCCCGGTACAGCAGATATGCGGGCAATGCGACCAGCAGCAGGGGCGTCACGCCGATCGGCGCCGGAACGCCGGACAGCGTGTCGGACCGTACGAGGTCGGCGCCGTGCGCGAGGAGCCACAGGTCGGCGGCGATACGGAGGGCCCCGTCGAGCCCGCTGTCCGGGAACGGCGAGGTGATCCACAGGAACAGGACGGTGACGGCGAGCGCCCCGAGCCCGAGCGCGGCGGCGACCACCCCACCGCTGAACGCGGCGGCAGCCGCGGACGCTCGGCGGGCGTCAGTTCCTCGCTCGGGCAACGCGGTGATGCGGTCGGTCATTTGAGTCACGTCGACCCATGCTGCCAAGACACACCCGTTTTGCCCCGGCAACGCGCGAATGGTCGTTGTGTAGCGCAATATAGCTCTATGCGTCTTTTCACACAATCGTGCGTACAGGGATCCGAAGGCGGTCGGGACGGCTGTGTGAGGTCGGGCACGTGACGGCTCCGAAGCGGGCCGCTGCCCCCAAACCGCAACCGCCCCCGTGCCCCGAGCCCCGCGCATCGGCGAAGCGCCGCCCAGCGCCGCCCACGGCCACCCCGTCATCGACCACCACTTCCCCCGAACCCCGAAAGCGACGCAAACCACCCGCCGAGCGAGGCGCGGGCCTGGCACCCCGGGTGGGCGGCACGGCCACAACACCGAGCGCGGCCGGCGCGACGGGTACGGGCGGGAACGCCCCCACGCACGGTCCGAACGCCCCCGCAGCCAAGGGCCCCGAGAATGGCGCAGTCGCCGAGCGCAGCACACTGCCCCCCACGCAACCCGCCACCACCCCCGTACCAGCGTCGGAACCGGTCGTCGCACCCGCACCGAAACCCAGCGGCACCCGCACGACCGCCCCCGTGGCGACCCACACGGCGGCCCCCTCGGCGGCCCCCTCGACAGTCCAGGCGACCACCGCCGCGCGGCGTGAACAGCCGCCGGCAAAGGTTCGGAAGGCCGTCGGACCCGACGCGGCACTGAGCGGCACCGTGCTCACGGCGGCGGAGCCGACGGCGGCGCCGGCCGAGAAGGCTGAGGAGGCTGAGGAGGCCGCGAGGGTGTCGAAGGCGGCGGAGACCGCCTTCGACGCCCTCTACACGCACAGCGCAGGCGACTTGGTGCGGCAGATGAACCTGCTGACCGGGAATCCGCGCTTCGCGCGGCATGCCGTGAAGCGTGCGTTCGATCTGGCGTGGCAGCGGTGGCCGGAGGTCGCGGTGGATCCGTATCCGGTCGGCTGGGTGCGGGCAGCGGCGTACGAGTACGCGTTCGCGCCGTGGCAGCGGTGGGTGCCGGGACGCCGGGCGCATCCACGGGCGGTGGCCCGGACGCGGCTCGGGCCTGACCAGGACCGGGCGCTACGGGCGGCGTTGCTGCGGCTGCCGTCTCCGAACCGGCAGGCGATCCTGCTCTACGACGGGCTGGGGCTCGATCTGCCGGCGGCGGCCGCCGAGAGCGAGGCCAACACGGTGACGATGGCGAACCGGATCACCCGGGCACGTGCGGCGCTCATCGCGGCGGTCCCGGAACTGGGCGAGGAGGCACCGGCACGGCTGCACGCGATTCTCGCGGCGGGCTCCGACCCGGCGACGGCGTCGGCCCGGGTCCCCGCTGTTCCGGCCGTCCCCGCTGACCCGGCGGTCCTGACGGTCCCCGCGACCCGGGTCCGCGGGGCGAGCGAACGCGGCATGCGGCGCAGGACCCTGGCCGCGGTGGCGCTGACGGCTGTGATCGCCGGGGCCGCGGGAGTCGCGATGGTGGTGACGTCCGGCCATGGCATCGAGGCGCCGCCGCAACGCGCGCGGCCGATGTGGATGACAGCTCCACCCGCCGCCACGCCGGGGCAGGGCGTACCGGAGGCGGGCCGGATCGGCCGCGAGGTCGCCACCCCGCAGCATCCAGTCCGTCAGCATCCGGCCCGTCAGGATCCGGCCCCTGAGCCGCCGGCCTGGCTGCCGCGTCCGCCGGTCCATCCGCCGGCAGCGCCGGGCAACTGACGAACGTCCCCGCCCGCTGGACGGCACGCCGCAGACGAAGTCCCGCAGAGCCGAACGTCACTGAACGCGAACGCGGGCCCGCCCCCGAAGGGGACGAGCCCGCGTCGTCGCGCGAAACCACTCAGCTGTCAGCCGACAATCGTCAGCCCGCGAGAATGGCGCGCGCCAGGCGAGCCGTCTCCGACGGGGTCTTGCCGACCTGGACGCCTGCGGCCTCCAGGGCCTCCTTCTTCGCCTGGGCGGTGCCCGACGAACCGGAGACGATGGCGCCCGCGTGGCCCATGGTCTTGCCCTCGGGGGCCGTGAAGCCCGCGACGTAGCCGACGACCGGCTTCGTCACGTGGGCCTTGATGTAGTCCGCGGCCCGCTCCTCGGCGTCGCCACCGATCTCACCGATCATGACGATCAGGTCGGTGTCGGCGTCCGCCTCGAACGCGGCCAGCGCGTCGATGTGGGTGGTGCCGATGATCGGGTCGCCACCGATGCCGACGGCGGACGAGAAGCCGAGGTCACGCAGCTCGTACAGCATCTGGTACGTGAGCGTGCCGGACTTCGAGACCAGGCCGATGCGGCCCGGCTTCGTGATGTCGCCCGGGATGATGCCGGCGTTGGACTGGCCCGGCGTGATGAGACCGGGGCAGTTCGGGCCGATGATGCGGGTCTTGTTGCCCTTGGCGCCGGCGTGCGCCCAGAACGAGGCGGAGTCGTGCACCGTGATGCCCTCGGTGATCACGACGGCCAGGCCGATCTCGGCGTCGATCGCCTCGACGACGGCGTCCTTCGCGAACTTCGGCGGCACGAAGATGACAGTGACATCGGCACCGGTCTTCTCGATGGCCTCGGCGACGGAGCCGAACACCGGCACCTCGGTGCCGTCGAAGTCGACGGTCGTGCCGGCCTTGCGCGGGTTGACGCCGCCAACGATGTTGGTGCCGTCCGCAAGCATGAGCTTGGTGTGCTTCATGCCCGTGGCGCCGGTCATCCCCTGGACGATGACCTTGCTTTCCTTGGTCAGGAAAATAGCCATGGTGTGGTGACCTTGTCCCTTACTTCGCAGCCGCGAGCTCGGCGGCCTTGTCGGCCGCGCCGTCCATGGTGTCCACACGCTGTACGAGCGGGTGGTTGGCGTCGGTCAGGATCTTGCGACCCAGCTCCGCGTTGTTGCCGTCGAGACGGACGACCAGCGGCTTGCTGACGACCTCGCCCTTGGACTTGAGCAGCTCCAGGGCCTGGACGATGCCGTTGGCGACCTCGTCGCACGCGGTGATGCCACCGAAGACGTTGACGAAGACGGACTTGACGTCCGGGTCGCCGAGGATGATCTCGAGGCCGTTCGCCATGACCTCGGCGGAGGCGCCGCCACCGATGTCGAGGAAGTTGGCGGGCTTCACGCCGCCGTGCTTCTCACCGGCGTACGCGACGACGTCAAGTGTGCTCATGACGAGACCCGCGCCGTTGCCGATGATGCCGACCTCGCCGTCGAGCTTGACGTAGTTGAGGTTCTTGGCCTTGGCCGCGGCCTCCAGCGGGTTGGCGGCGTCCTTGTCCTCAAGGGCCGCGTGGTCCGGCTGGCGGAACTCGGCGTTCTCGTCGAGGGACACCTTGCCGTCGAGCGCGATGATCTTGCCGTCACCGGACTTGATCAGCGGGTTGACCTCGACGAGGAGGGCGTCCTCCTTGATGAAGACGGTCCACAGCTTCTGCAGAACGTCGGCCACCTGGCCGGCGATCTCGGCCGGGAACTTGGCCGCGGCGACGATCTCGGCGGCCTTCTCCGGGGTGCAGCCCTCGTTGGCGTCGACCGGAATCTTGGCCAGCGCGTCGGGGTTCTCCTCCGCGACGATCTCGATCTCCACGCCGCCCTCTACGGACGCCATGGCGAGGAAGGTGCGGTTGGTGCGGTCCAGCAGGAAGGAGACGTAGTACTCCTCCGCGATGTCAGCGGTCTCGGCAAGCATCACCTTGTGGACCGTGTGGCCCTTGATGTCCATGCCGAGGATTGCGTCGGCCTTCGCGACCGCGTCATCCGGGTCGGAGGCGAGCTTCACGCCGCCGGCCTTGCCTCGGCCACCGACCTTGACCTGCGCCTTGACGACCGCACGGCCACCCAGACGCTCGGTCACCTCACGAGCCGCCTCGGGCGTCTCGATGACTTCACCGGCCAGCACCGGTACACCGTGCTTGGCGAAGAGATCCCTCGCCTGGTACTCGAACAGGTCCACGCGCGTCCGTCCTTGGTGATCGCGGTTTGTTTTCTGCGCGAACGTGCCGATACGGGAAGCGTGACTACGCGGTCACAAGGAGGGCGCACACGGTCACCGAAGTACGCGGCATGTCCGTCTCGCAGGTTATCCCCGTGGGCCGTAGGTCCCTAAATCGCAGGTCACATGTGAGCGGTGAGAACGGTCACAGAGTGCATTGTCAGGCTCGCGTCAGACTTCTGGTACGGGCAGCGGTCGTTTCTCTATCGCGGCGGCCATGACCTCGGGAAACAGGTCCGGCGTGCAGGCGAAAGCCGGGGCGCCGAGAGCGGCCAGGGCCGCCGCGTGCTCACGGTCGTAGGACGGCGCGCCCTCGTCCGACAGCGCCAGCAGTGCCACGAACTGCACCCCTGCTGCCTTCATGGCGGCCACCCGTTTGAGCATCTCGTCGCGGATCCCGCCCTCGTAGAGATCGCTGATGAGCACGACGACGGTTTCAGCCGGCCGGGTGATCAGCGACTGGCAGTAGGCGAGCGCCCGGTTGATATCGGTGCCGCCGCCGAGCTGTGTGCCGAAGAGCACATCCACCGGGTCGTCCAGCTGGTCGGTCAGATCGACGACCGCGGTGTCGAAGACGACGAGTCTGGTGTCGATGCTCCGCATGGAGGCCAGGACCGCGCCGAACACCGAGGCGTAGACGACCGAGGCGGCCATCGAACCCGACTGGTCGATGCAGAGGACGACGTCCTTCTTCACCGCCTGTGACGCCCGGCCGTACCCGATCAGCCGCTCGGGCACGATCGTGCCGTGCTCGGGGAGGAAGTGCTTGAGGTTGGCGCGGATCGTGCGGTCCCAGTCGATGTCCCGGTGGCGGGGGCGGCTGATCCGCGCGGACCGGTCGAGGGCGCCCGTCAGAGTTGCGCGGGTGCGGGTGGCGAGCCGCTTCTCCAAGTCCTCGACGACCTTGCGGACCACGGCCCGTGCCGTCTCCTTGGTCGTCTCCGGCATCGCCTTGTTCAGCGAGAGCAGCGTGCCGACGAGATGAACATCCGCCTCGACGGCCTCCAGCATCTCCGGCTCCAGCAGCAGCGCCGACAGGCCGAGCCGGTCGATCGCGTCACGCTGCATCACCTGGACGACGGAGGTCGGGAAGTACGTACGGATGTCGCCGAGCCAGCGTGCGACCTGCGGCGCGGAGCCGCCGAGACCGGCCGCCCGGTCGGCCTTGCCGTCCGCGCCGGCCCCGCTTCCGCCTCCGCCGTAGAGCGCGCCGAGGGTGCGGTCCATCGCCGCGTCGCGCCCGGCGAGATCGCGGCCCGTCCCGTCGGCGGCTCCCCCGCCGAGCACCAGCCGCCAGCGGCGCAGCCGTTCATCGGCAGCCGTCGTGTCGTCGGTCATCCGGCATCCCCCTCCGTGTGGTTCGCGTCGTGCGTATCCGCGCCGGACGCGTCCCCGTCGTCCGTGTCCTCGACATCCGTGAGCCCCAGCAGCAATCGCAGGACCGGCTGCGCCGCCGCCACCCGTGCCTCGTCGTATCCGGCGCCGAAGCCCGGCACCGCGTCTCCGGCGGCGGCCGCGCGCGGACCCGAGGTACCGCGCCTGACCAGCTCGCCGACGGTGCGGCGGACGCCGGGCTCGAACTCGCTGAACGTGCGCCGCAGCAGCGGCAGTACGTCGTTGAACGCGGTGGCCGGTACGGCGGCGAGCCAGCCGTCGACCAGTGCGAGCAGCCGCTCGTCGTGGACGAGGAGCATGCCGCCGCCTGCGAGGAAGCCCTCCAGCCACGCGGCGGCCTCGGCCGACGGCGTGCCCGGCGACAGGGCGAGCCCCATCAGCCGGGCGGCCTCCGTCTCGTCGAGCCGTCCGTCGTCCATCAGCAGCCGCGCGGCGCTGCCGCGCAGCAACCCCGGTATCGCCCCGTCCCGTTCGGCGATCGCCCGCAGCATCACCGCCCATCGCTCGCGGAGGGTGTCGGACTGGAGGAGGCCGATCGCCCGGTGCGCCGCGTCCGCGTGGCCGCGCATCTCGGCGGCGCCGTCCGCGTCGAGGCCGACACAGGCGGGGGGCAGCCCGATGCAGACCCTTTCCGCCAGCCCCTCGGCGACCTTGCGGAGCGCCGCGGAGTCCGTGCCGCGCACATCGCCGTAGCGGGCGGAGCGTACGAGGGCGGGCAACGCCTGGGCAAGGTGGCCGACATCGGTCTCCAGCGCGGCCCGGTCGGCCAGCACCCGCATCACCACCGGCAGCGCGTCCGGGAGTCCCGCCACCAGGCAGCGCTCGGCGAGCGCGGTCACCTCGGCCAGCGCGGAGGCGCGCACCGCGCCCTCCTCGGCCTTCGCCGTCGCCGCGGAGAGCAGCGTCGTGCCCCACACCCCGGCCTCGGCGACCCGGACCGCCAGCTCCGGCTCCCAGCGCAGCCGCCAGCTCTCCCGGAACGTCCCGGTCCCGGCGCGCGAGCGCACCTGCTCGCCCCACTCGATGCCCAGCAGCCGCAGCCGGTGCAGCAGCCGGCTGCGGCCCGCGTCGGTCTCCTTGCGCAGGTCCAGTTCCAGTTCGCGTTCCAGCGCCTCCGGCTTCAGCCGGAGCCTGCGCTGTTCCCGCGTCAGATCCCGGGCCAGCGGCACGGCGGGCGCACTGTCCGGCACCTCCCCCAGGACGTCCCCCACGACGAGACGGTCCCGGATGAGCGCGAGCGGTATGTCGGAGCCGTCACACATCACCGCCCGGACCGCGTCCGTCGTCTCGCTGAGTCCGGCGAGCGGGCGGCCGCGCATGGCCGCGAGGGTGTCGGCGAGCCGCACCGCCTCGATGACATGCGCGGAGGAGACCGGCAGGTCCTCCGCGCGGAGCAGCCCCGCGACCTTGGTCATCCACCGGGTGACCGGACGGTCCGGCGCCCCGAACAGATGGCCGTACCAGCCGGGGGAGTCGATTCCCGCGCCGTATCCGCTGTGCCGCGACAACCGGCGGTGGGTCCACGGCACCCAGGTCATCTCCACTTTCACCTTGGGCAGCCCCTTCAGCAGCTGCCGGTCCGCAGCGACGGTGACCGGCTCGGCGAGCGCCGGCACATGCCACGCCCCGCAGACCACCGCGACCCGGTCGTGGGCACGCCGGGCCTCCCGGATCCGCAGTCGCATATGAGCCTCGCGCGCCGGGTCGTCGTCATGGCCGCCGTGTCCGTACATCTCTCGCAGTGCGCCCATCGCATCGGCCAGCGCGGCGAACGGCGCCAGCGGATCCGCACCGGCGGCGGTCCCCCGGTGTTCGACCGCGTCCTCCCACCACCTCTCCGGGTCGTCGTAGCCGGCCGTTTCCGCGAGCACGGCCAGCGGGTCGATGCGCAGGGCCTGGGCCGCCGCCCCATCAGCGGCCGGCGCCCCCTCGCCTACAGCTCCCTCCCCTTCTCCTTCTCCCCCTTCTTCCGTTTCTTCCGTTTCTTCCGTTTCCTGGTGGCCTTCCGTCGCTCGCAGAGCCAGGGAATGTGCGGCGGGCAGATCGATGAAGGCGACCGGCACGCCCTGTTCCGCGGCCCAGCGGATCGCCACCCATTCCGGCGAGAACTCCGCGAAGGGCCAGAAGGCGGCCCGCGCCGGATCGTCCAGGACGTGCGCGAGCAGCGCGACCGGTGGCCGCATGCCCTCCTCCGCGGCGAGCCCGACAAGCGCGTCGGCCTCCGGCGGCCCCTCGATCAGCACGGTCCCCGGCCGGTAGGCGTCGAGCGCGGCGCGCACCGCACGCGCGGACCCGGGCCCGTGGTGCCGCACCCCGAGCAGGGCGACTCCCGCCGGGACCGCGGCGGGTGCCGGGGACGGCGGCATCGCGGGTGTCACGACGGCCGGCGCACTCATGCGCTCGCCTCCCGGCAGGCGCGGTAGAAGTCCTTCCAGCCCTCGCGCTCGCGGACGACCGTCTCCAGATACTCCTGCCAGATCACCCGGTCGGCGGCCGGGTCGCGAACGACCGCGCCGAGGATGCCGGCCGCGATATCGCCCGCTCTCAGCACACCGTCACCGAAGTGGGCGGCGAGCGCCAGGCCGTTGGTCACCACCGAGATCGCCTCGGCCGTCGAGAGCGTGCCCGACGGTGACTTCACTTTCGTCCTGCCGTCGGCGGTCACCCCGCCGCGCAGTTCCCGGAAGACGGTGACGACCCGGCGGATCTCGTCCGCGCCCGCGGGGACCGAGGGAAGATCGAGCCCCCGGCCGAGCTGGTCGACCCGGCGGGTGACGATGTCGATCTCGTCCTCCGCCGAGGCGGGCAGTGGCAGCACGACCGTGTTGAACCGGCGGCGCAGCGCGCTGGACAGCTCATTGACGCCGCGGTCGCGGTCATTGGCGGTGGCGATCAGATTGAAACCGCGGACGGCCTGGGTCTCCGACCCCAACTCCGGTATCGGCAACGTCTTCTCGGACAGGATCGTGATGAGCGAGTCCTGCACATCGGCGGGAATGCGGGTCAGCTCTTCCACCCGCGCGATCCGGCCCTCGGCCATCGCCCGCATGACGGGACTCGACACGAGAGCATTGCGGCTCGGGCCGTTGGTGAGCAGCTCCGCATAGTTCCAGCCGTAGCGGATGGCCTCCTCCGGTGTGCCGGCCGTGCCCTGGACGAGCAGCGTCGAGTCGCCGCTGATCGCGGCGGCGAGATGCTCGGACACCCAGGTCTTGGCGGTGCCGGGCACGCCGAGCAGCAGCAGCGCGCGGTCGGTGGCGAGGGTGGTGACAGCGACCTCGACGATGCGCCGGGGACCGACGTACTTGGGCGTGATGACCGTGCCGTCAGGCAGCGAACCACCGAGCAGATACAGGGCCACCGCCCACGGGGAGAGATTCCAACGAGCCGGCCGCGGACGGTCGTCGGCCGCGGCGAGGGCCTTCAGCTCATGTGCGAAGGCCTCCTCGGCGTGCGGCCGCAGAGCGCCTTCCGGAGCATCCTCGATGTCGGTGGGCATGACTGCCATGAATCCCCCTGTCCTGTGCCGCCGGACCCCGCGGTCCGCCGGTGATTTCCACCATGCACCACGCCACTGACAACGGGTGAAGTCCCAGGTCGGACGCATTGTCAGTGGCGGCACCTACGGTCGTGGCATGGAGGAACGGTGGACTACGGATCAGGTGCTGGCACTCGCTCCTGACGCGGCATCACGGAAGGCCGGATCCAGACTCGCGATGCCCGCGTCCTGGTCCGGTACGGGTACCGCCGGCGCTGCGGTCTGGGGCATGTGCGCGGGCAGCGGCAGCAAGCCGTATCAGACGGTCGTGGACACGAAAGGTCCCGGATGCAAGTGCAGTTGCCCGAGCCGCAAGTTCCCGTGCAAGCACGCGCTCGGGCTGCTGCTCCTGTGGTCCGAGACGTCGAGTGGGGCCGTCGGGCAGGCGCAGGCGCCGGACTGGGTGACGGAGTGGCTCGACAGCCGGCAGGAGCGGGCCAGGGCCGCCGCGGCCGGACCGGCGAAGCCCGCCGACCCGGAGGCGGCGCGGCGCCGCGCCGAACGGCGCGCCCAGCGCGTGACGGCGGGCGTCACCGAGCTGGAGCAGCGGCTGACCGACCTGCTGCGCGGCGGCCTGGCCGGTGCGGACCGGGAGGGCTACCAGAAATGGGATGAGATCGCCGCCCGCATGGTCGATGCGCAGGCACCAGGACTGGCCACCTGCGTAAGGGAGTTGGGGGCCGTCGCGTCGGCGGGTGGCGACTGGCCGTCGCGGCTGCTGGAGGAGTCCGCCCTGCTCCATCTGCTCACCCAGGGGTATCTGGGTGAGCAGCGGCTGCCCGGTCCGCTGGCCGCCACGGTGCGCTCCCGCGTCGGCTTCACCACGGATACCGCCGAGCTGCTGGCCGGCCCCACGATCCGGGACCGATGGCTCGTCCTCGCCCAACTCGACACGTCGGACGACCGGCTGACCACCCGTCGGATATGGCTGCAAGGCGCCACCGCAGGACGGGTCGCCATGCTCCTCGCCTTCGGCGCGGCGGGCCGCGCGCCCGAACTGGCGCTCCCGGTCGGGCTGACTCTGGACGCCGAGGTCGCCTACTACCCCTCGGCCCAGCCACTGCGCGCCGTCCTCGGCGAGAGCCACGGCCCTGCCGCGCCCGGCACCGTGCCGGCCGGCGTCCCGGTCGGTCCCGCACTCGCCGCCTACGGAGCCGCCCTCGCGGACGACCCGTGGCTCGACGCCTGGCCGGTCGTCCTGTCCGGCGTCGTCCCCATACCCGGCCCAGGCCCCAGCGGCTGGCAGCTCGCCGACGCCGACAGCCCGGACGCCCTGCCGATCGCCGGGCGCGGTCCTTGGCGGCTTGCCGCCGTCTCGGGCGGCCACCCCGTCACGCTCTTCGCCGAACTCGGCCACACCGGCGTCCGCCCCCTCACCGCCTGGGGCTCCGACGCCACTCCCGTCCCCCTGTAGGCACGGCCCACAGCGGGCCAGTGCCTGTCCGGCGAATCCTGGGCGGTCCCGGCGGCGAAGGGACCGGTCGTGATCCGTCCTTCCCGCCACAAGTGACCACCCCGGCCGGGCCACCCACGCCCCACCATCCACCCGACAACCGCACAGTGCTCCCCATCAAGTCCGCCCGGCGATTGAGGGCAACGGGCGGGGTGGGCGGGCGAAATCGAGGGGGAACGATGAACGCCAGCTGGGCCGACCTCGTCGGCAGTGCGCTGCTCGGCACGGACCGCAGGCCGCCGCCGTTGTCCGCGGGCCCGCGCACGGACCCGGCGACAGCGCTGCTCGACGCGGCGGCGATCGGCACGGTGAGCCGCCGAGCGGGCCTGCGGCCGGCCATGGCGCGGGAGCGTCCGGCGCCCGCCGCGCCGGATGTACGGCCCATGCTGCCCGCCGCGGCGCGCCGCAGGCTGGGGCTGCTGCTGGCGGACCGCTCGGCGGGCGGCGGCTCCTCGGGGGGCAGACGCGGCACGGCGCCCAACCTCGCCGAGCTGCTCCCGCAGTGGCTCGCTGCGGCACGGCGGCACGGCTACGCCGCCCCGCCGGCCCTGCTGCCGGACCTGCTCGACGCCGCTCGCGCCCGGACCGACCTCCGGACCGACGCCCTGGCCCTTGCCGGACCCCGCGCGCTGTGGCTGGCCGAGCTGAACCCGGAATGGAAGTTCGCGCTGCGGGCCGGGGTCAGGGGGCTGGAGCCGGCGGCCGGGGATCCGGCAGCGGTCCAGCGATTGTGGGAGGAGGGCCTGTTCGCCGAACGGGTGGCGCTGCTGGCCCGGCTGCGCGGGCACGACGCGAAGGCCGCGCTCGCGCTGCTGCGGTCCACCTGGACGAGCGAGCGAGCGGAGGACCGGCTGATGTTCCTCGATTCGCTGCGCGAGGGACTGTCACCCGCCGATGAGCCGTTCCTGGAACAGGCGCTGACGGACCGCAGCCGCAATGTCCGGGCGACCGCCGCCGAGCTGCTGTCGGCGCTGCCCGGCTCCGCGCTGGCCGCGCGCATGGCCGAACGGGCCCGCAGTTGCGTATCGGTCGGCCATGTCGAGGGCGAGGGCGACGGCGGTGCGAAGGCGGCCGGGGTCGGGATCGTGGTGGAGGCACCGTACGAGTGCGATGCCGCGATGGAACGCGACGGAGTCGCCGCGCAC
Organism: Streptomyces sp. PH10-H1; assembly: GCF_030063355.1. Lineage (GTDB taxonomy): Bacteria > Actinomycetota > Actinomycetes > Streptomycetales > Streptomycetaceae > Actinacidiphila. The sequence continues at coordinate 125,385 of NZ_JASISZ010000003.1, forward strand.
CCGCCCAATGGGCGCGGCGAACGGGCCTGGTGGTTCGGACAGCTGGTGGACGCGACCCCGCTGGCCACCTGGACGGCCCGGTTCGGCGGCCGCGGCCCGGAACAGATCATCGCGCTGCCCGTGGGGGACGACTGGCAGCCCGATCTGCACGCCGCCTGGTGCCGGGCGGCGGTGCGGCAGCGCGACCCCGCGTGGGCCCGCGCCCTGCTCGGTCCGCCGCCGGCCCCGGCGTCACCGGTCGCCGCGGTCGGCGACCCGGCCAAGCTGCTGTCCGTCCTGCCGGGGGACGAACGCGCGGAGTGGGTGGCCCGGTTCATCGCCACGCACGGCCTGTCCGAGGCGTTCCAGATGCTCGGCGTCTGCGATGTCCCCTGGGCCGGGCCCTTGGGCCGGGCCGTGGTCGACGCTCTCGACATCGCCCGGGACGCGGGCAGCTATCCGTGGAGTTTCAGCGGTGTCATGGGCCTGGCCGAACGGTGTCTCGACCCGGCGGAGGCCGACCAGGTCACCGTTCTGACCGCCGTCCCGGAGGAACAGGCCGACGGCTCTCCCGGCGCGGGCGGCTACTGGGCCGAGGCGTTCCAGCGACTGTTCGGCACGCTGCGGCTGCGCGCCACGATGCTCGCGGAACTCAACCCGCAGAGCCCGGCCTCCCCGGCCGGCCCTGCCTCCCCGGCCGGCCCTGCCTCTCCGGCCTCATGATCCGGCCGGGCAGGAGACGGTCACCGGGCTCTCCGGAGCCTCCCGCCCGGGAGGTCCGGGCACCCGGGACGCCCAGGACCCACGTGGCCCCCGGCGGGGATCAGGCTTCGGCGCCCTGGCGGACGTTGGCGCGGACCCAGGCGACCGCGTCACCGGTGGGCGTGCCGGGGGTGAAGATCTCGGCGACGCCGAGCTCCTTGAGGGGAGCGATGTCCGCCTCGGGGATGATGCCGCCGCCGAAGACCTTGATGTCCTCGGCGTCACGGTCCTTCAGCAGCTCGAGAACCTTCGCGAAGAGCGTCATGTGGGCACCGGAGAGGATCGAGAGTCCGATCGCGTCGGCGTCCTCCTGGATCGCGGTGTCGACCACTTGTTCCGGGGTCTGGTGGAGGCCGGTGTAGATGACCTCCATGCCGGCGTCACGCAGCGCCCTGGCGATGACCTTGGCCCCGCGATCATGACCGTCGAGACCCGGCTTGGCCACCACCACGCGGATCGGACCGGACACTCCCATCACTGCCTCCATGACAATTGCCGGCACCGTCGCCGACCGAGCGGGACCACAAGCGGGACCGAGCGTGAACGAACGTTATCCCCAGCATCCCGCACCTGACAGTTTCGCAGTGCGGACCGAGGGGGAAATCACACGGTGGGACACGTTCGTAGTGCGTTGGGCCCGCCGTCGGCCTCCGGTCAGCGGGAGTCGGTTCGCGGGTCCAACGCGTTCTCGGGGAGCCGTGGCCAGCCGCATCGGCGCGCCGTCAGCCGCACGTCGCGGCGGTGCGGGCTGGATGTACGACTCCCCGGGCTAGGGCACACGGGGGACGGAGCTGCCTCCCGTCGTGCCGTACGGGAGGTGGGCCATGGGGGCCCTGTCGTTCGGATCGGTTGCCGCGGGCCGTCTGCTGCGCAGCACCGCTCTCCTACGAGCCGCAGTATTCGAGATCGTCATCCTGACCGGCCATCTCTTCCTCTATCCGACCGGGATCCTTCCGGAGCGCGACCAGCCCGGCACGCCCACCGGCCCCAGCCCTAACCCCAGCCCAAACCCTCACCCCGGCCCCTGCCCCGGAGTGGGACCGGGCGCGGATTCCGGCGCGTCCCGGCTGGCTGCCGGGGGTCCGGCGGCGCACCGGCCCGTCCTGCTGCTGCACGGCTTCGTGGACAACCGCTCGGTCTTCACCCTGCTGCGCCGTTCGCTGCGAAAGCATGGCTGGACGCACGTCCAGGCGCTCAATTACTCCCCGCTCAGCTGCGACGTCCGCACCGCCGCCGCACTGCTCGGCCGCCATGTCGAGCAGGTCTGCCGGCAGACCGGGCAGCGCCAGGTGGACATCGTCGGCCACAGCCTCGGCGGCCTGATCGCCCGCTACTACGTGCAGCGCCTCGGCGGGGACGCCCGGGTGCGCACGCTGGTCACGCTGGGGACCCCGCACTCCGGGACCCGCGCGGTCCCGCTGCTGACCCCGCACCCGATCGTCCGGCAAATGCGTCCGGGTTCCGATCTCATGCGCGAATTGGCAAAGGCAGCCCCCGGCTGCCGCACGCATTTCGTCGCCTTCTGGAGCGACCTGGACCAATTGATGATCCCGGTGGAAACCGCCCGCATCGACCATCCCGACCTGACGGTACACAATGTGCAAGTCGCCGGAATCGGTCATCTCGCACTGCCGGTGCACGCCACCGTGGCGGCCGGGATACGCCAGGCCCTGGTCGGCGAGGAGCGGTCCATGGGCGCCGAGGATGCGGCATAGCTATCGAATTCGATTCGAACACAACGCATTGCGGAGGCCCGAACGCTGCCGAAGATTGTCGCCGTCGGGGGTAGGGGGCTACAGTCACCGCTAATTCTCCTGCAGCCGAGGCGAAAGAGAAGTAGGCGGTGAACGATCGTCACCCGTCGGGGTACTCCCCCGACCATGGTGCTTATGGCTACGACACCTTTTCCACGGGCTCGCACCAGAACATCGGCACCACCTTCGCGGACGGCGATCCGCTCTTCGGAGCGATGACCGACTCCACGGGCGCCGGCTCCACGGGCAGCTACGCATTCGTTCCGCAGCCGGCCCAGCACGGCTACGACACGGCCGGCTACGAGACCGGAAGCTACGACGCGAGCGGCTTCTGGCAGGCCCAGACCGTGGGCTATCAGGCCTACCCCCAGCAGTCCCCACCGCCTCAGCAGCAGGACTGGGACTCCGGTCAATACCCGCAGTACGCGGCGTACGGCTACAACGCCGCATGCCAGGACACCGGCAGCCACCAGACCGGCAGCTACGACGCGATGTCCTGGGACACCGGCGCCTACAGCGTGCCCGCACAGGCCACGCACGTGGAGCAAAGCTACGCTCCCGAGCCCGAATACGCGGCCGCGCCGCAGTATGAGGCCGGGCAGGGGCACAACGAGTACGGCAATGACTACGGGAACGCGTACGGCAACGAGTACGCGACCTCATACGAGAACACGTACGGGTACGAGCCGGAGACCACTCCCGAGCCCGGCCCGGCACACGAACCCGCGCACGAACCAAAGCCCGGACTCGCGGACGACCTGGATCACGACGCAGCTCAGGACCACGACCTGGCCGTCGGTCCCGGTGCTGAGCCCGACCCCGAGCCCGAGCGCGACCCCGAGCGCGACCCCGAGCGCGACCCCGAGCGCGAGCCCGAGCGCGAGCCCGAACTGGTCCCGACTCCTGTGGCCACCCGCAGCGGTGGAAGCGGCAGCCGCCGCCGGCGGCCCGCACGGCGCTCCGCGCTGCTGACCATCGCGGTGCCGTCCGTAGCGGTGATGGGCGTCGCGGCTGTCGCCGCCGCGGCCGTCACCGGCTCGGCCGGCGCCCATGACACGAGCAGGACCCAGGCCTCCGGTACGGGCGCCACCAACCCCGTCGCCTCGAAGCTCGACACGCAGCTCGCCGGAGTGACCTCCAACGCCGACGACTTCGCCACCCGGGCCAGCCGTACGCAGGAGCGGATCGACCTCAAGGACCGCGAGGCCGCCGCGAAGAAGACGAAGGCCGACGCGGCGGCGCGCAAGGAGGCCCAGCGGCCGAAGTTCCTGCTGCCGGTGGCGCAGCGCGGGCTGAGCGCGTACTTCGGCCAGGCCGGCGTCAACTGGATGTCGGTCCACACCGGAATCGACTTCCCGGTCAGCTACGGCACCCCCGTGATGGCCGTGACCGACGGCACGATCCGCACCCAGTGGAACGGTTCCTACGGCAACATGGCCATAGTGACCGCCCCCGACGGCACCGAGACCTGGTACTGCCACCTGAGCAGCACCAAGATCCGGTCCGGTACGGTCAAGGCCGGCGAGCAAATCGCCTACTCCGGCAACACCGGCAACACCACCGGCCCGCACCTGCACTTCGAGGTCCGGCCGCACGGCGGTGCGGCGATCGATCCGCTGCCGTGGCTGCTGGCGCATGGCATAGACCCCCGCTGAGGGCCGGCCCCCGCCGTCACCCCAGCCCCCGCTGTCGCCCCCCAACCCCCTCCGTCGCCCGGACCCCGCGTCAGAGCTTCTCGACCGGCGCGTACCGCAGCAGCAGCCGCTTCGGCTTCTCCTCGCCGAAGTCGACGGTCGCCTGCGCGTCCGACCCCGTGCCGCTGACGCCGACGACGGTCCCGAGGCCGAACTGGTCGTGGGTGACGCGGTCCCCGACCGTCAGCGCGATCACCGGCCGGTCCGTCGTACGCCGCGTCGCGAAGCCCTTGGACCCCGCCTTGGCGCGCGCGGACTGCGACGAGGACAGCGAGGACGCCGCCGCGGACATCGCGGCCCCCGGCCCGGCCACCGGGCCGGTCCGCTTCCAGTCGATCAGCGTGGGCGGGATCTCCTCCAGGAAGCGCGAGGCCGGGTTGTAGGACGGCTGGCCCCACGCGCTGCGCATCGTCGAACGCGTCACGTACAGCCGCTCGCGTGCCCGCGTGATGCCGACGTAGGCGAGCCGCCGCTCCTCCTCCAGCTCCTTGGTCTGCCCCAGGGCCCGCATGTGCGGGAAGACGCCGTCCTCCATGCCAGTGAGGAAGACCACCGGGAACTCCAGGCCCTTGGCGGTGTGCAGCGTCATCAGCGTTATGACACCGCCGCCCTCCTCGTCGTCCGGGATCTGGTCGGAGTCGGCGACCAGCGCGACCCGCTCCAGGAACTCCCCGAGCGTCCCCGGCTCGGCGTCCTCGGCGGCGGCCCGCTCCTGCTCGAACTCCAGGGCGACGGCGGCGAGTTCCTGCAGGTTCTCGACGCGGGTCTCGTCCTGCGGATCCGTGGAGGCCTGGAGCTCCGCCAGATAGCCGGTCCGTTCCAGCACCGCCTCGAGGACGGTCGCGGGCCCGGCGCCCGATTCGACGATGGTGCGCAGTTCTTCCAGCAGCTCGTTGAACCGCTTGACCGCGTTCGAGGAGCGGGCGGCCATGCCGTACGCCTCGTCGACCCGGCGCAGCGCCTGAGCGAAGGAGATCTTCTCGCGCAGCGACAGGGCGTCGATCATCGCCTCGGCCCGGTCGCCGATACCGCGCTTGGGCACGTTCAGAATCCGGCGGAGCGGGACGGTGTCCTCGGGGTTCGACAGAACGCGCAGGTAGGCGAGGATGTCGCGGACTTCCTTGCGCTCGTAGAAGCGCACTCCGCCGACGACCTTGTAGGGCAGGCCGACGCGGATGAAGACCTCTTCGAAGACACGCGACTGGGCGTTGGTGCGGTAGAAGACGGCAACATCGCCGGGCCGGGAGTCGCCCGCGTCCGTCAGCCGGTCGATCTCCTCGGCGATGTACTGCGCCTCGTCGTGCTCCTGATCGGCGACATAGCCGATGATGACCGGGCCGTCGCCGGCCTCGGTCCACAGGTTCTTCGCGCGGCGCCCCGCGTTGCGTTCGATGACGGCGTTCGCGGCCGTCAGGATCGTCTGGGTGGAGCGGTAGTTCTGCTCCAGCAGGATCGTGGTGGCCTGCGGGTAGTCCTCTTCGAACTGCAGGATGTTGCGGATCGTGGCGCCGCGGAAGGCGTAGATGCTCTGGTCGGCGTCACCCACCACACACAGCTCGGCGGTGTTCTCGCCGGTCCCGACCAGCTCGCGCACCAGGGTGTACTGGGCGTGGTTGGTGTCCTGGTACTCGTCGACGAGCACATGGCGGAAGCGGCGCCGGTAGTGCTCGGCGACGTCGGGGAACGCCTGGAGCAGGTGCACGGTGGTCATGATGATGTCGTCGAAGTCGAGGGCGTTGGCCTGCCGCAGCCGGGCCTGGTAGAGCGCGTACGCCTCGGCGACCTTCTTCTCGAAGGCGTTCTCCGCCTGCCGGGCGTAGTCCTCCTCGTCGATCAGCTCGTTCTTGAGGTTCGAGACCTGCGCGCTGAACGCCTTCGGCGGGAACTGCTTCGGGTCCAGATCCAGATCGCGGCAGACCAGCGCCATGAGGCGCTTGGAGTCGGCCGCGTCGTAGATCGAGAAGCTGGACGTGAAGCCGAGTTGCTTGCTCTCGCGGCGCAGGATGCGCACGCAGGCGCTGTGGAAGGTCGAGACCCACATCGCCTTGGCGCGCGGGCCGACCAGCTCCTCGACGCGCTCCTTCATCTCGCCCGCGGCCTTGTTGGTGAAGGTGATCGCGAGGATCTCGCCCGAGTGCACGCCGCGCGCGCCCAGGAGGTGGGCGATGCGGTGCGTCAGCACCCGCGTCTTGCCCGATCCGGCGCCCGCGACGATGAGCAGCGGCCCGCCCGCGTGCACGACGGCGGCGCGCTGCTGCTCGTTCAGCCCCTCCAGGAGCTGGGCGGGATCGACGACGGGCCGGGCGGCGCCGTCCCGGTAGTACGCGTCCCGGCCACCGCTCGGGGGCTCGTTGAAGCGCCCGCCGAAGAGGTCGTCAGGGGCATCGTCCGGCCCGTGCGCGGACCCCGGCTCCGGGGGCGGCGGGGCCGATCCGGCCGCGTCGTCGGGGGCCTGGAGGTCGGCCAGGAAACTGTCGTCAAAGAGGCTGCTCATCGCCCACTGATTCTAGGCGCCCCCACTGACACCTCACACTCCGCTTCCCGGACTCCGCCACGTACGAGCCACATCCCGGCGCGGCCCCCACCCCGCCTCGCCCCTCACGCTCCGTGTTCGACGATGGTCACAGCGCGCACATCACGAAATGGTTTCGGGCCTATCGGACACCGGTCTTCCCAGCGGACACCGGAGTTGGCTACCGTGCCCGACCAGGCGGTCCGTCCTCCACTTCGGCACCCACGCCGTTACGGCCCACCTCCGCTGAGTGCGGCCGTGAGGCCGCAGCCGGGGACCCACCAGCACCACTGGGGTGAATCGGACCGCACGGGAATGTCCGTACGGACCGTAGGGCGACCTTCCGACAGCCCGAACCCGACAGCTAACCCGGTAAGCGGTCCACGGAAGGAATGCCGTCTTGGCGTCGCACCGCAAACCCCGCACCGGCATAAGCGCCGGCATGTTCCCCGTCTCCGGCCCCCGCGCGGCCATCGGCCTCACCGCGGCGGCGCTGGCCACCGTCACCCTGCTGGGCGAGACCGCGAGCGCCGCGCCCGCGCAGCCGCAGCCGCCCTCCATAGAAGAGGTCAAGGCGAAGGTCGACGCGCTCAACCATGACGCCGAGGTCGCCACCGAGCGCTACAACGGCGCGAAGGAGCAGGCCGACCAGCAGAGCTCCAAGGTCGAGACGCTGCTGAGCCAGGTGGCGCAGCGGACCGAGGCGCTCAACGATGCGCGGCGCGTCCTGGGCCAGTACGCGGCCGCCCAGTACCGCAGCGGCGGTGTCGACACGACGAGCGCGTTCCTGCTCTCCGCCAACCCGGAGCAGTTCTTCGACCAGACGCACCAGATGAAGCGGATGACCGGCAACCAGCAGCAGGCCGTCGAGAACTTCCGTACCCAGCAGGCCACGACGACGCAGAAGCGCACCGAGGCCGTCAAGGGGCTCGACACGCTGAACACGTCGCAGACGAAGCTGCGGACGGAGAAGAAGACCGTCCAGGACAAGCTGGCGGCGGCGAAGACGCTCCTCAACAGCCTCACCGTGCAGGAGAAGGCCCGACTGGCCGCGCTCCAGGCCAAGAAGGACGAGGCGGACCGCAAGCAGGCCGCGGAGATCGCCGCCAAGGAGAAGGCCGCGCGGGATGCCGCCGCGAAGGAGGCCGCGAAGACCGGCGCGGGGACGGGGACCGGCACCGGTACGGGCACGGGTTCCGGCACCACCTCGTCCAAGGCCGAGCAGGCCATCGCCTTCGCCCGCAAGCAGCTCGGCAAGCCGTATGTGTGGGGCGCGGTGGGCCCGGCTTCGTACGACTGCTCAGGGCTCACCCAGGCGGCCTGGAAGGCGGCCGGCATCGACCTGCCCCGCACCACCTGGGACCAGGTGAATTCCGGCAGCCGCGTCGCGACCTCGGATCTGCGGCCCGGCGATCTGATCTTCTTCTACGACGACATCAGCCATGTCGGCCTCTACATCGGCAATGGCGAAATGATTCACGCTCCCCACACCGGCACGGTCGTCAAGATCGCCCCGATCACCGAAATGCCGATTTACGGGGCTTCGCGCCCGGCCTGAACCGGCCCATAACCGGCCCGCTCCAAGCCCGCACCAAGCCCGCACCAAGCCCGCACCAAGCCCACATCAGGTCAGCTCGACGGTCACAATAGGTAACGTAACGAAGCGATTTCGGTCACGTAGCGAAGTAAACTTCCCAAGAGTCGCACAAGTTGACTACGGTGGCCCGCTAGGCAGCTCGTTCCCAAGCCGGTGAAGAGCCGACGGCGGGCTGCCTCCGCTGAGTCCGGCCGCGAGGCCGGAGCCGGGGACCCACACGCAGGACTTGGGGTGAATCGGGGCGAACGTCCGTACAATGGACGCCACTCCGTAGGGCAGCCTTCCACCAGCCCGAACCCGTCAGCTAACCCGGTAAGCGGTCCACGGAAGGAATGTCTGCCTTGGCGTCGCATCGCAAACCGCGTACCCGAATACTCGCGTCCACCGGCCCCCGTGCCGTCGTGGGGCTGACGGCGGCGGCCCTGGCCACCGTGACCCTGATGAGTGAGTCCGCGAGCGCCGCGCCCGCGAAGCCCTCCATCACCGAGGTCAAAGCGCAGATCGACGACCTTCGTGGAAAAGCCGAAGTCGCCACCGAGCACGCCAACGCGGCGAAGGAGAAGACCGACCAGCAGCGCGCGAAGGCCGATCTGCTGCTCGCCGAGGTCGCGAAGAAGACGCAGAAGCTGAACGACGCGCGCCGCGTCCTGGGCCAGTTCGCCGCCGCCCAGTACCGCAACGGCGGTGTCGACCAGACCACCGCGCTCCTGCTCTCCGACAACCCGGAGAAGTTCCTTGAGCAGTCGCACCTCGTGGACCGGATGTCGGCCACGCAGGAAGACGCCATCAAGGAGTTCCGCACCCAGCAGGCGGAGTCGACGGCCGAGGGCGCCAAGGCCGGCGCGAGCCTCGCCGAGCTGACCGCCTCGCAGACCACGCTGGACCGCGAGAAGAAGAACGTCCAGGCCAAGCTCGCCGACGCGCAGAAGCTGCTCAACAGCCTCAGCGCCGACGAGAGGAAAAAGGTCGCCCAGCTGGACACCGCGCAGTCCGGCAGCTCCAACAGCGCGACCTACACGTACAACGGCCCCGCCAGCGGTCGCGCCGCCGCAGCCATCGACTTCGCCCTCGCCCAGCGCGGCAAGCCGTACGTCTCCGGCGCCACCGGCCCGGGCTCGTACGACTGCTCCGGCCTCACCCAGGCCGCCTACCGCTCGGCCGGCATCAGCATCAGCCGCACCACGTACACCCAGATCAACGACGGCACGCGCGTCTCGCAGTCCGAGCTGCGCCCCGGTGACCTGGTGTTCTTCTACTCCGGCATCAGCCATGTCGCCATCTACCTCGGCAACGACGAGATCGTGCACGCCCCGCACCCCGGTGGCGTCGTCGAGGTCGGCAAGATGAGCTGGATGCCGTTCGCCGGCGCTGTGCGTCTCGCCTGACGCCTTGGCGCAAGTCACCGGCCGGCCGGTCCCCCTGCTCGCCACGGCCGCCGTGGGCGGCCTGGTCCTGGCAGCGAGCGCGCTGCGGGCCGGGACCGGCCGGTCGGTGCTCGACTCCGGCCCGCACGGCACCGGCCCGCTGACCGGCCACGGCGGGTTCCTCGTACTGCTGGCCCTGGCGGTCGCGGCCGGTGGCGCGCTGCTCGTGACGAACTACCGCCGGGCCGTCCAGCACATCGACGGTCCGAATCCAGTGGCCGAGCGGCTGCGGGACGCGGCGCTGGTGCTGCTGACCGCGGCGGCCGTGGTGGTGCCCGTCGCGGTGCTGCTCAGCTACCAGGGCGTCCAGGACGGCCTCGACACCCCGGGGGACGGCAACACCCCGTCCCCCGCACCGACCGTGCCGCGCGCGACCCAGGCCCCGGCGCAGCACGCCGCCGACACGCCCGCCGCGGACGGATCGTCCTTCGATCTGTTCCATCTGCTGCTCCTCGTGGTCGCGGTACTGAGCGCGGTCGTGCTGGCCGTGGCGCTCGTACGGTGGCTGCGGTGGTACCTGGCCGGCCGGTCGGAGTCCGGCACCCGGCCCATCACCGGCGTCCCGGAGACCACCGAGAGCGCACTCGCCGGCGCCGTCGCCTCGGGCCGCCGGGCCCTGCACGGCGAGGACGCCCGCACCGCGGTGATCGCCTGCTACGCGGCGATGGAGTCCACCCTCGGCCGGTCCGGCGTCGCCCGGCTCGCCTCGGACAGCCCGACGGACCTGCTGGACCGGGCCGTGACCGGCGGGACGCTGACCGGGGACGCGGCCCGGACGCTGACCGCGCTCTTCCGCGAGGCGCGCTACTCCAGCCACCCGATGGACGACGGCCACCTGCTGCGCGCCCGCACCGCCCTCGACGCGATCGCGGGCCAACTGGCCGCCGTCACGGGCCCGGACGATCCGGATGACCTGGACAGTCCCGATGATCCGGATGGTCCCGACGGCCGCGACGGTCCCCCGGGCGTAACCCCCCAAGCCCCGGCGGACGGCCGGTGACCCCCGGCTCCACGCGCCACTCGCTGGCCGTGCTCATCGCGGCCGCGGTCGTCACCGAAGGCGTCCTCGCACTGGCCGGCGGGTTCGCGGTGGCGGGCTCCGGAGCCGTCGTCATCACGGCCGTCGCGCTGCTCACCGCCCGCTATGTGACGGGGTTCGACTCGCAGGACCATGGTTACCGGCGGCCCGTCCGGCTGCTCGGCAGCCGGTCGCCCCGGCTGGGCGACTGGGGCCGGGCGGTCTCCCAGGGGCTGTCCGACGGGGACGGGTACGCGCGCACCCTGCGCCCGGGACTGCAGCGGCTGTACTCGGCCCGGCTCGCCGAGCGCCACGGCATTTCGCTGCGCACCCAGCCGGACCGCGCAGCCGTCGTCGTCGGCCCCGAGCTGTGGCCCTGGATCGACCCCCGGCGGCCCGCCCCGGAGGGCGCCATCCCGCCGCAGGTGCTGCGTGCCGTCGTCGACCGCCTCGACGACCTGTAGCGCGCGGACACCGCCGGAGGCGCCGCCCGCTGACCAGCCGAACCGCCGAACCGCCCCACAGCCGAAGAGCCGCACCGTCGCAGAGCCGCAGAGCCGAAAAGCCGCAGAGCCGTACGTCCTCCCAGGAGCACCGTGACCACCACGCAGCCGGCCCAGCCCGTCGTCCAGCAGACCCCGTCCGGCACCGGGCCAGAGGTCCTGACACCGGCACCGGCACCGGCACCGGCACCGGTCATGACACCCCGCGAAGCCGGTGAGCGCGCCCGCCACGTGCTCGACGAGATCGAACGCGCCGTGGTCGGCAAGCCCGAATCCCTCCGGTTGGTCATGCTCGGCGTCCTCGCCGGCGGCCACATCCTCATCGAAGACCTGCCGGGGCTCGGCAAGACCCTGCTCGCCCGCTCCTTCGCCACCGCACTCGGACTGGACTTCCGGCGCATCCAGTTCACCCCCGACCTGCTGCCCTCCGACGTGTCCGGCGCGCCCTTCTACGACCAGCGCAGCGGCGACATGGTCTTCCGCCCCGGCCCGCTCTTCACCCATCTGCTGCTCGCCGACGAGATCAACCGCACCCCGCCCAAGACCCAGGCGGCGCTGCTCGAGGCGATGGCCGAGGCGCAGGTCTCGGTCGACGGTGTGACCCGGCGGCTCCCCGACCCGTTCGTGGTCATCGCCACCGCCAACCCCATCGAGTACGAGGGCACGTACAGCCTGCCCGAGGCCCAGTTGGACCGCTTCCTGCTGCGCGTCAGGATGGGCTATCTGCCGGCCCGCGACGAGGCCTCGATGCTCCGCGTCCGGCTGGATCGGGCCGCCCCCGAGGCCGTACTGCGCACCCTGAGCACGCCCGCCGAGGTGCTCGCCATGCGGGCCAGTCTGGAGAGCGTCGAGGTCGACGACGATCTGATCGCGTACGTCGTCGCGCTCATCGGCGCGACCCGCGCCCATCCGCAGATCCAGGTCGGCGCCTCCCCGCGTGGCGGCCTCGCGCTCGTCCAACTGGCCCGCGCCCGCGCGGTTCTCGACGGGCGCGACTACGTCACCCCGGAGGACGTGAAGGCGCTGGTGGTCCCGGCCCTCGCCCATCGCGTCACGCTGCGGCCCGAGCTGTGGGTGCGTCAGATCAACTCCGACGACCTGATCGCCGAGCTGGCCAGAACCGTACCGGCGCCACAGACCCTGCCCGCCGGGCAGAGCGCGCCCCGGCCGGCAGTCCGGCCATGACCGTGGGCCGAAGGCCACCCGGCCGGCGGCCGGCCCCGCCGCCGCACATCGCGCGGGCCCTGGGCGGCTCACCGGACGCGCCGACCGACCTGAACGCCGAACCCGCCGAGCCGCCGGCCCCGCCGCCACCCGGCTGGCGGGCCACCGAGCGCGCCCTGCGACTGCTCACCGTGGCCGCCGTGGCGGCGGCCGCCGCGCTGCTCACCGGCCACCCATGGCTGCTCGCACTGGCCGCCGGCCCGGTCGTACTCCTCGTGCTGGCCGGACCGGGAGCGGTCTCCGGGTCCTGGTCCGGCTCCAGCTCCGGCTCAGACACCGTTTCCGACACCGGGTCCGACACCGGGTCCGACACCGGGTCCGGCCGTCCCACCCGGCTGAGCGCCGAAGTCGAGACCGAGCCGCGCCGCTGCTTCGAGAACGAGGACATCACCGTCCGCATCCGGCTCGCCTTCGACGGCGCGGTGGGCTGGCTCGACCCGGGCATCACCCTCGGCCCCGGCATCGAGCTGAACGTCCTCACCGTGACCGGGCCGGTCGTCGAACTCACCCTCACCGCCCGCCGCTGGGGGCGCTGGAGCCTGGGCACCGTCGATGTGGACGTCCACGACACCGGTGGTCTCACCCGGCGCACCGTCCGCGCGGAGCTCGGCGAGATCCAGGTCTTCCCGGTGCCCACGCAGGCCGCCCTCACCCCCATCCCGGTCCGGCTGCCGGACCGGCTCGGTGAGCACACCGCCCGGCAGAACGGCGACGGCATCGAGGTCGTCGGCGTACGCCCGCATGTGTGGGGGGAACGACAGCGGCGCATCCACTGGCCCTCGACGACCCGGCGCGGCAGCATCCAGATCAACCAGTTCGCCGCCGAACGCACCGCCGACACCGTCGTCCTGGTCGACGCACTCGTCGACTTCATCGACCCCGCGACCGGCGCCTCCGGCCTCGATGAGACGGTACGCGCCGCGGCCGGTCTCACCCGCGCGTATCTGCGCAGCCACGACCGGGTCGGCCTGGTGTCGATCGGCGGCAGCCTGCGCTGGCTGCAACCCGGCTCCGGCGGGGCCTACTTCTACCGGATCGTCGAGAGCGTGCTGGAGGTCCGCAAGGACCTCGGCTACTCCGTCCCCGCCCTCCAGCGCCTGCCGCCGCCCGCGCTGCCCCGCGGCGCGCTGGTCTACGCGATCACCCAGCTCGCCGACGAACGCATCCTGGAGGTGCTGGGCGACCTCGCGCAGCGCGGCAACCCGCTCGTCGTCATCGAGATCCCGACCGGCGCCCCGCACATCGCGGGCGGTGACACGGCCGGGCAACTGGCCCGGCGGCTCTGGCTCGCGGACCGGGCGGCGATGCGGTTCGCCCTGCGGGGGCGCGGTATACCGGTGGTCGCCCAGGCGGCCGGCAAGAGTCTCGACCTCGCGCTCGCGCCCTTGCTCCGCACCCGAATCCAGGGCAGGACCCGATGACCCCGGCCCCCGCTCCCTCCCTCGCTCCCGTCGCTCTCCAGGCTCCCGTCTGGCCGGTGCGCCTCCTCGGCATCGCGCTGGCCGTCGCGTCCTGCGACCCGGCGCTCCCCGCCGACCTGTCCGTGGCCGGTGTGCTGCGGCCGGCCGCCGCGGCCGCGCTCGCCTGGTGGGCCGCCCCCGCCGTCACCCGGCGGCCGGTCCAGTACTCGGCCCGCAAGACCGCGCTGCTGTCCGCGCACCGCAATACGGTCTTCGCCGTCAGCTGCGTCGTCCTCGCCGCGTTCAGTACCCCGCCGCCCTGGCTGGCGTGCTGTGTCTCGGCCCTGCTGCTGACGTATCTCCTCATCGCCGACGCCTGCGCCGCGGGCCCGGCCGGCGTCCGTCAACTGCGCGCGCGGCACGTCCCGGCCGCCGCGTACGGCGCGAGTGCGCTGGTGCTGCTCGCCGCGTTCGCCCCCGCCGGCAGCGGCGCCTGGGGCCCGGCCGTCGCGGCCGGCGCCCTGTGCATGTCGGCGTACGCGGTCGGCCTGTCCCTGTGGCCACGGAGATCACGTGCGCCCCGGAGCAGCTCCCGTAGCAGCGCCCGTAGGAGCGCCGCCAGCAGCTCCCATAGCAGGGTCGAACGGCCTGAGGAGCAACAACTGCCTCATCGGTCGCCGCCAGTCCCGAAGTGACCAGGCCACCCGTCGAACAGTGATCACCGTCGATCACCCATGGCCGATTGAGACCAGTCCCGCTCTACGTCGTACTGCCCCGCACTCCTCAGGTTTAGCGTCCTCCTCCAGGTGGCCGAACCCCACTGCCGTCGGACCACGTCGGCACGGTCACCCCCGCCGAAGATCCGGCGGCGTTCCGCTTCCCCGTGCGGACGCCGCCGGATCGAGGTCCCAGCAGGCGGGCACCAGCTAGGCACGAAGGAGTGACGGCCGCGTGGCGTCGCACAGAAAGCCCAAGCAGCGCTCACTCACCGGAACCACCGCACGGACCGCGGCCACCCTCGCGATGGCGGGAGCCGCATCCGTCACCGCCTTCGGCGAGACCGGCCACGCCGACCCGCAGCTCAGCGCCAACGAGGTCAAAACGCAGGTCGACGCCCTGTACCAGCAGGCCGAGCAGGCCACCGAGCAGTACAACGGCGCCAAGGAGGCGGCGGACACCGCCCGCGCCGACGTGACCCGGCTCCAGGACGAGATGGCCCGCAAGACCGCCAGGCTCAACACCACCCGCGACGAGATCGGCTCCATCGCCGCCGCCCAGTACCGTTCCGGCGGCATCGATCCCTCGATGCAGCTCGCGCTGGACTCCACCCCGGACACGTATCTCGAACGTGCCGGCATCCTCAGCCAGGTCACCGGCCGCCAGGCCCAGGCCCTGCGCACCCTCGGCGAACAGCAGCAGGCGGTCAAGCAGACCCACGACGCGGCGGACGCCAAACTCGCCACCCTGCGCGACGCCCAGACCAAGCTCGCCGAACACAAGCGCACCATCGAGACCAAGCTCCACGCCGCGCAGGCCCTCCTGGACCGCCTCACGGCCGCCCAGCACGCTGCCGTGAACAACAGCGGCCACGGCAGCGCATCGGCCCCCGCGCACGCCGACCGCTCCGCCGATCGCGTCCCGATCGCCCCCGGCGACATCAAGGCCCCCTCCGTCCGCGCCGCCCAGGCCGTCGCCTTCGCCTACGGCGCCCTCGGCCTCCCCTACGTCTGGGGCGCCACCGGGCCGTCCGCCTACGACTGTTCCGGCCTCACCCAGGCCGCCTGGAAGGCCGCGGGCGTCTCACTCCCCCGTACCACGTACACCCAGATCAACGTCGGCCAGCGCGTCTCCGAGTCCCAACTCCAACCCGGCGACCTGGTCTTCTTCTACTCCGGCATCAGCCACGTCGGCCTCTACATCGGCAACGGCCAAATGATCCACGCCCCCCACCCGGGCGCGCCGGTGCGCATCGCACCGGTCAACGAAATGCCCTTCGCGGGCGCGAGCCGCCCGTCCTGACCGACCTGACCGACCGGACCAGAGGAACCGTCCGGCTGTCCGGAACGTCCGACCGCCGCAAGTGCCCCGCACTTTCTGCCCGGACCAAGGACATCCCATGGACCTGCGCCGCATCGCCGCCCTCACCTCGGCCGCAATCGCCCTGACCCTGACCGCCGCGTGCGGCACCGAACACGCCGGTGCCGCCGCTCCCGCCCCGGCACCCTCCAAAGCCGCCCCGGCCACCCCAGCCGCCACGACCACCCCCGCGGTCCCCCTGGACCTCCAGAAGACCGAACAGGCCGTCGGCGACCAGGCACGCGGCTCCGACGTCTACGGCGACGAGATCGTGCAATCCGAGGATCACCTGATCGTGCTCTACGTCACCGACACCGACAAAGGCCAGGCCCTGTTACGCGCGGCGAAGGCCGCCCACCCCGACATCGACACCGGCCTCGTACACCTCAAGAAGTGCCGCTACGCGCGCAAGACCCTCGACGCCGCCATGGACCGGGTCATGAAGGCCAGCGAGGCGAGAAGCCTCCCCTATCTCGTCTACAGCGCGAGCCCGACCCACGACTCCTCCGGCCTGAACGTCACCGCCGCCGCGGAAGCCGTCGCCTCCACCACCTTCCGCCAGAAGGTCCAGGCGGCCGTCGGCACCATCCCGGTGGCCTTCGCCCCGGGCGGAATGGTCACGGCCTTGTGAACGGTGGCACGTTCAGCGGACGTACTCCTTGAGCTTCTCGGTCTCCAGCCTTTTCGATCCGCTCTTCTCGCCGGAAGATGGGACGGGTTGGACTGAGCGTGATCCATGGGGTTGGTGAGGCGATCTCGGAGCGGATGTGGATCACCAAGGAGGGCCAAAACTCCACTTACCGGGGCCTCAGGCCCAAAGGCTGATCCGTTGCGGATGACTGAGGTGCCAGAGGCCGGGCCGCGCCACCTCGCCGGCCCCAACTGACCCCCACCCCGCCCGGGAAGCGCAGCGGACCGGTATCCCTCTGCCCGAGCCGCACAGCGGGTCGGGATCGCTGAGTGGCGCGCAGCGAAAGGCCCCGCCCCTCCGCCCGGGCCAGGAGCGGAGCGACGCAGAAGAGCACTTCGCACTGCCTGAACGCCAGCCACCCCGAACCCGCACCCGGCCCGCCTCCCCGCAGGAGCGGAGCGACGCGGAAACGCACTCCGCCTCCGTCTGAACGCCGGCCACCCTGCCTGAACCCCGGCCACCACCAACCGTCAGACCAGCCGCCGTGCCGTCGCCCACCGCGTGAGCTCATGCCGGTTGGAGAGCTGGAGCTTCCTCAGAACGGCGGAGACGTGGGACTCGACCGTCTTCACCGAGATGAACAGCTGCTTGGCGATCTCCTTGTACGCGTAGCCGCGTGCGATGAGCCGGAGGACTTCACGCTCGCGCTGGGTCAGGCGGTCCAGGTCCTCGTCGACCGGCGGGGCGTCCGTCGAGGCGAAGGCGTCGAGGACGAAGCCGGCCAGGCGCGGGGAGAAGACGGCGTCGCCGTCGGAGACGCGGAAGATGGAGGAGACGAGGTCAGGGCCGGTGATGGTCTTGGTGACGTAGCCACGGGCGCCGCCACGGATGACGCCGATGACGTCGTCGGCGGCGTCGGAGACCGACAGCGCCAGGAAGCGCACCGGCTGCTCCGCGTCGCCCATGAGCGGTGCGCAGCGCCGCAGTACCTCGACTCCGCCCCCGCCCGGCAGATGCACGTCCAGCAGCACCACCTCGGGCCGGGTCGCGGTGATGACCGTGACGGCCTGGTCGACGTCGGCGGCCTCGCCGACGACCTCGACGCCCGTGCGTTCGGTCTCGCCGATCTCGGCCTGTACGCCGGTACGGAACATCCGGTGGTCGTCGACGAGCACGACCCTTACGCGTCGGTCCTCAGTCATCGCAAACTCCTTGCGTGGATACTCCGGCTTTCAGGCCGGAGAGGAAACGCATCATGCGTGAGCGGCACGGAGCGTCGAGTGCACCGCTTGAAAGCTCACACGATGATCCTCTGGTTTCTGGCAGGTGAAACCCGAGCACGTGAGGCGGGCGTTCAAGTACCGCTTCTACCCGAGCGATGCGCAGGCGGCCGAGCTGTCCCGCACGTTCGGTTGTGTGCGCAAGGTCTACAACTTGGCGCTGGAGGCCCGCTCCGTGGCGTGGTCCCTTCTGGCCGCCGGGCTGGCGGTTTCTGTCTGTGGAGACGGTGTAAGGCCTCAACGGAGCACTCCGGGCGGGCAGTCGCCGATGAAGCAGAAAACGCTTCGAAAGAGCGCCGCGTAGCGGCGCGGAGTCGGAGAATCCTCTTCCTCCGGGGAGGGGCGAAGTCAAAACGCCGCCCTCTCCATTTCGAGTTCCACTTCCGTGCCCCCGCCCGGCGCGCTGCGCAGTCGCGCCTCGCCACCGTTTCGCGTCATGCGGCCGATGATCGACTCCCGGACGCCCATACGGTCGTCCGGCACCCGTTCGAGGTCGAACCCCGGTCCCCGGTCCCGTACGGATACGAAGACCTTGCGCTCCTCGACTTCCGCGTACACCTGAACCGCCTCGTCGCCACCGTACTTGGCCGCGTTCACCATTGCCTCGCGTGCGGCTGCCATCTGTGCGACCAGATTGTCGTCGAGCGGGCAGTCACCGACGCAGACGACCTCGACGGGCACCCCGTGCGCGTCCTCGACCTCGGCCGCGGCCTTGCGTACGGCGTCGGCCAGCGTCGTCGGCTCGTCCTCCTTGCCGGTGCCCTCGGGCCGGTACAGCCAGGCCCGCAGCTCGCGCTCCTGGGCGCGGGCGAGGCGTGCCACCTCGCGCGGGTCCTCGGCGTGGCGCTGGATGAGGGTGAGGGTGTGCAGTACGGAGTCGTGGACGTGGGCGGCGACCTCGGCACGTTCCTGGGCGCGGATGCGCATCAGCCGCTCGGCGGACAGGTCCTGGGTCAGCCGGACGAGATAGGGCCCGGCGATCAGTGCCACGCCGACCAGGACGGCGAGCGCCGCCTGCAGGATGCCCCCGATGTGGCTGCCGGAGCTGCGGACGACGAGAAACCCGGTGACGCCCGCCCCGACCAGCAGCACACCGGCGGCGCCGCGTGCGATCGGCCAGAACCGTTTGCCCTGGCTCATCTCGACCCAGCGGCTGCGGCGGGCGTTGTCGGCCTGCCGCCAGACGAGGGCGACGCCGAGGCCGATCACCAGGAGCGGCCAGATGGCGGCGTTGGCCGCGCCCAGGTTGAGGCTGCTGACGAGGACGCTGAGGCCGATGAGGAGGGCGATGAGCGCCACGATCTGGCCCTTGTCGGGACGGCGTCCGGCCAGCCAGGACTTGGCGTCGCGCGGCTCCTTCGCCTCGTTCACCCCGCCGACGCCGAGCGGCACGAAGAACCAGAAGAGCGCGTAGAGGAGGATGCCGAGGCCGTTGAACGTCGCGAGCACCACGAACACCACGCGCACCCACGAGACCGGCAGCCCGAGATGCCCGGCGAGCCCGCGTGCCACCCCGCCGATCATCCGGCCCTCGGAGCTGCGGTAGAGCTTGCGCGTCGGCGGATCCGCCGGATCGGGCGGTTTCAGATAGGACGCGCCCGTCGCAGGAGCAGGGGTGGTGGCTGGCATACCCCGATCGTCACACGCTTCGGCCGTCCCGGGCATCAGGGTTGCCCCCGGACCTCACCCTGACTGAAGCCCGGCCCAGTGCCCGGCCAGGCCCCGGCTGAACCTTGGCCCCGTCCCGGCCGATACGGGACCGCCCCCACCGCCCCCTGGGGGGTGCATCAGGGGTCGGCCAGGGTTGCACCTGGTGCCGGGCGGGGGCGGGGACCGCCACCATGGAGGCATGACGCAGGACAGCAGGCCGGCCGACGAGGCCGAGGCCGACGCCACCCCGGACCTTCCGGACTCCCCGGAACCCCCGGCCCGGCGCCGCATCGTTCGCAGCCGCCGCCGGGTGGTCGCGGGTGTGTGCGACGGCGCGGGCCGCTACTTCGAGATCGACCCGGTGATCTTCCGGGTGGTGCTCTCCGTGCTGGCGCTCACCGGCGGCATCGGCCTGATCGTGTACGGCATGGCCTGGCTGGTGATCCCGCAGGAGGGCGAGGACCAGAGCGAGGCGCACCGGCTGCTCTCCGGCCGTGTCGAGGGCACGGCGCTGACCGCCGTGCTCGTCGCGCTGGTCGGCTGCGGGCTGTACGCGTCGATGCTCGGCAACGGCAACAACCAGGCGTTCTCCATCCTGTTGCTGGCCGCCGTGGCCGGTGCCATCTACTGGTCGCAGCTGCGCCGCCGCGCCGCGCTGGACGGCGAGGCGAACGCGGTGGCGGCCGGACCGGCCGCCGACGCCCCGCCCGCCGCGCAGGCACCCCCGAGCCCCGCGACGCCGTCGTGGTGGCGTGAGCCGCTGGCCAAGGACCCGTCCTGGGCGAGCAGCAGCACGGGCTACCTCTGGGGCCCCGACGACGGCCCGTACGAGGAGCAGGACCGTAAGGCGTGGCGGGAGCGGCGGGCGGCGACCCGCCGTGAGACGTCGTGGCTGGGCGTGCTGACGTTCTTCGTGGCGCTGGTCGCGGGAGCGATCGGTACGGCCGCGGCCTGGAAGGGGCACCCGCTCGGCACGGCCCTGGAGATCGGGCTGGCGTCCGCGCTGGCCGTCTTCGGCCTGGGGTTCGTCCTCAGCGCCTGGGCGGGCCGGGCCCGCGGCGGTACGGCGTTCTGGGCCGTACTGACGATCGCGCTGCTGGTGGGCGCCGCCTCGGTGCCCAAGACGATGACGACCGACTGGGCGACGACGGACTGGCGGCCGGTAGCCGTCACCGACGTCCAGGCCCGCTACGAGCAGGGCAGCGGGCACGGCCTACTGGATCTGACCGCGCTGCCCCTCGGCGGCAAGACCGTCACGACCAAACTGCAGGTCGGCGCGGGCCTGGCGGAGGTACGGCTGCCGCAGAACGCCACCGTGCGGCTGCACTATCAGCTGGGCGTCGGCGAGGTTCAGTTGCCGGGCGTAACGAACCATGGGGTGGACATCCGCACGGACGTGCGCAACGAGGTGGTCTTCGAGCCGGCCGCGGGCACGCCGTCGGCCGGCACGATCGAACTCGACGTCGAGGTGGGCGTCGGACAGGTGAGGGTGATCCGGTGAAGCGGCATGGATTCGAGCCCGCGTCCCTCGTGATGGGACTGGTACTGCTGGGCCTCGCGACGGTGTTCTTCCTGGACGCGGCCGGCGGCTGGGATCCCTCCCGGCCGGCGACGGTGGCCCTAGCGGGCGGCGGTCTGGCTTTCGCCGCGGTGACGTCGGTGGTCACCCGGCTGATCCGACGGCGGCAGCGTGCCCGTGGCGCGGCGGCGTGAGGCGAGGCGTGCGGCGATCAGCCCGTCGGCGGACAGCAGGGGGGTGCCGGCGAGGATCAGCGGCAGCCAGGCCATCAGGTACACCAGGTCGTTGCCGTAGTAGTAGGGGTCGGTCGCCCAGCTGACCGTGAGCCACAGGCTGAGCGAGATCGCGGCGCCGCCGAGTGCGGCGAGGCGGCCCAGCAGCCCGAGGAGCATGCCGATCCCGACGGCCAGCTCACCGAGGGCTATGGCGTAGCCGAAGGCGTGCGGCGCCTTGAGCGCGAGATCGACCATCGCCGGGATCGCCGCGCTGTCGCGTACCGCGTGCAGGGTGCCGACCAGCGATCCCGGCGTCGAATCGGTGAAGAACGCGCCACCCGTCAGCTTGTCGAGCGACGCGTAGATGAAGGTCACACCAAGGAAGATCCGCAGCGGCAACAGGGCATACCGCGAGGCGGTCTCCCGCCAGGTTCGGAGCATGATGTCCTGCCTCTCCCGCCGCACGTGTCCCCAAGGAATGTCGGAACGATTCTTCACGTACGGCTCTCAACGGGAGATACGTACTCCCCTCCGATCCGACTCAGTCAGCTGAAGAGATCGGGTTCGCTCCGCGAGATCTGCTGGTACAGCGGCTGATAGTTGATCCAGGCGACGAGATCGTTCCCGAGCTGCTCGCGGGTGTGCACCGCGCTCTCGTGCGTGATCTGCACCGGTTTCCCGGCCGCCTTCGCCGTCAGCTGCACCTGGCAGGACCGCTCCATGGTGATGAACCACCACGCCGCCGCGTCGACCGAGTCCCCCACCGTCAGCAGTCCGTGATTGCGCAGGATGACGGCTTTGTGCGGCCCGAGCGCCTCCGCGATCCGGCGGCCCTCCTCCTCGTCGACCACGACGCCGGTGTAGTCGTCGAACAGCGCGTGATCCTCGTAGAACGCGCAGACGTCCTGGGTGATCGGGTCCAGCAGCTCCCCGAGCGCCGACAGCGCCCGCCCGTACGTCGAGTGGCTGTGCGCGGCGGCGATCACGTCGGGGCGCGCCCGGTGCACCTGTGCGTGGATCGCGAAAGCCGCCTGATTGACGTGGAACCGGCCCTCCACGACCTGCCCCGCGTGATTGACCAGGATCAGATCGCTGACGGTGATGAACTTGAAGCTCATCCCGAACGGATTGACCCAGAAGTGATCGGTGAACTCCGGATCGCGCGCCGTGATGTGCCCCGCGACCCCTTCCTCGAACCCGAACCGCCCGAACAGCCGCAACGCGGCCACCAGCCGCTCCTTGCGGTGCCGCCGCTCGTCGTCGGTGTCGGTGAACGTCTGCGGCATGGCGAACTGCAGCTGGTCGGTGGGTATCGGCTGCGGGGCGGGCCTCGTCTCGGTCATGGACCGGAAGCTACCGCGCGGTACGGGCAATGAACAGGCCCGCGACCGCGGTTCAGCGGTGGCGGGCCTGTCCGGCGGCTAAGCGGAGGTCACTCCCACTCAATCGTCCCCGGGGGCTTGCTCGTTACGTCGAGCACAACGCGGTTGACGTCGGCGACCTCGTTCGTGATCCGGGTGGAGATCTTGGCGAGGACGTCGTACGGCAGACGTGACCAGTCGGCGGTCATGGCGTCCTCCGAGGAGACCGGGCGCAGCACGATCGGGTGGCCGTACGTGCGGCCGTCGCCCTGGACTCCGACGGAGCGGACGTCGGCGAGCAGCACGACCGGGCACTGCCAGATCTCCCGGTCGAGGCCGGCCGCGGTGAGCTCCTCGCGGGCGATGGCGTCCGCCTCGCGCAGCAGGTCAAGGCGCTCCTTGGTGACCTCGCCGACGATCCGGATGCCGAGGCCGGGGCCGGGGAACGGCTGGCGCTGGACGATCTCCTCGGGCAGGCCCAGTTCCTGGCCGACCATCCGGACTTCGTCCTTGAAGAGCTTGCGCAGCGGCTCGATGAGCTCGAACTCGATGTCGTCCGGGAGCCCGCCCACGTTGTGGTGCGACTTGATGTTGGCGGTGCCGGTGCCGCCGCCGGACTCGACGACGTCCGGGTACAGGGTGCCCTGGACCAGGAAGGCGACGGCCTCGCCGGCCGCGCCCGCCTCGGCGATGAGCTCGGCCTGGGCCTGCTCGAAGACCCGGATGAACTCGCGGCCGATGATCTTCCGCTTGGTCTCCGGGTCGGTGACGCCGGCGAGCGCGGACAGGAAGCGCTCCTCCGCGTCGACGACTTTCAGCTGTACGCCGGTGGCCGCGACGAAGTCCTTCTCGACCTGCTCGGACTCGCCCTTGCGCTGCAGCCCGTGGTCGACGTACACGCAGGTCAGCTGCGATCCGATGGCCTTCTGGACGATGGCCGCGGCCACCGAGGAGTCCACGCCGCCCGACAGCCCGCAGATCGCGCGCTTGGTGCCGACCTGGGCGCGGATCGCCGCGACCTGCTCGTCGACGACGTTCGTCGTCGTCCAGTCCGGCGCGATGCCCGCGCCCCGGTACAGGAAGTGCTCCAGGATCTGCTGGCCGTGGGTGGAGTGCAGCACCTCGGGGTGGTACTGGACGCCGTAGAGCTTGCGCGCGTCGTTCTCGAAGGCGGCGACGGGCACCACGTCGGTGGACGCGGTGACGGCGAAGCCCTCGGGCGCCGCCGAGCACGCGTCGCCGTGCGACATCCACACCGACTGCTCGGCGGGCGTGCCCTCGAAGAGCGTCGAGCCCGGCTTGGTGACGGCCAGTGGAGTACGGCCGTACTCACGCGCGCCGTTGTCGTCGACGGTGCCGCCGAGCGCCACCGCCATCAGCTGGAAGCCGTAGCACATGCCGAAGACCGGGACCCCGGCCTCGAAGATCGCCGTGTCGAGCGACGGGGCGCCCTCGGCATAGACCGACGAGGGACCGCCGGAGAGGATGATCGCCTTCGGGTTCTTCGCGAGCATCTCGTCGACCGGCATGGTGCTGGGGACGATCTCGCTGTAGACCCGGGCCTCACGGACGCGTCGGGCGATGAGCTGGGCGTACTGCGCTCCGAAATCCACCACCAGGACGACGTCCGGGTTGTGGTCGGGGGCGGCTGGGGTCGCTGATGCCACGGGCGGCCTTCCGGCGTTATGTACGAGGGATCGGACCCTGATTCTACCGTTCCTACGAGGGCGCTTCCGTCTCACCATCCGGTCGCCGGGTGGCTACGCGGCGCACTCGTGGTCATACTGGCCCGCATGTCCTCGAACACGCACTACGCGATCTTCGCGTTTACCTATGGCACCGGCTGGTCCGGCTGCCATGGTCGTGCTGCTTGAGCTACTGACAAGCGACTTCCCAGGCGCCCCGGGCCATTCGGCCCGGGGCGTCTGTCGTCTCCGGGCCGGGTGCGGGGCCGTGACCACAGGAGACACAGATATGAGCACGCAGACAGCGACCCCGGCGGCGGTAGTCCCGGCAGCGGCAGTCCCAGCGGCGGTTCTTCCGGCGACGGTCCTCCCGGCGACAGCGGCGGAGACAGCGGTCCCGGCGGAGACCGGAGCGCGTACGGACGAGGCCGTGGCCCTCATCACCGGGGCGCGGAGCCGGATCGACGATCTCGACACCCGGATCATCGGGCTGGTCATGGAACGGATGGCCGTCTCGTCGGAGATCCAACGGGCCCGGATCGCCTCGGGCGGGCGCCGGGTGAATCTGTCCCGCGAGATGGAGATCCTCAACCACTTCAGCGACGAGCTGGGCAAGCCCGGAACCACCCTGGCGATGACCCTGCTGGAGCTGTGCCGTGGCCGAGTGTGACGTTTCTGCGCATCGCCCGTTCGGGGTGCGTCACCCGTACGGCACGTGACCGGCTCGTGGCCCTTTCGTTGGATGGGGTGTCCGTGCCAGCCAGGGGCGGTCGACCACAACCACGCGTGGACAACAGGACACCGCCCAGACGCAGCTGGGCGGGGTGTTAATTCGGAGCGATGAGGCCTGCCCGTTCGCGCGGCATGCCGTGGGACCTCGCTCCGGGCTCCGTGGCCGAGCAGCAGGGGACAGCTGCCCGGTCGCAACTCCAAAGAGGCGGTCGGCTCCCGGGACGCTGGGATCCGGCCGCTCTGCGAAGCCCACATTACTCATCCGCACCGCCCGCGGCGGAACTCCGACCCCCGATCGGGCTACCCCCGCAGCCCGCTCGATTCTCCCCGTCTCTCCCGTCTCTCCGTCGACGGCTCATGAGATACGTCACAGCTCCGCCACGCGGCGGGAGGCGGCCGGCGGTCAGGCGGTGGTCTTCGGCGGCACCTTGGGGATGGGCAGCAGCGGCAGCCGCAGCGCGGCGAAGGCGTCCTCGGGGACGGCGGGTGTGGCGGGTTCGACGGCGGACAGCCGCACGTACGCCTCGCCCTGGGTGGGGCGGGCGTCCGGGTCCCCGTTGTTGGGCCAGAACGACATGGCACGTTCTGCCTGGGCGGTGATGGTCAGCGACGGATTCACCCCGAGGTTGGCGGAGACGGCGGCGCCGTCGACCACATGGATGCCCGGGTGGCCGTAGAGCCGGTGGTACGGGTCGATGACCCCGTGCTCCGCGTCCTCGCCGATGGGGCAGCCACCGAGGAAGTGGGCGGTGAGGGGCGTGCCCATGAGTTCGCCCACATTGCTGCCGGCGAAACCGTTGATCTCCTCGGCGATGAGGCGTGCGGCCTCGGCGCCCTCGGGGATGTGATCGGGGTTGGGCGCGCCGTGGCCCTGCTTGGCGGTGAGCAGTCCCTTGCCCAGGCCCTTGGGCTTGAGGTAGGTGGTCAGGGAGTTGTCGAGCGACTGCATGACCAGGCCGATGATGGTGCGCTCGGACCAGCGGCGGTTGGACAGCGAGCGGAACGTCAGCATCGGATGGCGCGCGCAGGCGGCGGCGAAGGCGAGGGCCTTGGGAGCGCGGGTGCCGTGCGGCACTTGGAGAATGGTGAGGGCGCCCATCGAGTTGGAGCCCTTGCCGTAGCGGACCGGCTCGATATGGGTGTTGGCGTTGGGGTGGATCGAGGACGTGATGGCGACGCCCTTGGTGAAGTCGACCTTCTCCACGCCGTGTGCCTTGCGGTAGCGGCGGTTGTCGGTCTGGGCGCCCACCAGCGCTTCGGAGTTGGTGCGGGTCAGTTCGCCGAGCATCGACGAGATCCCGGGCAGCTCGCCCGCGTCGCGCATGGTGTGCAGCAGGGTCTGGGTGCCGTAGGTGCCGGCGGCGACGACGATCTGCCGGGCGCGCAGCACCGTCCGCTTGCCCCTGCGCTTCTTGTCGGTGGGCACGGTCGCCACGCGGTAGCCGCCGGCGGGGTCCTCGGAGAGGCCGACGACCGTGGTCATGGGGTGGATGACGGCGCCGGCCTTCTCGGCGAGGTGCAGATAGTTCTCGTTGAGGGTGTTCTTGGCGCCGTGCCGGCAGCCGGTCATGCACTCGCCGCATTCGGTGCAGGCACGACGCGAGGGGCCAGCGCCGCCGAAGTACGGGTCGGCGACCTCCCCGCCGGGCTCGGCCTTCGCGTCGCCCCCGGCGTCCTGGCCGTCCCCGAAGAAGACGCCGACCGGCGCCATGTGGAAGGTGTCGCCGACGCCCATCTTCTCGGCGGCGGCCTTCAGGTGCACGTCGGAGGGGGTGAGGGTGGGGTTGAGCCGTACGCCGAGCATGCGCTGGGCCTGGTCGTAGTACGGCTTCAGCTCCGCCTGCCAGTCGGTGATGTGGCCCCACTGGCGGTCGTCGAAGAACGCCTTCGGCGGTACGTACAGGGTGTTGGCGTAGTTCAGCGAGCCGCCGCCGACGCCCGCGCCGGCCAGCACGAGGACGTTGTTGAGCAGGTGGATGCGCTGGATGCCGTAGAGGCCGAGCGATGGCGCCCAGAGGAAGTTGCGGATGTCCCAGGAGTTCTTCGGCAGGGAGTCACGCGTGAACCGCCGCCCGGCTTCGAGCACCCCGACGCGATAGCCCTTCTCCGTCAGGCGGAGGGCGGACACCGAGCCTCCGAAGCCGGAGCCGATGACGATCACGTCGTAGTCGTAGCCGGGCAGGTCACGCGACACGGGTTCCTCCGTAGGGGGATGTTGCCTTCGAACTCCAGCGAACTGCCTGCGTACTTCCTTCGAACTGCCTTCTGGTATCGGTCGCGGCCTGAGCGGGTCAGCGCAGGCGCAGTGCCTTCATCACGCGCAGCGACCGGCTCATGAAGGCTGCGTACTTCTCGTCGTCCATGCCCAGGGAGGGGGCCATCGGCAGCAGTCGCTGGGTGGCGACGGTCTGGGCCTCCGTGTACTTGAGGATGCCCTCGGAGCCGTGCCGGCGGCCGAGGCCGGAGTCCTTCATGCCGCCCATCGGGGACTGAACGCTGCCGTAGGCGGAGGCATAGCCCTCGTTGACGTTGACGGTGCCGGAGCGCAGCCGCGCGGCGATGCGCGCGCCACGGCGGGTGTCCTTGGTCCACACACTGGAGTTGAGGCCGTACGGGGTCGCGTTGGCGCGTTCGACGGCCTCGTCCTCGTCCCGGAAGCGGTAGATGGAGACGACCGGGCCGAAGGTCTCCTCGGTGCAGACCGACATCGGCGACTCGACTCCGTCGAGGATCGTCGGCTCGTAGACGTAGGGGCCGATGTCCGGGCGGGGACGGCCGCCGGCCAGCACGGTGGCGCCCTTCGAGCGGGCCTCCTCGACGTGCCGGCTGACGGTCTCCAGCTGGCGCTCACCGGCGAGCGAGCCCATTCCGGCGCCGAAGGCGAGGGCGGTACCGAGCTTCACGGCCTTGGTGAGGGCGGCGAACCTCTCCAGGAAGGCGTCGGCGACCGACTCGTCCACGAAGAGCCGCTCGATGGAGATGCACAGCTGCCCGGCGGAGGCGAAGCAGCCGCGGACGGCGCCTTCCGCGGCCTTGTCGAGGTCCGCGTCGCGCAGCACGAGCATCGCGTTCTTGCCGCCGAGTTCGAGCGAGACGCCGATCAGCCGGGCGGCGGCGCGCTGCGCGACGTCGCGGCCGGTGCGGGTGGAGCCGGTGAACGAGACGTAGTCGGCGTGCTCGACGATGGCGGGGCCGATGACCGGGCCCTCGCCGAGGACGATCTGCCAGACGTCGGCGGGCAGCCCCGCCTCGATGAGCTGCTCGCGCGCCCACAGGGCGGTGAGCGCGGTCTCGGTGTCGGGCTTCATGACGACGGCGTTGCCCGCGGCGAGGGCGGGGAGCGCGTCGCCGACCGACAGCTCGAAGGGGTAGTTCCAGGGCGCGATCTGCCCGACGACACCGCGCGGCTGGCGCAGCTCGACCACCTTGGTCAGGACGGGAATGGCGCCGCCGTGGCCCTTCGGCCTGAGGTAGGCGGGGGCCTTGCGCCCGTAGTGGCGGGCGGCCATGACGACGGCCTGGACCTCTTCGTGGGCGTGCAGCCGCGCCTTGCCGGTCTCCAGCTGGATGAGGTCGAGGACCTCGCTCTGGCGGCTGAGGACCAGGTCGTGGAAGCGCAGCAGTACGGCGGCGCGCTGCCGTACTGGCGTGGCCGCCCAGGCGTGCTGGGCGGCGCGGGCGCGCTCGAAGGCGGTGGCGACCTCGTCCGGGGTGGCCTCGGGGAGGTCGGCGAGCTTCTCGCCGGTGAGGGGGGTGTGGTTGCTGGTCCGGCCGCTGCCGATGACGCCACGCGTGAGCCGCGCGACGAGGTCGGGGGTGACGACGTCCTGTGCTCCCCGGGCGGTGGTGGGTGCCGCCGGGTTGCCGTCGGTGGGGCGCGTGGTGCCGAGCGAGTCCGTCATATCGGCGAGATTACGGCCGATGGGCACCCGCTGGGTACCCATCAGTAGCTACTTTTCACGTGACGCGCACAATTGAGCCAGTGATCGCTGGCGTCGTCTTGGTTTTCGCAGCTCAGGGACTTGTGATGTCGCAGCTCAGAAACTGGTGATCTCGAGCTTCAGAGATTTGCGCTGTCGAGGTTCAGAGACTTGTGATCTCGAGGTTCGATTTCACGTTGTCGAAGATCCGCTTCCCCTCGGCGGACTGCTCCTTGGCCGCGGGCATCTCCACCGTGAGCACATAACGGTCGCCCTTCCCGCTCAGCACATACAGCTCCAGGAGCCGCATCGACGGCTTCGCCTGGTCGCCGAGATCCGTATAGCCGACATCGAGCACGGCGGCGTCCCTGCCCTGCTGCTTGTCCTCCAGCACCTTTCCGTCGGCGTTGTCGACCGTTCTGGAGTAGTTCTGCTGACCGCCGGCCTTGTACCAGGCCAGCGACGCGTTCGCCGAGGTCAGCGCGCTGTCCTTCACCCCGGCCGCCTTGCTGAACTTGACCGAGAACACCTTGTCGGGATCGGTGAACGTCACCGCGCCGTCGTCGGCGCTGCGCACGTACCGGGCCGGTACGGCGAGCGCCGCGTCCATCCGCGTCTCGTCGTACGCCTTGTAACCCGCGGGCGGCCCGCCGCCGCCGAACGGATCCACGACGGTGTACAGCACCGCCAGGACGGCGGCCAGCGCGACGGCGCCCAGCCCGAGCTGGGCCCTGCGGCTGGTCCGCACGGTGCGCAGCACCCGGGCGGGCAGCGGCCGGGTGCCGTCGCCGGCGCCGTTGGCTCCCCGTACCGCCTCGCTCATCAGCGCGGTGCGCGCCTGCGGCTTCGGATGCGCCACCGCTCGCAGCGCCTCCTCCGCCTGTACGGCGGTGGGCCGGGCCGAGGGCTCCTTGCGGAGCAGCCCCGTCACCAGCTCGGTCAGCGCCCCCGTGTGGGCGGGGCGCTGCAGTTCGGCGAGGAGGATCGCCTGCATCGTCGAGGGAGTCGTCTGGCGGCGGAACGGCGATACGCCCTCGACCGCCTGGTACAGCACCACGCCCAGCGACCACAGGTCCGACTCGGGCCCGGGACGCTGCCCCAGCACCCGCTCGGGCGCGATGTACTCCGGCGATCCGATGAAGGCGCCGGTCTCGGTGAGCTTGGCCTCGCCCTCCACATGCGCGATGCCGAAGTCGGTGAGGACCACCCGGTCGTACCGGCCCAGCAGCACGTTCGCGGGCTTGACGTCGCGGTGCAGCACGCCCGCCTCGTGCGCGGCGGCCAGCGCGCCCAGCACGGCGAGGCCGATCCGGGCCGCCTCCCGCGGCGGCAGCGTGCCCTCCTCCAGGACCTCGGCCAGCGAACGGCCGCGCACCAGCTCCATGACGATCCAGGGCCGTTCGCCCTCGGTCACCACATCGTGCACGGTCACCACCGACGGGTGGTCGATCCGGGCCGCGGCACGCGCCTCGCGCTGCATCCGCAGATACACGGTGGCGCGCTCGCTCGCGCTCAAGTGGTCGGGGATACGTGGCTCCTTGATGGCCACGTCGCGGTCGACAACCTCGTCACGGGCCCGCCACACGGTGCCCATGCCGCCGAAGCCGAGCCGCTCCAGCAGCCGGTACCGACCGCCGACCAGCCGGCCTGCGTCGGATTCGGCGGCGGGGGCGGGGGCGGAGGCTGGGGCTGGGGCGTCAGTTTGGGCTTGGGTGACGGTCTCGGTACGGGGTTGGGGCACTTCGGGAGGTTCGGGAACTTCACGCGACGCCGCCACTTCGCTGGACGCGGGTAGTTCGCGTGCCGCCGGCACTTCGCGTGGCGTGGGCGCGGGCGGCTTCAGCCCGTAGCTCGT
Source organism: Streptomyces sp. PH10-H1 (assembly GCF_030063355.1). Taxonomy (GTDB): domain Bacteria; phylum Actinomycetota; class Actinomycetes; order Streptomycetales; family Streptomycetaceae; genus Actinacidiphila. Next base: position 156,176 of record NZ_JASISZ010000003.1, read on the forward strand.
CGGCTCAAAGCTCGTCGGTTCGTCCGCCGATCCCCCGTTGATGGTCATGACCGCATCATGTCAGCGCGGCGTGAACGTGTCCCGCGCCGTATCGAAGGTGTGACGCCCCTGTTCCGACTTCTCCACCGGCGACGAGACCCAGATGTCGTACTGCCGCCCGTTCTCGGTCCAGCACAGGTCGAACGGGCGGCGCGCGCCGCCGCCCGGGTAGCCGTCCCAGGTGAACTCCCAGAGCGCGGCGGGCTGTCCGTTCTCCGTGGTCCGGGTGATGAACCCGTCCCGGTAGCCCTTGTACGCGCTCGCGCCTCCGAGGTGCTGCGCGGTCATCACCGCCAGCGGGCCCTTCGGGTCCGGGATCTCATTGCGGACGCCGAACCGGAACTCCTTGCCCGCCGAGTAGTAGTAGATCCGGGGCGGATCGACGACACGGTCATAGCCCTGGGGCAGCACGACCGAGAAACCCGACGTGTCGGTGACGGTACGGAATCCGGCCGGAACCGCGGCAGAGCTCGGGTCAGGGCTCGTGGAAGGGGGCGCGGTGCGCGAGAGCGGCGGCGGGTACGAGGAGGCCGGCGGCACCGGCTTCGCCGCGGTGTTCGCGCTGTCCTGGCCGCCGTCGGTCATCGCCAGCACGGCGGCGGCCACGCCGCCCCCGACGACGACCGCGAGCAGCGCGCCCACCAGCGGTCCCCTGCGGGACTTCCTGCCCTCGGGGGGCGCGGCCGGGAACGGGGCCGGGGTCAGGGGCGGGGTCGGATCCGGACTCGGGGTCGGGCCCAGGGTGGGATCCGGTGGAATCGGGGTGTCCTGGGTGACGGTCGGGACGTGTCCCGTCCCGGTGGCCTCGCCGGTCTCGGCGTACGTACGCAGCCACAACTCCGCCGCGACCGCTCCCATCCGGCGCCCGGTGTCGCGCTCCAGCAGCGCGGAGACCACCGGCAGCAGCGGGCCCGCGCTGGCGGGCGGGCGGATGTCGTCGTAGATGACGGCGTGCAGCACCCCGCCGATCGAATCGCGGCGGAACGGCGACTGCCCCTCCACGGACGCGCAGAGCAGCACACCCACCGACCACAGGTCCGACTCCGGTCCCGCCGTCGCCCCGGACATCCGCTCCGGCGAGGTGTACTCGGGCGAACCGACGAACACCCCGGCCTCGGTCAGCGTCGTGCTCCCCGACACCCGCGCGATCCCGAAGTCGGTGAGCACGACCCGCTCGGTGTCCCGCTCGATCAGTACGTTCGCCGGCTTGATGTCCCGGTGCAGCACCCCGCGTTCGTGCGCGGCGTGCAGCGCGCCCGCCACCGCGGCCCCGATCCTGGCCGCCTCGCGCGGCTCCACCGGGCCGTCCTTGGCGAGCACATCGGCCAGCGACCGGCCGTCGATCAGCTCCATCACGATCCACGGCCGGCCGTCCTGCTCGACCACATCGTGCAGGACGACGACATGCGGATGCCGGATCTGCGCCACACTGCGGGCCTCCCGCAGTGCGCGGTCCCGGTACAGCTGCTCGTCGCTCTCCGACAGCCCCTCGCTGAAATGCAGCTCCTTGACCGCGACCTGCCGGTCCAACAACTCGTCCGTCGCCCGCCACACGGTCCCCATGCCGCCGCGGCCCAGCCGCCCGGTGATCCGGTAACGCCCGGCGATCGGCCCGGGCATCCGCGGAGCCGAGGACCCGGCATTTCCCCCGTCGTTCGCCATGCGGTCCATCATGCCGCACGTGCCCGCGGCTCAGTCCGCTGATCGACCCGGCGCATTCCGCCCGTCAGATCGCGCTTTCGAGCTCCCGCTGCAGATGGACCAAGAAGTCCTGCACGCTCCAGGAGACGACCTCGCGGCCGAGAGGGCCTTCCTCGTACACGGCGCCTTCGATACGCGCGGTCGGCAGCCGGTAGACGGTGGAGCCGTCGCTGGTGCTCAGCGCGAACAGCGCGCCGCCGCCGTCCGAGCCGAAGACGACGATGCCGTCCGCGTGGGGCCCTTCGATACGGGTTGGCTGGTCCCCGTCGAGCCCGCGGGCTGTGTGCTCGGCAGGATGGATGAAGTATCCGTTCTCAAGGTCCGGAAGATCGACGCGTGCGACATGGCGGTTGAGCGTCACGAGATCGCCCGGCACCCCGGACGCCTCCAACCGGGAGGTCTCGGGGGAGTCCGCCCCGGGCAGGACCTCGTTGTCGTCCGGCTCGTAGCCGTACTTCGCTTCGAACCCCTCGGTGAAACGCACGGCCAGCGGCGCGGTACGGGAGACCCAGCCATCCAGCACCCAGAGCTGCGGCAGCAAGTGGAGTATGTCGCCCTGGAGGACGTGGCCACTCATGTGCGTACCCATCAACTCACCGTGCTGCCCGGCCTCTTCCAGACATTGGACTACGCGCGTGCGCTGGCGGTTGGGTGTGGGGCCTGGGAAGACCCCGACGAGATCGACCGGTTCGTCGAGGCACGTATCGCACGGCAGGAGCGGCTGACCAGGGACAACCCCATTCAGGTGTGGGCGGTGATCAGCGAAGCTGTGCTGCACCAGGCTCCGGTTCAGTCCCGCCGAGTGGGCCGCTTTCGGTCGGGGCGTTGCCGACGGCGAGTTCGGACGGTAGCGGGTCAGCTCGTCGGGGTGTAGGTCTCCGCGGCCTTGTCGAAGAGGCGCTGGACGTCGGCTCGCTGGTTGTCCGGGCCGGTTACCAGGATCAGGTGGTATTTGCCGTCCCGGATCATCGCGAGGTTGCGGGCGTAGACCTGGTGGCCGTTGGCGTCGCGCCAGCTGTATTCGCCCTCGGCGGCGGCCGAGCCGCCCATGTCGAGGGTGCGGAGGCCGCCGGCCGAGGCCCACTGGGAGGCGCGGAAGGGCGCCAGTTCGGGTTCGTTCGACTGGTAGGCCATCGGGTCGGCGCCCGCGTCGGAGACCGGGTCGCGGCCGGGGACCACGATCAGCTGGAAGTCGCCGCCGGTGTAGCGGACCTGGTTCTGGGCGTTCTTGCCGAGCCGCTGCCAGCCGGTGTGCACGGCGACGGTGAAGCCCGCGTCGTCCTTGCGGAGCGCGAAGTCGCCGCCGAGATCGGTGCCGGGAGGGGCGGACGTCGCCGGGGGCTGGGTGCTGGGCGGCGTGGTCGGGGCCTTCGTCGCCGGGGTGGTCGGGGACGTGCTGTCCGGTTTGTTGTCCGAGCCGGATCCCGGCATCTGCGCGGGGACCGTGTGGGTGGTCGTGCCGGAGTGGCTGCCGTCCTTGGACGGGTCGTTGCGCGGCATGATCACCAGGGCGTACAGCACCACCGCGGCCAGGAGCAGCAGGATGAGGATCAGCAGCCGCGCGCCCAGCCTGCGCGGGGCGCGCTGCTGAGTCTTCGGCCGCGTCTTCGTCTGCGTCTGCCTGACCTGGCCGGACTGCCGGGCCGGCCGGTCCTGCTTCGTCCGCGCATGGCGCCGGTGGCTCATACCGGACAACGAATCGGCGGAGGCAGCAGATGCAGAGGCAGCGGCGGACCTGCGGCGGCGGACCAGTTCGCCCCGGCGCCGGACGATCGGCAGCTTGCGCGGATCCGTCGGCACCGACACCGTACGCAGGCCCAGTTCCGGCTCGGGCGCGGACCGGATCAACGAGCGCAGCCAGCCCTCCAGTTCCTCGAAGTCCGGGCGCTCCTCGGGATCGGGGCGCAGCAGCGACTCGACGATGGGGCGCAGTGGTCCGCTCTCCTCGGCGAAGGCGGGCGGCTCGGCGCAGACCAGCTGGACGAGTTCGGGGGTGCTCTCCTCGGGGAAGGGCGGGTGGCCCTGCACGCTGCGGAAGAGCAGCGATCCCAGCGCCCACAGGTCGGCCGCGGGGCCGACGGGCGGGGCGAGCTGCCAGTTCTCATGGACGGGGGTGGCCTGTTCGGGCGCCCAGCGCTCGGTGACCGGGCCGACGACGGTGATACGGGCCTGCCGGGCCCGCTCCTGCTCCAGCGCCGAATCGGGTCCGCCCCAGCCGGTGCCGGCTCCCCCGGCCATCACCTCGGCCGGGACCGGGTCGTAGCCGCAGAGCGCCTCCTGTGCCGCGCCGGCCGCCAGGCCCGAGAGCATCGCGCGGCCGTCGTCGCAGACCAGGACGGTGCTGGCGGTGACATTGCGGTGGGTCCAGCCGTACGCGTGCAGCACGCGCAGCGCGGCGAGCACGTCCGAGGCGACCTCGGCGGCGCGGTAGGCGCCGAGCCGCTTGTCGACGAGTAACGCGGCGAGCGGGCGGGCGTTGACCAACTCGCTGGCGATCCACAGGCTGCCGTCCTCGACGAAGATGTCGAAGACCTGCACCAGGCGTGGGTGGTCGGGTATCGCGGCGGCGGCCCGCGCGGCGTCCAGGGCGCGCAGCGCGCTGTCGTTGGGACGGTCACGCTGCGCGCGGCCCTGATCGTCTCCGGGCGGTTCCGCGCTGACGAGTTCGGCGCTGACGATCTCCGGCAGCAGCACCTGGCGGACCAGCACCTCCTGGCCGCTGTACGTGTCGAAGGCGCGAGTTTCGACCAGTTCGTACTCATCCGCGGGCGGCCGGGGCAGGCGGTAGCGGTCGGCGAGTACGCGACCCGCGTATTCGTCCACGACGCCTCCCCAAAAGCGTCAGATCCGGTCCGGTCCGGATGGAATCTGGGTGCGGACAGTCCGCGAGCTTTCACGATACGTGCCGGAGGCGTGCCCCGTGACCCGCTCGGGCCAGATCAGTTGAGCGGCCGGATCGGTTCAGAGCGGCTTGAAGGTGAGGAAGAACGCCTGGCGCATCTGGGCGATGGCGGCCGTGTCCCACTGGTCGGCGGCCGCGGAGAACATGATGGCGTAGCCGCGGTGGTCATCGACGACGAACCCGCGGTTCTGAACGCGGGCCCTGGTGCCGTCCCTCTCGGTCCGCAGGAAGTTCCAGTCGGCCGCGGTGCGGTAGCCGTTGAAAGCCACGTTCTGGATCCCCAGCGACCGGTAGTCGCGGCTGGAGGAGCTGACGGCGGACTCGTCGCTGTGCCAGGCGGCGGCCGCGTCCGAGCCCGGCTGGTCGGTGAAGTCGATCTGCACGCGCGGGAATCCGCCGGCGGCGCTGAATATGAAGCTGTCCGCGCCCGCGCTGCCGGTCTTCTTCCAGCCCGCGGGCAGCGCGATGGAGAAGTGGCCGGCCTTCGTGACGGTGAAGCCGGCCGGCACCTTGCTGTCGGTCCCGCCCGGCGGCGGGTTCGCGGTCCCGCCCGCACCCGCGCTCGTCGACGGCTGCTGGCCGGGGGTGCCGGTGGTCCCCTTCGACGGGGAGGCCGGCGCTTTGGAGCCGCCCACCGCGCCCGGGTTGGAGGCCGAGGAACCGGGCTTGGAGTCGGGCGACTTGCCGCCGTCCCCCGCGTTGGCCAGCGCGAAGCCGATCGCGGTGCCGAGGACGGCGAGGGCCACCGCGACGAGGGCGATGATCAGCACCCGGCGCGGGACGACGTCCGTGATCGAGGCGCGGGGCGCCGAGGCCGCGACGGCGGGCTCGCCCGGCTCGGCGGCCGGCTTCGGCTTGGACCCCTTCGCCGCCTTGACGACCGCGGCGGGTCTGGCGGCCGAGGCGGCGCCGCGCACCGAGCGCAGCGCGTTGCGGACCCTGGCCTGGTCGGCGGCGGCCTTGCGCGCGGCGGGCGGCGCGTCGGTCGGGGTGGGCTGCGGGTCGGGGGGAAGCACGATCACGCGGGTGGCGGAGGCCTCGTCGAACGCCGGGGCGGTCGGCCGCTGCGGCGCGTTCGCGACACCCGTGAGCAAGGTGCGGACGCCCGCGTCGTCGAGGCGCTGCTCCGGGTCCTTGATGAGCAGGCCGCGAATGGCCGGGGCGAGCGCGCCGGCGTTCTCCATGGGGCCGACCGGCTCGGTCATGACCGCGGTCAGGGTGGCGATGGCCGAGCCCTTGTCGTACGGCGGGCGGCCCTCGACCGACGCGTACAGCAGCGCGCCGAGCGACCACAGGTCCGCCGGGGGGCCCGGCTTCTGGCCCCGGGCGCGTTCCGGCGAGATGTACGAGGGGGCGCCGACGAGCATGCCGGTGGAGGTGACGGAGGGGTCGCCGTCTATCTGGGCGATGCCGAAGTCGCTGAGCACGACGCGGCCGTCGTCGGCGATGAGGACGTTCGACGGCTTGACGTCGCGGTGGAGGATGCCCTCCTTGTGCGCGGCCTTCAGCACATCGAGCACCACCAGGGCGACCTCGGCGGCGCGCTTGGGCGTCAGCGGGCCGTCCTCACGGATCGCGTCGGACAGCGAGCGGCCCTCGACCAGCTCCATGACGATCCACGGCCGGTCGTCCTCCTCCACGACGTCGAACACGGTGACCGCGCCGGTGCCCCGGATCCTGGCGGTGGCCTTCGCCTCGCGCAGCGTGCGGGTGATCAGCCGGCGCTTCTCGTCCTCGTCGACATTGCCGGGGAAGCGCAACTCCTTGACGGCGACGGTCCGGCCGAGCGTTTCGTCCTCCGCCCGCCAGACCGTACCCATGCCGCCCTTGCCGAGGACCTCGCCGAGCCGGTACCGGTCGGCGAGGAGACGTCCGTCGGTGCCTTGCGCCTGGCCCATGAATTCCCCTGCGGTCACTGGTGATGAGGGTCCCATCATCGCCGACCGGAGGCCTGCGAAGCGAACCCGGGCTACTGCGTGGACTGCCGGAATCCGGCCACGACGTTGTCGAACACCGGCTTGTACTCGTCCCATTGGGCTTTGGGGGCGGAGAGGTAGATGGCGTACTCACGTCCGCCCTCCTTCCCGAAACCGAGGTCTATAGCCCGATAGTCACGTTTGCTGCCCTTGAACGTGAACTGCCATATGGCGGCTTTCTGTCCGAATACGGACGTCGGCTGCATCCGCTCCTGGTGGTAGCCGTCCAGCTTGGTGCGCATCACGGACTCCAGTGACGTGAAATGCGCGACCGGGTCGGGGCTCGCGTAGTCCAGGACGTTGAACTTGAGCCCCACGAGACCGGTGGGATCGATGTAGTTGACCGAGCCGTCCACCACCGACCGCTTCCAGCCCTTCGGTACGGGAACGGAGAAGCCCTGCCCGGTCTCCGTGACCAGCCGGTAGTTCTTGGGCAGCGGCGGCGGGGCGGCGGTCGTGGACGGCGAGGGGCTGGGCGTCGCGGTGACCGGCGGCCCCGCCGTGTGCGTCCCGGAGCCGGTCGTGGAGCCGCTTCCGTCCCGGAAGTGCGCGAAGGCCAGCGTGCCGCCGGCCGCGACGGCGACGACGGTGAGCGCCGCGATGAGCCAGGACGCCTTGCGCCGCCGGCGAGGAGGGGCGGTGGCGCGGGCTCCGGTGAGGGTGCCGGTGCGAGCGCCGTCGCCCGGGCCCGCGCCGTGGTGGGCGCCGTGGTCCGCGCCGTGGCCGACCGTCACCGAGGCGGTCAGGGGCGCCGGTTCGGGGTGCGGCGCATTCGGGGACAGGGTCGGGGACCCGGCCGGGGAAGCCGAGGAAGCCCCCGAGGAAGGCGAAGGGGTCGCGGAACGGCGGCTCGCGAACCGTGTCGTGTCCGCCTCGGCGGCCGGCAGCCGCAGCAGCCGCTCGGCGTCCTCGGCCGACATCCGCTCGCTCGGCTCCTTGGCGAGCAGCCTGGCGATGACGTGCTCCAGCGGCCCGGCGTTGAGGGCGGGCAGCACCGGGTCCTGGGAGATGGCGTACGCGGTCTCGATCGCGGTGTCCCGGCGGAACGGCGACCGCCCCTCCACCGCCTGGTAGAGGGTGGCGCCCAGCGCCCACAGGTCGGCCTCCGGTCCGGGAGGGAGGCCCTTGATGCGTTCCGGGGAGAGGAAGTCGATCGAGCCGATCAGCTCGCCGGTGCGGGTGAGCGTGGAGTTGCCGGACGCCTGGGCGATGCCGAAGTCCGTGAGCACCACCCGGCCGTCCTCACCGAGCAGCACGTTCCCCGGCTTCACATCGCGGTGCAGCACGCCGGCGCGGTGCGCGGCCCGCAGCGCGGCGACCATCCCGCGGCCGACCCGCGCGGCCTCCTCGGGCGGCAGCGCGCCGTCCTTCTTCAGCACTTCGCCGAGGGTCATGGACGGTACGTACTCCATGACGATGGACGGCAGGCCCGCGTCGTCCACCACGTCGTGCACCACGATCACGTTCGGATGGCTGATCCGGGCGGCGGCGCGGGCCTCACGGCGGGTGCGTTCGAAGATGGTCGCGAGCTCGTCCTCGTGCAGATGGGGCTGCGGCGGATGCAGCTTCTTGACCGCCACCTGGCGGCCGAGCAGCTCGTCCTCCGCGCGCCACACCGTGCCCATGCCGCCGCGGCCTATCCGCTCCACCAGCCGGTACCGGCCGGCCACGAGTCGTCCTGCGTCAGCGTGATCAGACACCATGCGCCCCTTCTGCTCCCCCGATGGGCTGGTGCCTGTCCGGCCGATCCGGGTCGGGTAGGCGGGACAGACCCTAAAGGGGCACGATATCCGGCGCCCCCAGCCGTGCCGCGTCCGCGGTCAGGTCATCGGGCTGGCGCTGCGACTCGCGCTCGGCCTCGACGCGCTTCTGGTAGTGCTCGACCTCCTTCTCAAGATGCTCCTTGTCCCAGCCCAGGACGGGTGCCATCAGCTCGGCGGCCTCGCGGGCGCTGAGGGTGCCGCGGTCGAAGGTCTCGATCGAGATGCGGGTACGCCGGGTCAGCACGTCGTCGAGATGGCGGGCGCTCTCGTGCGAGGCCGCGTAGACGACCTCGGCCCGCAGATAGTCCTCGGCTGCGGCCAGCGGATCGCCCAGCGACGGGTCGTCCACGATGAGTTGCAGGACCTCCTCGGCGAGCGCGCCGTACCGGTTGAGCAGGTGCTCGATGCGGGCGACGTGCAGCCCCGTGCGGGCCGCCAGCCGTGCCCGCGCGTTCCACAGCGCGTGATAGCCCTCGGCTCCGACCAGCGGCACCTCCTCCGTGATGCATTCCGCCACGCGGTGATCCAGCCCGTGGACCGCCTCGTCGACCGCGTCCTTCGCCATCACCCGGTACGTCGTGTACTTGCCGCCCGCGACGACCACCAGTCCCGGTACCGGGTGCGCCACGGTGTGCTCGCGGGAGAGCTTGCTCGTCGCGTCCGACTCACCGGCCAGCAGCGGCCGCAGGCCGGCGTACACCCCCTGTACGTCATCCCTGGTCAGCGGTACGGCGAGGACCGAGTTGACGTGCTCGAGCAGGTAGTCGATATCGGCGCTGGACGCGGCCGGGTGCGCCTTGTCCAGATCCCAGTCGGTGTCGGTGGTGCCGATGATCCAGTGCCGTCCCCACGGGATCACGAAGAGCACGCTCTTCTCGGTCCGCAGAATCAGGCCGGACGAGGAGTGGATGCGGTCCTTCGGCACGACCAGGTGGATCCCCTTGGACGCCCTGACGTGGAACTGCCCGCGCTCGCCGATCAGCGCCTGCGTGTCGTCCGTCCACACCCCCGTCGCGTTCACCACCTGCCGGGCCCGGACCTCGTACTCCCCTCCTCCTTCCACATCCTGCACCCGGGCACCGACAACGCGTTCGCCCTCGCGCAGGAAGCCGGTCACCCGCGCCCGGTTGGCGACCTGCGCACCGTACCCGGCGGCCGTCCTGACCAGCGTCGTGACGAAGCGCGCGTCGTCCATCTGTGCGTCGTAGTACTGCAGCGCGCCGACCAGGGCGTCCTTCTTCAGGGCGGGCGCGACCCGCAGGGCGTGCTTACGGGTCAGGTGGCGGTGCACGGGCAGCCCGCGCCCGTGCCCGGAGGAGAACGACATGGCGTCGTACAGCGCGACACCGGATCCGGCGTAGAACCGCTCCCATCCCTTGTGCTTCAGCGGGTACAGGAACGGCACCGGCTTCACCAGGTGCGGGGCGAGCCGCTCCAGCAGCAGCCCGCGTTCCTTGAGCGCCTCGCGCACGAGGGTGAAGTCGAGCATCTCCAGGTAGCGCAGGCCCCCGTGGATCAACTTGCTGGACCGGCTGGAGGTGCCGGACGCCCAGTCCCGCGCCTCGACCAGGCCGGTCGACAGCCCGCGGGTCGCCGCGTCGAGCGCGGTGCCCGCGCCGACCACACCGCCGCCCACGACCAGGATGTCGAGTTCCTCTTCCGCCATCCGGGCGAGCGCCGCCTCGCGCTCGGCCGGCCCCAGTGTTGTCGTCCGCATTCGTGCCTCCTGTTGTGGAGCCGTGCGCGCGCCCCGTCAGTCGATAGTGACCGTCACGTGGTCCGACAGCCACCCTTCTACGTCCGAGTACGTCCGTGGCGTCGGCGCGCCGTGCAGTCATATCAGCCTTATGTCTGGTTAGCCTGTTTTGAAGACGTTCGTGGCGCTAGGGCCTGTCCGGCCGATCATGGGCGGTCCAAACGTCGTCTGGTGCGGTGCCTCGCAAGGCGCCGGAGCACCCGCATACACGGTTGTATTCGGGTGTTTCGGCAACGCGGCGAGGGGCCGTGCCAGGCGGCGGAGGGGCCGTTCGTGATCGGCCGGACAGGCCCTAGGGAGAGGACTGACCCCCCATGCCCGCAGACCTCGCCGTCCTTGGACTCGGCCGCGCCGGGATCCTCCTCGCCCAAGCGGCCGCCGCCGCCGGAATCGGCGTCATCGGCTACGACGCCGACGAGAACACCGCCGCCGACATCAACGCAGGCCGGGTGCCCGCCGGTACCCTCGCCGCCGCCGACATCCGCCGGATGCTCGCCACGGGATTCCGCGCCACCGCCGACCCCTCCGTACTCGGCCGGGTCAGGACCGCCGTGATCTGCGCCCCGACCCCGCTCGGGGCCGACCGCGCCCTGGATCTCACCGCCGTGGCAGCCTCCGCCCGGGCGCTCGCCACCCACTTGCGGGCGCACACCACCGTCGTCCTCGAGTCCACCGCCTACCCGGGCACCACCGAGGAATTCCTCCTCCCGATCCTGGAGGAATCCGGCCTGCGGGCCGGCCGCGACTTCCACCTCGCGTACTCCCCCAGCCGCTCCGACCCCGGCAACCGCGACCACCACATCCCCAACACCCCCAAGGTCATCGGCGGTTACACCTCCGCCTGCACCGAGGCGGCCGCCGCGTTCTACGGGCGCTTCGTCGAACGTGTCGTCCGCGCCCGCGGACTGCGCGAGGCCGAGACCGTGAAGCTGCTGGAGACCAACTACCGGCATGTCAACATCGCCTTCGCCAACGAGATGGCGGTCTTCTGCCATGACGTCGGCGTGGACCTGTGGGACGTCATCCGCTGCGCCGAGACCAAACCGTTCGGCTTCCAGGCGTTCCGGCCCGGCCCCGGCGTCGGCGGCCCCGGGGTCGCCCTCGACCCCAACTACGTCGCCACCCGGGCCCGCACGCCCGGCTATCCGCTGCGCATCGTCGAGCTGGCGCAGGAGGTCAACGGGCGGATGCCGCGCTACGTCGTGCAGCGCGCCGCCGCCCTGCTGAACGAACACGGCAAGTCACTGCGCGGCGCCCGCGTCCTCCTGCTCGGCGTCACCTACAAGGCCGATCTCGCCGACCAGGAGAACGCCCCCGCCCGGGAGATCGGCTCCCGGCTCATCGAACTGGGCGCGCAGATCTGCTACCACGACCCGTACGTCCCCGAATGGCGTGTCCTCGACCGCCCCATCCCCCGCGCCGACTCGCTCTGGGAAGCGGCCGCCGACGCGGACCTGACCCTGCTCCTCCAGCACCACCGCACCTACGACCTCCAAGGTCTCGCGGTCAAGGCCCAGTTGCTCCTCGACACCCGCGGCGCCACCCCCGTCGGCGCGGCCGCCCGGTTGTAGCGGCCGGGTAGCGGTCGCGTAACGGCCGTTCGAAACGGCTTGTCCGACTGTCACACCTGACTGCTAGCCTTCGGGGCCAATTGTTCGCACGCCGCACTCTCGTGCGATCCGACACCTTCCATCCCCGGGGGACCCACCATGAGCCAGTCGTACCCACCGCCGCCGCAGGGCGGCAACCCCTACGGCCAGCAGCAGCCGCAGCCGCAGTACGGGCAGCAGCAGCCGCAGGGTGGCTACCAGCAGCCGGGTGGATTCCCGCAGCAGCCGGGCGGCTTCGGCGGCGGCTACCCGCCGCCCGCACCGCTGCCGCCGGCCCGCAGCAATGTGGGCCTGGGCATCCTGGCGGGCGTCGTGGTGATGCTTGTCGCGGCGGCGGCGTACGGCGGGATCATCAAGGCGACCGAGCACGAGATCGGCTACGCGGCTCTCGCCGTCGGCGCGCTCGTCGGCGCGGCGCTCGGCAAGGCCGGCGGCCGCAATCCGGTCCTGCCGGTCATCGGCATCCCGCTCGCCCTGCTCGGCGTGTACCTGGGCCAGATCTTCGGCATCACGCTGCTGCTCGGCGCCTCTCCCGACGCCCCTGGCATCATGACGATCCTCACCGATCACTTCGACATCGTGCAGCAGGCATGGAAGGAATCGCTCGGCGGCATGGACATCCTGTTCTTCGGCATTGCCGGCGTGGAGGGCTTCGTCGTCGCCAAGCGCGTCGCGGGCTGACCACAGCTGAGCGAACGTGAAGGGGCCCGGACCGCAGCGATGCGGTCCGGGCCCTTCCGTGTGTCCGGCTGTCAGCGCTGGTGCGCCGGGGAGACCGTCACCTCGACGCGCTGGAACTCCTTCAGGTCCGAGTAGCCCGTGGTGGCCATCGAACGGCGCAGCGCGCCGAAGAAGTTCATCGAGCCGTTCGGCGCGTGCGACGGGCCGAGCAGGATCTCCTCGGTCGTCCCGGCGGTGCCCAGGTTCATCCGCTTGCCGCGCGGAAGCTCCGGGTTGACCGCCTCCATGCCCCAGTGGAAACCGCGGCCCGGCGCGTCGGTGGCGCGGGCCAGCGGGGAGCCCATCATCACGGCGTCGGCGCCGCAGGCGACGGCCTTCGGCAGGTCGCCGCTGGAGCCGAAGCCGCCGTCGGCGATCACATGCACATACCGGCCGCCGGACTCGTCCATGTAGTCGCGGCGGGCGGCCGCGACATCAGCGACGGCCGTGGCCATCGGGACCTGGATGCCGAGCACGGCGCGCGTGGTGTGCGCCGCGCCGCCGCCGAAGCCGACCAGCACACCGGCGGCGCCGGTCCGCATCAGGTGCAGCGCGGCGGTGTACGTGGCGCAGCCGCCGACGATGACCGGCACGTCCAACTCGTAGATGAACTGCTTGAGGTTCAGCGGCTCGTGCGAGCCCGAGACATGCTCGGCCGAGACGGTGGTGCCGCGGATGACGAAGATGTCCACGCCCGCGTCGACGACGGCCTTGGAGAACTGCGCGGTGCGCTGCGGGGAGAGCGCGGCGGCGGTGACGACACCGGCGTCACGCACCTCCTTGATGCGCTGCCCGATCAGCTCTTCCCTGATCGGCGCCGCGTAGATCTCCTGGAGGCGGGCGGTCGCGGCCGTCTCGTCCAGTTCGGCGATCTCGGCGAGCAGTGGCTCCGGGTCGTCGTACCGGGTCCACAGGCCCTCGAGGTTGAGCACGCCCAGGCCGCCCAGGTTTCCGATGCGGATCGCGGTCTCGGGCGAGACCACGGAGTCCATCGGGGCGGCGAGGAAGGGGAGCTCGAAGCGGTAGGCGTCGATCTGCCAGGCGATCGAGACCTCCTTCGGGTCCCGGGTGCGGCGGCTGGGGACGACGGCGATGTCGTCGAATGCGTACGCCCTGCGGCCGCGCTTGCCCCGCCCGATCTCGATCTCAGTCACTGTTGGCCCTTCTTCGCTGGTCTACCCGCCCAGTATCCCCGAGCGGGTCACGACCTGGTGCGCGATAGGCGGTGGATCAGACCGCGGCGTCAGATGCGGTGCATCGCCAAGGCAGCGGAGCACCCGCATAGTGGTTCTATTCGGGTGTTTCGCTAACGCTGCGAGGTGCCGTAGCTGGCGTCGCGGGCCCGCCGCCTATCACGCACCAGGTCGTGGGCCGGAGCCCGCAGACCCATCGGTCTGCGGGCTCCGGCAGAGGTCCTGTCACCGGTCAGCGGCCGTGGTAGTTCGGCGCCTCGACGGTCATCTGGATGTCGTGGGGGTGGCTCTCCTTGAGGCCCGCGGAGGTGATCCGCACGAAGCGCCCCTTGGTCGCCATCTCGTCGATGCTGGCGGCGCCCACGTAGCCCATGGTCTGGCGGAGCCCGCCGACCAGCTGGTGCAGCACCGCGGAGAGCGGACCGCGGTACGGGACCTGGCCCTCGATGCCCTCGGGGACGAGCTTGTCGTCGGAGGAGACCTCGGCCTGGAAGTAACGGTCCTTGGAGTAGGACAAGCCCTGGCCGCGGGACTGCATCGCGCCGAGCGAACCCATGCCGCGGTACGACTTGAACTGCTTGCCGTTGATGAAGAGCAGCTCGCCAGGGCTCTCCTCACAGCCGGCCAGCAGGCTGCCGAGCATCACGGTGTTGGCGCCGGCCGCGAGGGCCTTGCCGATGTCGCCGGAGTACTGCAGGCCGCCGTCGCCGATGACGGGGACGCCCGCGGCCTGACAGGCCACGGCCGCCTCGTAGATCGCGGTGACCTGGGGGACGCCGATGCCGGCGACCACCCGGGTGGTGCAGATGGAGCCGGGGCCGACGCCGACCTTGACGCCGTCGGCGCCGGCGTCGATCAGTGCCTGGGCGCCGTCACGGGTGGCGATGTTGCCGCCGATGACGTCCACGGAGACACTCGACTTGATCTTGGAGATCCAGCTGAGCGCGTTGCTGTTGTGGCCGTGCGAGGTGTCCACGATCAGGAAGTCCACCCCTGCCGCGACCAGGCCCTGGGCGCGCTCCAGCGCCTCGGGGCTGGCGCCGACGGCGGCGCCGACGAGCAGCCGGCCCTCGGCGTCCTTGGCGGCGAGCGGGTACTTCTCGGCCTTGACGAAGTCCTTGACGGTGATCAGACCCTTGAGCCGGCCCTCGTCGTCGACCAGCGGAAGCTTCTCGATCTTGTGGCGGCGCAGCAGGCCGATGGCGTCCACGCCGGAGATGCCGACCTTGCCGGTGACCAGCGGCATCGGGGTCATGACCTCGCGCACCTGGCGCGAGCGGTCGCTCTCGAAGGCCATGTCGCGGTTGGTGACGATGCCGAGCAGCTTGCCCGCGGCGTCGGTGACCGGGACACCGCTGATGCGGAACTTGGCGCACAGCGCGTCCGCCTCGGCGAGCGTCGCGTCCGGGTGCACGGTGATCGGGTCGGTGACCATGCCGGACTCGGACCGCTTCACCAGGTCGACCTGGTTGACCTGGTCCGCGATGGACAGGTTGCGGTGCAGCACGCCCACGCCACCCTGACGGGCCATGGCGATGGCCATCCGCGCCTCGGTGACCTTGTCCATGGCGGCGGACAGCAGCGGGATGTTGACCCGGACGTTGCGGGAGATCCGGGAGGCGGTGTCGACCTGGTTCGGGAGCACCTCGGAGGCGCCGGGCAGCAGCAGCACGTCGTCATACGTGAGGCCGAGCATCGCGAATTTCTCGGGTACCCCTGCGGCGTTCAGAGTCATGACACCTTCCCAATGGTCTTGCCCGGCGAGTTGTTCAATGCTAGTGGACTTCGCCGGCATTCCCCGCTTCGTGCTGAGACCTCCGGGATCGCCCGGATCACCGCGGGTCTACGCGCCGAGACCGCGGGTCTACGCGCCGAGACCGCGGGTCTACGCGCCGAGACCGCGGGTCTACGCGCCGAGACCGCGGGTCTACGCGCTGAAGCCGCGGGTCTACGCGCTGAAGCCGCGGGTCTACGCGCTGAGGCCGCGGGGATCGCCGCCGGCCGAGGCCTCGGCCGACTCCTCCGCGATGGCGCGGAGCCGGCTGAGGGCGCGGTGCTGGGCGACCCGTACGGCGCCGGGGGACATCCCCAGCACCTGGCCGGTCTCCTCGGCGGTGAGGCCGACCGCCACCCGGAGCAGGACAAGCTCGCGCTGGTGCTCGGGAAGGTTGGCGAGCAGCTTCTTGGCCCAGGCCGCATCGCTGCTGAGCAGCGCGCGTTCCTCGGGGCCGAGGGAGTCGTCCGGCTTCTCCGGCATCTCGTCGGACGGCACGGCGGTGCTGCCGGGGCCGCGCATGGCGGCCCGTTGCAGATCGGCGACCTTGTGGGCGGCGATGGCGAAGATGAACGCCTCGAAGGGCCGCCCCTGGTCGCGATAGCGCGGCAGCGCGCACAGTACGGCGAGGCAGACCTCCTGAGCGAGGTCGTCCACGAAGTGACGAGCATCACCGGGCAGCCGGGACAGCCGGCCGCGGCAGTAGCGCTCGGCCAACGGGTGTACCAGGGCCAGCAGGTCATGGGTCGCCTGCTCGTCACCATCGACCGCACGGCGGACGAGGGCGCCGAAGGCTGCGTTGTCGCCGTTGGCCTCGTCTCGCATCGGTCCATGGTGCATGGCCGCAGGACTTTCTGCCGCATCGCGTGAGTCCTTGTGCACCGAAGCGTTATGAGCGGGGGCACCGGCCGCCTTCACCGCGTCCCCCCGCTGCCCCGCCCGCCGATCCCCGAGGAAGTCCATACGTCAAGCATGCGTCCTCGCTCGGGAAACCGGTACGAGCGGGGCGACTCCACCCGTCAGCCCGCAGCTCACGGCCCGGTGACCCAGGCCGCGTCCGGCCGATCATGAACGGCCTTTTCGCCGCCTGACACGGCACCCCGCGGCGTCGCCGAAACGCCCGAATAGAACCACTGTGCACGCGCTTCGGCGTCTTGCAATGCACCGCGTCGGACGCCGCCTTGACTGCCTGATCGGCCGGACACGGCCTAGCGGACCAGACCCCAGCGGAACCCGAGCGCCACGGCGTGGGCCCGGTCGGATGCGCCGAGTTTCTTGAACAGCCGCCGGGCGTGGGTCTTGACGGTGTCCTCGGAGAGGAACAGCTCGCGGCCGATCTCGGCGTTGGACCGTCCGTGGCTCATGCCTTCGAGCACCTGGATCTCCCGCGCGGTCAGCGTCGGCGCGGCGCCCATCTCGGCGGAGCGCAGCCGCCGCGGCGCCAGCCGCCAGGTCGGGTCGGCGAGCGCCTGGGTGACGGTGGCCCGCAGTTCGGCGCGCGAGGCGTCCTTGTGCAGATAGCCCCGGGCACCGGCCGCGACGGCGAGCGCCACGCCGTCCAGGTCCTCGGCGACGGTGAGCATGATGATGCGGGCACCGGGGTCCGCGGAGAGCAGCCGGCGCACGGTCTCGACACCGCCGAGGCCGGGCATCCGGACGTCCATGAGAATGAGGTCCGAGCGATCGGCGCCCCACCGGCGGAGGACTTCCTCGCCGTTGGCCGCGGTAGTTACGCGCTCGACACCGGGCACGGTTGCCACCGCGCGCCGCAGGGCCTCTCGGGCAAGCGGGGAGTCGTCACAGACGAGGACGGAAGTCATGACCGCCCTCCGCAGCTGAACCGCGTCACGTTGAGCCTCCAGGCTGTACGAAACTTCACCGTTGGGGCTGACGGCGTCGGGCACTTGCCCGAATCGTTCGTCCGCCAACCACTTCCGCACTCTCAACGACCCTCACTCGAAAGAGTTACGGAGTTTGGCTGCCGTAGCCAGCACTCTACGTGAGTGAGCAGATACGGAGCAGCCACATCGCAGGTCGACAGGGTGCACTGACACGCCCCCGGAAGCACTTCGCGCGCCCACCTGCCGGACACGCATCCCGCCGAACGGGTCCCATGTCGGAGTTTGCACTATTTGGATGCTCTTTGGCGCGCTACACGGTATTCACGGCTAAATTTGTGATGAGTCATATTTACATCTACTTCGACAGTAGATGTACGGTCGACAGCACCTGGCTCCTCAACACACCCTTCGAGGGGATGAGCAATGGCAGACTTCTCCCGCCTTCCGGGCCCGAACGCGGATCTCTGGGACTGGCAGCTCGTCGCGGCTTGCCGCGGCGTCGACAGCTCCCTGTTCTTCCACCCAGAAGGTGAGCGCGGCGCCGCCAGGAGTGCTCGTGAGGCCTCTGCGAAAGAGGTCTGCATGCGCTGCCCGGTACGCGCGGAGTGCGCTACGCACGCATTGGCTGTCCGGGAGCCCTACGGAGTGTGGGGCGGGCTGACGGAGGACGAGCGCGAAGAAATGATGGGCCGCTCGCGGCATCGGCTGCTCACCATGCAGCCCAACTGAAGAATCGTTTCTCTCCCGGTCTCCGGGTCTCTCCTGCGTCGGACGTACGCCCGCGCCGGGGGCCGTCCGGCCCGGTCTGCAACGGGCGCCGGACGGGGCTGAGAGCCGCCCTGGGCTCCGGGGGCTGTGGACCCCGGGGCCCAGGGCTCGTTACGACCCTGGGGCGTCCGGCCATGCGGCCGTGGCGTCGTCGGGCCGGTCCGGCCCCGGGCTTGCGGTGACCGCATTGATCCGGCGGGCCAGGGACCGGCTGGATTCAGCCCGCCCGGCGATTGAGGACAGCGCGGCCGAAGGGCGCGCAACGCCTAACGTCGGCCCGCCTGCGCCAGCCGTCCGAGCATCATGGCCACGGCCGGCACCTGAGCCAGGTCGGGCAGCGTGAGGGCCACCACTTCACGCTGCACGGCCGGGAGCACCTCCAGCACCGCGACCCCCTTGGGGCGTACGGCCTCCAGCGCCAGCTCGGGCAGCACCGCCACGCCGAGACCGGCCGCGACCAGACCCACCACCGCCGGATAGTCGTCCGTCGCGAAATCGATGCGCGGGGTGAACCCCGACCGCTCGCACACCTCCACCAGATGGCGGCGGCAGCGCGGGCAGCCCGCGATCCACTCCTCCTCCGCCAGCTCCTCGATCCGCACCGGCCGGTCCCCGGCCGCGAGCCGGTGCCCGTCCGGGACCAGGCCGACCAGCCGGTCGGTCAGCAATGGCCGTACGACGAGGTCGTCCCACTGCTCCTCCGACGGAGTCGGCAGGTCCACGTACCGGAACGCCAGCGTGATGTCGCAGTCGCCCGCGCGCAGCATCTCCACCGACTTCGGCGGTTCCGCCTCGACCAGCGAGACCTTCGTGCCGGGGTGCGCCGCGCGCATCCCGGCGACCGCGTTCGGCACCAGCGTCGAGCTGCCCGACGGGAACGACGTGAGCCGCACCCGCCCGGCCCGCAGCCCCGCGATGGCCGCGACCTCCTCCTCGGCGGCTGTCAGCCCCGCCAGGATCCCGGCCGCATGCCTGACGAGCGCCTCGCCCGCCTCCGTCAGCCGCATCTCACGACCGGTACGGATGAGCAGCGTGGTGCCGGCGGTCAGCTCCAGCGCCTTCATCTGCTGGCTGACGGCCGGCTGGGTACAGCCCAGCTCGCGGGCGGCGGCGGAGAACGAACCGGTCCTCGCCACCGCGCGGAGCACCCTGAGATGACGTGCCTCGATCATCCTTAAACCATAAGCGATGCTTGGAGGTACCTCGAAGATATTGGCAATGGACTTTGAGGCCGCGGGACGGCAGGCTCAAGAGGCATGGACTCCCTACTGAGCGCGCCGGACGCGCCGGACGCGCACGACCCGCAGAGTGCACAGGGTGCGCAGAGCGCACCGAGCCTGGGGGGCGACGCGTTCTCCGCGATCGCACCGGGCACGACCTACCTCAATACCGCCTCCGTGGGACTGCCACCCACCCGAACGGCCGAAGCCCTGCGGCTGGCCATCGACGACTGGGCCGCCGGACGGCCCTCCTTCCCGCGGTACGAAGCCGCCGTCGGCGCCGCCCGCGCGTCCTTCGCCCGGCTGCTGGCCACCTCCGTCGAACGGGTCGCCATCGGCTCGACCGTCTCCGGCATCGTCGGAAAGATCGCCGTACAGCTGCCGCCGGGCTCGGAAGTGCTCGTCGCCGACGGCGACTTCAGCTCCCTCGTCAACCCGTTCGCCGCCCGTAAGGACCTGGCCCTCCGCATCGCCCCGCTGGCGGAACTGGCCGGTGCCGTCCGGCCCGGCACCGCGCTCGTCGCCGTCAGCGCCGCCCAATCGGCCGACGGACGCCTCGCCGACCTCCCCGCGATCCGCGCCGCGGCCGCCGCGCACGGCGCCCGCACCCTCATCGACGCCAGCCAGGCCGCCGGATGGCTGCCGCTGTGTGCCGACGACTTCGACTACCTCGTGTGCGGCGCCTTCAAGTGGCTCCTCGGGCCGCACGGCGTCTCCTTCCTCACCGTCCGCCCCGGCGCCGAGGACGGGCTCTCCCCCGCCTTCGCCGGCGGGTACGCCGGCGAGGATCCCTGGGGCGAGTGCTACGGCCCCATCACCGACCTCGCCGCCTCCGCCCGGCAGTTCGACACCTCCCCCGCCTTCCTCGACTTCGTCGCCACCGCCGAGTCGCTCGCGCTCATCGAAGAACTGGGCGTCGACGCCATCCACGCCCACGACGTGGCTCTCGCCGCCAGGTTCCGGGCGGGGGTTTCGGCACTGGGCCACACGCCGATTCCGGCTCGGCCGGGCGGAGGCGGGGCCGACGGCTCGGCCATCGTTGCAGTGCCGGCGCTGCCGGGGGTCGCTGCGGACCGGCTTGCGGGGGCGGGGATCCAGGTCTCCGCGCGGGCGGGGAACCTGCGGTTCTCCTTCCATGTGTACAACTCGTCGGCTGATGTCGACCGGGCGCTGGACGTGCTCGGCGGGATGTGACGGTTCGCCTGCGGCGGGCTTGTGGGGGGGTCCGGCTCGGCTCTCCGCGTGCGGACGGCGGGTGCCGACTTGCTTCCGCCCCTGAGCCATCGGATCCCGGCCCCAAAGCCCGTCGCAGACGTAAGGTGCATTACATGTCGCGACTCCTGTCAGTGAACCTTGCCCGACCGCTTGAGGTCGACTATTCCGATCCCGGGGTCACCGGGATCGACAAGCGTCCCGTCGAGGGCCCGGTGAGCGTGTCCGCGCCCGGTCCGCAGGGTGTGGCGGGCAGCGGGCTGGCGGGGGACGACGTCTTCGACCGGCGTTTTCACGGCGGGGACGACCAGGCGGTGTACGCCTACGCCCGGGAGGACCTCGATGGGTGGGAGACGGAGTTGGGCCGGGCGTTGCCGAACGGTGTGTTCGGGGAGAACCTCACGACGGTCGGCGTGGAGGTGAACGCCGCTCTGATCGGGGAGCGCTGGCGGGTCGGTGAGGTCGTGCTGGAGGTGACCTCGCCCCGGATCCCGTGCCGGACCTTCGCGGAGTGGCTGGACGAGAAGAGCTGGGTGAAGCGCTTCACGCGGGCCGCGCGGCCGGGTCCGTTCCTGCGGGTCGTCGAGCCGGGGTCGGTCCGGGCGGGCGACCCGGTCACCGTGCTGTCGCGGCCCGGGCACGAGGTGACCGTCGAGTTCCTGTTCCGGGCGATGACGACGGAGTCGGAACTGCTGCCGCGGACGCTGGTGGCGATCGATCTGATCAACGCGTCGTACGCGGAGTCGATCCGCAAGCGGCTCGCGGGTAACTAATCTTCACGGCATGACGACTTCACTGATCACCGGAGCGACGGCAGGGATCGGCGCGGCCTTCGCGCGCCGGCTCGCGAGCGACGGGCACGCGCTCGTACTCGTCGCGCGCGACGAGAAGCGGCTGACGGAGTACGCGTCCGAGCTGCGCCAGAGGTACGAGGTACGGGTGGAGGTGCTGGCCGCGGATCTGACGGACGAGGACGGCATCGCGTCGGTCGAGGCCCGGCTCGTGGATCGTGCGCGGCCGGTCGATGTGCTGGTCAACAATGCCGGGTTCGGCAACCGCGGCACCTTTCTCGAGGCTCCGATGGCCGACGAGCTGGCCATGCTGAAGCTGCACTGCGAGGCGGTGCTGCGGCTGACGGGCGCGGCGGCGGGGCCGATGCGGGAGCGGGGCCAGGGCTTCGTGATCAATGTGGCCTCGGTGGCGGCCTTCATGCCGCGCGGCACGTACTCGGCCAGCAAGTCGTGGGTGGTGCGCTTCACGGAGGGGGTCGCGGCCGAACTGACCGGTAGCGGGGTGCGTTTCATGGCCCTGTGCCCGGGGTTCGTGCGGACCGAGTTCCACCAGCGGGCCGGGATGAACGCGGGCAATGTGCCGGACTGGGCCTGGCTGGACGCCGACAAGGTGGTCGCCGCCGCCATCCGGGACCTGGCGGTGGGGAAGACGGTCAGCGTGCCCGACATCCGCTACAAGACGGCGGTCGCGCTGGCGCGGCATCTGCCCAGCCGGTTCTTCAGCGGCGTCTCGACGAAGGCCGGCCGCCGCTACGACCCGAAGGCAAACCGCTAAGTCTACTAAACTGTGTCATGTAGCTCAGATCGGTCATTCGGATCGCTCGCCGGGAGTCACCATGGCATTCGTACAGATCATCGACTGCAAGACCAGCAGGCTCGACGAAATGAACCTGCTCATGGACACATGGGTCGAGAAGACCAAGGGCAAGAGGACCGCCACCCACTCGATGATCGGCAAGGACCGTTCCGACGATTCCCACCTCGTCGAGATCGTCGAGTTCCCGTCCTACGAAGAGGCGATGCGGAACTCGAACATGCCCGAGACCAACCGGATCTTCGAGGAGATGGTGGCGCTCTGTGACGGCGTGCCGACCTTCACCAACCTGGATGTCGTCCGGGACGACCAGCTGAACAAGGCCGTCGCCGGCAGCTTCTTCGAGGTCATCGCCGGCGACAAGGACCTCGCCGGGCTCAGCGGGATACTCACGGCCGACTACATCGACCACGACCCCTACAGCGGGCAGGACGCCCGGGGGATCGAGGGCTTCCGGGAGACGGTCGGCACGTACCAGTCGGGCTTCGACATGGTGTTCACGCTCGACAGTCAGCTGGCCGACGGGGACATGGTGGCCACCCGCTGGACATGGCGGGCAACCCAGACCGGGGAGTTCATGGGCCTCGCGCCGACCAGCAAGCAGGTGGTGGCGACCGGCCAGACGACCCACCGGATGCGCGAAGGCAAGATCGCGGAGTGCTGGTGGAACTACGATCTGCTCGGCATGCTCCAGCAGCTCGGCGCGATCGAGATGCCGCCCGCAATGACCCGGTAGGGCCTGTCCGGCGCGGCACAGCCGAAGGCCCCTGTTCCCGCTCATGAGCGGGAACAGGGGCCTTCTCATGACCCGTGACGGCTACGCCGCCCGGTGTCCTGGCCTCAGTGCGAGTGGCCGTGGCCGCCGTGACCGGCGTCGCCCTCGTCCTCAGCCGGCTTCTCGACGACCAGGGTCTCGGTCGTGAGGAGCAGCGCGGCGATGGAAGCGGCGTTCTCCAGCGCGGAGCGGGTGACCTTGACCGGGTCGATGACGCCGGCCTTCATGAGGTCGCCGTACTCGTTGGTGGCGGCGTTGAAGCCGTGACCGGCCTCCAGCTCCGCGACCTTGGCGGTGATGACGTAGCCCTCGAGGCCGGCGTTCTCCGCGATCCAGCGCAGCGGCTCGACGGCGGCGCGGCGGACGACCGCGACACCGGTGGCCTCGTCGCCCGTCAGGCCGAGGTTGCCCTCGAGGACCTTGACGGCGTGGACGAGAGCGGAGCCACCGCCGGAGACGATGCCCTCCTCGACCGCGGCGCGGGTCGCCGAGATGGCGTCCTCGAGACGGTGCTTCTTCTCCTTGAGCTCAACCTCGGTGGCCGCGCCGACCTTGATGACGCAGACGCCGCCGGCGAGCTTCGCGAGGCGCTCCTGGAGCTTCTCGCGGTCCCAGTCGGAGTCGGTGGACTCGATCTCGGCCTTGATCTGGCCGACACGGCCGTCGATCTCGGCCTTGTCACCGGCACCGTCGACGATGGTGGTGTCGTCCTTGGTGATGGTCACCCGGCGGGCGGTGCCCAGCAGGTCCAGACCGGCGTTCTCGAGCTTGAGGCCGACCTCCTCGGCGATGACGGTCGCACCGGTGAGGGTGGCGATGTCGCCGAGCATGGCCTTGCGGCGGTCACCGAAGCCCGGGGCCTTCACCGCGACGGCGTTGAAGGTGCCACGGATCTTGTTGACGACGAGGGTGGAGAGCGCCTCGCCCTCGACGTCCTCGGCGATGATCAGCAGCGGCTTGGACGCGCCGGCCTGGATGACCTTCTCCAGCAGCGGCAGCAGGTCCTGGATCCCGGAGATCTTGCCCTGGTGGATCAGGATGTACGGGTCGTCGAGGACGGCCTCCATACGCTCCTGGTCGCTGACGAAGTACGGCGACAGGTAGCCCTTGTCGAAGGCCATGCCCTCGGTGAAGTCCAGCTCCAGGCCGAAGGTGTTGGACTCCTCGACGGTGATGACACCGTCCTTGCCGACCTTGTCCATCGCCTCGGCGATGAGCTCGCCGACCTGCTTGTCCTGGGCGGACAGCCCGGCGACGGCCGCGATGTCTTCCTTGCCCTCGATCGCGCGGGCGGTCTTCAGCAGCTCCTCGGAGACAGCCTTGACGGCGGCGTCGATGCCCTTCTTCAGGGCGGCGGGGGAAGCGCCGGCGGCGACATTGCGCAGGCCCTCGCGGACCAGTGCCTGGGCCAGCACGGTGGCGGTGGTGGTGCCGTCACCCGCGATGTCGTTGGTCTTGGTCGCCACCTCCTTCACGAGCTGGGCGCCAAGGTTCTCGTAAGGGTCGTCGAGCTCGACCTCACGGGCGATGGTGACGCCGTCGTTGGTGATGGTCGGCGCGCCGAACTTCTTGTCGATGACGACGTTGCGGCCCTTGGGACCGATCGTCACCTTCACGGTGTCGGCAAGCTTGTTGACGCCACGCTCAAGGGCGCGACGCGCGTCCTCGTTGAACTTAAGGATCTTCGGCACTGCGTCCTACCTCGTCTTTTCCTCGTCAAAGACCAAACCCCGGGCGCCGGGTCTGTAGACACGGATCACCCGGGGAAGGTCACGGCTGCTGCAAGTGATGAAGCAGACCTACTTCTCGATGACCGCGAGAACGTCGCGAGCCGAGAGGACGAGGTACTCCTCGCCGTTGTACTTCACCTCGGTGCCGCCGTACTTGCTGTAGAGCACGACGTC
Source organism: Streptomyces sp. PH10-H1 (assembly GCF_030063355.1). Taxonomy (GTDB): domain Bacteria; phylum Actinomycetota; class Actinomycetes; order Streptomycetales; family Streptomycetaceae; genus Actinacidiphila. The sequence continues at coordinate 180,935 of NZ_JASISZ010000003.1, forward strand.
GCCGACGGAAACGTCGAGCGGAAGACGGTTACCGTCCTCGAAGCGGCCCGGGCCCACGGCCAGGACGACGCCCTCCTGGGGCTTCTCCTTGGCGGTGTCCGGGATGACCAGGCCGGAGGCCGTGGTCTGCTCAGCCTCGAGCGCCTGAACCACGATGCGGTCCTCGAGCGGCTTGATGGCAACCTTGCTGCTGGCGGTCGTCACGTTCCGACCTCCCCCTTCAAAGGGCTAACGGGAGTGTCTGTCTGGGTGGCGACGTGGTAGGCCCGTCGTCGCGGGTGCCGGACCTGCCCGTCGCTGTTGTGCTGGCACTCGGCAGTGCTGAGTGCCAGAACCGAGACTAGGACGGCTTTAGCACTCGGTCAAGCGGAGTGCCAACGGAGCGCCGCCGTAACGGTCCCCGCGCGGGTCTCGGTCCGGTCAACGAGCCGCATGTCCCGGCGGTTCCGGCGCCGGTTCCGCCGGTGACCGGGGCCCGCGGAACTGGAGGACAATCGGGGGCGTGGATCTTGACGCGTTCTCCTCACTGCTGGCCCCCGCCGGGCAGGCCCTGCTGGCGTCGCTGCGCGACTACGACCCCGCGCATGAGCTGGCGGAGGCGACCCGGCTGCGGCGCGGGCATCCGGCGGAGCTGGTGTCCGCGGCGCTCGGGCAGGCGCGGCTGCGGCAGCGGGCGGAGGCGAAGTTCGGGGCGGACGCGTACCGGATGTACTTCACACCGGACGGGGTGGAGCAGGCGACGCGCACGGAGGTGGCGGAGTACCGGGCGGAGTCTTTCAAGGGCCTGGGTGTGCGCCGGCTGGCCGATCTGTGCTGCGGGATCGGCGGGGACGCCATCGCGCTGGCGCGGGCCGGGGTGGAGGTGCTGGCGGTCGACAGGGACCCGCTGACGTGCGCGGTCGCCCGGGCCAACGCGGAGTCGCTGGGCCTCGCCGACCTCATCGAGGTGCGGTGCGCGGATGTCACCGAGGTCGCCACGAGCGGCTACGACGCCGTCTTCGTCGACCCGGCCAGGCGCGGCGGCCGGGGCCGCATTTTCGACCCGGAGGCGTACTCCCCGTCGCTGTCCTGGGCCATCGGGGCGGCCCGCGCGGTCCCGCACGCCGCCCTGAAGGTCGCGCCGGGCATCCCGCACGAAGCGGTCCCCGATGACGCCGGGGTGGAGTGGATCTCGTACCGGGGGGACGTGAAGGAGGGTGTGCTGTGGTTCGGGAAGAACCCCGGCTCGGTGAGCGCGACCCTGCTGCCGGCCGCCGCCACGCTGTGGACCGGCACCCCGCTCCCCGACCCGCCCGTCGGGCCGGTCGGCCGGTACCTCTACGAGCCGGACGGTGCGGTGATCCGCGCGCATCTGGTCGCGGAGGTGGCGGAGCAGGTCGGCGGGCGGCTGATCGACGAGACGATCGCATACGTCACCGCCGACGAGCTGCGGCCGACCCCGTTCGCGACGGCGTACGAGATCACCGACGTGATGCCGTTCAACCTGAAGAAGTTCAGGACGCTGCTGCGGGAGCGCGGGATCGGCGTCCTGACGGTGAAGAAGCGCGGCTCGGCCGTCGAGCCCGAGGAGCTGCGCCGGAAGATCAAACTCCAGGGACCCCACTCGGCGACCGTCATCATGACGCGCGTCGCGGGCGCCCCGACGATGCTCATCGGGGGCCCGGCGCCGGTGGTCCGTACGCCGGCCCGCCCGGTCGATCAGCCCGCGGCCGATCAGACGTAGTCCTCCAGCCGGGCCACGGTGAAGCCCTGGTCGGAGATCATGCGCAGCATGTTGGCGGTCATCTCCGTCATCGAGGTGCCCTTGAGCTCCGACGGGCCGCGGAAGTGGGCCAGGATGATGTCACCGGGGTGCAGCTTCTTGTCCCCGCGCTGGTACTGCATGCCCTTGATCTGCATCGATTCGCGCCACAGGATGATCGCCTGCGGGCCGCAGGCCTTGACGGCGGTGCGGGTGTCCTCGTTCCAGTTGCCGTAGGGCGGGCGGAAGAGGTGGGGCGTGGTGCCGTACTCCGCCTTGAGCTTCGTCTGCTGGGTGCATATCTCGTGGCGCTGGGCGGATTCGGACTCGGTCCGCAGGTTCGGGTGGCTCAGCGTGTGGTTCTGTATCGCGTTGCCGAGCTCCTGGAGCGGCTTGAAGTAGCCGTAGTCGCTCCGGATGATGTCGTCGGTCAGGAACATCGTGAAGGGGACCTTCAGCTCGCGCATCATGGTCACGAACTTCGGGTCCTTCTCCGCGCCGTCGTCGAAGGTGACGAAGACGATCTTCTCCCTGGTGGGTATGTCACTGACCACCGGCGGCGCACCGGAGCCCGTTCTGACCGGCTTCGTCTTCGGCGCGGCCGGGGCCTGCGCCATCGGCTTGATCTTCCACTTGCGGAACGCGTCGGCGGTACCGGACGTGTCGTCCGGCCCGCCCGGCGCGGTGCTCCCGTCCGACGACGGAGCGGCGGAGGGACCCGTTCCCGATGCCGTCGGGGCGGCGTTCGGCGAGGACGAGCCCGCCGAGCACCCCGTGGCGAGCAAGAGACCGGAAAGGATCAGTCCTGCCGCTTTTCTGCGCATATGTGAACCCTATGCTGTTCGTTCAAAACGCCATCTGTGTACTGAACGATGCAGAAAAGCGGCCGGGGGTTCCGCCAGTTCGGGCAGATCGGCCTCGTAGGGCGCGTCCCACCAGGTGATGACGAGCACCCGGTCCCCCGGTGCGGTGAAGTGCTCGCGGCGCAACGGGGTCCCCGTCAGCTCCTGGGCCCGGACCCACTCGAGCAGCTCGGGACCGCGCCCCTCGGCGGCCCGGGCCTCCCACATCAGGGCGACGGTCATCAGTAGAGGTTGTCCTTGCTCAGCTCGTGCACATGATCGTGGTGCTCATGCTGGTGCTGGTGAGCGGGCTGGGGCGGGTGCTCATGGGTGTGGCCGGGTACCGAGACCTCGGTGACGGGCAGCGAGGAATCGGCCGGCAGGTCCCAGGTCGACGACGGCCGGTTCCTGGCCACCATCTCCGCGCCGAGGGCCGCGACCATCGCGCCGTTGTCCGTGCACAGTTCACGCCGCGGCACCCGTAGCACGATGCCCGCGTCCCCGCAGCGCTCCTGCGCCAGTGAGCGCAGCCGGGAGTTCGCCGCGACGCCGCCGCCGATCATCAGATGGTCCACGCCGTTGTCCTTGCAGGCCCGGATCGCCTTCCGGGTCAGCACGTCCACCACCGCCTCCTGGAACGACGCGGCCACATCCGCGACCGGCACGTCCACACCGTCCCGGCGCTGGGCCTCGACCCAGCGCGCGACGGCCGTCTTCAGCCCGGAGAACGAGAAGTCGTACGGGGCGTCGCGCGGGCCGGTGAGCCCGCGCGGGAACCTGATGGCCTTCGGGTCGCCCTCGCGTGCGTACCGGTCGATCGCGGGACCGCCGGGAAAGCCGAGGCCCAGCACCCGGGCGACCTTGTCGAACGCCTCGCCCGCCGCATCGTCGATGGTCGAGCCCAGTGGCCGCACATCGTTGGTGATGTCCGGCGCGAGCAGCAGCGACGAGTGCCCGCCGGACACCAGCAGCGCCATCGTCGGCTCGGGCAGCACGCCGTGTTCCAGCTGGTCCACGCAGATGTGCGAGGCGAGGTGGTTGACGCCGTAGAGCGGCTTGCCGAGCGCGTACGCGTACGCCTTGGCGGCGCTCACGCCCACCAGCAGCGCGCCGGCGAGCCCGGGTCCCGCGGTGACGGCGATGCCGTCGAGGTCGCTCGCCGCGACCCCCGCCTCCTTCAGGGCGCGCTGGATCGTGGGGACCATCGCCTCCAGGTGGGCCCGGCTGGCGATCTCGGGCACCACACCGCCGTACCGCGCGTGGTCGTCGACGCTGGACGCCACCGCGTCGGCGAGCAGGGTGTGCCCGCGGACGATGCCGACACCGGTCTCGTCGCAGGAGGTCTCGATGCCGAGGACAAGCGGCTCGTCAGCCATCAGTAGTGGTTCCTTGTACGGTGGAAGGGTCGGTCATTCGCATCACGAGCGCATCGACGCTGCCCGGCTGGTAGTAGCCCTTGCGGAAGCCGATCGGCTCGAAGCCGAAGCGCTCGTAGAGCCGTTGGGCACGAGTGTTGTCGACACGGACCTCGAGCAGCACCTCGTGGCACTCGAAGGCGGTGGCCTGGTGCATCAGGTCGGCGAGCAGCCGGGCGCCGAGGCCGGTGCCCCAGTGATCGCGGACGGCGGCTATGGTCTGCACATCGCCCGTCCCGGCGATCGCTGCCAGTCCGGCGTAGCCGACCAGGCGGTTCTGCTGTGCGGTGTCCTCGGCCACGATGTAATGGCGGGTCGCCAGCGGGTGGCGGGCGTCGGCCAGCTCGGACCAGAACATGCCGCGCGACCAGGCGTCGTCCGGGAAGAGGTCCAGCTCCAGCTCCATCACCCGGTCCAGGTCCCACCAGCGCATCTCGCGCAGTGTCACCGTCACTTGGGCAGGACCGCCTTGTAGCCGGCCGGCACCTGCGCGTCGGGCCGCCGCAGGTACATCGGCAGCGGGGGCGCGAACCGTACGCCCTCCGCGAGCCGTAGGGCGGCGAGCGCGGCCAGCGCGGCGGCGGACTGGTGCTCCGGCGCGCGCACGTCCGCGAAGACCGCCGGATACAGGGCGGCTCCGGCGCCGACGGCGGGCAGGCCCGCGACGGTCTGCGCGATCTCGTCCGGCCGGTCGACGGCGGGCTCGGTCACCCGCTCGCGCGGGCTGTCGTAGCGCGCCCAGTACACCTCTTTGCGGCGGGCGTCGGTGGCCACCACGAAGGGGCCGTCGACCCCGGCCTGCCCGGCTGCGTACGCGATCCCGTCGAGCGTGCAGATGCCGTGCACCGGCACTCCGAGCGCGTCCCCGAACGCGGCGGCGGTCACCAGGCCCACCCGCAGCCCGGTGTAAGGCCCAGGCCCGGTCCCGACGACGATGCCGGTCACCTCGCCGATCGAGGCCCCGGCCTCGGTCAGCACCCGGTCGACGGCCGGCATCAGGAGTTCTCCGTGCCGCCGCGCGTCGACGACCGTCGATTCGGCGAGCACCCGCCGGCCGTCGTACAGCGCGGCGGTCACAGCGGGAGTGGCGGTATCAAAAGCAAGCAGAAGCACGGTGACAGCCTACGGCCCCGTCCGGCCCCCGTCCGGCCCCCGCCCGGCTCCAACACCGGGCCGCCCGGCGCCTGAGGGCAGGGTCATGCGGCGGGCCCGGCTGCTAACGTCGACCACAGCCCGCAAACCCCTCCGGAGGAGCGAACCAACCGTGGCAAGGATCGGGTCGGGGACCCTCGTGACAGGCCTTACCGCGGCCGCGCTCGCCGTCATCGCCGTACTGGCCGTCCAGGCCTCCGGTTCCGCGGCCGACCATCCCGTACGGGCCCGGCCGTCGGCCTCCGCCTCCACCGCGCCCTCGACGAAGGCGCCCCCGCCCGCCAAGGCGCCGGCGCTGCCCGCGAACACCGGCAGCGGCAAGCGGGTCGTCTACGGGCTGGCGGCGAAGCGGGTGTGGCTGGTGGACGCCAACGACAAGGTGCTGCGCGCGTACGTCGTCGCGCCGGGCAGCGTCGATCCAGTTCCCGGCCGTTACAAGGTCACCTCGCGCACCGCGCGCGGCACCGGCGGCGACGGGATCCCGATCGAGCACGTGGTGCGGTTCGCGACCGTCGGCAATACGGTCATCGGCTTCAGCTCGGCGGTGGACGCCTCGATGCCGAGCCCCGACCCGCAGAAGAAGACCGGCGGCATCCGGGAGACTCCGGCCGACGGTGACGAGCTGTGGAAGCTCGCGGTGATCGACACGAGGGTCGTCGTCGTCCGCTGATTCCATCATTCGGGTGAGTGGCGCAGTTGCGCCGTTACGCGGCGTCGCGGCGTTCACCAGCGGTCTCGTCCGGTGGGGTGCATACGGCGGTGGCCGCCAGGCCCGCCGCCAGCAGCTCGCTCATCGACGGCAGCGCGGGAACGACGGGAACCGGGGGGACAGCGGGGGGCTTGGGCGCCGACGCGTCCGCGCGGGCGTCCGGCGCGTCCGTAGTGCCATGAGCCGGCATGCGTGCCTCCTGAGGGAATGTAGGCAGCCTCGACCAACATCTGCACTCCCATGCGACCACGCCGGGGCGCCCCCGCGCAACATCTTCCCGACACGTTGTCGGAATACCGCCCCGGAGGGCTATGCCCCGAGCGGTGAGAGGTCCTGGTTCGCCCAGCGCCGGCCGACGCCGGTGACCGTCACCTCGCGTACGTCGTCGGCGTCCTCGTCCAGCCCGACCGCGCCGACCGACCGTGCGATGACGACCTGCAGCCGGGCCTCGGACAGCTCCTCGACCTTGCCCTCGCCCCACTCCACGACGACCACCGACTCCGGCAGCGACACGTCGAGGTCGAGGTCCTCCATCTCGTCGAGCCCGCCGCCCAGCCGGTACGCGTCCACATGCACCAGCGCGGGCCCGCCGCTCAGCGACGGATGGACCCGTGCGATCACGAAGGTCGGCGAGGTCACCGCCCCCCGCACCCCCAGGCCCTCCCCGAGCCCGCGGGTCAGCGTCGTCTTCCCCGCGCCCAGTTCGCCGCTCAGCAGCACCAGGTCGCCGGGCAGCAGCAGAGCGGCGAGATCGCGGCCCAACTCCCGCATACGGTCGGGGGTCCTGACCGTGACTCGGACGGATACGGGGTCGTCAGCGGTGTGCTGACCGTGCAGCGGTTCCATGTCCGCGAATGCTACGCGGAGCGGCGGAGGCTATGCCTCCTGCACCTCCGGCAGCGCCAGTTCCCTGACCGCCTGCGGCAGCGGGGCCTGGACCGCGTCCGCCGCGCGGGCCAGCAGCGCGGCCAGCTGACCGTTCACGAGCTCCGGGTACTCCAGCATCACCAGATGGCCGGCGTTCCTGACGATTACCAGTTCCGCGGCGGGCAGCCGCTCCGCGATGTCCGCGCTGTGGTCGCTCGGCGTCAGGAGGTCCGTGTCCCCGGCCAGCACGAGCGCGGGCTTGCCGTCCAGTACGGCCAGCGCGTCCGCCTTCTCGTGCTGTATGAACGCCGGGTAGAACTCGGCGACGACATCGATCGTCGTCCCCTCGATCAGCCGCTCCGCGAACCGGGCCACCGACGCGTCGACGTCCGAGGCGAACGAGTACCGCTTGATGATCCCGGCGAAGAGGTCCGCGGTGGCCCGCCGCCCGCGCTCCACCAGATCCACCTGCGTGCCGAGTATCCGCAGCACGCTGGGCGCCAGCACCCGGAACGCCCGCGCCCCGGCCGCCGGGAGACCCATCGTCATCGCGCCCAGCTTGCCCGCCGACGTGCCGACGAAGACCACGCCGGCCACCCGCGCGGTCACCAGCTCGGGGAACTGGTCGGCCAGCGCCATGATCGTCATGCCGCCCATCGAGTGCCCGACCAGCACCAGCGGGCCGCTCGGCGCGACGGCGTCAAGCACCGCCTTGAGGTCGCGGCCGAGCTGGTCGATCGTGGCGGGCTTCCCCTCGAGCTGGTCACGGCCGCGCTCGGAACGCCCGTGGCTGCGCTGGTCCCAGTACACAGCCCGGACACTGCCGCGCAGGGCCGCGCGCTGGAAGTGCCAGGCGTCCTGGTTGAGGCAGTAGCCATGGCAGAAGACGACGGTGAGCGGCTCGGGCGCGCCGGTCCGCTTGAAGATGCCGGTCCAGCCGCGGCGCTGGGCCACCGGCGGCTCCACGACGTCCTCGACCTCGTAGTACAGCTCGGTGCCGTCCTCCGCCGCCACGGTGCCTGGACGGCCGCGCAGGGCTCCGTACGGCCCGGCCGCGTCCAGCGCGAGGCGCGCCTTCCTGCGCATGCCGCGGCCGACGGTCAGCCGCTCCAGCGCGACGCCCGCGGCGGCGCCTGCCGCCACCACGCCGATCGCCGCACCGACGAAGCCGGCCTGCTTGCCGGCCCGCTCCCACTTCGCTCCGCTGTCCATGGTCATCGTGTTCCCGCTACTCCCCTGGTACGCGTCCCCCGTTATCGACATAGACGCGCGGCACCCGGGTCCCGATCCGCGTGACGATCTCGTATGCGATGGTGCCGGCGGCCCGCGCCCAGTCCTCCGCGGTCGGCTCGCCCCGGTCACCCGGCCCGAACAGTACTGCCTCGTCGCCCGGCTGGGCGGCGTCACCCCCCAGGTCGACGACGAACTGGTCCATCGCGATCCGGCCCGCCACCGTCCGCAACTTACCCGCGACCAGGACGGGACCGGTGCCCGACGCGTGCCGTGGGACGCCGTCCCCGTATCCCAGGGGAACCAGCGCCAGGGTCGTATCGCCCGGAGTGATGTAGTGGTGGCCGTAACTGACCCCGTGGCCGCCCGGCACATGCTTCACCGACGCCAGCCGCGCGGCCAGCGTCATCACCGGCCGCAGCCCGAAGTCGGCCGGGCCGCCGAGCTGCGGCACCGGCGAGATCCCGTACATCGCGACCCCGGTCCTGACGAGGTCGAAGTGGGACTCCGGGAGTGTCAGCGTGCCCGGTGAGTTCGCCATGTGGCGCACCTCGGGGTCCAGCCCGGCGGCCGCCGCGCCGGCCAGCGCGGTGTGGAACGCCGCCAGTTCCGCGGCGATCGACGGATGCCCCGGCTCGTCGGCGCAGGAGAAGTGCGACCAGATCCCGGTGACCTTGATCAGCCCGTCGGTCTCGGCCGCCCGGGCGGCGGCGGTCAGCTCCGGCCAGTCGGCCGGCTGGCAGCCGTTACGGCCCAGGCCGGTGTCCGCCTTCAACTGCACCCTGGCCGTGCGGCCCGAGAGCCGGGCCGCCTCGCACACCCCGCGCAGCGCCCACAGGGCGCTCACCGTCACATCGATGTCCGCCTCGACCGCGGCCCGCCACGGCCCGCCGGGCGTCCACAGCCAGCACAGCAGCCGGCCGCCGACCCCGGCGGCGCGCAACGCCAGCGCCTCCTCGGGCGTGGCGGTCCCGAGCCACGTCGCCCCGGCCTCCAGCGCCGCCCGCGCACACGGCACCATCCCGTGCCCATAGGCATCCGCCTTGACCACGGCCATCATCCCGGCCCCGGGAGCACACGCCCGCAGAGCCGCCACATTCGCCCGGAGCGCGGTCAGATCGATCTCCGCCCAGGCACGCATCGCAGTGTCGTCCATCCCGCCCAGTGTCTCAGGCCGGCGCCCTCATTCCCGTCACCGTGATCGCACGGGTCTACGTACCGTGATCTCGTACGTCTCAGTCGCCGGCCACCTGACGCCAGGCCGCCGGGAGGTTGGCGGCGATGTCCTGGGCGGAGATGGGGGCGCCGGTGGCGGCGAGGCGGGCGGAGAGGCCGTGAAGGTGGGCGCCTGCGGAGGCGGCGTCGCGGGGGGCGAGGCCGGCGGCTAGGAGGGAGCCGGTCAGGCCGGAGAGGACGTCACCGCTGCCGGCGGTGGCGAGCCAGGACGTGCCCGTCGGGTTGACGCGGACCGGGACGGCCGGGTCCGGGTCGGCGACGAGGGTCGTCGAGCCCTTGAGGAGCACCGTCGCGCCGTAGAGCCCGGCGAGCTGCCGCACGGCGGAGAGCCGGGTCGCCTCGACCTCCTCCCGGGGCCGCCCCAGCAGCGCCGCCGCCTCCCCCGCATGGGGGGTGAGCACGGTGGCCGCCGACCGCGCGCGGACCTGTTCGCGGGAGATCAGGCGGAGCCCGTCCGCGTCGACGAGGACGGGGACGTCCGACGCGAGGACGTCGTCGACGGACTTCCGCGCGTCCGGGCCGTCGCCGAGCCCCGGCCCGACCACCCACGCCTGGACGCGGCCCGCGTGGGACGGCGGTCCCGTCGAGACGAGCGTCTCGGGGAAGCGGGCCAGCACGGCCTCCCCGCCCTGCCCGACGTACCGCACCGCGCCCGCGCCGCCCCGCAGCGCGCCCGCGACCGCGAGGACGGCCGCGCCCGGGTAGCGGTCGGAGCCGGCGACCACGCCGACGACTCCGCGCCGGTACTTGTCGCTCTCGGTGGCCGGGACCGGCAGCAGCGCGGCGACGTCCGCGAACTGCAGGGCTTCGAGCGCCGGGGCCGGGAGGTCCGGGCCGAGGCCGATGTCGATGAGGCGCAGCGCTCCGACATACCCGGCCGCCGGGTCGATCAGCAGTCCCGGCTTGTAGGTGCCGAAGGTGACGGTGAGGTCGGCGCGCACGGCTGGGCCGTGGACCTCGCCGGTCCCGGCGTCGACACCGCTCGGCAGGTCGACGGCGACGACGGCGGCACGGGAGGCGCGCGCGGCCTCGGCCAGCGGCACGGCCGCCGGCCGCAGCCCGCCCTGGCCGCCGATGCCGACGATCCCGTCGAGGACCAGATCGGCACCTGCGATCAGCGGCAGCGCCGCGTCGGAGTCGGCGCTCACCGTCCGGCCGCCCGCATCCCGCAGCGCGGCCAGCCCGGCGCCGTGCGCGCGGTCCGGCGCGAGCAGTACGGCGGTGACCGCGGCGCCGCGCCGGGCGAGGCGGGCGCCCGCGTACAGGGCGTCGCCCCCGTTGTCGCCGCTGCCGATCAGCAGCACCACGCGGGCGCCGTAGACGCGGCCGAGCAGCCCGGCGCAGGCGGCCGCCAGCCCGGTGGCGGCCCGCTGCATGAGCGTGCCCCCGGGCAGCCGCGCCATGAGGGCGTGTTCCGCCGCCCGGACGGTCTCGACGGTGTGTGCGTGCCGCATACGCGGTCCTCTCCGTTCCGTGCGCCCGCGGCGCGAAGGTGTGTGCCCACCACTGGTGCCGCGCGTCACCCCTCCGCGATCACCACCGCGGACGCGATCCCGGCGTCGTGGCTGAGCGAGACGTGCCACACCCGCACCCCCAGTTCGGCCGCCCGCCGGGCGACCGTTCCGGTGACCGTGAGCCGCGGCCGGCCGGAGTCCTCCGTCGTCACCTCGGCGTCGAGCCAGACGAGTCCGGCCGGGGCGCCGAGCGCCTTGGCCAGGGCTTCCTTGGCGGCGAAGCGGGCCGCGAGGGAGGCGATGCCGCGCCGGTCGCCGCCCGGCAGCAGCAGTTCGTCCTTGGTGAAGAGCCGGTCGGCGAGACCCGGTGTGCGTTCGAGGGACGCGGCGAAGCGCTCGATCTCGGCGACGTCGATCCCGACTCCGATGATCATTCGACGGTCACCGACTTGGCGAGGTTCCGCGGCTGGTCGACCTCGTTGCCGCGGGCCGTGGCGAGTTCGCAGGCGAAGACCTGCAGCGGCACGGTGGCGACGAGCGGCTGCAGCAGCACCGGGGTCCGCGGGATGCGGATCAGGTGGTCGGCGTACGGCACGACCGCCTCGTCGCCCTCCTCGGCGATCACGATGGTGCGGGCGCCACGGGCCCGGATCTCCTGGATGTTGGACACGATCTTGTCGTGGAGCACCGACCGCCCGCGCGGCGACGGCACCACCACGACCACCGGCAGGTCCTTCTCGATGAGCGCGATCGGCCCGTGTTTGAGCTCGCCCGCCGCGAACCCCTCGGCGTGCATGTACGCCAGTTCCTTGAGCTTGAGCGCGCCCTCCAGGGCGACCGGGTAACCGACGTGCCGCCCCAGGAACAGCACGGTGTTCTTGTCCTTCAGCGAGCGGGCGAGCTCCCGCACCGGCTCCATCGTCTCCAGCACCTGCTCGACCTGGGTGGAGATCTCCGACAGCTCACGGATCACCCCGGTGATCTCGTCACCCCACTTGGTGCCGCGCACCTGCCCCAGGTACAGGGCGACCAGATAGCAGGCGACGACCTGGGTCAGGAACGCCTTCGTCGAGGCGACGGCGACCTCCGGCCCGGCGTGGGTGTACAGCACGGCGTCGGACTCGCGCGGGATCGTCGAGCCGTTCGTATTGCAGATGGCGAGCACCTTGGAGCCCTGCTCACGGGCGTGCCGCAGCGCCATCAGGGTGTCCATGGTCTCGCCGGACTGACTGATCGCGACGACGAGCGTCCGCTGGTCAAGGATCGGGTCCCGGTACCGGAACTCGCTCGCGAGCTCGACCTCGCACGGCACCCGCGTCCAGTGCTCTATGGCGTACTTGGCGATCATCCCGGCATGGAACGCCGTCCCGCACGCCACGATCACGATCTTGTCGATCTCGCGCAGCAGCCGGTCCGGCATCCGCAGCTCGTCGAGGGTCAGCCGGCCGTCCGTCCCGATGCGTCCCAGCAGTGTGTCGGCGACGGCCTTCGGCTGCTCGGCGATCTCCTTGAGCATGAAGTAGTCGTAGCCGCCCTTCTCGGCGGCCGAGACGTCCCAGTCGACGTGGTACGGCCGCACCTCGGCCGGCTTGCCCTCGAAGTCGGTGACCGTCACGGTGTCCCGGCGCAGCTCGACGACCTGGTCCTGGCCCAGCTCGATCGCCTCACGGGTGTACGCGATGAAGGCGGCGACATCCGACGCCAGGAAGTTCTCCCCCTGGCCGACGCCCACCACCAGCGGCGAGTTGCGGCGTGCCCCGACCACCACATCCGGTTCGTCCGCGTGCACCGCGACCAGGGTGAACGCCCCGTCCAGCCGCCGGCACACCTGCCGCATCGCCTCGGCCAGGTCCGCCGACGAGGAGAACTGCTCGGCGAGCAGATGCGCCACGACCTCGGTGTCGGTCTCGGACTCCAGCGCGTGGCCGCGCTCGGCGAGCTCCGCCCGCAGCGCGGCGAAGTTCTCGATGATGCCGTTGTGGACCACCGCGACCCTTCCCGCGTTGTCCAGGTGCGGATGGGCGTTCAGATCCGTCGGGCCGCCATGGGTCGCCCATCGCGTGTGCCCGATCCCGGTGCTGCCGGCCGGCAGCGGCTGCCCCTCCAGCAGCTCCTCCAGATTGGCGAGCTTGCCGGCCTTCTTCGCGGCGGCCAGCCCTCCGTCGGCGAGCACGGCGATACCCGCCGAGTCATAGCCGCGGTACTCCAGCCGCCGCAGCCCGGCGACAACGACATCGAGGGCCGACCGGCCGCCCGCATACCCAACGATTCCGCACATGCCCGCCACCTTATGGCCGTACCGCCCCGCCGTCCCAGAGGCCCTCCGGGGTCCTCGACGGGGCCCCGAGGTGAGGCGGGCGCAGCGCGGCAGCACAATGGGCCGTGTGCCGACCACCGATCAGCAGCCGCGCCGACGCGCCGAGATCAGCCCGTACGTGGACCTCAGCCGCTCGGAGTGGAGCGCGCTGCGGGACCGGACGCCCCTGCCGCTGACCGCCGACGAGGTGGAGCGGCTGCGGGGCCTGGGCGATGTCATCGACCTGGAGGAGGTCGTGGACGTCTATCTGCCGCTGTCCCGGCTGCTCAATCTGTATGTGGGCGCCCACAGCGGTCTGCGGGGCGCGCTGAACACCTTCCTGGGCGACGCGGGGAACGGGCAGGGCGAGCAGCCGGGCACACCGTTCGTGATCGGCGTGGCGGGGAGCGTCGCGGTCGGGAAGTCGACCACCGCCCGCATCCTGCGGGCGCTGCTGGCCCGCTGGCCGGAGCACCCGCGCGTGGAGCTGGTGACCACCGACGGATTTCTGCTGCCCAACGCCGAACTGCACCGCCGCGGCCTGATGTCGCGCAAGGGCTTCCCCGAGTCCTACGACCGGCGGGCCCTGACCCGCTTCGTCGCCGATGTGAAGGCGGGCAAGGACGAGGTGACCGCGCCCGTCTACTCCCACCTGATCTACGACATCGTCCCCGGGGAGCGCCTGACGGTGCGCCGGCCCGACATCCTCATCGTCGAGGGCCTGAACGTGCTCCAGCCGGCGCTGCCCGGCAAGGACGGCCGCACCCGCGTCGGCCTGGCCGACTACTTCGACTTCAGCGTCTACGTCGACGCCCGTACCGAGGACATCGAGCAGTGGTACCTCGGCCGCTTCCGCAAGCTCCGCGAGACGGCCTTCCAGAACCCCTTCTCGTACTTCCGCAAGTACACCCAGGTCTCGGAGACCGAGGCGCTCGACTACGCCCGGCTGATGTGGCGGACCGTCAACAAGCCCAACCTTCAGCAGAATGTGCTGCCGACGCGCAGCCGCGCCACGCTGGTGCTGCGCAAGGGCCCGCAGCACAAGGTCCAGCGGCTGTCGCTGCGCAAACTCTGAACCGCCCCTGAAACCAGGCGTGCGCCGTCCCCCCCCCGATATCGGCAGCACGGCAGCACGGCAAACCGGCCGGCGGCCGAAGCCGCTCAGCCCAGCGTGGACTTGACCACATCGGCGAGCCGGCCGGCGACCGAGCGGGCGTGGTCGATGTCGGCGGCCTCGACCATGACGCGGACCAGCGGCTCGGTGCCGGAGGAGCGCAGCAGGACCCGGCCGGTGGTGCCGAGTTCACGCTCGGCCTCGGCAACCGCGGCCGTGAGCTCGGGGGTGGAGTGCACCCGGCTCTTGTCGACGTCGGGAACATTGACCAGCACCTGCGGGAGCCGCTGCATGACGCCGGCCAGGTCGGCCAGCGTGCGGCCGGTGGCGGCGACGCGGGCGGCCAGCATGAGGCCGGTCAGCGTGCCGTCGCCGGTGGTGGCGTGGTCGAGGATGATCACGTGGCCGGACTGTTCGCCGCCCAGCGCGTAGCCGTGCTCCTTCATCGACTCCAGGACGTACCGGTCGCCGACCGCCGTCTCGACGAGGTGGATCCCCTCGCGTTCCATCGCCAGCTTGAAGCCGAGGTTGGACATGACGGTGCCGACCACGGTGTTCTCGCGCAGACCGCCCTGCTCGCGCAGACCGAGGGCGAGTACGGCCAGGATCTGGTCGCCGTCCACCTCATTGCCCGCGCCGTCGACGGCCAGGCAGCGGTCCGCGTCGCCGTCGTGGGCGATGCCGAAGTCCGCGCCGTGCTCGACGACGGCGGCCTTGAGCAGGCCGAGGTGGGTGGAGCCGCAGCCGTCGTTGATGTTGAGGCCGTCGGGCTGGGCACCGATCGTGATGATCTCGGCGCCGGCCCGGGAGAACGCCTCGGGGGACACCCGGGCGGCGGCGCCGTGCGCCTCGTCCAGGACGATCTTCAGTCCGTCGAGCCGGTTGGGCAGCACACCCATGAGGTGCGCGACGTACTGGTCGAAGCCCTCGTCGTACTCCCGCACGCGGCCGACGCCGGAACCGGTCGGCCGGTCCCAGGGCTCACCCGCGCGGTGCGTCTCGTAGAGCTTCTCGATGCGGTCCTCAAGCACGTCGTCGAGCTTGTGGCCGCCGCGGGCCAGGAACTTGACACCGTTGTCCGGCATCGCGTTGTGGCTCGCGGAGAGCATCACGCCGAGGTCGGCACCCAGCGCGCCGGTGAGATACGCCACCGCGGGGGTGGGCAGCACACCGACCCGCAGGACGTCCACGCCCGCACTCGCCAGACCGGCCACGATGGCGGCCTCCAGGAACTCCCCCGAAGCACGCGGATCGCGCCCGACCACGGCCACCGGCCGATGGCCCTGGAACGAACCTGCCTCAGCGAGCACATGCGCCGCCGCCACCGACAGGCCCAGCGCCAGCTCGGCCGTCAGGTCCGCGTTCGCGACGCCGCGCACGCCGTCCGTGCCGAAGAGTCGTCCCACAGTTATTCCTCCGAGTATGGGAGCCATGGGCGTTACCGACAGGTATACGCCCTGGGCGGTAAATAGCGAACGCCCCGGAGGCGCACAGAGTGCCTCCGGGGCGAACGCCGAGCGTGATTAGCGCTTGCTGAACTGCGGCGCCTTACGGGCCTTCTTCAGACCGGCCTTCTTGCGCTCGACCGCACGGTCGTCACGCGTCAGGAATCCGGCCTTCTTGAGGGCGGCGCGGTTGTTGTCCGTGTCCGCCTCGTTCAGCGCACGGGCAACACCCAGGCGCAGCGCACCGGCCTGGCCGGAGATGCCGCCGCCACCGATACGGGCGATGACGTCGTACCGGTTGTCCAGCTCAAGGAGCTTGAACGGCTCGTTGACTTCCTGCTGGTGCACCTTGTTCGGGAAGTAACCCTCAAGGGTGCGACCGTTGATCTTCCACTTGCCAGAGCCCGGCACAATGCGGACGCGGGCGATGGACTGCTTGCGACGGCCGGTGCCGGCAGCCGGCTGCGGGTCGCCGAAGCGGCCGGCGAGCGACTCGGAGGTGTACTCCTCCGGAACCTCGGACTCCGAGGTGTACTCCGTAGGAGTCTCCTCGGACCCGAAGGCCTCAACGGTCTCGACGGTGTCGTCAGCCTCGACGACGGGGGCCTCGGTAGTGGTCTCAGCCACGATTCTCCTCAGATGCTTTCTGCTGGTAGCTGGTGGCCGGGACTACTGCGAGACCTGGCTGATCACGAACGGGACCGGCTGCTGCGCAGCGTGCGGGTGCTCGGTACCCGCGTAGACCTTCAGCTTCGAGAGCATCTGACGGCCCAGGGTGTTCTTCGGGATCATGCCCTTGATGGCCTTCTCGACGGCCTTCTCGGGGTTCTTGTCGAGCAGCTCGTCGTAACGGACGGAGCGCAGACCACCCGGGAAGCCAGAGTGGCGGTAGGCCATCTTCTGGGACTTCTTGTTGCCGGACAGGTGAACCTTGTCGGCGTTGATGATGATGACGAAGTCACCGGTGTCAACGTGCGGGGCGTACACAGGCTTGTGCTTGCCCCGGAGAAGGTTCGCGGCCTGAGAGGCCAGACGGCCCAGGACAACGTCCTGCGCGTCGATGACGTGCCACTGGCGAGTTACATCGCCGGGCTTGGGGCTGAACGTACGCACGGTCGTAGCCTTCGCTTCTTCAGAGAGTGGAGTCCTGACAAGGCCACCCGGACGATCACGACAGCCCTGGCGGTACTCGGGGACGCAACCCGGTACTGCCGCTGGTCATCGGCCCGGCGGACCGGCGTAAGGGCCTCTCACGTGAGAACGAGCAAGCCAATACGCATAACGAACTCGCAGAATACCCGGCTTCGACCGTACGGGTCAAAACGGGGACCGACCGCCTGGTCAGCGGCCTTCTCGTGACCCGTCCGTGACGCCCCGGCTACCGCTTGCGCTCCACCCGGCGCTCGTCCCACACCGGCTCCGTGGTCTCGCGGACGATGCCGTCCGAGCCGAAGACCAGGTACCGGTCGAAGGTGCGGGCGAACCAGCGGTCGTGGGTCACCGCGAGCACCGTGCCGTCGTAGGCCTCCAGGCCCTCCTGGAGGGCCTCGGCGCTCTCCAGGTCAAGGTTGTCCGTCGGCTCGTCCAGCAGGAGCGCGGTGGTGCCCGCCAGCTCCATCAGGAGGATCTGGAAGCGGGCCTGCTGTCCGCCGGAGAGGCTGCCGAAGTTCTGGTCGCCCTGGCGCTCCAGCTCGTACCGGCGCAGCACGCCCATGGCCCGGCCGCGGTCGTGGGCGTTCTCCGTCCACAGGATGTCGACGAGCGAGCGCCCCTCCAGCTCGGGGTGGGCGTGGGTCTGCGCGAAGTGGCCGGGCACCACCCGGGCGCCGAGTTTCCAGGAACCGGTGTGCTTGACCTCCTGGCCGGCGAGCAGCCGCAGGAAGTGCGACTTGCCCGACCCGTTGGAGCCGAGCACCGCGACCCGCTCGCCGTAGTAGACCTCCAGGTCGAACGGTTTCATGAGGCCGGTGAGCTCCAGCCCGGCGCAGGTCACGGCCCGCACTCCGGTACGGCCGCCGCGCAGCCGCATCTTGATGTCCTGCTCGCGCGGCGGCTCCTGCGGAGCGCCCGCGTCCTCGAAGCGCTTCAGCCGGGTCTGGGCCGCGTGGTAGCGCGAGGCCATGTCCGGGCTGATCGCGGCCTGCTGCCGCAGCCGGAAGACCATCTGCTTGATCTTGGTGTGTTCTTCGTCCCATCGCCGCCGCAGCTCCTCGAAGCGCGCGAAGCGGTCCTTACGGGCCTGGTGGTACGTGCCGAAGCCGCCGCCGTGCACCCAGACGTCCGAGCCCGCGGGACCCGGTTCGACGCTGACGATGCGCTCCGCCGAGCGGGCCAGCAGCTCCCGGTCGTGGGAGACGAACAGCACGGTCTTCTTGGTCTGCGCCAGCTGCTCCTCCAGCCAGCGCTTGCCGGGCACGTCCAGATAGTTGTCCGGCTCGTCGAGCAGCAGCACCTCGTCGTTGCCGCGCAGCAGCGCCTCCAGCACCAGCCGTTTCTGCTCACCGCCGGAGAGCGTCTTGACCTCGCGCCACTGGGCCCGCTCGTACGGGACGCCCAGCGCGGCCATGGTGCACATGTCCCACATGTTCTCGGCCTCGTAGCCGTGTGCCTCGGCCCAGTCGCTGAGCGCGTGGGCGTACGCCATCTGGGCCGGCTCGTCGTCCTGCGCCATGATCGCCAGCTCGGCCGCGTCCACGGCCTTCGCGGCCGACTGGATACGCGCCCGCGAAACGGAGACCAGCAGGTCCCGCACCGTCCTGTCGTCCCGTACCGAGCCCACGAACTGCGGCATCACACCGAGTCCGCCGCTGACGGTCACCGAGCCGCCGTGCGCCTTGAGCTCTCCCGAGATCAGCCGCAGCAAGGTCGTCTTCCCCGCGCCGTTCGCCCCCACCAGGGCGACCGCGGCGCCTTCTCCCACCCGGAACGAGACGTCGCCGAGCAGCACCCGTCCATCCGGAAGGTAGTACTCCAGGTGTGCCGCCTCTACATGTCCCATAACTCTGGATTCTCGCCCCTGCGAGGGTCCCGCCCCAAACCGATTTACGGCTCGGGGCCGCCGGTGCCCCGGACCCTCCGGATCGGGCGTCCGCGTCACCCGTTCGCCGAATATGATGCCCGGCATGACTGATGGGCCGACGCCTCCCCACGACCCGCGCCAGGGCTTCACGGCGCCCACCCCGCCCGAGGGCGGGGACCAGCGCGAGGTGCTGGAGGGACGTGTCATCCCGTCACGGCCGCTCCCCTACCAGGCGCAGCCGCGGCCGGAGGGCGCGCCGCCGGCGCCCGGCGCCCCGCAGCCGCCGCAGATACCGCAGGGCGCGGCCCAGCAGCCACCCAACCAGCCGGACCCGTACGGATCCGCGGCACCGGCCTGGCCCCCGGCCGGGGCGCAGCCCACGGCGCCGCCACAGCAGCCGCAGCAGCCCGCGCAGGGCGGCCCCAGCGGGCCGCAGGCCCCCGCCTGGGCACCGCCGACGAGCGGGCTCGGCGCGGGCGGAACGCCGCAGTCGTCGTTCCCCCAGCAGCCCCAGGGCCCGGCAGCGGGCCCCAGCCCGTTCCCGCAGGCCGCACAGACCAACGCGCCCGACTGGGGCGCGCTCGCCGAGCAGCGGGAAGCCGCCGCGAAGCGCCGGAAACTGTTCATGGTCGGCGGCGGAGCGCTCGCGGCCGTGGCCGTCGCGGGGATCGTCGCCACCGCCGTCGTCATGTCCAACCAGAGCGACGGCAAGCCGAAGGCCGGTCCCACCACGACGGCCTCCCAGCAGCCGCTGCCGCCCGAGCCGTCGTTCTCCTCGGTCGCCCCGCCGCCGCCGAAGAACCCGCTGGACTACATCTCCACGGCAAAGAAGGACAGCGCCCCGATCAGCGCCGACACCCTCTTCCCCGGCAAGCTGATGACGATCGCGGGCCGCACGTACACCAAGGCAGCGGGCACCTCCACGACGACCTGCGCCGCGGCCGCAACCGACGGGCTCGCGGCGGCGCTGCCGAAGAACAACTGCCGCCAGCTCATCCGCGCCACCTACATCAAGGACGGGTCGGCGGTCACCGTCGGTGTCGCCCTCTTCGACGACAAGCCGTCGGCCGAGAAGCTCAAGCTCACCTCGAGGTTCCTGCTGCCGCTGAACGGCGCAGGAGTCGGTGACTTCTGCCACAACGTGGCCTGCTGGGCGACCTCCAACACGGTCGGCCGCTACGCCTACTTCACGATCTCCGGGCCCAAGGACGGCCAGAGCGCCACCGCCGCGGACACCGCGTCCAAGCAGGCCGGCGCCGACGCGTCGAACTTCGCCTTCGAGCGCATCGTCCAGCGCGGCAAGGACGCGGCGGCCGCCGAGACGGCGGCGGGCAACTGACCCGCCGGCCGGCCGGTCAGAAGCAGCCGGCCGGTCAGAGGCAGCCGGGCAGGGTCCGCAGATTGCGGGCCAGCAGATTGCGGGCGGCCAGCTGGTCGTCCGCCGGGTAGCCGACCTCTTCCAGCGTCAGCCCGTGCGGGCGCACCACGTTCACCGCGGAATTGCGTACACCCTCGGCCAGCACCTCGCCGGGGAAGCCGGCCGGCCGGTGCCCGTCCCCGACCAGCAGCATGGAGCCGACCAGCGCCCGCACCATGTTGTGGCAGAACGCGTCGGCGCGCACGGTCGCGACGGCCAGCCCGTCCGCCGTGCGCTCCCAGTGCAGGTCGAGCAGCGTACGGATGGTGGTCGCGCCCTCGCGCTTCTTGCAGTACGCCGCGAAGTCGTGCTCACCCAGCAGCTTGCGGGCCGCCTCGTTCATGAGATCGATGTCCAGCGGCCGGTCGTGCCACAGCACGTGCCCGCGCAGCAGCGGGTCGACGCCCGCCTGGTGGTCGCCGACCCGGTACGCGTAACGCCGCCAGACCGCGGAGAACCGCGCGTTGAAGGCGCGCGGCGCCACGGAGACCTTCCACACCCGCACATCCTGCGGCAGCTTCCCGGCGAGCCGCCGCAGCAGCTTCCCGCCGTGCTCGGCCCACACGTCCTCCGCCAGGTCCAGGTGCGCGACCTGGCCGCGCGCGTGCACCCCCGCGTCGGTGCGGCCCGCGACCGTCAGGGACACCGGCTCCCGCAGCCGCATCACGGTCTGCAGCGCCGCCTCCAGGTCGCCCTGTACGGTCCGCCGCGTCCGCTGCTTCGCCCAGCCGGAGAATGCGGCCCCGTCGTACGACAGGTCCAGCCGTACCCGTACGAAACCGGGCTCCACCTCGTCGCTCACCGTGCGGTCCTCTCGTGCGGCTCGTGCAGATCATGCGAAACGGGCCCGCCCCCAGAAGCTGGGTGCGGGCCCGTCCGTAGTACGCCGAACGCCTGGATCAGGCGTCCTTCGACTCCTCGTCGGCCTGCTCGGCCGGCTTGGCGTCCTCGACGACCTCGTCGGACTTCGCCTCGACGGCGGCGTCCTTCTTGAGGGTGTCTTCCTTCACCGCACGCTTGGTCGCGGCTTCGGCCTCACCGGTGGCGGCCTGGGCCACGGTCAGGGCCTCGACCAGCTCGATGACCGCCATCGGCGCGTTGTCGCCACGACGGTTGCCGATCTTGGTGATACGGGTGTAGCCACCGGGGCGGTTCTCGTAGCGCGGGCCGATCTCCGTGAAGAGCGTGTGCACGATGCTCTTGTCGGTGATGGTGGCCAGCACCTGGCGACGGTTGTGGATGTCGCCCTTCTTCGCCTTGGTGATGAGGCGCTCCGCGACCGGACGCAGACGACGCGCCTTGGCCTCGGTGGTGGTGATACGGCCGTGCTCGAACAGCGCCTTCGCAAGGTTCGCGAGCAGGTGACGCTCGTGCGCAGCGCTGCCGCCCAGACGGGCGCCCTTGGCGGGCTGAGGCATGGTCTTTCTCCTTCTTTTCTGCACCGGCCGGATCAGGTACCGATGTCAGTGCCCGACGGGCTGCTGCCCGACGGAAGTCTCTGTTCCTCGATCGCCGGACGGGCTGAATTCAGCCTGTCCGGCGATCGAGGACCAAGCCTGAACTGCTCAGTACTGCTCGGTCTCCACGAACCCGGCATCCACGTCGTCGTCGGCGCCGAAGGCGTCGGCGGCGGCGGTCGGGTCGAATCCGGGCGGGCTGTCCTTGAGGGCCAGGCCCATGCCGGCCAGCTTCGCCTTGACCTCGTCGATCGACTTCGCACCGAAGTTGCGAATGTCGAGCAGGTCCGCCTCGGAGCGGGCCACGAGCTCGCCCACCGAGTGGATGCCCTCGCGCTTGAGGCAGTTGTACGAACGAACGGTGAGCTCGAGCTCCTCGATCGGCAGAGCCAGATCGGCGGCCAGAGCGGCGTCCGTCGGGGACGGGCCCATGTCGATGCCTTCGGCGTCGACGTTGAGCTCGCGGGCCAGGCCGAACAGCTCGACCAGGGTCTTACCGGCCGACGCCATGGCGTCGCGCGGGCGCATGGCCTGCTTGGTCTCGACGTCGACGATCAGCTTGTCGAAGTCGGTGCGCTGCTCGACACGGGTCGCCTCGACCTTGTACGTGACCTTGAGCACCGGGCTGTAGATGGAGTCGACCGGGATACGGCCGATCTCCTGGCCCTGCTGCTTGTTCTGGACGGCGGAGACATAGCCGCGACCGCGCTCGACGGTCAGCTCCATCTCCAGCTTGCCCTTGGCGTT
Source organism: Streptomyces sp. PH10-H1 (assembly GCF_030063355.1). Lineage (GTDB taxonomy): Bacteria > Actinomycetota > Actinomycetes > Streptomycetales > Streptomycetaceae > Actinacidiphila. The sequence continues at coordinate 203,076 of NZ_JASISZ010000003.1, forward strand.
CAGGGTGGCCAGAACCAGGTCGGGGTTGTGCACCTCGACACCGGCCGGGGGCGCGATGTCGGCGGCGGTGACGACACCCGGGCCCTGCTTGCGCAGGTACATCACGACGGGCTCGTCGTGCTCCGAGGAGACGACGAGCTGCTTGATGTTGAGGATGACGTCGGTCACGTCCTCCTTGACGCCCGGCACGGTGGTGAACTCGTGCAGAACGCCGTCGACCCGGATGCTGGTGACAGCGGCACCGGGGATCGAGGAGAGAAGAGTGCGGCGAAGAGAGTTGCCGAGGGTGTAACCGAAGCCCGGCTCCAGCGGCTCGATCACGAACCGGGAGCGGAATTCGTCGACGACCTCTTCGGTCAGCGACGGACGCTGAGCGATAAGCATGATGTTCCTCCAGTCATCGGCATCCGCTATTTGATGCCGAGGGGTACTGCAAGGATACGGGCGGTACGGCCTCCAGGAGGTCGTACCGCCCGTATCGCTGAGCCACTACTACTTGGAGTAGAGCTCGACGATCAGCTGCTCCTGGACCTGCGTGTCGATCACAGGACGCTCGGGCAGCGAGTGCACGAGAATCCGGAGCTTCGACGGGATCGACTCGAGCCACGCGGGCACGGTCTTCTCGCCGGCCTCGGCGGCAGCGACCACGAACGGGGTCATCTGACGCGAGCGCTCGCGAACCTCGACAATGTCGTTCACAGCCACGCGGGCCGACGGGATGTCGGTCTTGCGGCCGTTCACGGTGATGTGTCCGTGACGAACCAGCTGACGAGCGTGGTCGCGGGACTTGGCGAAGCCGGCCCGGTAGACCACGTTGTCGAGACGGATCTCAAGGATGCGCAGAAGGTTCTCACCGGTCTTGCCGGACTTCTGGTTCGCTTCCTTGTAGTAGTTCACGAACTGCTTCTCGAGTACACCGTAGATACGGGCACACTTCTGCTTCTCGCGAAGCTGAAGGAGGTACTCGCTGTCCTTGGTGCGCCCGCGGCCGTGCTCACCCGGGGGGTAAGGACGGATCTCGATCGGGCACTTTGCGCTCTCGCACTTGCTGCCCTTGAGGAACAGCTTCTGCTTCTCCCGACGGCAACGCTTGCAGTCGGCCCCGGTATAACGCGCCATATTGTCTTGTCTCCTACTTCAGGTCGTCAGACGCGGCGGCGCTTGGGCGGGCGGCATCCGTTGTGCGGGGTGGGGGTCACGTCCTGGATCGAGCCGACCTCGAGGCCAGTGGCCTGGAGGGAGCGGATCGCGGTCTCACGGCCGGAGCCGGGACCCTTCACAAAGACGTCGACCTTGCGCATGCCGTGCTCCTGCGCGCGACGGGCAGCCGATTCGGCGGCCATCTGCGCGGCGAACGGAGTCGACTTGCGCGAGCCCTTGAAGCCGACATGGCCGGCAGAGGCCCAAGCGATCACGTTGCCCGAGGGATCCGTGATCGAGACGATCGTGTTGTTGAACGTGCTCTTGATATGGGCGTGCCCATGAGCAATGTTCTTCTTTTCCTTGCGGCGCACCTTCTTGACTGCGCCCTGACGGCCCTTCGGAGGCATGTATTACTCCCGTGGAGGTGGTCGGTCCTACAGCGGGGACCGCTTTCTTCTGCGGAGATCCGGGGGTCTCCCCCCGGGTGCACGCAGTTGCGTCCGCTAGGACTACTTCTTGCCCGGCTTCTTCTTACCGGCGATGGCGCGACGCGGACCCTTGCGGGTACGAGCGTTGGTGTGAGTGCGCTGACCGTGGACCGGAAGGCCACGACGGTGACGCAGACCCTGGTAGCAGCCGATCTCCACCTTGCGGCGGATGTCGGCCTGCACCTCGCGACGGAGGTCACCCTCGGTCTTGAAGTTGGCGTCCACGTAGTCGCGGAGCTTGACGAGGTCTTCCTCGGCAAGGTCGCGAACGCGGATGTCGGGGTTCACACCAGTGTTCTTCAGGGTCTCCTGGGCACGGGTACGACCGATGCCGAAGACGTAGGTGAGGGCGATCTCCACGCGCTTCTCACGCGGGAGGTCAACGCCGGAAAGGCGTGCCATTCATGGCTCCTGTTGATTCGGAGGTCTTCCGCAGTACCATTCCCGGCCGCCGACCTCTCCCGTTGAAAGAGGTGGTACGTACGGGTCCCCGGCCTCCGCCGAAGGTGTCGCCCCGGCATGCCGGGGCGGGTGACTGCGTAATTACTTTGTGTGCGTCGCGTGAAGAACTGCGAGTTGCAGGTCGTACGTCAGCCCTGGCGCTGCTTGTGGCGCAGGTTGTCGCAGATGACCATGACCCGGCCGTGACGGCGGATCACCTTGCACTTGTCGCAGATCTTCTTGACGCTCGGCTTGACCTTCATGTGATGTCAGGTTCTCCGGGTCGTGCCATCGCCCCACGGGAGCGGGGCAGCAGCGAGATCTACTTGTATCGGTAGACGATCCGTCCGCGCGTCAGGTCGTAAGGAGACAGCTCCACAACGACCCTGTCATCGGGAAGGATGCGGATGTAGTGCATACGCATCTTGCCGCTGATGTGCGCGAGGACCTTGTGACCGTTCTGGAGCTCTACCCTGAACATCGCGTTCGGGAGAGACTCGATCACGGTGCCCTCGATTTCGATGGCACCTTGCTTCTTGGCCACGCTTCGCCCTTCGAATCGGCTACCTTGATCGGCTCACGTAAATCACGCGGACATGCGGGTATACATGAGCCGACGTGTCAGTCTACGGCAGGGCCCCCGGAATGACGAATCCGGGTTAGATGCCCACCACAGATGATCGTTACTCCACCCAGCGGCACGTGCTCACCCCAACGGGTCGGGCGCCGCTGTGATCCCGTACTCCGCCAGTTTTGCCTTGCCACCGTCGACGGCGGTCAGGACCAGCGGGCCCTGCTCGGTCAGCGCGATCGAGTGCTCCCAGTGGCTGGACCAGGAGCCGTCGTCGCTCTTGACCGTCCACTCGTCCTCGAGGACGTGGGTGTGCGGGGTGCCGAGGGTCACCATCGGCTCGATCGCCAGACAGACGCCCGGCACCAGCTTGATGCCGCGGCCGCGCTTGCGCGAGACGTAGTTCAGCAGGTGGGGGTCCATGTGCATCTCGGACCCGATGCCGTGGCCGCCGTACTCCTCGACGATCCCGTACTTGCCCGACGCCGGACGCGGCTGGCGTCGGATGTAGCCCTCGATCGCCTGCGAGACGTCGGCCAGCCGGTTGCCCTTCCTCATCGCGGCGATGCCGGCCCACATGGACTCCTCGGTCACCCGGCTCAGCTCGATGAGCTCCGGAGCGTGACCGGTGCCCACGAAGGCGGTGAACGCGGCGTCGCCGTGCCAGCCGTCGATGATCGCGCCTGCGTCGATGGAGATGAGGTCGCCGTCCTTCAGGACGGTCTCCCGGTCCGGGATCCCGTGCACCACGACATCGTTGACCGAGGTGCAGATGTTGCCGGTGAAGCCCCCGTAACCGAGGAAGTTCGGCTTGGCGCCGTGCTCGGCGATCACCTTGGCGGCGATGTCGTCGAGCTCCTTGGTGCTGACGCCCGGCACCGCGGCTTCGCCGCACGCCCGGTGGATGGCCGCGACGACCAACCCCGCCTCGCGCATCTTGGCGATCTGCTCCGGGGTCTTGATCTCGACCATGCCTGTGGCCTCTCTGGAAAAGTCGTCATTCAAACAGTACGGCCGCGGTGCCACCTGGGCACCGCGGCCGACCTGTGTACGTGGAGGGGCTACGCGCTCTTGTTGCTCTTGAGCGCGTCCATTGCCCGCTGGGTGATCTCCGCCACGGGGCCGAGCGCCGAGATCGTCGCCACAAGATCCTGCTGCTTGTAGTAATCGATGATCGGCTCGGTCTCGCGGTGATAGACCTCCAGGCGGTTGCGCACCGTGTCCTCGGAGTCGTCGTCACGCTGGTACAGCTCGCCGCCGCACACATCGCACACGCCCTCGGTCCTGGGCTGCTTGTACGTGATGTGGAACGTGTGCGCCGAGTCGTTCCGGCAGGTACGCCGGCCGGCGATCCGCTTCACGACCTCGTCCTCGGGGACCTCGAGGTCCAGCACCCCGTCGAGCGCGATACCGCGCTCGGTGAGGTAGCCGTCGAGGGCCTCGGCCTGGTGGACGTTGCGCGGGAAGCCGTCGAGCAGGAAGCCGCCCTCGGTGTCCGCCTCGTCCAGCCGGTCCTTCGCCATCCCGACCGTCACCTCGTCGGGTACCAGGTTGCCAGCGTCCATGTACGCCTTCGCCTGCTTGCCGAGGGCCGTGCCCTGGCTGATGTTCGCGCGGAAGAGGTCGCCCGTCGAGATGTGCGGGATCGACAGGTTCTTGGCGAGGAACGCAGCCTGCGTACCCTTGCCGGCCCCAGGCGGCCCGACGAGGACGATTCGCATCAGCGGAGGAACCCTTCGTAGTTGCGCTGCTGGAGCTGGCTCTCGATCTGCTTCACGGTCTCCAGACCGACACCCACGATGATCAGGATGCTGGTCCCGCCGAACGGGAAGTTGGTGCTGCCGTTGAACAAGGCGATGGCAACGGTAGGAACGAGTGCGATGAGCCCCAGGTACAGCGATCCCGGCCACGTGATCCTGTTCAGCACGTAGCTCAGGTATTCAGCAGTAGGTCGACCGGCCCGGATGCCCGGGATGAAGCCACCATACTTCTTCATATTATCCGCGACTTCCTCGGGGTTGAACGAGATCGCGACGTAGAAGAAGGCGAAGAAGACGATCAAAAGGAAGTACGCGGCCAGGTAGAACGGGTGATCGCCCTTGGTCAGGTTGGTGCTGACCCACTGCGCCCACGGTGCGGTCGATCCGCTGAACTGAACGACGAGCGCCGGAATGTAGAGCAGCGACGAGGCGAAGATGACGGGAATCACACCCGCCTGGTTCACCTTGAGCGGGATGTATGTGGACGTACCGCCGTACGAGCGCCGGCCGATCATGCGCTTCGCGTACTGGACCGGGATCCGGCGTTGCGCCTGTTCGACGAAGACCACCAGGGCGACCATGACCAGGCCGATCACGATGACCACGAAGAACTCGAACCAGCCCCCCATGATCTTGCCACCGAGCTTGATGGACCACAGGGCGCCCGGGAAGCCGGCGGCGATGGAGACGAACATCAGGATCGACATGCCGTTGCCGATGCCGCGGTCGGTGATCAGCTCACCGAGCCACATGATCATCACGGTGCCGGCGGTCATGGTGACGACCATCGTGATCGTGGTGAAGATCGACTTGCTGGAGATGATGTCGAAGCGCTGGGTGCACTGCGAGAACAGGCTGCCACCGCGGGCGGTGGCCACCAGGCCGGTGCCCTGCAGGATCGCCAGCGCGACGGTCAGATATCGGGTGTACTGCGTGATCTTCGCAGTGCCCGCCTGGCCCTCCTTCTTGAGGGCCTCGAGCCGTGGAATGACCACGGTCAGCAGCTGAAGGATGATGCTTGCCGTGATGTACGGCATGATCCCTAGCGCGAAGATGGTCAGCTGGAGCAGTGCACCACCGCTGAACAGGTTGACCAGGCTGAAGAGCCCCTGTCCGCCCGCCGAGTCCTTGATGCACTGGTTGACGACCTTGTAGTCCACCCCTGGCACAGGGACGTGCGCCCCGAGCCGGAACAGCACCATGATGCCCAGCGTGAACAGCAGCTTCTTGCGCAGGTCGGGCGTTTTGAACGCCCGGGCGAACGCGGTGAGCACGGTGCCTCCTGCACCTTCCGCGCAGCATGGGCGGAAGGGTCGGTCGAGATGGTCTGTCACGGACGGCGGATCACCGGCCGGGATGGGGCGCGAGGACAGTCTGCGGGCAGTTTCGCCAGTGGACCCAACGGACTCTAACAGCGCGTGGCCGCCCGTATGAAGCGCGTGTCTCCCCTACTTGGCGAACAGCGCCCGCCAGAGTCGGGCATGCGGCGTTTGTCCCCTGGTGGGTATACCGAACCGGGCCCGTCCCTCAAACGAGGAACGGGCCCGGTTCAGATGCTGTCAGCGGCAGTCGGCCGAGACTCAGATGAGCTCGGTGACGGTGCCGCCGGCAGCGGCGATCTTCTCCTTGGCGGAACCGGAGACGGCGTCAACCGTCACCTGCAGCGCCACGGTGATCTCGCCGGTGCCGAGCACCTTGACGAGCTGGTTCTTACGAACCGCACCCTTGTCGACCAGGTCCGCGATGGTGACGACGCCACCTTCGGGGTACAGGGCCGCAAGCTTGTCCAGGTTCACGACCTGGAACTCGACGCGGAACGGGTTCTTGAAGCCCTTGAGCTTCGGCAGGCGCATGTGGAGGGGCATCTGCCCACCCTCAAAGCGAGCCGGAACCTGGTAACGGGCCTTGGTGCCCTTGGTACCACGACCAGCGGTCTTACCCTTGGACGCCTCGCCACGACCCACACGGGTCTTGGCGGTCTTGGCGCCCGGGGCGGGCCGCAGGTTGTGGACCTTCAGCGGGTTCAGCGGGTTCTCAGCACCCATGTCAGTCAACCTCCTCAACCGTGACGAGGTGGCGGACGGTCTGGACCATGCCGCGAATCTCCGGACGGTCCTCCTTGACCACCACGTCGTTCAGGCGCTTGAGCCCGAGCGAACGCAGGGTGTCACGGTGGTTCTGCTTGCTACCGATGTAGGACTTGATCTGCGTGACCTTGAGGCGGGCCATCAGGCACCCACCCCGGCACGTGCACGCAGCAGAGCTGCGGGCGCGACGTCCTCCAGCGGCAGGCCACGACGGGCGGCGATCTCCTCGGGGCGCTGAAGGCCCTGAAGCGCGGCCACCGTGGCGTGCACGACGTTGATCGCGTTGTCCGAGCCGAGGCTCTTGGACAGCACGTCGTGGATACCGGCGCACTCGAGAACCGCGCGCACCGGGCCACCGGCGATCACACCGGTACCGGGGGAAGCAGGCTTGAGCAGAACAACGCCTGCGGCCTTCTCGCCCTGGATCGGGTGCGGGATGGTGCCCTGGATGCGGGGAACCTTGAAGAAGTTCTTCTTCGCTTCCTCGACACCCTTGGCGATGGCGGCCGGAACTTCCTTGGCCTTGCCATAACCGACACCGACGGTGCCGTCACCATCGCCCACCACGACCAGCGCGGTGAAGCTGAAGCGACGTCCACCCTTGACTACCTTGGCGACGCGGTTGATCGCGACGACGCGCTCGACGTAGGCGGTCTTCTCGGCCTGCGGGCCGCCCCGCCCAGACTTGCGGTCACGCTCGCCGCCACCGGCACCGCTGCCGCGGCGCTGGGGTCCAGCCATTGGAATTACCTCTCTTCGTTGATCCGCTAGCTGCGGGACGAACTCAGAATTCGAGTCCGGCTTCGCGGGCGGCATCCGCGAGGGCGGCAATGCGCCCCGCGTACTGATTGCCGCCACGGTCGAATACGACAGTCTCAATACCCGCGGCCTTGGCACGCTCGGCCACGAGCTGGCCGACCTGCTTCGCCTTGGAGGACTTGTCGCCTTCGCCGCCACGGATGGACGGGTCGAGGGTCGACGCCGACGCGAGGGTGTGCCCCGCGAGGTCGTCGATAACCTGCGCCACGATCCCGCGGTTGGACCTGGTCACGACGAGGCGCGGACGCGCCTCCGTGCCCGAGATCCGCTTGCGGACGCGGATGTGGCGACGCTTGAGAGCCGCGCCCTTGTAAGCCTTGCCCTTGGCGATCTTCACACCGTATGCCATGGCTACTTACCAGCCTTTCCGACCTTGCGGCGGATGACTTCGCCCACGTACTTGACACCCTTGCCCTTGTACGGGTCGGGCTTCCGCAGCTTGCGGATGTTCGCGGCTACCTCGCCGACCTTCTGCTTGTCGATTCCCTCGACACTCAGCTTGGTCGGAGACTCCACCTTGAACGAGATGCCGTCCGGCGGCTCGATCACGATGGGGTGGCTGTAGCCCAGGGCGAACTCCAGCGTGGAGCCCTTCGCCTGGACGCGGTAACCGACGCCGTTGATCTCGAGCGCCTTGCTGTAACCCGCGGTCACGCCAGTGATCATGTTGGCCACCAGCGTGCGGGACAGGCCGTGCAGGGCCTTCGAAACACGCTCGTCGTTAGGACGCGACACGATGAGCGTGCCGGTCTCGTCCTTGGCGACATCGATCGGGGCGGCGACGGTGTGGGAAAGGGAACCCTTGGGGCCCTTCACCGAGACCGTACGGCCGTCGATGGTGACGTCCACGCCGGCGGGAACCGGGATGGGCAGCTTGCCGATGCGCGACATTGCAATGCCTCCTGTTCCCGATTACCAGACGTAGGCGAGGACTTCCCCACCTACGCCCTTCTTGCTGGCCTGCTGGCCGGTGAGGAGACCGTGGGACGTGGAGATGATCGCCACGCCCAGGCCGCCGAGCACCTTCGGCAGATTGGTGGACTTCGCGTAGACCCGAAGGCCCGGCTTGCTGATGCGCTTGATGCCGGCGATCGAGCGCTCACGGCTCGGACCGAACTTCAGCTCGAGGATGAGGTTCTTGCCGACCTCGGCATCCTCGACCTTCCAGCCGGTGATGTAACCCTCCTGCTGGAGGATCTCCGCGATGTGCGACTTGATCTTGCTGAACGGCATCACGACGTCATCGTGATATGCCGAGTTCGCATTGCGCAGACGGGTCAGCATGTCTGCGATGGGGTCGGTCATGGTCATGAGTTGGCCCTAGGCCTCTCTCGCCGGGGTTTCCATTGCGCCATCCTTCTCCCCGAACGAAGTCGGGACGGGTGCGGCGCGGGGACCTACGGCGTAGTAAGTCGGTCATGGGCGGCAGGCGCCCAACCCCTCTACCTTACGGCAGACGGGGAGGGGCTCCTGCCGTCCAGATGCTTACCGAGAGTTCCTGGAAAGCCGGATTCCCCGAAGGGAACCGGATTTACCAGGAGCTCTTGGTCACGCCCGGCAGCTCGCCACGGTGAGCCATCTCACGAAGGCACACGCGGCACAGGCCGAACTTGCGGTAGACAGAGTGCGGCCGGCCACAGCGCTGGCAACGGTTGTACCCGCGCACAGCGAACTTGGGCTTGCGAGCGGCCTTAGCGATCAGAGCCTTCTTCGCCACGGTCACATCTCCTTGAACGGGAAGCCGAGGTGACGAAGCAGGGCACGACCCTCGTCGTCGTTGGTCGCCGTGGTGACCACGGTGATGTCCATGCCCCGGACCCGGTCGATCTTGTCCTGGTCGATCTCGTGGAACATGACCTGCTCCGTGAGACCGAAGGTGTAGTTGCCCCGGCCGTCGAACTGCTTCGGCGACAGGCCGCGGAAGTCACGGATACGCGGCAGTGCGAGTGACAGCACGCGGTCCAGGAACTCCCACATGCGGTCACCGCGGAGGGTGACGTGGGCGCCGATCGGCTGGCCCTCACGCAGCTTGAACTGCGCGATGGACTTGCGAGCCTTGGTGACCTGCGGCTTCTGGCCGGTGATCGTGGCGAGGTCGCGAATGGCGCCCTCGATCAGCTTGGAGTCGCGGGCTGCGTCGCCCACACCCATGTTGACCACGATCTTGGTCAGGCCCGGGATCTGCATGACGTTCTCGAAGGAGAACTCTTCGTGCAGCTTGCCCGAGATTTCTTCGCGGTAGCGCGTCTTCAGACGCGGCGTGGTGGCGGCAGTCATCAGATGTCCTCACCAGTCCGCTTGGCAACGCGGACCTTGTTGCCCTCGTCGTCGAAGCGGTAACCGACGCGGGTAACGACCTTCTTGCCGTCCTTCTCCACGATCAGCTGAACATTGCTGATGTGAATCGGGGCCTCGGTCGTGATGATCCCGCCGGTCTTCGAACCGCGGTCGGTCTGGCCGGCCTTGGTGTGCTTCTTGACCCGGTTGACACCCTCGACCAGGACACGGCTCTCCACGGGGTAGGCCACAATGACCTTGCCCTGCTTGCCCTTGTCCTTACCGGTGATGACCTGGACCAGGTCGCCCTTCTTGATCTTCATCGGTTACAGCACCTCCGGCGCGAGAGAGACGATCTTCATGAACTTCTTCTCGCGCAGCTCACGGCCCACCGGGCCGAAGATACGGGTGCCGCGGGGGTCGCCATCGTTCTTCAGAAGAACGGCGGCGTTCTCGTCGAACCGGATGTACGAGCCGTCAGCGCGACGGCGCTCCTTGACGGTCCGGACGATGACCGCCTTGACGACCTCGCCCTTCTTCACGTTGCCACCGGGGATCGCGTCCTTGACGGTGGCGACGATGACGTCACCGATTCCCGCGTAGCGGCGACCGGAACCACCGAGAACACGGATGCAAAGGATTTCCTTCGCACCAGTGTTGTCGGCGACACGCAGTCGCGACTCCTGCTGGATCACGTCTATCTCCTGTTTGTCGCGTCGGTTCCCGGTGAGGGGGCCGCTTGCGCGGGCCCCTCACCGAGCCTGACGGAACGGTCCTGAGGGAAAGCCCTCAGGGATTACTTGGCCTTCTCGAGGATCTCCACGACGCGCCAGCGCTTGGTGGCAGAGGTCGGCCGGGTCTCCATGAGGAGGACACGGTCGCCGATGCCGGCAGCGTTCTGCTCGTCGTGCGCCTTGAGCTTGTTGGTGCGGCGGATGACCTTGCCGTACAGGGCGTGCTTCACACGGTCCTCGACGGCGACCACTACGGTCTTGTCCATCTTGTCGCTGACCACAAGGCCCTCACGGGTCTTGCGGAAGCCGCGCTGCTCGCTGGTCTCAGTCACATTCTTCTCGCTCATCAGGCGCTCTCCACCGTCTCGATGCCCAGCTCGCGCTCGCGCATCAAGGTGTAGATCCGGGCGATGTCCTTACGGACTACCTTGAGCCGGTTGTTGTTCTCGAGCTGTCCCGTGGCCGCCTGGAAGCGGAGGTTGAACAGCTCCTCCTTGGCTTCGCTCAGCTTGGCGAGAAGTTCTTCGTCGCCCAGCGTGCGCAGCTCGGTGGCCTTAGTGGTACCGGCCGCCATCACGATTCACCTGCCTCGCGCCGCACAATGCGGCACTTCATCGGAAGCTTGTGGGCGGCGCGGGTGAGCGCCTCCTTGGCAACCTTCTCGTTCGGGAAGGACAGCTCGAACATCACCCGACCGGGCTTGACGTTCGCGATCCACCACTCCGGCGAACCCTTACCGGAACCCATGCGGGTCTCAGCAGGCTTCTTGGTCAGCGGACGGTCCGGGTAAATGTTGATCCAGACCTTGCCGCCGCGCTTGATGTGACGGGTGATGGAGATACGAGCGGACTCGATCTGCCGGTTCGTCACATAGGCCGGGGTAACAGCCTGCAGGCCGTACTCACCGAACGCGAGTTCGGTGCCGCCCTTGGCCATGCCCGAGCGCTTCGGGTGGTGCTGCTTGCGGTGCTTGACCCTGCGGGGGATCAGCATTGGGTCACGCCTCCGTTCCGGGAGTGTCCGCAGCCGGTGCCTCTACAGCGGCGGGGGCTTCGGCCTTGGGAGCCGAGCCGCCGTCCGTCTGAGGCTTACGGGCACGGCCGCCGCGCTCGCCACCGCGGCGCTGCGGACGATCGGTTCCGCCACCGGCGGGACCACGCGACGGGCGGTTGCCCGCACGCGCGGCAGCGTTGTCGGCGCGAACCTCAGCGATGTTCTTGACGTTGCCCTTGTAAATCCACACCTTCACACCGATGCGGCCGAACGTGGTCTTGGCCTCAAAGAAGCCGTAGTCCACATTGGCGCGCAGGGTGTGCAGGGGCACACGGCCTTCGCGGTAGAACTCCGAGCGGGACATCTCGGCGCCGCCGAGACGGCCACCGCACTGGATCTTGATGCCCTTGGCGCCGGCCTTCATGGTGCCCTGCATGCTCTTACGCATGGCACGGCGGAAGGAGACGCGCGAGGAGAGCTGCTCGGCGACGGCCTGAGCCACCAGCTGAGCGTCCATCTCGGGGTTCTTGACCTCGAGGATGTTCAGCTGCACCTGCTTGCCGGTGAGCTTCTCCAGGTCGCCGCGAATACGGTCGGCCTCCGCGCCGCGACGGCCGATGACAATGCCCGGCCGGGCGGTGTGGATGTCGACGCGGACGCGGTCGCGGGTGCGCTCGATCTCAACCTTCGAGATGCCGGCCCGCTCCATGCCCTGCGTCATCATCCTGCGGATGGCGACGTCTTCCTTGACGTAATCGGCGTACAACTTGTCGGCGTACCAACGGGACTTGAAGTCCGTGGTAATGCCGAGCCGGAACCCGTACGGGTTAACCTTCTGGCCCATTACCGGGTCCCTTCCTTGCTGCTGACGACCACGGTGATGTGGCTGGTCCGCTTGCGGATCCGGTAGGCACGGCCCTGGGCACGCGGACGGAACCGCTTCAGGGTCGGACCTTCGTCGACGTACGCCTCAGTGATGACGAGACTCTCGGCATCGCTGTGGTCGTAGTTGTGCGCGGCATTGGCAATGGCGCTGTCAAGCACCTTGCCTACCGGCACGCTCGCGGCCTGCGGGGCGAAACGCAGGACCGCCTGAGCCTCCGTGGCATTCATGCCACGGATGAGGTCCACCACGCGGCGGGCCTTCATGGGCGTGACGCGGATGTACCGCGCCTGGGCCCTGGCTTCCATGGTTGTCCCTTCGGTGTCAGTCATAGTCTTCGCACTCCGCCGATCAGCGACGCTTCGTCTTGCGGTCGTCCTTGACGTGGCCGCGGAACGTGCGGGTCGGCGAGAACTCGCCGAGCTTGTGGCCGACCATGGACTCGGTGACGAACACCGGGACGTGGATCTTGCCGTTGTGCACCGCGATCGTGTGGCCCAGCATCGCCGGAATGATCATGGAGCGGCGGGACCAGGTCTTGATGACGTTGTGGGTGCCTGCTTCGTTCTGTACGTCCACCTTCTTGATGAGGTGGTCGTCGACGAAGGGCCCCTTCTTGAGACTGCGCGGCATCTAAACCTGCTCCTAGCGCTTCTTGTTCGTCTTGCGGCGGCGGACGATGTACTTGCTGCTTGCCTTCTTCGGCGAGCGAGTACGACCCTCCTTCTGACCCCACGGGGAGACCGGGTGGCGACCACCGGAGGTCTTACCCTCACCACCACCGTGCGGGTGGTCGACAGGGTTCATCGCGACACCGCGGACGGTCGGGCGGACGCCCTTCCAGCGCATACGGCCGGCCTTGCCCCAGTTGATGTTCGACTGCTCGGCGTTGCCGACCTCGCCAATCGTGGCGCGGCAGCGGACGTCGACCAGGCGGACCTCACCGGACGGCATACGAAGGGTGGCCATAGAGCCCTCCTTCGCCAGCAGCTGGACCGAAGCACCCGCGGAACGGGAGATCTTCGCGCCGCCGCCGGGACGCAGCTCGATAGCGTGGATGGTCGTACCCACCGGGATGTTGCGCAGCGGGAGGTTGTTGCCCGGCTTGATGTCGGCCGTGGGGCCGTTCTCAACCCGGTCGCCCTGGACCAGCTTGGCCGGGGCAATGATGTAGCGCTTCTCGCCGTCTGCGTAGTGCAGCAGCGCGATGCGTGCGGTGCGGTTCGGGTCGTACTCGATGTGAGCGACCTTCGCCGGAACGCCGTCCTTGTCATGACGACGGAAGTCGATGACTCGGTAAGCACGCTTGTGACCGCCACCCTGGTGGCGAACAGTGATGCGACCCGAGCTGTTACGCCCACCCTTGCTGTGCAAGGGGCGGACCAGCGACTTCTCCGGCGTGGACCGCGTGATCTCGACGAAGTCGGCGACGCTGGAGCCACGACGGCCCGGCGTCGTCGGCTTGTACTTGCGGATACCCATTTCTCAGTCCTCGTCCGATATCGGACGACTCGGACTCCGTTAGGAGACCGGGCCGCCGAAGATGTCGATTCGGTCGCCCTCAGCGAGGGTCACGATGGCGCGCTTGGTGTCCTTGCGCTTGCCGAAACCGGTCTTGGTGCGCTTGCGCTTACCCTGCCGGTTGATCGTGTTGACCCCGGTGACCTTGACCGAGAAGACCGCCTCGACGGCCTGCTTGATCTGGGTCTTATTGCTGCCTGGCGCGACGATGAACGTGTACTTGTTCTCGTCCAGGAGCGCGTAGCTCTTCTCGGAAACCACCGGCTTGACCAGGATGTCACGGGGGTCCGTGAAGGTCTTGCTGGTGACGACCGCGGCGGTCTTGGTCTCACTCATCAGGCGTCGTTCCCTTCGAGCTCATCCTCGGAGGCAACGGCCTTGGCGGACGCGGCGGGACCCGCCACGAAACGCTCGAAGGCGTCCTGCGTGAAGACCACGTCGTCGGAGACGAGCACGTCGTAGGTGTTCAGCTGACCGGCTTCCAGGATGTGTACCTGGGGCAGGTTGCGGGCGGACAGCCACGCGGCCTCGTCGGCACGCTCGACGACCAGGAGCACGTGCTTGCGCTCGCTGATCTTGCCCAGCAGTGCCTTGGCGGCCTTGGTGGAAGGCGTCGAGCCCTCAATCACGCCGGAAATGACGTGAATGCGGTCGTGACGCGCCCGGTCGGTCAGGGCGCCGCGGAGGGCGGCCCGGATCATCTTCTTCGGCGTCCGCTGGGAGTAGTCACGCGGCTGCGGGCCGTGGACGACGCCACCGCCTGCGAACTGCGGAGCGCGGGTCGAACCCTGACGCGCGCGGCCGGTGCCCTTCTGGCGGTAAGGCTTGCGCCCACCACCGCGGACCTCGGCGCGGGTCTTGGTCTTGTGCGTGCCCTGGCGGGCGGCAGCGAGCTGCGCCACGACGACCTGGTGGATCAGCGGAATGCTGACCTTGGCGTCGAAGATCTCGGCGGGAAGCTCGACATTGCTTCCGGTCTTGTCGCCCGCGGGCGACAGGATCTCAATGGTGCTCATATCCTCAAGCCCCCTTGGCCGCGGTACGGACCAGGATGAGGCCGCCGTTCGGACCAGGTACCGCTCCCTTGATCAGGAGCAGGCCCTTCTCCGCGTCAACGGCGTGGACGGTCAGATTCTGTGTGGTCACGCGCTCTCCACCCATCCGGCCGGCCATTTTCATGCCCTTGAAGACACGACCCGGGGTGGCGCAGCCACCGATGGAGCCGGGGGAACGGTGCTTGCGCTGAACGCCGTGACCGGCGCCGAGACCCTTGAAGTTGTGACGCTTCATGACACCGGCGAAACCCTTGCCCTTGCTGGTGCCGGTCACATCGACCTTGACACCGGACTCGAAGGTCGCAGCGGTGATCTCCTGGCCCAGCGTGTACTCGCTGGCGTCAGGCGTACGAAGCTCCACCAGGTGGCGGCGCGGGGTTACGTCGGCCTTGGCGAAGTGACCCTTGAGGGGCTTGTTCACCTTGCGCGGGTCAATCTCGCCGAAAGCGATCTGAACCGACTCGTAGCCGTCGACGTCGTTGGTGCGGACCTGGGTCACGACACACGGGCCGGCCTTGATGACGGTCACCGGCACAATGCGGTTGTTCTCGTCCCAGACCTGCGTCATGCCGAGCTTCTCGCCCAGGACGCCCTTAATGCTCTTAGCCATCTCGCGCGTCACCTCAGAGCTTGATCTCGATGTCGACGCCAGCCGGGAGGTCGAGACGCATGAGCGAGTCAACCGTCTTCGGCGTGGGGTCGAGGATGTCGATGAGCCGCTTGTGGGTGCGCATCTCGAAGTGCTCGCGCGCATCCTTGTACTTGTGCGGCGACTTGATGACGCAGTACACGTTCTTCTCAGTGGGCAGCGGCACCGGGCCTGCGACGTGCGCACCAGTACGCGTCACCGTCTCGACGATCTTCTTCGCCGAGGAATCGATGACCTCGTGGTCGTACGCCTTGAGCCGGATGCGGATCTTCTGTCCCGCCATGGCTACTCCGTAGTCCTTTGTCTCGTAACGCTCTGGAACCCGGTCGGTAGTGACTCTTCGCCGACCCACGCGGTCGGGCGTGTCGCACCCCTTCTCATAAATTTCCGCAAGCGGAAATCCCTCGGAGAAGGAGGCGCGGCGCTCTGACCGCAGGATGTGGGGAAAACTCCCACCGGGTGCCTGATCGGAACCGCACTAACGCTTCCCGGAAGATTCCCGTACGTCCGCCATGCCACCAGAGGCGGAACATGACGACGAGTACTGTGGGACTCGCTTCCGGTCCTCCCGACGGGAGGCGCGCAGCATCGGCGCTCGACCGAGCAACTTGGCTAGTGTGCCATATGGGGCACACTCCACGCCAATCGAGCCGGTGACAGTACCACCCGGGCAGGCGGAGCAACCAAAGACTCCCCCGGATGGTCCTCACCGACGGAGTTCCCGGTCACGGCGGGGACCAGCACGACGAGAAAGAGTCTTCGTTGAAGAGGTTGCCGCGCCTGGCGCTGCTCACGATCGTCCTCGCGCTGTTCGCCGGCGCCTGCAGCACCCCGGGCAAGGGTCCGGTGACGCCGCCCGCCCGGACCCCGAAGCCCGCCCAGCCGCTCGACATGGACAGCTGGTCGGTGGCCGACGAGAACCGGCGGACCGGCACCAGCGCCTGGCGGCTGCGCGACCCGGGTCCCGACAACGCGATCGAGGGCTTCGCCGACCGGACGAGCGTGACCTCTGGAGAAACGTTTCGCCTCTTCGTCTCCACCACCGCCGCGAACTTCCGCGCCGAGGCCTACCGGATGGGCTGGTACCAGGGGAAGCAGGGCCGCAAGGTCTGGTCTTCGGCCACGGTGAAGGGCGAGCTGCAGGCGGCCCCGAAGACGGTGCCGGGGATATACCTGATCTCCGCGCCCTGGAAGCCGTCCATGACGGTGGACACCAGGAACTGGCCGCAGGGCAGCTATCTGCTCAAGCTCGTCTCCGACCAGGGCCACGACCGCTGGGTGACGATGACCATACGGTCCACCTCGACGGTCGGCCGCACGGTCTTCGTGAACGCGGTCACCACCTGGGCCGCGTACAACAAGTGGGGCGACGGCACCAACGTCTACGGCGACGCCCGCGGCACCTCGGGGCCCGGCTACGCCAAGCGCTCCCGCAAGGCGAGCTTCGACCGCCCCTACGACCGGAAGGGCTCGTACTTCAACTGGTACGAGCTGCCCATGCTCAGCGTCGCGGAGCAGCTGGGCATACCGCTCGCCTACGGGACCGACCTCGACCTCGACAACTCGCCCGGTCTGTTCCGGGGAGCGCGCTCGGTGATCTTCCCCGGGCACGACGAGTACTGGTCGTCGAACATGCGCGACAACACCCTCAAGATCCGCGACGCGGGCGTGAACATCGCCTTCTTCTCCTCCAACGCCGCCTACCGGCACATACGGCTGGAACCCAGCGCGCTGGGCAGGGACCGCGTGGTGGTGGTCTACAAGGACCCCTCCGAGGACCCGGTGATCCTCAAGGACCCCAGCCAGGCCACCCAGCAGTGGCGGCTGCCTCCCGACCCGCGCCCCGAGAGCGTCCTCACCGGCGTCCTCTACGAGTGCAATCCGGTCTACGCGCCGTTCGTCGTCACCGATCCGGACGCCTGGATGTTCCGGGGCACCGGCGCCAGGGCGGGCAGCAAGTACATCGGGCTCGTCGGGGTGGAGTCCGACCGGCTGACGGCGGGCGTCCCGGTGCCGCGCCCGATCCAGGTCGTCGGGGACTCCCCGCTGACCTGCCGCGGCGCGAAGACCCGGGCCAACGCGGCCTATTACACGGTGCCTTCGGGGGCCGGGGTCTTCGCCAGCGGCACCATGAGCTGGGCCTGCAGCGTCTACGGCAACACCGGCTGCCTGGAGCAGCCGGGCGACGAGCGGGTCCCCGAGGCGTCGGGGCAGTTCGCCCGCACGGTGACCGAGAACATCCTGCGGGCCTTCGCCGCGGGGCCGGCGGGGCGCGACCATCCGGCGAAGGACAACTACGACCGGTACGTCTCACCGCAGAGCCGGATGTCTTTCGCCCACTGAACCCGGCCGCGATCGGCCGGGCCCTACGCGTCCTCCGGCCGCGTTGTCCTCAATCTCCCCCAGCTACCGCTGGGAGGTGCCCCCTGGACGGGCTGAATTCAGCCCGTCCGGCGGATTGAGGACGAACCGGCCACCGGGCGGATCCGGCGAACCAAGGCGGTCACCGCACGATGCTCGGCGAGTACGCGCCGGAGACCAGCAGTCGCGGCCGGCCCGAGCCGTCCGCGGGCTGGGTCCAGACGTCGAAGGCGCTGCTCCCGGCCGGCAGCGAGTAGCCGATCGTGCGGTCGTCCAGCCAGTCGCCCTGGTCGTCCACGCTGCGGGTCTCGGCGAGCGCGGTCTCCTTCATGGTGGCCAGCTCCAGCACGTACAGCCGCCAGGGCTTGGACGGATCGCCGGAGACCTTCTTCTTGAAGACCAGCCGGGTGTCGTCAGGAGAGAGCGACGGGCACTCCACGTTGTCCCGCAGCACGGTCATCGTCCGGGCCGCGAAGTCGCCGCGGACCAGGAAGGTGCCCCCGCTGCCGGCGCTACCCAGCGTCGCGTAGAAGGTGTTGTCGTCCTTCATGAACGACACCCCCCAGAAGTTCCGGTCCGGGGGCGCGAACGCCTTGCCGTCCCGCTGGACCTTGAACGCCTCCAGCGACGGCACCAGCGTGTCGGTGCGGGAGTCGTAGATGCCGCTGCGGGTCGAGAATCCGGCCGAGGTGTAGGAGTCCCCGTAGACGAAGGCCGTCCAGGCGGCCATCCGGCCGTCCGCGGAGAGCCGGGCGCGGCTCGGCAGACCGGGCAGCTGGATCCGCTTGAGCAGCTTCATCCGGCTGTCGCGCAGCTCCGCGTAGTGGTGCACCACCAGGCCGTTCTCGCCCGCCAGGCACAGCAGCCGGCCGGCCGCCGCGTAGCTGCGCTCGCAAGCCTGGGTGTCGACCTTCCGGACGGCGCCCGGCCGGCCCATCGGCACCTCGGCCAGCCGCCCGAAGCCGACGCCCTTGGCGGTGTCCCGGAAGACCAGCCGGGCGCTTCCGCCGGGGGTGATGTCGACGGCGCCGGAGACCGGGCGCACTCCTTCGCCACCCGCGGCGCGGGCCTTGTCGCGGTGCAGGGCGTACAGGGTGTAGCCGACGGCCACCGAGGCCAGCACGACGACGCACACCGCGAAGATGATGATCCGTTTTCTCATGCGTCGGCCACCTCGGGGCCGTGGGCGGCACCAGGCCGCAGCAGCACCATGCACAGCAGCACGGCGGCCGTCAGAGCGACGGTGAATCCCTGAATGGTGTTCTCCGGGCCCCAGCGCATCCAGGCGGCGCCGAACGCCACGGAGGAGACGGCACGGCCCAGGGTCTGGGTGGTCTGCAGCACGGACAGGCCGCTGGTGCGCAGCTCCTCGGGGATCAGCGGGCCGGCGTGGGCCATCAGCACCCCGTCGGTCGCCGCGTAGAACAGCCCGTGCAGGGCCAGGACGACCAGGATCAACGCCGTGCCGCGCAGGTCGAGGACGCCGCCGATCAGCAGGTAGGCGCCGATCAGGCAGGCGTGCCCGGCCAGGAAGATCTTCCAGCGGCCGATCCGGTCGGCCAGCCAGCCCAGCGGAACCGCCGCCAGCAAGTACACGCCCGTCGTGCCCAGCGGCAGCAGCGGGAACCAGGAGATCGCCAGGTCGGTGCGGTCCTGCAGCGCCAGGTAGATGAAGGCGTCGGAGACCGTGGCCAGGCCGAGGAGGCAGGCTCCCACACAGGCCCGCCGGAAGGACGCGTTGCCGAGCATCCCCAGCCCGGCACGGAGCGAGACCGCCACCCGGGCGGTCTTCTTCCGCGCGAACGGGTCCCGTACGAAGAGCACGAGGGCCGCGACACCGACCAAGCCGATACAGAAGCTCACCACGAACACCGCGTCGTACGCGGTGCCCAGCGAGGTGCTCATCATCGACATCAGGGCGAAGGCGATGACCGGGCCGATGAAGGCGCCGACGGTATCCATCGCCCGGTGCACCCCGAAGGCCCGGCCCTGCGACTCCGGCGGTGTGGACAGCGAGATCAGCGCGTCACGCGGGGCGGTTCTGATGCCCTTGCCCGCCCGGTCGACGGCCATCATCACCCCGATGCCGGGCACGGAGGAGCCCACCAGGGGGAATCCGAGTTTCGTCACCGCCGACATGAGGTAACCAGAGCCCGCCACGGCCTTGCGGGCGGTGAACTTGTCGGCGAGGTAGCCGCCCACGATCCGCAGCAGGGCCGTCGAGCCCGAGTACACGCCGTCCAGGAACCCGAACTGCAGCATGCTCAGGCCGAGCCCGGTGACCAGATACACGGGGAGGACCGCGGTGACCATCTCGGAGGAGATGTCGGTGATCAGGCTCGTCATCCCGAGCGCGAACACATTCGCCGTCACGAGGCCGCGCAGTCCCCGGCGGCCCGGGCGGCTCTCCGCGGACCGAGCCTTGTCACTCGCCCGGCTCTCCGACAGATACACGCAACTCTCCCTTTACACCCCGGCCACCCGACAGACCACCCTAGGTCAGGAATCGTGCATGTTCCCGCACGCAACCTCTGGGGCCTCCCATCGCTCCTACCTGTTGTGAGCGTCTCTACGAGGCGAAGGTTGTCCCGCAGGGAACTCCTTGTCGCCACAGCCATGTCCACAACGGCCGCCGCCGTCGGCTGCACCAGCACGCCCTCCGCCGGCGCGCCGGTCACCAGTGCCGACCCGAACGCGGTCCAGGCATACCGGCCCGGCGCCGGGCCGCTGCTCTTCCAGGTGCTCGCCCACCCGGACGACGACCTGTACTTCATGAACCCCGACACCCTCCACGCCCTGCAGGCCGGGGTACCGGTGGTCTCCGTCTATGTGACGGCCGGCGAGTCCGTGGGGGTCAACCACGCACCCCACACGCCGAAGCCGAAGCCCGACCGGCAGGCCTACTCCTCGTCCCGCCACCAGGGGCTGCGCCAGGCGTACGCGACCATGCTCGGCCTCGACAAGTTCACACCGTGGCACCATTCGGCGCTGTCGCTGACCGGCGGGCTCACCGTCGAGCTCGACCAGCTGTCCAACGGCGACCGCAAGGCGGATCTCGTCTTCGTCAACCTGTCCATGGGCGAGGGCAGCCCCCACATGCTGGGCCTCCCCCACCTGTGGGCGGTCCCCGGCATCACCCTGGACACCGTCGTGGCCACCGGGTCCCCCGTCCGGGCCTCCACCAAGGTCAGCCACCGGACCCTCGTCGACTCCCTGGCCGCGCTCCTGGAGCGGTACCGGCCGACGCTGGTGCAGACCCTGGACCCCGACCCCGACATCCAGGTGCACGACGCCGCCCACCACCAGGACAGCGACCAGGTCGGCTACTCCGACCACCGCGACCACACGCCCGCCGCGCTCTTCGCGTGGAAGGCGCTGGCCCAGTGGGTGGACGACAGCGCCAAGGCGGACGGAAAGGTGCCGCGTTTCGCGGCCACCTCCTACCGCGGCTACTACAACCAGCGCTGGCCCCGCAATCTCCCGCAGTCCGTGGTCCGGCAGAAGAACGAGTACCTCCTCCCGTACGGCGGCGATCCGGGCTGGGACTGCGGCAACACCTCCGGCTGCGGGGACTACGGCGTCGGCCAGAACACACCACTGACCAACCCCAAGGGCTGGGTCCGCAGCACCCACTACCGCTACCCGGGCGCCCGGCCCGCGACGTTCGCCGGCGCCGACGGCCGGCTGGAGGCGTTCTCTGTGCTCGGCACCCGGGCCGTGCGCTGGCAGGAGAGCGGGCCCGGCAGCGCACGGTGGGGCGATCCGCTGGACCTCGGCGGCGGGCCGCTCGCCCCGGCGCTGGCCGCGGTGAAGGACTCCACAGGCCGCCGGCTGCTGTTCGCCCTGCGGTTCTCCTCCCTGGAGGGCCAGGGCGGGCACAACGCCCGCGAGATCGTGCTGCTGGAGCAGAGCGCGCCGGACGGCCCGTACCGGGCCTGGACCGGGATGGGCAATCCGGAGCACGATGAGGACCGCGGCCGCCGGATAGGCTGCCCGGTCGCGATAGCCACCCCGGACGGCCGGATCCACCTCTTCGCCCGCAGCGCGGCCAGAGGCGTCTGGACCAGGGTCAGGGAAGCAGGCGGCACGTGGGGCGACTGGCTCGACCTCGGTGGTGACGAGGTGCAGGACGGCCTCTCGGTGGTCCTCGACGGGCAGGCGCGGGTCCATGTCCTCGCCGCCGGCCGCGACACCGTGCACCACTGGACGCAGCCCGCCCCCGGACAGCCGATGAGCTTCCAGGCCCTGACCGGGATGCCGCAGCCCGGCGAGCCGCCGTCCGCGGCGCTCGCCCCCGACGGCACGATCGCGGTCGCCTACCGCCGCCCCGTCAGCGGCGAACTGGTCCTGCGTACGGTGGACGGCACCATGTCACGGGACTCCGCGCTGAACCCCGGGCAGCTGCACGGCTACGGCGGCTACGCGGATGTCACGGTCGGTGCTGCCCCGGCCCCAGCCGGGGGCGGGGGCGGCGGGTTGCTGCTGCTCAGCAAGGAGCTTGACGGCACCGTCAAGCTCCTGGACACCGCGCACCCCGCCCAGCAGCTGAAACGGCCGCCCTTCGCGCTCCCGGTCGGCACTCCCGCGCTGCTGCACGGCGCAGACGGCCGGGCGTACGTGGTCGGCCTGGACTTCGCCGCGACGCCGTGGGTATGGCGCCCGGAGACCCACTCACCGGCGTAAAAATCGGTTCTCACCGGCACCGGAACCGGCAGAGCCTCCCACGCCCGCGGCTCCCCCCGCAGGCGGCGGAAAAGACCAAGGGCCCTGCCCCACCGCGAACGGCGGGGCAGGGCCCTTGGTGTGATGCTCGCTAGAGCGTCAGATCACTTGGTGATCTTGACGACCTGGCCGGCGCCCACGGTACGGCCACCCTCGCGGATGGCGAACTTCAGGCCCTCTTCCATGGCGATCGGCTGGATCAGCGCGACCGTCATGGCGGTGTTGTCGCCCGGCATGACCATCTCGGTGCCCTCGGGGAGGGTCACAACGCCGGTCACGTCGGTCGTCCGGAAGTAGAACTGCGGACGGTAGTTGTTGAAGAAGGGGGTGTGACGGCCACCCTCGTCCTTCGACAGGATGTAGGCCTGGGCCTCAAACTCGGTGTGCGGCGTGACCGTACCCGGCTTGATGATGACCTGGCCGCGCTCGACGTCCTCGCGCTTGATGCCACGGAGGAGCAGACCGACGTTCTCTCCGGCCCGGCCCTCGTCGAGCAGCTTGCGGAACATCTCGATGCCCGTGACCGTGGTGGTGGTCTTGGTCTCCTTGATGCCGATGATGTCGACAGTCTCGTTGACCTTGAGGATGCCACGCTCGATACGACCGGTGACGACGGTGCCACGACCGGTGATCGTGAAGACGTCCTCGATCGGCATCAGGAACGGACGGTCGACGTCACGGTCCGGCTGCGGGATGAACTCGTCGACAGCGGCCATGAGGCCGAGGAGCTTCTCGCTCCACTCCTTGTCGCCCTCAAGAGCCTTGAGCGCCGAGACGCGCACGACCGGAAGGTCGTCGCCCGGGAACTCGTACTCGGAGAGGAGCTCACGGACCTCGAGCTCGACGAGCTCCAGGATCTCCTCGTCGTCCACCATGTCGGCCTTGTTCAGGGCGACGACGATGTACGGAACGCCGACCTGGCGGGCCAGGAGCACGTGCTCCTTGGTCTGCGGCATCGGGCCGTCGGTCGCGGCGACAACGAGGATGGCGCCGTCCATCTGCGCCGCACCCGTGATCATGTTCTTGATGTAGTCAGCGTGACCGGGGCAGTCGACGTGCGCGTAGTGACGCGACTCCGTCTGGTATTCGACGTGCGCGATCGAGATCGTGATACCGCGCTGGCGCTCCTCAGGAGCCTTGTCGATCTGGTCGAAGGCCGAGGCCTCGTTCAGGTCCGGGTACGCGTCATGCAGCACCTTGGTAATCGCCGCGGTCAGCGTCGTCTTACCGTGGTCGATGTGACCGATGGTGCCGATGTTGACGTGCGGCTTAGTCCGCTCGAACTTCGCCTTCGCCACTGGGGTCCTCCTGGGGAGTGGTTCTGTACGCCTTGCTTCATCGGCGCCAGGTGATCTTTGCTGGAATGCGGGCTGCCGGGGCACCCGCCACGCTCTTCAGGGCCGAAGCCCCTGTGGATTGCGGCGGAATGCCCCGATGCCTGCTGTCAAGCCTAAGGGTTGAGCTGCACTGCGAATTGAGCGCTACTCGCCCTTGGCCTTCGCGATGATCTCCTCGGCGACGTTCCGCGGAACCTCGGCGTAGGAGTCGAACTGCATCGAGTAGCTTGCGCGACCCGACGTTTTACTGCGGAGGTCTCCGACGTAGCCGAACATCTCCGACAGCGGGACGAGGCCCTTGATGACCCGGGCACCGCTGCGCTCATCCATGGACTGAATCTGGCCACGGCGGGAGTTCAGGTCCCCGATGACGTCGCCCATGTAGTCCTCGGGCGTGGTGACCTCAACGGCCATCATCGGTTCGAGGAGCACAGGGCTCGCCCTGCGGGCACCCTCCTTGAACGCCTGCGAACCGGCGATCTTGAAGGCGAGCTCGGAGGAGTCGACCTCGTGGTAGCCACCGTCGAGAAGGGTGATGCGGACACCCACCATCTCGTAACCGGCCAGGATGCCGAACTTCATGGCTTCCTGGGCGCCTGCGTCCACCGACGGGATGTACTCGCGGGGGATGCGGCCACCGGTGACCTTGTTCACGAATTCGTACGACGCGTCGCCGCCCTCGATGGGCTCCATCGCGATCTGTACCTTCGCGAACTGGCCGGTACCACCAGTCTGCTTCTTGTGGGTGTAGTCGATACGCTCAACGGTCTTGCGGATCGTCTCGCGGTACGCGACCTGGGGCTTGCCGACGTTCGCCTCGACGCGGAATTCGCGCTTCATGCGGTCGACCAGCACCTCGAGGTGAAGCTCGCCCATACCACCGATGATGGTCTGGCCGGTCTCCTCGTCGGAGTGAACCTGGAAGGAGGGGTCCTCCTCCGCGAGGCGCTGGATGGCGACACCCAGACGCTCCTGGTCACCCTTGGACTTGGGCTCGATCGCGACCTGAATGACCGGGGCCGGGAAGTCCATGGACTCCAGGATGACCGGCTTCTTCTCGTCGCACAGCGTCTCACCGGTGGTGGTCTGCTTCAGGCCCATGACGGCGATGATGTCGCCGGCGCCCACCGAAGGGATCTCCTCACGCTTGTTCGCGTGCATGCGGTAGATCTTGCCGATGCGCTCCTTCTTGCCCTTCACCGAGTTCAGCACCGAGGTGCCGGTCTCGAGACGGCCCGAGTAAACCCGGATGAAGGTGAGCTTGCCGAGGTGCGGGTCGCTCATGATCTTGAAAGCAAGACCGGAGAACGGCTCGTCGTCGGACGGCTGACGCTTCACGACCACCGTCGGGTCCTTGACGTCGTGGCCTTCGATGGCCTCGATGTCCCGGGGCGACGGCAGGTAACGGACCACGGCGTCGAGCAGGGGCTGAACGCCCTTGTTCTTGAACGCGCTGCCGCAGAAGACCGGCGTGAAGGTCGGCTTGCCCTGGTGCTCGGAGTCGGTCGAGGCGATGGTGGCGCGACGGATCGCGGCCATCAGCTGCTCTTCGGTGGGCTCCTGGCCCTCGAGGAACAGCTCCATCATCTCGTCGTCGTACTCCGCGATGGTCTCGAGGAGCTTGCCGCGCCATTCCTGGGCGGCTTCGACGTGACTGCTCGGGATGTCGACAGTGTCGTACATCTCGCCCTTGGTGGCCTCGGGGGACCACACCAGGGCCTTCATGGCGACGAGGTCGACAACGCCCTTGAAGTCCATCTCAGTGCCGATGGGCAGCTGCATGACCAGCGGAACCGCACCGAGGCGGTCCGAGATCATGTCCACGCAGCGGTGGAATTCAGCGCCCGTACGGTCGAGCTTGTTGACGAAGCAGATGCGCGGCACGCCGTAGCGGTCCGCCTGACGCCAAACGGTCTCGGACTGCGGCTCAACACCGGCAACACCGTCGAACACCGTGACGGCACCGTCGAGCACGCGGAGCGAACGCTCCACCTCGACCGTGAAGTCGACGTGCCCGGGGGTGTCGATGATGTTGATCGTGTGATCGACATCATTCAGCGGCCAGTGACAGGTCGTCGCGGCCGACGTGATCGTGATGCCGCGCTCCTGCTCCTGCTCCATCCAGTCCATGGTGGCTGCGCCATCGTGGACTTCACCGATCTTGTAGCTCACACCGGTGTAGAACAGGATCCGCTCGGTGGTCGTCGTCTTGCCCGCGTCGATGTGGGCCATGATCCCAATGTTGCGGACCTTGGCCAGGTCAAGCGAAGTGGTGGCCATAAGGCTCAGTCTTCTCTCGGTCTCGATGTGGGTAGTGACTACCAGCGGTAGTGCGCGAAGGCCTTGTTCGACTCGGCCATCTTGTGGGTGTCCTCGCGACGCTTGACAGAGGCACCGAGACCGTTGCTGGCATCCAGCAGCTCGTTCATCAGGCGCTCGGTCATGGTCTTCTCACGGCGGGCGCGGGAGTAACCCACGAGCCAGCGCAGCGCGAGCGTGGAAGCACGGGCCGGGCGAACCTCGACCGGCACCTGGTAGGTCGCGCCGCCGACACGGCGGGACTTGACCTCCAGGGTCGGCTTGATGTTCTCGAGAGCGCGCTTCAGGGTGATGACCGGGTCGGTACCGGTCTTCTCCTTGAGGCCCTCGAGGGCACCGTAAACGATCCGCTCAGCGGTGGAACGCTTGCCGTGCAGGAGGATCTTGTTGACCAGCGAGGTCACCAGAGGAGATCCGTAGACCGGGTCGATGATGACCGGGCGCTTCGGGGCAGGACCCTTACGAGGCATGCTTACTTCTCCTTCTTGGCGCCGTAGCGGCTGCGGGCCTGCTTGCGGTTCTTGACGCCCTGGGTGTCCAGGGAGCCGCGGATGATCTTGTAGCGAACACCCGGCAGGTCCTTCACACGACCGCCACGCACGAGCACGATGGAGTGCTCCTGGAGGTTGTGGCCCTCGCCCGGAATGTAGGCGGTGACCTCAATCCCACTGGTCAGACGCACACGGGCCACCTTGCGAAGCGCCGAGTTCGGCTTCTTCGGGGTGGTCGTGTACACACGCGTGCAAACACCGCGGCGCTGAGGGGAACCCTTCAGCGCGGGTGTCATATTCTTCTTGACCTTGTCCTGCCGGCCGTTCCGGACCAGCTGCTGGATCGTAGGCACCGTTTCTCCGGTTTCTGTGTGCCGATCTCGATAAAACTAACCTGGGGCACCGACCCACGCGGTCGGGTGTGTCGCGGACCCCGCACATCCCCGTGGAGCAGGGAACGTACGTATGTCGGGTGTCGCGGCCTCGGTATCCCGGCGCGGTATAGGACACCTCCCGGCCAAAGGCTGGGGGCACGCGCAGGGACCCGGGCACACCCCAGGCACAAGGTCAGATCGTACCTATCGCATCGGCTCCGGTCAAAACAAATGCATCGGCGCAGGACACGCCGCCTTCCCAGCGGGACCGCCGGCCGGAACCGTGCGCCGGAGCGGTATGCCGGAAGCGGTGCGCCAGAGGCTCAGGCGCCGACCGCCGACAGCAGGAACATGAGCGCCACGAAGCCGATCACGAGCCAGCCCATGACGAGGCCGGCCACCGCGAAACCGTCCCCGTTCTCGCCGGTCCTGCGGATCTCGTTGCGCGCCTTGTGGCCGAGGATGACGGCCGGGACCGCCGCGATGACGGTGAAGCCCCCCAAACCGCAGATGAGCGAGGCCACCGCCAGGCTGTTCGTCCTCGGCGGGGCCGGCAGGAAGGTCCGCGGCACATACCCCATCAGCGGGGACAGCTGCGCGGGCATCGGCGAGGGACCCTGCGGGAGGTCGTGCACGAGCATCTGCAACTCGCCGTACGTACGCGCCTGGTAGGCGGTGGACATCCGCTGCTCGTACTCCTGGGTCTTCAGACGCCCCTCGGCGAACGCGGCCTTGAGAACGTCCACCGTCCGCTCCCGGTCGGCGTCGGCCGCCAGCATTCCGGGCACATGGCCCGACTGCGGCTGCCGACCGTTGCCCCACGGATCGAGTGACACGCGCGACACCTCCCCACCTAGGAATGGTCTCTCCATACTGCTGGACGCACGGCGTCGCCGCTGAGTTCCGTAAAACGCCGCAAGGCGGCCACCCCGGTGAGGGGCGGCCGCCTTGCGGATCAGACTCTGTGGGACACGACTCAGCCGTTGTAGGGGCCGTAGTCGTAGTCCTCCAGGGGAACGGCCTGGCCGGAGCCGGTGCCGAAGGGCGAGTAGTCGATGTCGTCGTAACCGACGGCCGAGTACATCGCGGCCTTCGCTTCCTCGGTGGGCTCCACCCGGATGTTCCGGTAACGGGCCAGACCCGTACCGGCCGGGATGAGCTTACCGATGATGACGTTCTCCTTCAGGCCCAGCAGCGAGTCCGACTTGGCGTGGATAGCCGCGTCGGTCAGCACTCGGGTCGTCTCCTGGAAGGAGGCGGCCGACAGCCAGGACTCGGTCGCCAGCGAGGCCTTGGTGATACCCATCAGCTGCGGACGGCCGGAGGCGGGGTGACCGCCCTCGGAGACCACACGACGGTTCTCGGTCTCGAAGCGGCCGCGCTCGACCAGCTCGCCGGGCAGCAGCTCGGCGTCGCCGGACTCGATGATCGTCACACGGCGGAGCATCTGCCGGATGATGATCTCGATGTGCTTGTCGTGGATCGACACGCCCTGGTTGTTGTAGACCTTCTGCACTTCGGCCACCAGGTGGATCTGAACCTGGCGCTGGCCGAGGATGCGCAGCACGTCGTGCGGGTTGGTGGCACCCACGGTCAGCTTCTGGCCGACCTCGACGTGGTCGCCCTCGCCCACCAGCAGACGGGACCGCTTGGAGATCGGGTAGGCGATCTCCTCGCTGCCGTCGTCCGGGGTGACGACGAGCTTCTTCGTCTTCTCGGTCTCCTCGATGCGAACCCGACCGACAGCCTCGGAGATCGGGGCGACACCCTTGGGGACACGGGCCTCGAAGAGCTCGACGACACGCGGCAGACCCTGCGTGATGTCGTCACCCGCCACACCACCGGTGTGGAAGGTACGCATCGTCAGCTGGGTACCGGGCTCACCGATCGACTGGGCCGCGATGATACCGACGGCCTCACCGATGTCCACCAGCTTGCCGGTGGCCAGCGAGCGTCCGTAGCAGAAGGCACAGGTGCCGACCGTGGACTCGCAGGTGAGGATCGAGCGGGTCTTGACCTGCTCGACACCGTGCTGGATCAGCTGGTCGATGAGCACGTCGCCCAGGTCGACGTTGGCCGGCGCGATCACCTTGCCGTCGATGACGACGTCCTCGGCGAGCATGCGGGCGTAGACGCTGGTCTCGACGTCGTCCGTCTTACGAAGGACGCCGTCCTCGCCGCGCGCACCGATCTGCAGCTTGAGGCCGCGCTCGGTACCGCAGTCCTCCTCGCGGATGATGACGTCCTGCGAGACGTCCACCAGACGACGGGTCAGGTAACCCGAGTCGGCGGTACGCAGGGCGGTGTCCGCGAGGCCCTTACGGGCACCGTGGGTGGAGATGAAGTACTCCAGCACGGACAGGCCCTCACGGAACGAGGCCTTGATCGGACGCGGGATGGTCTCGTTCTTCGCGTTCGACACCAGACCACGCATACCGGCGATCTGACGCATCTGCATCATGTTTCCTCGGGCACCCGAGTCAACCATCATGAAGATGGGGTTCGTCTTGAGGAAGTTCGCGTTCATCGCCTCGGCGACCTCATTGGTCGCCTTGGTCCAGATCGCGATGAGCTCCTGCGTGCGCTCGTCCTTGGTGATCAGGCCGCGCTCGTACTGCTTCTGGACCTTCTCGTCCTGCTCCTCGTAGCCCTTGACGATGGCCTTCTTGGCCTCGGGCACGACGATGTCCGTGACGGCGACGGTGACGCCGGAACGGGTGGCCCAGTGGAAGCCGGCTTCCTTGAGGTTGTCGAGCGTCGCCGCCACGATGACCTTGGGGTAGCGCTCGGCCAGATCGTTGACGATCTCGGAGAGCTGCTTCTTGCCCACCGCGTAGTCCACGAACGGGTAGTCCTCGGGCAGCAGCTCGTTGAAGAGCGCGCGTCCCAGGGACGTCCGCAGCCGGAAGGTGTCGCCGACCTGGTAACCCTGCTCGCCCTCTTCGGAGACCGGCGGGGTCCAGCCACGCGGCGGGACGGTGCCGACCGGGAAGCGGATGTCGACCTTCGACTGGAGCGACAGCTCGCGGTTGTCGAACGCCATGGTCGCCTCGGCGGTGGAGCCGAACGCCCGGCCCTCGCCGATGAGCACACGCTCTTCCGGCTCGGTGGTGAGGAAGAACAGACCCAGCACCATGTCCTGGGTCGGCATGGTGACGGGCCGGCCGTCGGCCGGCTTCAGGATGTTGTTCGAGGACAGCATCAGGATGCGGGCCTCGGCCTGCGCCTCTGCCGACAGCGGCAGGTGGACGGCCATCTGGTCACCGTCGAAGTCCGCGTTGAACGCGGTGCAGACGAGCGGGTGGATCTGGATGGCCTTGCCCTCGACCAGCTGGGGCTCGAAGGCCTGGATGCCGAGGCGGTGCAGGGTCGGTGCACGGTTCAGCAGCACCGGGTGCTCTGCGATGACCTCTTCGAGGACGTCGTAGACGACGGTGCGGCCGCGCTCGACCATGCGCTTGGCCGACTTGATGTTCTGCGCGTGGTTCAGGTCCACCAGGCGCTTCATCACGAACGGCTTGAAGAGCTCCAGCGCCATGGCCTTCGGCAGACCGCACTGGTGCAGCTTGAGCTGCGGGCCGACGACGATGACCGAACGGGCCGAGTAGTCGACTCGCTTGCCGAGCAGGTTCTGACGGAAACGACCCTGCTTGCCCTTGAGCATGTCGCTCAGGGACTTCAGCGGGCGGTTGCCGGGACCCGTGACAGGACGGCCACGACGGCCGTTGTCGAACAGCGCGTCGACGGCCTCCTGCAGCATCCGCTTCTCGTTGTTCACGATGATCTCGGGGGCACCGAGGTCAAGGAGACGCTTGAGGCGGTTGTTGCGGTTGATCACGCGGCGGTACAGGTCGTTCAGGTCGGAGGTCGCGAAGCGGCCACCGTCCAGCTGCACCATCGGACGCAGGTCCGGCGGAATGACCGGGACGCAGTCCAGCACCATGCCGTTGGGCTTGTTGGTGGTCTGCAGGAACGCCGAGACGACCTTGAGGCGCTTGAGCGCACGGGTCTTCTTCTGGCCCTTGCCGGTACGGATGATCTCGCGGAGGCGCTCGGCCTCCGCCTCGAGGTCGAAGGTCTCGAGACGCTTCTGCAGCGCCGCGGCACCCATCGAGCCGGAGAAGTAGGTGCCGAAGCGCTCCTTCAGCTCGCGGTAGAGCAGCTCGTCGCCCTCGAGGTCCTGGACCTTGAGGTTCTTGAAGCGGGCCCACACCTCGTCGAGGCGGTCGATCTCGCGCTGAGCGCGGTCACGGAGCTGCTTCATCTCACGCTCGGCACCTTCGCGCACCTTGCGGCGCACGTCGGCCTTGGCGCCCTCGGCCTCCAGCTCGCCGAGGTCCGCTTCGAGCTTCTTCTGCCGGTTCTCGACATCGGAGTCGCGACGGTTCTCGACGTGCTGACGCTCGACGGAGACCTGGGCCTCCAGCGAGGGCAGATCGCGCGTCCGGCGCTCGTCGTCGACCCACGTGATCATGTAGGCGGCGAAGTAGATGACCTTCTCGAGGTCCTTCGGGGCGAGGTCGAGCAGGTAGCCCAGCCGCGACGGAACGCCCTTGAAGTACCAGATGTGGGTCACGGGAGCGGCCAGCTCAATGTGGCCCATCCGCTCACGACGCACCTTGGCGCGAGTTACCTCGACGCCACAGCGCTCGCAGATGATGCCCTTGAAGCGGACCCGCTTGTACTTACCGCAGTAGCACTCCCAGTCCCGGGTCGGGCCGAAGATCTTCTCGCAGAAGAGCCCGTCCTTTTCCGGCTTGAGGGTGCGGTAGTTGATGGTCTCCGGCTTCTTCACTTCGCCGTGGGACCAGGTACGAATGTCGTCCGCGGTGGCAAGGCCGATCCGCAGCTCGTCGAAGAAGTTGACGTCGAGCACTTGTCGTCAATCCCGCCTTCGGGTTTTACCCGACTAAGAACGCTGCCGGGGTCGAGTGTCAAACATGGTCTGAACGGTCCGGGGATGACCGGGGAGCTACTCGCGCAGCTCCCCGGTCGGCCCGTCAGACCTCTTCGACGCTGCTCGGCTCACGCCGGGACAGGTCGATTCCGAGCTCTTCCGCAGCGCGGAAGACGTCCTCGTCCGTGTCGCGCATCTCGATGGACATACCGTCCGAGGACAGCACCTCCACGTTGAGGCAGAGCGACTGCATTTCCTTGATGAGCACCTTGAAGGACTCGGGAATGCCGGGTTCGGGGATGTTCTCGCCCTTGACGATGGCCTCGTAGACCTTCACGCGGCCGAGCACGTCGTCGGACTTGATCGTCAGCAGCTCCTGGAGGGCGTAGGCGGCACCGTATGCCTCAAGGGCCCACACCTCCATTTCGCCGAATCGCTGGCCACCGAACTGCGCCTTACCACCCAGCGGCTGCTGGGTGATCATCGAGTACGGGCCGGTGGAGCGGGCGTGGAGCTTGTCGTCCACCAGGTGGTGGAGCTTCAGGATGTACATGTAGCCGACCGAGACCGGCTCCGGGAACGGCTCGCCGGAGCGGCCGTCGAACATCCGGGCCTTGCCCGAGGGCAGCACCATCCGGTCGCCGTCGCGGTTCGGGATCGTGGCCTCGAAGAGACCGGTGATCTCGTCCTCGCGCGCACCGTCGAACACCGGGGTGGCGACGTTGGAGCCCGGGGGCACCTTGTCGGCGCCGATGGACTCCAGGCGGCGGGCCCACTCCGTGGTGATACCGGAGGTGTCCCAGCCCTGCTGGGCGAGCCAGCCGAGGTGGATCTCCAGGACCTGTCCCGGGTTCATCCGGGACGGGACACCCAGCGGGTTGAGGATGATGTCGACCGGGGTGCCGTCCTCCAGGAACGGCATGTCCTCGACCGGCAGGATCTTCGAGATGACGCCCTTGTTGCCGTGCCGGCCGGCAAGCTTGTCACCATTGTTGATCTTGCGCTTCTGGGCGACGTAGACGCGGACCAGCTGGTTCACGCCCGGCGGCAGCTCGTCGCCCTCTTCACGGTCGAAGACCCGGACGCCGATGACCTTGCCGGTCTCGCCGTGCGGCACCTTCAGCGAGGTGTCGCGCACTTCGCGCGCCTTCTCGCCGAAGATCGCACGGAGCAGGCGCTCCTCCGGGGTCAGCTCGGTCTCGCCCTTCGGCGTGACCTTCCCGACCAGGATGTCGCCGGCGACGACGTCGGCACCGATACGGATGATGCCGCGCTCGTCGAGGTCCGCGAGGACCTCTTCCGAGACGTTCGGGATGTCCCGGGTGATCTCCTCCGGGCCGAGCTTGGTGTCACGGGCGTCGACCTCGTGCTCCTCGATGTGAATCGAGGAGAGGACGTCGTCCTGGACCAGCCGCTGGCTGAGGATGATCGCGTCTTCGTAGTTGTGGCCCTCCCACGGCATGAATGCCACGAGGAGGTTCTTACCGAGGGCCATCTCGCCCTCGTCGGTGGAGGGGCCGTCGGCCAGGACCTGGTTGGCGACGACGCGAGCGCCCTCGTCGACGACGACCTTCTGGTTGAAGGAGGTGCCCTGGTTCGAGCGGCTGAACTTCGCCACGCGGTACGTGGTGTAGGTGCCGTCGTCGTTGGCGACCGTGACGTAGTCCGCGGAGACCTCCTGGACCACACCGTCCTTCTCGGCCTTGATGACGTCACCGGCGTCGACCGCGCAGCGGTACTCCATGCCGGTGCCGACCAGCGGGGCCTCGCTCTTGATGAGCGGCACCGCCTGGCGCATCATGTTCGATCCCATGAGCGCGCGGTTGGCGTCGTCGTGCTCGAGGAACGGGATCATCGCGGTCGCGACCGACACCATCTGGCGCGGCGAGACGTCCATGTAGTCGACGTCGGCGCCGGGGATGTAGTCGATCTCGCCGCCACGGCGGCGGACCAGGACGCGGGCCTCTTCGAAGTGGTTGTCGTCCGTCAGCGGCGCGTTTGCCTGCGCGATGACGAAGCGGTCTTCCTCGTCGGCCGTCAGGTAGTCGACGTCATCGGTGACGATGCCCTCGACGACCTTGCGGTACGGGGTCTCGACGAAACCGAACGCGTTGACCCGGCCGTAGGAGGCGAGCGAGCCGATCAGACCGATGTTCGGGCCTTCAGGGGTCTCGATCGGACACATGCGGCCGTAGTGCGACGGGTGAACGTCACGGACCTCGAAGCCGGCGCGCTCACGGGACAGACCACCCGGGCCCAGCGCGGACAGACGACGCTTGTGGGTCAGCCCCGACAGCGGGTTCGTCTGGTCCATGAACTGGGACAGCTGGCTGGTGCCGAAGAACTCCTTGATGGAGGCGACGACCGGCCGGATGTTGATCAGGGTCTGCGGCGTGATCGCCTCGACGTCCTGGGTGGTCATCCGCTCGCGGACGACGCGCTCCATACGAGCCAGGCCGGTACGGACCTGGTTCTGGATGAGCTCGCCGACGTTGCGCAGACGACGGTTGCCGAAGTGGTCGATGTCGTCGGTCTCGACGACGATGTTGCGGCCGTCCTCGCCCACGGTCTCGGTCTCACCGGCGTGCAGTTTGACCAGGTACTTGATGGTCGCGAGAACGTCGGCCGTGGTCAGCACTCCGGCGTCGAGCGGCTTGTCGCTGCCGAGCTTCTTGTTCACCTTGTAGCGGCCGACCTTCGCGAGGTCGTAGCGCTTCGGGTTGAAGTAGAGGTTCTCGAGCAGCGTCTGCGCGGCCTCGCGGGTGGGCGGCTCGCCCGGACGCAGCTTGCGGTAGATGTCGAGCAGTGCGTCGTCCTGGCCCTGGGTGTGGTCCTTCTCCAGGGTGGCGCGCATCGACTCGTACTCGCCGAACTCCTCCAGGATCTGCTCGGTCGTCCAGCCGAGAGCCTTCAGGAGCACGGTGACCGACTGCTTGCGCTTGCGGTCGATGCGGACACCGACCATGTCGCGCTTGTCGATCTCGAGCTCGAGCCAGGCACCACGGGACGGGATGACCTTGGCCGAGAAGATGTCCTTGTCGGACGTCTTGTCGATCGAGGAGTCGAAGTAGACGCCAGGAGAGCGGACCAGCTGCGACACGACGACACGCTCGGTGCCGTTGATGCAGAAGGTGCCCTTGTTGGTCATGAGCGGGAAGTCGCCCATGAAGACCGTCTGCGACTTGATCTCGCCGGTCTCGTTGTTGGTGAACTCGGCGGTGACGAAGAGCGGAGCGCCGTACGTGAAGTCGCGCTCCTTGCACTCGTCGATCGAGTTCTTCGGAGGCTCAAAACGGTGGTCGCGGAAGGTGAGCGACATCGACCCGGAGAAGTCTTCGATCGGAGAGATCTCCTCGAAGATCTCTTCCAGACCCGACTTCCTGGGGACGTCCTGGCCACTTTCCAGAGCCGCCTCGACACGAGCCTTCCACGCGGCGTTGCCGAGCAGCCAGTCAAAGCTCTCGGTCTGCAGCGCGAGGAGGTTCGGTACCTCGAGGGGTTCCTTGATCTTCGCAAAAGAGATGCGCAGCGGTGAAGTGCTGGCACCGTTGTTCGTATTGGCAGTCGAGGCGTTGCGCGAGGCGGCCAAGAGGGGGTCCTTCCGAGGGCTCGGACTCACTACGCGCATACCGGTGTCCGCCCCCGAGCACACAGGGATGTCCTCAGACGGGACATCTCTTCATTCAGTGCTCAGGCTTGGGGCTGTCCCTGGTGACGGGCCAGGCTACAGCTAACAGGCAGCGCAAAGGGTCAGTGTAGCCACTCGGCACACTGATGTCCAGGCAGAGATTCGGAGTACCGAATCATTGCCCCCTCGCCACTGTTGTCGACCCGGTCTCGGCACCGGATCTGTGCTTGACGCTAGGCATTCCCGCATCGCCATCGATCCATGCATCGGACCCCGGACCGAACTAACGACGCGTCCTGAGAATTGCGCGCCGCGTGCGGTTCGTCAAGGCCTCAGCCCCCCGGAGATCCGCACGGCCCCCCTGGCCCAGCGGGGATGATCACCTTACCCCCGGGCGGCTACAGGTCCCCTGGAGGACCCCGGGAACGACCGCAGGGCGGCCACCCTTTCGGGTGGCCGCCCTGCGGCTGTTCAGCCCCCTGGAGAGGGGCTGGGACTTACTTGACCTCGACGCCCGCGCCAGCGGCCTTGAGGGACTCGGCAGCCTTCTCGGCGGCCTCCTTGGTGACCTTCTCGAGGACCGGCTTCGGAGCGCCGTCGACGAGGTCCTTGGCCTCCTTCAGACCCAGCGAGGTGAGCTCACGCACAACCTTGATGACCTGGATCTTCTTCTCGCCGGCACCGGTGAGGATGACGTCGAACTCGTCCTGCTCCTCCGGGGCCTCGGCGGCGGCGGCGGCGGGGCCGGCGACGGCGACGGGGGCGGCAGCCTTGACGTCGAACTTCTCTTCGAAGGCCTTGACGAACTCGGAGAGCTCGATGAGGGTCAGGGTCTCGAACTGCGCGAGCAGCTCGTCCTGGGACAGCTTCGCCATGATTGGCGTCCTTCCACTATTCGGCAGGTGCCGGGTGTACATGAAGGCGGGCGTGTGGCGCCCGCTGCGACCAGGGGCGGAGAGTTACTCCGCCACCTCGGCCTCGGCGGGAGCCGGCGTACCGGCACCGCCCTGCTCGACCTTGGCGCGAAGCGCGTCCGCAGTGCGGGCGAACTCCGTCAGCGGGGCCTGGAAAGTCGCCGCGGCCTTGGCCATCGACGCCTTGATCCCACCGGCCACCTTGGCGAGCAGAACCTCGCGGGACTCGAGGTCCGCAAGCTTCTTGATCTCATCGGCGGTCAGCGCCTTACCGTCAAGGACACCGCCCTTGATGATGAGGTTGGGGTTCTCCTTGGCGAAGTCACGCAGACTCTTCGCCGACTCCACCGGGTCACCGGTGACGAAGGCAACAGCCGTCGGACCTGCGAACAGGTCGTCCAGCGTGCTGATCCCGGCCTCGTTGGCCGCGATCTTGGTCAGCGTGTTCTTCACCACGGCGTACTGAGCGTTCTCACCGAGCGAACGGCGCAGCGTCTTGAGCTGCGCCACGGTGAGACCGCGGTACTCGGTCAGCATTGCGGCGTTGGAGCTGCGGAACTTGTCCGTCAGCTCGGCAACCGCAGCAGCCTTATCGGGCCTCGCCATGAGTCTCGGCCTCCTTCCGGGTGATTCGGACCGCACGGAAGGGGCTGGGCAACACGAACGCCCCGGCGCAGGCGCACGGGGCGTTACTCGACCAGAACGAATCCAGGAGTTCTTCCACAGCAACCTGAGCGGGTCGTCCGCAGCTAGCGGATCCTTCGGCCGCCGCACCTCTTACGAGGGCACAGCAGCAACCAGCGGTCTTTGGCTTCCTGCGAAGAGTACGTGAACGGGTCGCCAACAGGCAAATCGCCTCAACGGGGCTGCTCACGGGCCCCGTACGAGCCTCGGAAGAGGCCGCCTGCGGACCGGCGTGGAAGCGGGCCGTAAAGGCCGCGTACGGGCCGGATACGCGACGGGCCGGGCCCCGCTCCCAGAAGGAGCGGGGCCCGGCCCGTCGCGTTGCGCGGCCGTGTCCGGATCAGACGCCGGCGGCGTCCTCCTCGACGAGGAGGTTGCGGGTGCGGTTCTGGTCCACCAGGATGCCCGGGCCCATCGTGGTGCTGATGGCGGCCTTCCTGATGTAGCGGCCCTTGGCGGCCGACGGCTTCAGACGAAGGATCTCGTCCAGGGCCGCGCCGTAGTTCTCGACCAGCTGCGCGTCATCGAACGACACCTTGCCGATGATGAAGTGCAGGTTCGAGTGCTTGTCGACGCGGAACTCGATCTTGCCGCCCTTGATCTCGGTCACGGCCTTGGCCACGTCCGGGGTCACGGTGCCGGTCTTCGGGTTCGGCATCAGGCCACGGGGACCGAGCACGCGGCCCAGCCGGCCGACCTTGCCCATGAGGTCCGGGGTGGCGACGACGGCGTCGAAGTCCAGACGGCCCTTGGCCACCTCTTCGATGAGTTCGTCGGAGCCGACGATGTCGGCGCCCGCGGCTTCCGCGGCCGCTGCACGGTCACCGGTCGCGAAGACCAGGACCCGGGCGGTCTTGCCGGTGCCGTGCGGAAGGTTCACGGTGCCGCGGACCATCTGGTCGGCCTTGCGCGGGTCAACGCCCAGACGCATGGCGACCTCGACGGTCGAGTCGAACTTCGTCGCTGCGGTGTCCTTGGCGATACGGACGGCCTCGAGCGGGGCGTACAGCTTGTCCCGGTCGATCTTCGCGTCCGCAGCGCGGAGAGTCTTGCTGCGCTTCACTGCTGCTCCTCAATGGTGAGTGGAGTCGTGGTACGGACCGCGCGCGGTCCTCCCACAGACGTGCTTCGGGGTGGCTGTCAGCCCTCGACCGTGATGCCCATGGAACGGGCGGTGCCGGCGATGATCTTCGACGCGGCGTCCAGGTCGTTGGCGTTCAGGTCCGGCATCTTGACCGTGGCGATGTCACGCACCTGAGCGGCGGTGAGCTTCGCGACCTTCTTGACGTGCGGCTCGCCGGAGCCCTTCTCCACGCCTGCGGCCTTGAGGATCAGCTTCGCGGCCGGCGGAGTCTTCGTGATGAAGGTGAAGGAGCGGTCGTCGTAGACCGTGATCTCCACCGGCACGACCATGCCACGCTGCGACTCGGTCGCGGCGTTGTAGGCCTTGCAGAACTCCATGATGTTGACGCCGTGCTGGCCCAGTGCGGGGCCGACCGGCGGCGCGGGGTTTGCGGCGCCCGCGTTGATCTGGAGCTTGATAAGCCCCGTGATCTTCTTCTTCTTGGGAGGCATTGCTCTCTCCGGGTCCTAGTGAGAGTTGTTTCGCCTGCTAGCAGGCATACCGCACCACGATAACGGGTATCGGGGCGAGGCCTGAAACCGAGCAGGTCAGACCAGCTGCGAGAGCCGGTCTGACCTGGTCGGACGCTTCAAAAATTCAGTTCTTCTGGATCTGGTCGAAGCTGAGCTCGACCGGAGTCTCGCGACCGAAGATCTCCACGAGACCCTTGATCTTCTTCGAGTCCGGGTTGATCTCGTTGATCGTCGCCTGCAGCGTCGCGAACGGGCCGTCGGTGACGGTGACAGAGTCGCCGACCTCGAAGTCCAGCACCTGGACCTCGATCTTGCGGGCCGGTCCGGTGCCGTCCGCGGCGGCGGCGGCCTCGGCGGCCGCCTCGACCTCGGGAGCCAGCATCTTCAGGATCTCGTCCAGCGTCAGCGGGTACGGGTCGTACGCGTTGCCCACGAAGCCGGTGACGCCCGGCGTGTTGCGGACGACGCCCCACGACTCGTTCGTCAGGTCCATGCGCACCAGCACATAGCCCGGAAGCTTGTTCTGCTTGACGGTCTTGCGCTCGCCGTTCTTGATCTGGGCTACTTCTTCCTGGGGCACTTCTGCCTGGTAGATGTAGTCCTCGACGTTCAGCGAGACGGCGCGCTGCTCCAGGTTGGACTTCACGCGGTTCTCGTAGCCGGCGTACGTGTGGATGACGTACCACTCGCCCGGCAGGGTGCGGAGCTCCTCGCGGAAGGCGGCGACCGGGTCGACCGGCTCCGGCTCTTCCACGGGCTCGGCGTCGCCCTCGGCGAGCTCGGCGTCGGCCTCGACGAGTACGGCCTCGGCCTCTTCGTCGGCGGCGTCCCCGGTCTCGTCCTGGGAGTCCTGAGCGTCCTCGGCGACGGCGTCGTCGGTCTCATCGATGACGTGGACGGCGGCCTTCTCGGCGGCTTCGCCCGCGGCTTCGTCGGCAGCCTCGGCCTGGTCGATGTCGCCGTCGGCTGCCTCGACGATGTCGAGCGCAGTGTCGTCGCCCTCGACGGACTCGTCGGCGTCGTACACGTTCGGGTCAGACACGGTGACTGCTTCTTCCTGACTTCAAGGGGTGGAACATGCGGACGGGCGCCGCAGGGGCATCCTCCGCAGGATCATCCGAAGACGTACGAGACGAGCTTCGCGAATCCAAAGTCAATCACGGACACAAGCCCGATGATGACGACAACGAAGACAATTACGACGCTCGTGTACGTCATGAGGTCTTGACGCGAAGGCCAGACGACCTTGCGGAGCTCGGCGACGATCTGCCGGTAGAAGAGGCCAAGACGGGCCAGTGGGCCCTTCTTTCCGCGCTTACCTCCGCGGCGGGCCTTCTTGTCCTGGGATGCGTCAGGCTCAGGGACCTCGATGGAGTCCGTGATTTCAGTCACTCGTCTTCACCTGACTCCGGGTCGTGGCCGTACCGCGCCCGTCGCGCGGTACGGCGAGTGCAATTACCTGCCCGCATCCTGGCGAGGACGCGTGTAGCAGGGCCGGAGGGACTTGAACCCCCAACCGCTGGTTTTGGAGACCAGTGCTCTACCAATTGAGCTACGACCCTTTGAGACTCCCCTCAACGTACCGCAGTTCGCGAGAGGGCCATCGACGGATGAGTGTACGTGTTCATGGGCCGGTCGTCGAACGGCTCCGCCGCCGGCCGCGCTGTCCACTCTGCAAACACCGGTGCCGGGGCGGTACGCCGTCTGGGACGATGCAGTCATGACCGCTGCCACTCCTCCCGCACAGTCCCCCGCCGACCGACGGGTGTCGGCCCGCATCGGATCGATCTCCGAGTCCGCGACCCTCGCCGTGGACGCCAAGGCGAAGGCCCTCAAGGCCGCCGGGCGTCCGGTCATCGGCTTCGGCGCCGGCGAGCCCGACTTCCCGACCCCCGGCTACATCGTCGAGGCCGCGGTGGAGGCGTGCCGGAACCCGAAGTACCACCGCTACACCCCGGCCGGCGGGCTGCCGGAGCTCAAGGCCGCCATCGCCGCCAAGACGCTGCGCGACTCGGGCTACGAGATCGACGCCTCCCAGGTGCTGGTCACCAACGGCGGCAAGCAGGCGATCTACGAGGCCTTCGCCGCGATCCTCGACCCGGGCGACGAAGTCATCGTCCCGGCGCCGTACTGGACCACCTACCCGGAGTCGATCCGGCTCGCGGGCGGCGTGCCCGTCGACGTCGTCGCCGACGAGACGACCGGCTACCGCGTGTCGGTCGAGCAGCTGGAGGCGGCGCGCACCCCGCGTACGAAGGTCGTCCTCTTCGTCTCCCCGTCGAACCCGACCGGCGCCGTCTACAGCGAGGCCGACGCCGAGGCCATCGGCCGCTGGGCCGTCGAGCACGGCCTGTGGGTGCTCACCGACGAGATCTACGAACACCTCGTCTACGGCGACGCGACGTTCACCTCGCTCCCGGCGATCCTTCCCGAGCTGCGCGACAAGTGCATCGTGGTGAACGGTGTCGCCAAGACGTACGCCATGACCGGCTGGCGCGTCGGGTGGATGATCGCCCCCAAGGACGTGATCAAGGCCGCGACGAACCTGCAGTCGCACGCCACCTCCAACGTCAGCAACGTCGCCCAGGCGGCGGCACTGGCGGCGGTCTCCGGGAACCTGGACGCGGTCGCCGAGATGCGCACCGCCTTCGACCGCCGGCGCCAGACCATCGTGCGGCTGCTGAACGACATCGACGGTGTGCTCTGCCCGACCCCCGAAGGCGCGTTCTACGCGTACCCGTCCGTGAAGGACCTGCTCGGCAAGGAGATCCGCGGCAAGCGCCCGCAGACGTCCGTCGAGCTGGCCGCCCTCATCCTGGACGAGGCCGAGGTCGCCGTCGTCCCCGGTGAGGCCTTCGGCACCCCCGGCTACCTGCGCCTTTCCTACGCACTGGGCGACGAGGACCTGATCGAGGGCGTCTCGCGGATCCAGAAGCTGCTCGGCGAGGCCCGCGCCTGATCCCGCCTGAATTGCTCCCTTCGACGGGCCCCCGGCTGCCACCGGGGGCCCGTTTTTGTTTTCGGGCAAGCCCCCGTTCGGCGAAATCGGTACCGGACGGCCTCACCCGTACGGCAGGATCCTCGGATGGCACGTGATGTCCGTCTGCTCCCCAAGGCCCATCTCCATCTGCACTTCACCGGCTCCATGCGGCCCGAGACCCTGCTGGAGCTCGCGGACCTGCACGGGGTGCACCTCCCCGAAGCGCTCACCTCCGGCCACCCGCCGAAACTGCGGGCCACCGACGAGCGGGGCTGGTTCCGCTTCCAGCGGCTCTACGACAGCGCGCGATGCTGTCTGCGCACCGCCGAGGACATCCAGCGGCTGGTCCGCGAGGCCGCCGAGGAGGACGCCAGGGACGGCTCCGGGTGGCTGGAGATCCAGGTCGACCCGACCTCGTACGCCCCCCGGCTCGGCGGTCTCATCCCGACCATGGAGATCATCCTGGACGCGGTGGAGAGCGCCTCCCGGGAGACCGGCGTCGGGATGGCCGTCATCGTCGCCGCCAACCGGATGAAGCACCCGCTCGACGCGCGCACCCTCGCCCGGCTCGCGGTGCGGTACGCCGACCGGGGCGTCGTCGGCTTCGGACTCTCCAACGACGAGCGGCGCGGGCTCGCCCGCGACTTCGACCGCGCCTTCGCGATCGCCCGTGAGGGCGGGCTGCTCGCCGCGCCGCACGGCGGTGAGCTCGCCGGGCCCAGCAGCGTCCGCGACTGCCTCGACGACCTCCACGCGGGGCGCGTCGGGCACGGGGTGCGGGCGGCCGAGGACCCCCGGCTGCTCAGGAAGCTCGCCGAGCGGCAGATCACCTGCGAGGTCTGCCCGGCGTCCAATGTCGCGCTCGGCGTCTACGAGAAGCCGGAGGACGTGCCGCTGCGCACCCTCTTCGACGCGGGCGTACCGATGGCGCTGGGCGCCGACGACCCGCTGCTCTTCGGGTCGCGGCTCGCCGCGCAGTACGAGATCGCGCGGGACTTCCACGCCTTCACCGACGAGGAGCTGGCGGAGCTGGCCCGGCAGTCGGTCCGGGGGTCGGCCGCGCCGCAGGACGTACGGGACCGGCTGCTCTCCGGAATCGACGACTGGCTCGCCCTGCCGGCCTGACCGTCCCGGTCCTGACCGTCCCAGTAGAGTCGTGCGCCGCAGGGGGCGGCGGGCATGACGGGGGCGGGGATGGCTGAGGCCGAAAAGCGGGTCACCTGGGCGGAGTTGTTCTTCGACCTGGTGTTCGTGTTCGCGATCACGCA
Organism: Streptomyces sp. PH10-H1; assembly: GCF_030063355.1. Lineage (GTDB taxonomy): Bacteria > Actinomycetota > Actinomycetes > Streptomycetales > Streptomycetaceae > Actinacidiphila. The sequence goes on from NZ_JASISZ010000003.1 coordinate 246,068, forward strand.
GGTGAGCACGCTGCTGCACCAGGACCACTCCTGGGCGGGCGTGGGACGGGCGCTCATCGCGTTCGTGCCGCCCTACTGGGCCTGGGTGGGGATGTCGCTGCACGCCAACCGGCAGGATGTCGACAATCCGGTGGACCGGATCGGGATCTTCGCCGTCGGGCTGAGCGCGCTGTTCATGGGGCTGGCGCTGCCGCTGGCCTACGACGGGCGCGGAGTGCTCTACGGGGCCTCCTACTGGGCCGCGCGGCTGGTGCTGCAGGCACTGGTTCTCCGCTGGCAGGACGTACGGCTCAGCGCCTTCGCCGTCGGAGCCTGCGTCACCGGGCCGATGCTGATGGCCGGCGGTTTCCTCGACGGCCCGGCGCGTACCGCGCTCTGGGCGTCCGCCGCACTGATCGACCTGTCCATGCCGTTGCTGCTGCGGCGCAGACTGTCCCGGGTTCGGTTCCATGCCGGGCATCTGCCGGAACGCTTCGGACTGTTCCTGATCATCGCGCTCGGCGAGTCGATCGTGGCGATCGGCGCCCCGGCGACGGCGGCCGCGCACCTGGACACACGGGAGCTCACCGCCGTCGCGGCGGCCTTCACCCTCGCGGCCGGTCTGTGGTGGGTGTACTTCGCGTTCGCGGCGAGCGCGATCCAGCACGCGCTGGCCACCTCCGACCGGCAGATCGACACCATCCGCGAGGTCCTTTCCTACGCCCACCTCGGCTTCATCGGCGGGGTGATCGCGGTGGCGGTCGGCATGCACGACGCGGTGGCGCACCCGTCGGACCGGCTCGGGACGGGGGTGGCCGGGCTGCTCTACGGGGGCTGCGCGCTCTTCCTGGCCGTCTTCGGCTACACGCGGTGGCGGATGTTCGGCCTGTGGTCGACGACCCGGCTGACGGCCGCCGTCGTCGTACTCATCGCCCTCCCGCTCGCGGCGAGGCTGCCCGCGGTGGGCGCGCTGGGCCTGCTCGCGGTGATCGTCGCCGCCCTGAACGTCCTCGAATGGGTACGGGTGCGGCGGGCCGGAGCCCTGTAGCCCCAATACCAGTGACTTAAGGTATCGGATCCCAGCTTCGTGGGACCTTGGTCGGTGGGTTGATTGAGGCGGTGCGCCAGTGCGGGGCGATGGCCACGGCCTCGGCGGAGCTCCGGTCGGGCTGGGGA
>NZ_JASISZ010000040.1 GCF_030063355.1 Streptomyces sp. PH10-H1
GGCTTGGACGGGCGGCTGGGGCATCGCCTCGCTGGGCGGCGACTCCGGTCAGCAGACCCCCGCGGACAACGACCACCCCACCACCGCCCCGCCCGCCAGCCCCCCGTCCAAGCCCACCCCACCCACCGCGGGGGCCGCCTCACCACAGGGCTCCGTCGGCGACCCGGTCGAGCTGCCGCACTGGTCGGCGTTCACCGATGTGCCCGCCGCACGCGTGAAGCTGGTCGGCGGCCCGCGCGCCATCACCGTGGGAAAGACCACCTATGTGTTCGCCCGGGGCGAGGACAACGACGTGTGGTATCTCACCCGGAGTGCCGGCGCCTCGGGCGGCTACAGCGCCTGGACCCGCCTCACCGGCATAGGAGTCGCCGACGACCCGGCGGTCGTCTCGGCCTCGCCCGGCCGCCTCGACCTGTTCGGCCTCGGTACGGACGGCCTGCTCTACCGGCGGACCATGATCAACGGGATCTGGAACCAGTGGTACCAGGTCGACGAGCGCACCCGGTTCGACGCCGCCCCGGCCGCCGCGTCCTCGGCACCCGGCCGGATCGACCTCGTCGGCCGGTCCGGCGGCGAGCTGGTCACGGCGTCGCTCGTCGGCACCCGCTGGAACGCCTGGTCCGTCGTCCCCACCCCCGGCCGCATCACGGCCGCCCCCGGGCTCGTCTCCCGCGCAGCCGACACCCTCGACGCGTTCGTCGTCCGCAAGGCCGACGGCGCGGTGCTGCGACTCCCGTACGCGGCCGGCGCCTGGCGGCCCCCGGTCGTTCTGCGCGGTCTGGACGCCACCGGCCGCCCCGAGCCGCTGGCCTCGGGCGACCGTGTCTACGCCTTCGCGCCCGCCGCCTCAGGCGGCCTCACGCAGGCCGCGGGCCCGGCGGCCACGGGCGCGGACTGGGCCGTCGAGGCCCTCCCGGGCGCCGCTGCCGCCACCACCCCGGCCGCCGTCACGTCCTCCGGCCGCGTCCTCGAGTTGTACGTCCGCACCCCCGACGGCGCCCTCAGCCGCGCCACCGCCCAGGTCTGAGGGACGCCCCGGTCCGGTCACACGGAGGTCGCACCGGGGTCCCGCCGGGATCCCACCGGCACCGGGCGAGAACGTCCCGTTCGACCAGCCGGTAGTCTGGACCCGTGGCAGTCGTCGATGTATCCGAAGAGCTGAAGTCCCTCTCCTCGACCATGGGGTCGATCGAGGCCGTCCTGGACCTCGACGCGATGCGGGCCGATATCGTCGTTCTCGAGGAGCAGGCCGCGGCCCCCTCCCTCTGGGACGACCCGGACGCGGCGCAGAAGATCACGAGCAAGCTCTCGCACCTCCAGGCCGAGCTGCGCAAGGCCGAGCAGCTCCGCGGCCGGATCGACGACCTGTCGTTGATGTTCGAGCTCGCCGAGGACGAGGGCGACGCCGATGCCCTCGCCGAGGCCGAGGAAGAGCTGGTCTCGGTCCGCAAGGCGCTCGACGAACTGGAGATCCGCACCCTCCTCTCCGGTGAGTACGACTCCCGTGAGGCCCTCGTCAACATCCGTGCGGAAGCCGGTGGCGTGGACGCCGCCGACTTCGCCGAGCAGCTCCAGCGCATGTATCTGCGCTGGGCCGAGCGCCACGGCTACCAGACGGAGGTCTACGAGACCTCCTACGCCGAAGAGGCCGGCATCAAGTCGACCACCTTCGCCGTGAAGGCCCCGTACGCGTACGGCACCCTCTCCGTCGAGCAGGGCACCCACCGCCTGGTGCGCATCTCGCCCTTCGACAACCAGGGCCGCCGCCAGACCTCCTTCGCCGGCGTCGAGGTACTTCCCGTCGTCGAGAAGACCGACCACCTCGAGATCGACGAGTCCGAGCTGCGCGTCGACGTCTACCGCGCCTCCGGCCCCGGCGGCCAGGGCGTCAACACCACCGACTCCGCGGTGCGGCTGACCCACATCCCCACCGGCATCGTGGTCTCCTGCCAGAACGAGCGCTCGCAGATCCAGAACAAGGCCAGCGCCATGAACGTCCTCCAGGCCAAGCTCCTTGAGCGGCGCCGCCAGGAGGAGCAGGCCCTGATGGACTCCCTCGGCAAGAGCGACGGCGGCAACTCCTGGGGCAGCCAGATGCGCTCGTACGTCCTTCACCCGTACCAGATGGTCAAGGACCTGCGCACCGACTACGAGGTCGGCAACCCGCAGGGCGCCCTCGACGGTGACATCGACGGCTTCATCGAGGCGGGCATCCGCTGGCGCAAGGGCCAGCAGAAGGCCTCTCAGGGCTGACGCCCGACCCGCTCGTTCCTGTCGGCAACTGCCGTCCTTTGGGTGGCAGTTGCTTCTTTTATGTCACAGCCACATACACAACTGCCCGGCAAATAGCGCTAATTCCGGCATTCCGTGTGGAATGGCCTTGACGCTGCCGTGAATTATGGGAAAGGTGTTGCGCGGCATGCGTATGACCGGGGCGTGAGTCGCCGCCCTGTCCATAGCTGCTCCATTTACGCGATCCGCTACTGGGGGTAGTTACCAGATGAGCAAGAAGAACACTCGGCTGCGCATGGCTCGTATAGCCGCCGCCGCCGTCATCGCCACCGGCGCGTCCCTGACGGCCGTGGGCGCGGCCCAGGCCGTCTCAGGTACCGCGCATGTCGAGGTCACCACACAGGCCGCGGGTGACACCGACGGCGGCACCATCACCGGTTCCACCGGTGCCACTACTGCGGCTGTCACCCAGGGCACGACCGGTTCCACGAGCACGACCGGTTCCACGAGCACGACCGGTTCGACGGGCACCACCGGTTCGACCGGCACGACTGGTTCGACGGGCACCACCGGTTCGACCGGGACCACTGGTTCGACGGGCACGACCGGTTCGACCGGGACGACTGGTTCGACGGGCACGACCGGTTCGACCGGCACGACTGGTTCGACGGGCACGACCGGTTCGACCGGCACGACTGGTTCGACGGGGACGACTGGTTCGACGGGCACGACCGGTTCGACCGGCACGACTGGTTCGACGGGCACCACCGGTTCGACCGGCACGACCGGTTCGACGGGCACCACCGGTTCGACCGGCACGACCGGTTCGACCGGGACCACGGGTTCGACGGGCACCACCGGGACCACCGGAACCACCGGTTCGACCGGGACCACCGGCACCACCACCACGGGTGGAACCACCGGTGGTTCGACCGGCACCACCGGGGGATCCACCAACGGTTCGACCGGTGGCGGCAACACCTGCACCCTGACCGGTGACAGCGTCAACTGCAACAACACCGGCACCGACAACCAGAACACCAAGCCGGTGGCGCAGGGCAACACCAACCAGGAGCTGGCCAAGACCGGTTCCGGCGAGACCACCTTCCTGCTGGTCGGTGCCGCGACGATGATCGCCGGTGGCATCGGCTTCCGCATGATGCCGACCATGGTCAACCGCCGTACTGCGGCCTGACCTGCGGTAACAATTCACGCGAGGGGGCCCCGGCGCCCGCAGGCGGCGCGCTCCGGGCCCCTCTCGCGTGCGGTGGCTCAGGAGCCGTCGGGGGACGGGAGTGTCTTTTTCTTGGCTCTGTTCCGTAGTCGGTGGTGACGTTGAGTTCCTGCCTGCCACCATGAGGCATGCTTGACGTCAACGCCCTTGTAGGCATGGTGTTTTCTGGATTGACGGCGCGCGGTTCTGGAGGAACGAAGCCTCCCCGCGGCTGAGGTCGATGTCTTCCTGGCATTCGCGGAAGAGGCATCCGAGGGGTCGTCCAGGCGGAAGACCGATACCGTCTGGCGCAACGTGGCAGGGATGCGGGCCCATGGGATGCGAGCGAGGCCGACCGTGCCGCCGGTGACCACATTGACCTCGGCGGTCTCCGGATTCCCTCCAGCCAGGGGCTGAAGCTCCGACCGGTGTACGGCAGGCGTGGCGACGAGGTCGAGGCAGTCGGCATCGTTTCCGGCCGTACGGCGCTTCAGCTGCAGGCATTCCGCGCGGCCGAAGGACGCCCCTGGAACAGGATCCGCGGGGAGCTGCTCGCCAAGTTGATTGCTGGTCGCGGTGAGGCAAAGGAGTGGGCCGGACCAGCCGGAGTCGAGATCAGGTCGAATCAGCCCGTGACGAAGTCGGATGGTTCGCGCGGCGTCATGGCGGTCCGGTTTCTCGGTTGCGACGGCCCTGGTTGGTTGCTCCGCGGTGTAGTGACCGGTGAGGGAGCCGCTCCCGACAGCACGGACCAATGGGCCTTCGAGACCTTTATGAACACCATCGTTGACCCCACCTGCCCTGGCGGCTCATCCATCGAATTGAAACGGCCGCAGTCGGGATGGTCCTGAGAGTTTGGGTATGCCACCAAAGGCGCTGGTGGACTGAGTTCTGGTCACAGGCCAGGATAGTTATTGATCCGAAACGCTAATGTTTCGCGATTCGATCGTGTAGCGGACGTGCGGGCCGTGGAAGTATCCCCGGACCATGTTCGGCTGCCGTTGTCGTCGGCGGAAGAACGGCGGGTCCCGTCGGCGAGTTGGCCCGATCCAGTAGGTATTCGAGGGCATCTTGAGCCGCCTGCCCGGCGTGGGACCCGCGCCGGCCGCGCTCCGGGCCACGGGGCAGAGCGGCGGGCAGGCAAGGTGTGTGCCTGCCGCAAGGCGAGCGTCGGCCCTGATCACGACCGGCCCCGCATCGGACGACCCCGGCCCAAGATTTCCCCAACCCCCCAGGCGGGCGGTGGGTGATCCGAGTCGGGGTCCTGAGGTGACGTCTCTACAGGGCGAGGGCGGCGCGCAGACCGGCGGCGACCTTCACCATCGTCGCGGGGGACAGGGCGCCCCGGTCTTCTTCCAGGTCGCTGCGGTAGAGCAGGGCGACGTCGTCGCAGAGGGCGCGGCCGACGAGTGGGTCGGCGGGGCCGAGTTGGATGATGCTGGGCAGGTCGGGCTTGACGCTGTTGGTCAGGCGCACGGCCAGGCAGTCCGACAGGGCGCGGTTGCGGGCGTTGTTGGACACCACCAGCCAGGGCTTGCGGCCTGCGCCGATGTCGGCCATGTAGATCCGACCGCGTACCGGGATGAGCTCGGAACCCATGGAGGATCAGTCCCCCAGGCGGGCGGCACGGGCACGCATGGCACGGCGGCTGTCGCGGTCCTCGTCGTTCTCGGGGGCGGCCAAGGCGGCGTATCCGCCGATCATGACGCGCTCGATGACGGCGACCCGCCCGGCCGTGAGCAGAGCGTGCCGGGTCTCGGCCTCGGAGGCGTCGTCGGACAGCAGTATCGGCTTGCGTTTTTTTCGCCTCGGAAGATGATGGAGGTGATCGCGGCGCGTGTCTGGGAGGAGCAGGGCGATGAGTCTCATGCCGGTGATAGAGCCGGAGGGCGATTCCGAGCGGCTGCGTCTCCTTGCCGCGCGCTTGTCCTCACGCCACACGTTGCGGCTGGTGGTGGATGACGGTGATGCGGTGGAGCTGCCGGATTCCGTGTCGCGGCTTCTGGCCGAGGTCGTGCCCATGCTGGCGCGGGGGCGAGCCGTCTCCGTGGTACCGAGGGCGACCGAGCTGACCACGGGGGAAGCGGCTGAACTGATTGGTGTGTCCCGCCCGACCATGGTCAAGCTGCTCGAGGACGGGCTCATCCCGTTCAGTCGTCCGAACGCGGGCCGGCGGGTGGCGTTGCACGATGTGCTCGCGTACAAGGAACGCCGCAGTCGTGAACGACGCCAGGGGCTCGACGAGTTGACGGCGGACGCGGTCGTCATGGGGGTCTACGACGAGGACATTCGTCGTGGCCGTCGCGGTGAGTGAGGGTTTACGCCAGTGATCACAGTGGTTCTGGATGCGTGCGTGCTGATCCCGAGTGTGCTCGCCGACACCCTCTTACGCTGCGCCGAGCAGGAGCTGTTCCGACCTGTATGGAGCGCTGACCTCCTTGAGGAGGTCCGGCGCAATCTCCCGGACTCCGTGCACTCGGCGGCGGCGGATCGGCGCATCGCGGCGATGCGGCGTTATTTCCCGGAAGCCGAGACCGTCGGCTACGAACACTTGATCGCGGGACTGACCAACACCCCAAGGATCGGCACGTCCTCGCCGTCGCGATTGTCGCCGATGCGGAGATCATCGTCACCGCCAATCTCCGCGATTTTCCGGCTTCGGCTCTGGACGACTACGCCGTCGAAGCGCTGCATCCGGACGACTTCCTGTGTGGCCTGTACGACGGCGCCCCGGAGGTACTGGAACGGGTCATGACCGAGCAGGCAGAGGCGACGGGACGGGGTGGCCGTCCCAAACTCTCCGTTGACGACGTGCTGACCGGTCTGATCGGCGCCAAAGCCGTCCGCTTCGCCCATCGGGTCCGCTCCGGGATGCTTCCCTAGGCGCGTACCCCGCGATGTCCTTCACCCGACGTCGTGGTGGGCCAGCGCGTTCGCCTTGATGCTGCGGAGGAAGGCTCCCAGGGCGGCCGAGGTGGTCGTGAGGACGACGTCCGGGCTGTCGCTCTCGCGGAGGTGGAGTCCGGTGGGGGATATGCCGATTTCGACGCAGTCGTTTCCCTGGGCTCCTCCGGAGAATGAGGATTTCTGCCAGGTGATCGATGACGGCACTGCTCTGCCTTTCACATGTCCTGCGCGATGCGGTGGATGAAATCGCGTGACCCGTCGGCGGTGAGCGACGAGGCTTCGATCCGGTCGAAGAGGGCGCGGTACTTCCTCAGTTGGGCCTCCGCGTCGAGGAAGATGCTGCCGTGCGCCGTGTCCAGCTGGACCGTGTCGAGTTGGGAGACGGCACCGCCGGCGTAGAGCATGGAGAATCCTGCGCCCGCGAAGTCGTCCACGTCGAAGGGGATGACGCGTACGGTTACGTTGTCCCGTTCGGACAGGCTCAGGATGTGGTCGAGCTGGGCTCGGGACGATTTCACACCGCCCACCTTGATGCGCAACGCGGCCTCGTGGATGACGGCTTCAAATGCCGGAGCCCCCTCACGCTCGATCACCTCACGCCGCCGCATGCGATGAGTGACTTCGGCCTCGAGCTCGTTCGCGGGCAAGTCCGGGTTGACGTAGGCGAAGGCGGCGCGCACTCGGTCCTCGGTCTGGAGGATGCCGGGGATGTGCAGCACTTGGAGTGTGCGCAGGTAGGTGGAGTGGTGCTCCAGCGCCGCGAGGTCAAGCGCCTGCGGGACGAGGGTTCCCCGGTACTCCTCCCACCAGCCTTTGCCTCGTTCGTTCGCCATGGCGACGAGGGCATCGACGAGGTGGGCGTCATCGCATACGTAGAAGGCGGCCAGTGAGCGGAGCCGTTCCTCGCTGATTCCGAAGCGGCCCGACTCGATGTGGCTGACCTGAGTGTGGCTGGCGCCGAGACGCGCGGCGGTTTCGCGTGCGGTGATGCCGGCGGCATCGCGCAGCTTGCGCAGCTCCGTGCCGAGTCGCACCTGACGTGCTGTGGGGTTGATCCTCGGCGGCATGCGGTCCTTCCCTCGTGTCGCTACAGAGTGTGCCGCTTCGGCTCGTGATGGTCCACGGCGGTCCGTGCGGATTTGCGGAAACAGTTGATACGTATCACCTCTTTACTCTAGTGTCTGTGGCGTACCTCACAGGAGAGGGGTGGTGGTCACCCACCGCTCCAACTGCCTTGCCCTGCCCGCGCATCGGAAGCGCACCCCTCGCTCGCGAGGGGCAATGCCACCGCCGGGCAACGGTGTTCGTCCCTCACTCCCCCCACGGAAGACGAGTCGTCCATGAACCTGCAGACCCCCACGTGGCCGCCCGACGGCCGCGCGCTGCCGCACTCGTACACGCTGTTCTGCCCGCCGCTGATCACTTCCCCCTGCATCGCCCGCGACTTCGTCGCATCCGTCCTGCGTTCGCTCGGCCTGCACCGCATCATCGACGCCGCCGAGGTCTGCGCATCCGAGCTGGTCACCAATGCCTATCAGCACGCCAAGGGAGTCGGTTCGCTGCTGTGGCTCGCCGTCGAGGGGTCGTACATCCGGATCACGGTCTACGACGGCACGCCGGATCCGCCGGTCGTCGTCCCGGAGGGGTGTGAGGAGGAGGGCGGGCGCGGCCTGTTACTTGTCGCGGCGCTGGCGGACGACTGGGGGACGGTCAAGGGCGCGCCGCTGGGGCCGGTGGCCGGGGAGGGGAAAGGGGTGTGGTTCGCGCTCGCCACGGCGGTGTAGCCGCAGTCCGCCGAATGGCGCCGTGCCGATTGCGCATGCGCTCGTTCTGCCGCAAGGGGCGATGAGTCCCATGCCCGCGACGAGGGCAACCTGGCCGATCTGGCCAGTGCCGGCACCGCCACTTCCACCTCTCGGTGTGGTTGTACGGGCGCGAGGGGCAAGGCTTTGCCGCAGTGAGGTACCGGAGGTACCGTTATTGGGAAGCTGAAGGAGGAGGACTAACATGACCGCAGCCAGTACGACGCGTCGGCAGGCACCGCTCAAGGTCGACCCGGCTATAGACGAGCTGATCTCATCCGGTGCGAACTTCCTGGGCATCACAAAGAAGGACCTGGTGGCCGAAGCGGTGCAGTTCTACCTCGACGCCCGGCGCGAGGACATGCGCCGGCGCATGCAGGACCTGATGCACCAGCTCGACGGCTCCCGGGCGTCCCGGGTTGCGCTCCTGGCCGGACTGAGTCGCGAGCAGCTCGACGCTGTCGGCGGCGTCAACGAGAAGGACTGACCGACCGCCCACGGAACGTGTTCGACCGACCCTGCGCTGCCTGCGTGAAGACCTCCAACTCGCTGCGGGTCCGGTTGACCGGCCGCTGGACGAGATCGACCACCCGCTGCTGGCCAAATCCGGCGTGCAGTTCGCCGACCCCACCACACCGCACGAGCGCATCGCGGCCGTGGACGACCAGATCCTGTTCAAGGTCAAGGTGCAGCGGTGGCGCGGCGCGGTATGGCCCGACGGCCCCGCAGCAGAGGTGCCGCACTGGCTGGTCGCGGCCGGCCTACGCGAAGAAGGCAGTCGCACCGATTTCTACGCATCGGCACGTAACTCTCGATGGGGACCTTGCCCGCCACGCCCAGCGCCGGACCGCCCCAGCCCCACTGGAAGACGGCCACCACGACGCCGTACGAGGCCGCGATGGACAGGACGTTCAGGACCGCCGCCTTGACCGCCACCAGCAGCCCGCGGAAGACGATCAGGATGATGAGGAAGGCGAGCACGACCACCACGGCGATGATCAGGGTCAGACGGCTGGAGACGATGTCCAGGAAGTCGACCTGGGCTGCCGTCGTTCCCGTCACGTAGGCGTGCGCGGCACTGCCCTTGACGGCCTGCGGCAGGATGTCGTCCGTCAGCCGGTTGGCCAGATCCGTGGTGGCCTCGTTCTGTGGCGCCTGCTGTGAATAGGCGGTGCCGACCAGTACATCGCCGTCCTGGGTCGGTTTTCAGCGGGGTGATGGCGGCAGCCCCCGGCACATCCGTGAGCGCCTTCTGCGCCTGTGAGGCGAGAGCTGAGCGGTCGGCCGCGGGCACGGACGTCTGGTCGATGACGACGGTCATCGGCCCGTTCGAACCGGGCCCGAATGCCTCAGGAATCTCGCACCCTCGCGTGTCGTGTCCGCATGGCTACCGTTCGTGATGGTGAACGGTCAAAGGGAAGGGCCCCGGAGCGTGCGCTCCAGGGCCCTCAGTAATAAGTAAGCAGCTATCGCCGCGCCTACGTGGCGTGTTCAACCACCAGGACCACCGCGAGGAGGGCGACGAGGAGGGCGATGAGAGTCGCGGGCGTCAGGGCGGCCCAGGGGTTCTCCTGCTGGAGGCGGGCGCGGTTGGCGCGGCATACCGCGCAGCGGCCCTCGCTGACGGGGCCGGCGCAATTGGCGCACACCAGTCGGTCGCATGTCATGCGATCTCCTCCTCCGTCCAGTGAACGCACCGGTGTGTCGTTCCGTTCCTCCACTGTGCCAGCTTCGGGGCGAATCGGCGCGCCCCGCACGATTCCACGTCGGTGACGTGCATGGCTCGATGCCTGCTTTGTCCCCCTGTGCCCTGTGCGCAAACACACGAACCCACGACGGCGACTGCGCGGTCGTACCCCGTTCGCGTATGGTCGCCCACACCAGGAGAGCCGCCCCCGCGGTTGTCCGCCCCCAATATCCGGCTACCTCACTGGTGCGAACGTGATCCGATTCGACAGCGTCACCAAGACCTACCCCAAGCAGAACCGTCCTGCACTTCGGGATGTCTCGCTGGAGATCGAGAAGGGCGAGTTCGTCTTCCTCGTCGGCTCGTCGGGGTCGGGTAAGTCGACCTTCCTTCGGTTGATCCTCCGTGAGGAGCGCACCGACACCGGTTTGGTGCACGTCCTGGGCAAGGACCTGGCGAGACTCTCCAACTGGAAGGTGCCGCACATGCGGCGCCAGCTGGGCACGGTCTTCCAGGACTTCCGGCTGCTTCCGAACAAGACCGTCGCGGAGAACGTGGCGTTCGCGCTGGAAGTGATCGGCAAGCCGCGCGGGACGATCCGGAAGACGGTTCCCGAGGTCCTGGACCTGGTCGGCCTGGCCGGCAAGGAGGACCGCATGCCGGGTGAGCTGTCGGGTGGTGAGCAGCAGCGTGTGGCCATCGCGCGCGCATTCGTCAACCGCCCGATGCTGCTGATCGCGGACGAGCCGACCGGAAACCTCGACCCGCAGACCTCGGTCGGCATCATGCGTCTCCTGGACCGCATCAACCGCACCGGTACCACCGTGGTCATGGCCACCCACGACCAGAACATCGTCGACCAGATGCGCAAGCGCGTCATTGAGCTCGAGAAGGGGCGACTGGTGCGCGACCAGTCGCGCGGTGTCTACGGCTACCAGCACTGAGCTGCGCACTGAGGTGCGTACCGAGCTGAGTTCTGTTCCGCAGTCGTAGCCACCAGCCCCCTGAAAGGACATCATGCGCGCCCAGTTCGTCCTGTCGGAGATCGGCGTCGGTCTCCGGCGCAATCTCACCATGACCTTCGCCGTGATCATCTCCGTCGCCCTCTCGCTCGCCCTCGCCGGCGGCTCCTGGCTGGCCAATCAGCAGGTCAACCAGATGAAGGGCTACTGGTACGACAAGGTCCAGGTGTCGATCTTCCTCTGCAACAAAGCGGACGTGAAGACCAACCCGACGTGTTCCAAGGGCGCGGTCACGGACGAGCAGAAGAAGGCGATCAAGGCCGACCTGGAGAAGCTCCCCGTCGTCGACACGGTGATCTACGAGTCGGCCCAGGAGGCGTACAAGCACTATCAGGAGCAGTTCAAGGACTCTCCGATCGCCGGGTCCCTCACTCCTGACCAGCTCCAGGAGGCGTACCGGGTCAAGCTCAAGGACCCGACGAAGTTCCAGGTCGTCTCCAGCGCCTTCTCCGGCCGTCCCGGCGTGCAGGAGGTGCAGGACCAGCGCAAGTTGCTGAAGAACCTGTTCGATCTGCTCAACGGCATGACGAAGGTGGCCTACGCGATCCTCGCGTTCATGCTCACCGTCGCGATGCTGCTGATCGTCAACACCGTCCGGGTGTCGGCGTTCAGCCGCCGCCGGGAGACCGGGATCATGCGCCTGGTGGGCGCGTCCGGCTTCTATATCCAGATGCCGTTCATCATGGAGGCGGCCTTCGCCGGGCTGGTCGGCGGAACGCTGGCCTGCGGCATGCTGCTCACCGGCCGGTACTTCCTGATCGACGCCGGGCTGAAGCTGCAGGAGAAGATCCCCCTGGTGAACTTCCTGGGCTGGAACGACGTCATCAAGGTGCTGCCACTGGTCCTCGTGGTCGGCATGCTGATGCCGGCCTTCGCCGCCCTCGTCACGCTGCGTAAATACCTCAAGGTCTGAGCGAGGTCCGAGCGCCGCTTCGGGTGGTCTGCGGTCAACTCTCCGTATGGCGCCCGTTTCTGGCCTAGACTTCCCGCCATGTCCGGCCGGTCGATGTTCGGGACGCCGCGCGGCTCGCGCCGCGGGGTCTCCCTGTCGTTGCTTGTCGGGGGCCTCGGAGTTGTGCTGGCCACCGGAGCGGCCGCCGGCACCTGGGCGAATCCGGCCCGGTCCGCGCCGCGCGCGCAGACCCGGATCCCGGCGGACACCGTCGCCGACACCGACGAGATCGCCAAGGCGATCGACGATGGAAAGGTCGGCCCGGAAGCCGCGGAAGAGCTGGTCAGCCGCAGTGGCGACCGCTGGTCCTCGTTCTACACGGCACAGGAGTACGCGGGGCTGCAACAGGCCCTGGACGGCCGGTATGTAGGCGTCGGACTGTGGGTGCGGCGCACCGGCAAAGGCTGGATCGAAGTGGCGCGGGTGCAGTCGGGCAGCCCGGCCCAGCGCGCGCTGGTGCAGGTCGGCGACCGGTTGCGGTCGATCGACGGCAACCGCGCGGACGGCAAGCCCGTCACCGATGTCGTGGCCGAGCTGCGGGGCGACAACACCGCGCAGTCCCTCGTCCGGCTCGGCCTGGACCACGACGGGCGTAGCCGGGACGTCACGCTGCGTCGCGCGGTTCTCGCCACCGAGGCCGTCACCGTCGGGAAGCTCGCCGAAGGCGTCACCTCCATCAAGATCGAGGCGTTCACCAAGGGCGTCGGCGGCCAGGTGCGTACCGCGGTGCTGGACGCGGTGCACGGCGGCAGCCGCGGAGTGGTCCTCGATCTGCGCGGCAATTCCGGCGGCCTGGTCACCGAGGCCGTCGCTGTCGCCTCCGTCTTCCTCGACGGGGGCCTGGTCGCCACGTACGACGTGCACGGCTGGCAGCGGGCGCTCTACGCCGCCGAGGGCGGCGACACCGGGACCCCGCTGGTCGCGGTGGTCGACGGCGGCACGATGAGCGCCGCGGAACTGCTCGCGGGCGCGCTGCAGGACCGCGGCCGGGCGGTCGTGCTGGGATCCCGGACCTTCGGCAAGGGCTCGGTGCAGATGCCCAGCGAGCTGCCGAACGGCTCGGTCGCCGAGCTGACCGTGGGCCACTACAGCCTGCCGGACGGGCGGAGCGTGGACGGCCGGGGCCTCGAACCGGATCTCGCGGTGGGCGCCGGCCGGGCGCCGGCCGGGACCACCGTCGGGACCTCCGATGGCGCCGTGGCGAAGGCCAGGGAAGTATTGAGTGGCCTCAGACCCCCCTCGTAGTGCGAGAATGGCCGCGCTATGGCGAAAGAGACTGGTCACAAGCTGATCGCGCAGAACAAGAAGGCGCGGCACGATTACCTCATCCTGGACACCTTCGAGGCGGGCCTGGTGCTCACCGGCACCGAGGTCAAGTCGCTGCGGATGGGACGTGCCTCGCTGGTGGACGGCTTCGCGCAGCTGGACGGCGGCGAGGCGTGGCTGCACAACGTCCACATCCCCGAGTACACCCAGGGAACGTGGACGAACCACGCCGCCCGGCGGCGGCGCAAGCTGCTGCTGCACAAGGCCGAGATCGCGAAGCTGATCCACAAGACGCAGGAGTCGGGCCACACCATCATCCCGCTCCAGCTGTACTTCAAGGACGGCCGGGCGAAGGTCGAGATCGCGCTCGCGAAGGGCAAGAAGGAGTACGACAAGCGGCAGACCCTGCGCGAGAAGCAGGACCGCCGTGAGTCGGACAAGGTGATCTCCGCGGCCCGGCGGCGTCAGCGCGGCTGACGCGGTCGTACGGGCCCGGTCGCACCGGCCCGGTCGCACCGGAATGCAGTGGCCCCGTCAGGCCTTGGTCACGTACGATGGGTACAGCGCCGCCGGTTCTCGCGGGTCCGCCCGCAGGCTCCGGTGTGCACATTGATAAAATAACATGGGGATGATCGGTTTCGACTGGGGATGTCGAAGCAGGGGAAGCGAGCCGAGGAAGCGGCAATGATCTCGTTAACCATATGTCGCAAACTATAATCGCCAATTCAAAGCGCGATGTCTCCGCTTTCGCTCTCGCTGCCTAATAAGTAGCTAGACGAAAGCTCTACGGAGTGTCAGCCCAGGAGCTGTTCCCGACCTGGATCCTGGCATAATCTAGGGAACTAAACTTCATGACCCGGTCACGGGGGCTTGAAGGAAACCAAACAGTGACTGAGCCCGTCGGCAACTTGTCCGCGTGATTGCCGGGGCTGAGAAAAGCACAGCGGACTGCGCTCGGAGAAGCCCTGATTCCGCACCACAGGACGCGGGTTCGATTCCCGCCATCTCCACCACCCCATGTATGACGAAGGCCTTGCCGCTCACCGCGGTGGGGCCTTTTTCATGCCCGCGGCCAGCAGCAGCGCCAGCGCTCCCGCGGCGGCGGGGAGCCAGAAGCCGGTGCTTGGGGCGAAGCGTTCGGCGGCGGCGCCGGCGAGGGCGGCGCCCGCGGAGATGCCCGCCAGGATGCCGGTGACGGCGAGCGTCATGCCCTCGTTGAGGCGGGCGGCCGGGACGAGGCTCTGCACGAGGGTCATGCCGTTCACCATGGTCGGGGCGGTGGCGCAGCCGGCGAGGAAGAGGCAGCAGGCGAGCTCCGGCAGATTCCGGGCGAGCAGCGGCAAGGTCATGAGGGCGGCCATCGCGGCCACCGCGCCCGCGAACCGGGCCGTGGCGGGACCGGCCGGCCGGGACAGGCCGTAGAGCAGTCCCGCGACGCCGGATCCGGCGGCCTGCAGGGCGAGTACGGCGCCCGCCGCCGAGGTGTGCCCCTGGGAGTCGGCGTAGGCGATCGTGGTGATCTCCATTGCGCCGAAGACGACCCCGGTGCAGAAGAACACGGCCAGCAGGGCCGGCATGCCGGGTATGCGGACCGGTGACCGGGTACCGGCCCCGGCCCGTCCCGGGGCGGGCGGTTCCGTGCCGCGCTGGGCGGCGAACAGCAGGACGCCGGCGAGCAGCAGCACGTTCGCGACCAGCATGCCCGCCTCGGGGAAGAGCGCCGTGCACAGGAACGCGGCCAGGACCGGGCCGAGCAGGAAGCACAGCTCGTCGGCGACCTGCTCGAAGGAGTTGGCCACATGGCGGGCCGCGGGGTCGTCGCGGTAGAGACGGGCCCAGCGGGCGCGGGCCATGCCGCCGGTGTTCGGGGTGGTCGACTTCGCGATGTACGTGGCGAAGAGTGTCCAGGACGGGGCGTCGTAGCGCACGCACAGCAGCAGGGCCAGACAGGCCGCCACGGACCAGACGGTGGCGGGCACGGCGATCCTGGCCTGCCCGTACTGGTCGGTGAGGCGGGCGACGACCGGGGCGAGGACGGCGGTCGCGGCCATTCCGGCGGCAGCGACGGCGCCGGCCAGGGCGTAGGAGCCACGTGTGGTGGCGACCATGATGATGAGGCTGACGCCGAACATTCCCATGGGGGCGCGGGACAGCAGGCTGCCCACGGTGAACGCGGTGGTGCCAGGAGCGGCGAAGATCCGCCGGTACGCGCCCAGCCGGGAGGGCTCGGACGCTTTACGGGACGGCTCACCGGACGGCCCACGCGACGGCCCACGCGACGGCCGTGCGCCGACCGGGTGGTTGACGGTGCGGTCGGCGGCGATGAGGGTGCCGCCGTTGACCATGAGCAGCAGCAGCGGTGCGGGACGGTGCATGCGATCAGCCTCGTGGCCGGGTCCCGCCGCGGTCCAACACCTGATCGGCGGCCATTGACGCACTCCGGGTGTCAATCGGCGCCGGTGGCCGGCTGGGGTTCAATGGCGGCGTGCCGAACGACATGGATCCCCGCCTGCTGCGCGCCTTCGCCGCCGTCGCCGAGGAGCTGCACTTCTCCCGCGCCGCCGCCACGCTCTATGTGGCCCAGCAGGCCCTCAGCCGTGATGTCCGGCGGCTGGAGCGGGAGTTGGGCACCGAGCTGTTCGTCCGCACCACCCGGCGCGTCGAACTCACCGCCGACGGGGAACGGCTCCTCCCGTACGCGCGCCGGGTGCTCGCGGCGCAGGACGAGCTGGCCGCGGCCTTCGCGGCGGACGGCCGTCCGCTGCTCGTCGACGTCAGCGCGCCCGTCAGTACCGGGCGCCGGGTCCTGGAGGAAGCGCGCGCCACGGCCCCGGGCACCGAGCTGATCGCCCGCTTCCACAGCGGGCTCACCGGCGCCGCCGCGGACATCCTCGCCGGACGGCTGGACGTCTCCTTCGGCCGCGTCGCGGGACTCGCCCCCGCCGTCCTGTCCCGGCTCGACCACCGGCCGGTGCGCTTCGAGCCGATGGCCGTCGTCCTGCCGGAGGACCACGCGCTGGCCCCGCTCCCGGAGATTCCGCTGGACGCTCTCGCCGGGGAGAGGCTCTACGCCGGGGCCGGCAATCCCACCACCGCCGAGTGGACCGACCTCGCCGAGCGGCTCTTCGCGGGCCGGGGAATCGCGGTGGCCGCGCCCTTCCCGCAGATCGAGGGTGAGGCGGAGTTCATCCGGCTGATGCGCAAGCACCGCTGGCCGGTGCTGGCGACCATCGAGTTCCTGGAGCTGCCGGGCGCGGTACTGCGGCCGCTGGTGGACCCCGTCCCGCTCGCCCTCGTCTCGATGGTCTGGCGCCGCGGACTGCGCCACCCCGGGCTGACCGCGCTGCACGAGGCGGTGACCGGTCTGTCGGCGACGGGGGACTGGCTGCACCGGCCCGCCGGCAGCTGGCTGCCCGGCCCCGACGCCCGTCTCACAGCGGCCCCCGGCGCCGGGTGAGTGCATGGTTGCGCCCGCGTCACTTCGGGCCATCGTGCGGTAACCGGCCGTTCCTACTGTCGTGGACAACACCCGACACCGGCAGGGCCTGGAGGCGTAATGAGTGCCACCACGACGGCGACGCGCAAGGGGGGCCGCTGGATCGAGCAGTGGGACCCGGAGAACGCGGAGTTCTGGGAGAACGGCGGACGTAGAACCGCCAATCGCAATCTGCTCTTTTCCATTCTGTCCGAACACATCGGCTTCTCCATCTGGACCCTGTGGTCGGTGCTGGTGCTCTTCATGGGCCCCCAGTACGGCATCGACCCGGCCGGGAAATTCTTCCTGGTGGCGATGGCGACGGCGGTCGGATCCCTGGTCCGGGTCCCGTACACCTTCGCCGTGGCGCGTTTCGGCGGCCGCAACTGGACGGTCTTCAGCGCGCTGATGCTGCTGCTCCCCACCATCGCGGCCGTTGTGGTGATGAAGCCCGGCACCTCGTACAGCACCTTCATGCTGGTGGCGGCGCTCACCGGGGTGGGCGGCGGCAACTTCGCCTCCTCCATGACCAACATCAACTCCTTCTTCCCACTCCGGAAGAAAGGATGGGCGCTCGGTCTCAACGCGGGCGGCGGCAACATCGGGGTGCCCGTCGTGCAGCTCGTCGGGCTGCTCGTCATCGGTACGGCGGGCGCCGCGCACCCGAGGATCCTGCTCGGGGCGTACATCCCGCTCATCGTGATCGTGGCGGCGCTCGCCGCGCTGCGGATGGACAACCTGGCGCCCGTGCGGAACGACACCGGCGCCGCCAGGGAGGCGGTGCGGGACCCGCACACCTGGATCATGTCCTTCCTCTACATCGGCACCTTCGGGTCCTTCATCGGCTACAGCTTCGCCTTCGGCCTCGTGCTGCAGAACCAGTTCGCCCGCACCCCGCTGCAGGCCGCGTCGATCACCTTCATCGGGCCGCTGCTCGGCTCGCTGATCCGGCCGGTCGGCGGCCGGCTCGCGGACCGCTTCGGCGGAGCGCGCATCACGCTCTGGAACTTCCTGGGCATGGCCGCCGCGACGCTCGTCGTGATCCTCGCCTCGGTGCAGAAGTCGCTGCCGGTCTTCACCGTCGGCTTCATCGCGCTGTTCGTCCTCACCGGACTGGGCAACGGCTCGACGTACAAGATGATCCCCGGCATCTATCACGCCAAGGCGATCGCCAAGGGCCTCACCGGCGAGGCCGCCGCCGTATACGGACGCAGGCTCTCCGGGGCCTCCATGGGCCTGATCGGCGCAGTCGGCGCGCTCGGCGGCCTCGGCATCAACCTCGCCTTCCGCCAGTCCTTCCTCGCCGCGCACACGGGAACCCCGGCGTTCGTCTCCTTTCTGGCCTTCTACGCGGTGTGCTTCGCGCTGACCTGGGCCGTATACCTGCGCCGGCCCGTGGCTCCGCCCGCGCTCTCCCCGGCGGCGGAGCCGGCGCCGCAGCTCAGTTACGCGAAGGTCTGAGCGGGCCCGGCGGCGCCGGGGCCCAGCGGGTTCCGGCGCTTCCGGTCCGGCTGTCCGCGCCGCCAGGTCCGGTCGCCGGCCCGGAGCTGGGGCGTAACACCCGGAGCTGAGGCGTAACACCGGGGAAATCCGGAGGTACCCCTTCCGTCACCCCGCGTTGGCACGATGCGCCTACCCGGCGGGGCGGCATCGCCTTTGCCGGGGGGAACTGCCCGCCGATCGGCGGGCGCCCGGCCCGGCCGGCCCGTCCGGTGGGGCGCGGGGGGTTGGACGGCGGCAACCACCGCGGCGCTGCGGTGGGCGGCCACTGAGCACATGCACTACCAGCGGAGTGGGGCAAGCCATGCGAGTACGGGACGCAGAGCAGGGAACGGACGGCGCGCACCTGCCGTCGGCCGCGTCCGGTGACGGTGGCCGGGCCACGGGACCGCCCGGGGCCGGCGGAGAGGTCACCGCGGGCGGAGCGGGCGGTGGCGACCGAGCGGGCGGTGCGGACGGTGCGGGCAGTGCGCACCTGCTCGCCGCGCAGGGCCGGTCGGGGCGTGCCGGGCCCGCGGCGGGCGGCGGCCAGGTGCTGCCGCTGGCCGGGTTCACCGTCGGGGTGACCGCTGCCCGGCGGGCCGATGAGCTGGCCGCGCTGCTGGAGCGGCGCGGGGCGGCGGTGGTGCGGGCGCCCGCGCTGCGGATCGTGCCGCTGCTGGACGACGCGGAACTGCTCTCGGCGACGAAGGAGCTGCTCGACGACGGCCCGGACATCGTGGTGGCCACCACCGCGATCGGCTTCCGCGGCTGGGTCGGTGCCGCGGACGGATGGGGTCTCGGAGAGGCGCTGCTGGCCCGGCTGGCCGGCGTGGAACTGCTCGCCCGCGGCCCCAAGGTCAAGGGCGCGATCCGCGCCGCCGGGCTGACGGAGACCTGGTCGCCGGCCTCCGAATCGATGGCCGAGGTCCTCGACCGGCTGCTGGAGCACGGCGTCGAGGGTCAGCGGATCGCCGTCCAGCTGCACGGTGAGCCGCTACCGGGCTTCATCGAGGCGCTGCGGGCGGCGGGCGCCGAGGTCGTCGGCGTACCGGTGTACCGGTGGATGCCGCCGGAGGACATCGGCCCCGTCGACCGGCTCATCGACGCCGCGATCGCGCGTTCACTCGATGCGGTGAGTTTCACCAGCGCCCCGGCGGCGGCTTCGCTCCTGGAGCGGGCCGAACGGCTCGGCCGGCTCGACAAGCTGCTCGACGCGCTGCGGCACGACGTCCTGCCGGCCTGTGTGGGGCCGGTCACCGCCCTGCCGCTGGTGGCCCACGACATCCCGACGTTCCAGCCCGAACGTTTCCGGCTCGGTCCGCTCGTCCAGCTCATCGCCGCCGAACTGCCGGGACGCGTACGGTCGTTGCCGGTCGCGGGCCGCCGCGTCGAGATCCGCGGCCAGGCGGCCGTCGTCGACGGTGAGCTCCACCCCGTGCCGCCCGCCGGCATGGCGCTGCTGCGCGCGCTCGCCCGGCGGCCGGGATGGGTCGTCTCCCGCGCGGACCTGCTGCGGGTCCTGCCGGGAGCGGGCCGCGACGAGCACGCGGTCGAGACCGCGATGGCCCGGCTGCGGACGTCGCTGGGCGCGCCCAAACTGATCCAGACCGTCGTCAAACGGGGATACCGGCTGGCGCTCGACCCGCTCACGGATGACAAGTACGCGGGGGAGGAGTAGGGCCCGTCCGTTGCCCTAGCCCGCGTCGCCGTAGCGGGGCACTCTGGGGGCAGAGGGTCACGGGCGGCAGCTGGAAGGGTGACGGGCACATGACGGTTTCGGCCTCGTCCGAGCTTCGCTTCGACACCGGGCGGGTGTGTCTCAACCTTCTGGCGACGGTCACCGGGCGGCTGCCCGACGAGCCCGTCGACCGCCTCGACTCGCCGGCACGCCTCACCGAATGGCTGTACGGCAGCGGACTCGTCCCGAGCGGTACCCCGGTACCGGCCGACGCGGCGTGGCTCGGCCGGTTCCTCGCGCTGCGGGACGTACTGCGGCGGGTGGTGACGGCCCAGCTCGGAGCCACGCGGGACGGCGCCGCACCCGCCGACATCTCCCGGCTCAACGCCGCGGCCCTCGCCGCCCCGCCGGCCCCCAGCGCGCGGCCCGCGCCGGACGGCAGCCTCGTCCGCACCCTGGCCGCCGAACCCGACTGCGCCGCCCTGCTCGCGGCCGTCGCCCGCGACGCCGTCGACCTCCTCACGGATCCCGCTGCCCGGAGCCAGCTGAGGCAGTGCGAGGGGGAGAGCTGCTCCCTCATCTACCTCGACGCCTCCCGCGGCCGCCGCCGCCGCTGGTGCAGCAGCGAGATCTGCGGCAACCGGGAACGAGTGGCCCGCCACCGCCGCCGCGCGGTAGCCACGCAGCCCTGACCGCCTGCGGCAAGCGCGTCCAGGGAGCCCCGCGACGCACCACCCCGCGGGCGCGGTCCCGGTGTCGCGGCGAGGCGGATGTTCCGGGTGCGGCTCACCTCGGGGGCGGTGGTGTGGGCCGGCGTGGCAAATCGGAGCTCGGCGCAGGCGGAGTGGTGCGGAGGGGGGTGTGGGTCGCGTACGGTTGCAGGCTGCCCCGTGCGTGTAGCAGAACCCGCACGGAGCGCTCAACGCACAGGAGATAGGGGGTCTTGCGTGGCCGCGCAAACCACAGCGCCTGGGGGGGTCCGGGACGTGGAGATCGCCGTCGAACAGGCGCACCTGGACCGGGTGTACCGCCGGCTCGAGGAGAAGATCCACGAAGCCGAGTTCCTTATGGATGACGCCGCCAAGCGCGGCCAGGTCGGGACACCCGGCGCGCTCGCCGAGCGCGACGCCCAGGTGTTCCGTGCCGGGTTGCACCTCAACCGGCTGAACGCGGAGTTCGAGGACTTCCTTTTCGGGCGGATCGACCTGCTGCGGGGCAAGGACGGAAAGCGTGGCCCGGACGGCGCGTTCACGTCTCTCGAGCCGTCGGACGATGCCGTCGTCAACGATGCCGCGAAGATCGCGGAAGTGCTGCACATCGGCCGTATCGGCGTCCTGGACGCCGAGTACGCGCCGCTGGTGATCGACTGGCGGGCGCCCGCCGCCGCGCCCTTCTACCGGTCGACGCCGGTCTCCCCGGGGCGGGTGGTGCGGCGGCGCGTCATCCGGTCCAAGGGCCGCAAGGTGCTGGGAGTGGAGGACGACCTGCTCCGCCCCGAACTGGAGACCGGGCTCCCGGTCGTCGGTGACGGTGCGCTGATGGCCGCACTGGGGCAGGCCCGCAGCCACACGATGCGCGACATCGTGGCGAGCATCCAGGCCGAGCAGGACATGGTGATCAGGGCGCCCGCCGCGTCCGTCACGGAGGTGACCGGGGGCCCGGGCACCGGCAAGACGGCCGTCGCGCTGCACCGCGCCGCGTATCTCCTCTACCAGGACCGGCGCCGGTACGCGGGCGGCATCCTGGTCGTCAGCCCGACGCCGCTTCTGGTGGCGTACACCGAGGGCGTGCTGCCGTCGCTCGGCGAGGAGGGCCAAGTCGCGATCCGCGCCGTCGGCTCGCTCGTCGACGGCGCGGAGGCCGGTACGTACGACGATCCCGCGGTCGCCCGCATCAAGGGCTCGCTGCGGATGCTGAAGGTGCTGCGCAACGCGTCGCGCGGCGCGCTGGAGGCGCCGGTGGCCGGCAGGCCGCAGCAGCAGGCCGCCCTCTTCGACGACGACGCGGACGATGAGGCGGGCGATCGGCGCGCCCCCCGCACCACCCTGCGGGTCGTCGCCTTCGGGCGGCGGCTGGAGCTGGGCGAGCAGGAGCTGTCGTCGATCCGGCACAACGTGCTCGGCGGGACCGCGCCCGTCAACCTGCTGCGCCCCCGCGCCCGCCGGCTGCTGCTGGACGCGCTGTGGCGCAAGGCGGGACGCCGTTTCGACGATCAGGAGCTGGCCGCCGAGGAGCGCCAGGGCTTCGACGAGGACATCTCGACGGAGCCGGAGTTCCTGGACTTCCTGCAGGCGTACTGGCCCGTGCTCACCCCGCGCGGGGTGCTGGCGGCGCTGGCCGACGAGAAGCGGCTGGGCCGCTGGGCGCGCCGGGTGCTCACCCCGCCCGAGGTGCGCCGGGTGGCGCGTTCGCTGCGCCGCGACGGTCTGACCGTGCACGATGTGGCGCTGCTCGACGAGCTGGAGACGCTGCTGGGCCCGCCGCCGCGCCCGAAGAAGCGCGAGGCGGACCCGCTGGACATGCTGACCGGTCTGGACGAGGTCACCACCTCGGCCGACCGGATGGGCGGCGGCCGCCGCAACCGCGCCGACCGGCTCGACGAGGAGCGTGCCGAGTACGCCCACGTCATCGTCGACGAGGCGCAGGACCTGACGCCGATGCAGTGGCGGATGGTCGGCCGCCGCGGCAGGACCGCGACCTGGACGATCGTCGGTGACCCGGCGCAGAGCTCCTGGACGGATCCCGAAGAGGCCGCCCTGGCCCGCGAGGAGGCGCTCGGCAGCCGGCCGCGCCGCCGCTTCACGCTGACGGTCAACTACCGCAACCCGTCGGAGATCGCCGATCTGGCGGCGAAGGTCCTGCGGCTGGCGATGCCCGGCATGGAGTCGCCGCGCGCGGTGCGCTCCACCGGGCTGGTGCCCCGCTTCGCGGTGGCGGGCGCCGATCTGGGGGCGGCGGTGCGCGCGGAGGCCGAGCTGCTGCTCGCCGACGTGGACGGCACGGTCGGCGTGGTGGTGGCCATGGGCCGCCGCGCGCAGGCCCGCACGTGGCTGGCGGGGCTCGGCGACCGGGTGGTGGCACTGGGCAGCCTGGAGGCCAAAGGCCTGGAGTACGACGCGACGATCGTGGTCTCGCCGGCGGAGATCGCCGACGAGTCCCCGGCCGGACTGCGGGTGCTGTACGTGGCGCTGACCCGCGCCACCCAGCGGCTCACGGTGCTCTCCGGTGAACGGGACAGCCCCGACGCGGCCGGCGTCCCGGATCTGCTGCGGGACTGAGCGGGCCGGGGGCCCGCTGAGGTCAAGGGCCGGCAGGCGGAACGACGACGGGCGCCCCTCGATGGAGGGGCGCCCGTCGGACGCTGGTGACACCGACCCGCCATGCTCGCCTCGCGGCAAGTGGGCGCTCGAAGCGCCTAAGGTTGGGCCCGGGGGCTTGGATCGAGCCGGTGCCGTACCCAGGCTAACAAACCGTCCCGTGGGTTGCTTCCCGCATCTGCCGACAGCCCGGATTTTGTCCCCGGCCGCCGACCGGGCTTGAATATCAGGCCCATTTCTCGCATTGTGGAAGAAGCTTTCCGTTCCTGTTGCTGTTGTCGTGGGCGCGGTTACGCGTACCGGTCAGTAGGTGCAACGATCGAGCGGCACAGCACAGAAGAAGCAGGCAGCGGAAGAAGGTCGTCAGGATGGCAACGGCGCCAAGCGTCTCGTACTCGATCACGGTACGGCTGGAGGTTCCCGCGAGCGGGACAGCGGTCAGCCAGCTCACCACCGCAGTGGAGTCCGAGGGAGGCTCGGTCACCGGTCTGGACGTCACCGCCTCCGGCCACGAGAAGCTGCGGATCGACGTGACGATCGCCGCATCCTCGACCGAACACGCCAGTGAGATCGTCGAGAAGCTGCGCGGCATCGAGGGCGTCGTCCTCGGCAAGGTCTCCGACCGTACGTTCCTGATGCACCTCGGCGGCAAGATCGAGATGGCGTCCAAGCACCCCATCCGCAACCGTGACGACCTGTCGATGATCTACACCCCGGGCGTCGCCCGGGTGTGCATGGCCATCGCGGAGAACCCCGACGACGCCCGCCGGCTGACCATCAAGCGCAACAGCGTCGCCGTGGTCACCGACGGCTCCGCGGTGCTCGGCCTCGGCAACATCGGCCCGATGGCCGCTCTGCCGGTCATGGAGGGCAAGGCGGCGCTCTTCAAGCGCTTCGCGGGCATCGACGCGTGGCCGATCTGCCTCGACACCCAGGACGCCGACGAGATCGTCATGATCGTGAAGGCCATCGCCCCCGGCTTCGCGGGCATCAATCTCGAGGACATCTCCGCGCCGCGCTGCTTCGAGATCGAGGCCCGGCTGCGGGAGGCCCTGGACATCCCGGTCTTCCACGACGACCAGCACGGCACCGCGATCGTGGTGCTCGCCTCGCTCACCAACGCGCTGCGCGTGGTCGGCAAGAACATCGGCGACGTACGGGTCGTCATGTCGGGTGCGGGCGCGGCCGGTACGGCCATTCTCAAGCTGCTGCTCGCCGCCGGTGTGAAGCACGCCGTCTCCGCCGACATCCACGGCGTGGTGCGCTCGGGCCGTCCCGACCTGGTGAACGCAGACCCTGAGTCGCCGCTGCGCTGGATCGCGGACAACACCAACCCCGAGGGCATCACGGGCACGCTCAAAGAGGCCGTACGCGGTGCGGACGTCTTCATCGGCGTCTCCGCCCCCAACGTCCTGACCGGCGACGATGTCGCGGCGATGGCGAAGGACGCGATCGTCTTCGCGCTCGCCAACCCCGACCCCGAGGTGGACCCGGCCGTCGCCCGGCAGACCGCCGCGGTGGTCGCCACCGGCCGCAGCGACTTCCCCAACCAGATCAATAACGTATTGGTCTTTCCCGGTGTCTTCCGTGGCCTGCTGGACGCGCACAGCCATACGGTGAACACCGAGATGATGCTGGCCGCGGCCCACGCGCTCGCCGATGTCGTCGGCGAGGACGAGCTGAACGCGAACTACATCATTCCCAGCGTATTCAACGACAAGGTGGCCGGTGCCGTCGCCGGAGCCGTTCGTAACGCGGCGAAGGCGATGGGCGCGGCAACCGACTCGACGGCCACAGTGTGACGACACTGGGTCATCACCGCGCATCCGAGCCGCTTTTTATGCGACTCGCACGGGTGCCGGATTGGCTTTCCCCCCATATATGGGGGCAGGATGCACACTCGGGCAGTGAGGCAGCATCAGCTTCAAGCTCGCGCCCCCCTGGCAGAAAGAACACGGGAGTAAAGATATGAACCGCAGTGAGCTGGTGGCCGCTCTGTCCGAGCGCGCCGAGGTGACCCGTAAGGACGCCGACGCCGTTCTGGCCGCTCTCGCCGAGACCGTCGGCGAGATCGTCGCCAAGGGCGACGAGAAGGTCACCATCCCCGGCTTCCTGACCTTCGAGCGCACCCACCGTGCCGCTCGCACCGCGCGCAACCCGCAGACCGGCGACCCGATCCAGATCCCGGCCGGCTACAGCGTGAAGGTCTCCGCGGGCTCCAAGCTCAAGGAAGCCGCCAAGGGCAAGTAAGTCCAGACTGGCAAGGCAAAGGGCGGCCATCCCCCTCGGGGGATGGCCGCCCTTGCTGTGCCCGGTGTCCGGCGCTCCAGCGTCCGCTGTGAGGTACTAGACGCTCACGGGGTTCGGCAGCTCGACGTTGGCCCCCAGCTCCGCGAGCTTCGCCATGAAGTTCTCGTAGCCGCGGTTGATGAGGTCGATGCCGTGCACCCGGGAGGTGCCCTGGGCCGCCAGAGCGGCGATCAGGTACGAGAAGCCGCCCCGGAGGTCCGGGATGACGAGATCGGCGCCCTGGAGCTTGGTGGGGCCCGAGACGACCGCGGAGTGCAGGAAGTTGCGCTGCCCGAACCGGCAGGCGGAGCCGCCCAGGCACTCGCGGTAGAGCTGAATGTGCGCACCCATCTGGTTGAGCGCGGAGGTGAAGCCCAGCCGGGACTCGTAGACCGTCTCGTGCACGATCGACAGCCCTGACGCCTGCGTCAGCGCCACGACGAGCGGCTGCTGCCAGTCGGTCTGGAAACCGGGGTGGACGTCGGTCTCCAGGGCGATGGCGTTGAGCGGGCCGCCCGGGTGCCAGAAGCGGATGCCCTCGTCGTCGATCTCGAAGGCGCCGCCGACCCGGCGGAACGTGTTCAGGAAGGTCATCATCGACCGCTGGTGGGCGCCGCGGACGTAGATGTTGCCCTCGGTGGCCAGCGCCGCGCTCGCCCAGGAAGCCGCCTCCAGGCGGTCCGGGAGCGCGCGGTGGTTGTAGCCGCCGAGCTTGTCGACCCCGGTGATCCGGATCGTCCGGTCGGTGTCCATCGAGATGATCGCGCCCATTTTCTGCAGGACGCAGATCAGGTCCTCGATCTCCGGCTCGACCGCCGCGTTCGACAGCTCGGTGACGCCCTCGGCCAGTACGGCCGTCAGCAGCACCTGCTCGGTCGAGCCGACCGACGGGTACGGCAGCCGGATCTTGCAGCCGCGCAGCCGCTGCGGGGCCTCCAGGTACTGGCCGCCGGGCCGCTTCTCGATGGTCGCGCCGAACTGCCGGAGCACGTCGAAGTGGAAGTCGATCGGCCGGCCGCCGATGTCGCAGCCGCCCAGGCCCGGGATGAACGCGTGCCCGAGACGGTGCAGCAGTGGTCCGCAGAAGAGGATCGGGATCCGGGAGGATCCGGCGTGCGCGTCGATGTCGGCGACGTTGGCGCTCTCGACGTGCGAGGGGTCGAGCACCAGCTCGCCCGGTTCCTCGCCGGCCTGGACCGTCACGCCGTGCAGCTGGAGCAGCCCGCGCACCACGCGGACGTCGCGGATGTCGGGCACGTTGCGTAGTCGGCTCGGCTCGCTGCCGAGGAGGGCGGCCACCATGGCCTTGGGCACGAGGTTCTTCGCGCCACGGACACGGATCTCGCCGTGGAGCGGGGTTCCGCCATGGACAAGCAGTACGTCGGAAGCGTCGGTCATGAATCTCGCGTTCCTGGAGACAGTCATAAAAATGGGCGGGGTTCCCGCAGGCACCAAGAAGAAATGGTAATGCGCCTACAGGCACCTCCTGTAAGCGCAGGAGGTGCCAGACGTGTCATGACTTCGCTACAGCCGCGCCCGCACGACGCGCCACAGCCCGCCGCGGGCCGCCGGTGCCCGCCCTGCGACTACCCCGCACGCTGCGCAATCACGCCGGAGCGAGCCGTTGGCACCCCGCGGCGGCCCGGGATGCGGGATCATGTTGACCATGACGGAGGTCACTTCGCTCACCGGCAGGCTTCTCGTGGCGACGCCCGCTCTGGCGGACCCGAACTTCGACCGGGCAGTGGTACTCCTCCTCGACCACGACGAGGAGGGGTCGCTCGGCGTTGTGCTGAACCGCCCGACCCCGGTCGGCGTCGGGGATGTGCTCCAGCCGTGGGCGACGCTCGCCGGCTCGCCACCGGTGGTGTTCCAGGGCGGCCCCGTATCGCTGGACTCGGCGCTGGGACTGGCCGTCGTTCCGGGGGAGTCGTGGGACGACGGCGGTGACGAGCCGCTCGGCTGGCGGCGGGTGCACGGCGCGATCGGCCTCGTCGACCTGGAGGCGCCGCCGGAACTGCTCGCCGCGGAACTGGGATCACTGCGGATCTTCGCGGGTTACTCCGGATGGGGGCCGGGCCAACTGGAGGCCGAACTGGTCGACGGTGCCTGGTACGTCGTGGAGTCGGAACCGGGTGATGTCTCCTCGCCGGACCCGGAGCGGCTGTGGCGCTCCGTGCTGAGACGGCAACGCAATGAATTGGCGATGGTGGCCACGTACCCGGACGACCCGTCGCTCAATTAGGCTTGACGGCTATGAGCACTCTTGAGCCCGAACGCGGGGCCGGCACTGGCACCCTCGTCGAGCCGACCCCGCAGGTGTCGCACGGCGATGGCGACCACGAGCGCTTCGCACACTATGTACAGAAGGACAAGATCATGGAGAGCGCGCTCTCCGGATCTCCGGTGGTCGCGCTGTGCGGCAAGGTGTGGGTGCCGGGCCGTGACCCGAAGAAGTACCCGGTCTGCCCGATGTGCAAAGAGATCTTCGAGACGATGCCGCTCGGCGGCGGCGACAAGGACAAGAGCGGCAAGGGCGGCGAGAAGAGCTGACCGCTCCGGAGAGCTGACCGCTGCGGAGAGCTGACGCCCGCCGCCGGTGTGCCCGCGATCGCGGGTTGCCCGGCGGCGGGCGTTTGCTTGATTCCCCGATTGGTCTATGCCAATCCGCCTCCGGCGGGGCAGGATGTCGGGCATGGATCTGATCCCCGCCCCGCGCCAGGTGACCGACTACTCGGAAGACAGCTTCTTCGTCCTCGGGCCGGAGACGGTGCTGGCCGCCGGCCCCGGAACGGAGTGGGCGGAGAGATGGCTGCGCTCCGAGCTCGGAGCGGCCACCGGCCACCGGCTGGCGCCGGGTGACGGGTCGGAGACCGACGCCATCAGGATCACGGTCCACGAGACGGTCACCGGGGAACTCGGGGCCGAGGGCTACCGGATCGTGGTCTCGCCGACCGGCGTCCACCTCTACGGCGGCGGCCCGGCCGGGGTCTTCTGGGGCGCGCAGACCCTGCGACAGCTGCTGGGCCCGGACGCCTTCCGGCGCGCGCCGATCGGTGGGCGCGAATGGCGGATCCCGTTCTGCCACGTGCGGGACTCCCCGCGGTTCGCCTGGCGCGGCTTCATGCTCGATGTGGCCCGGCACTTCATGCCCAGGGACGGCGTGCTGCGCTATCTCGACCTGATGGCCGCGCACAAGCTCAACGTGCTGCATCTGCACCTCACCGACGACCAGGGCTGGCGGGTGGAGATCAAGCGCTATCCGCGGCTCACCGAAGTCGGGGCCTGGCGCGAGCGGACCAAGGTGGGGCTGCGGGAGTCCCCGCTGTGGGACGAGCGGCCGCACGGCGGCTACTACACGCAGGACGACATCCGCGAGATCGTCGCCTACGCGGCGCAGCGGCACATCACCGTCGTGCCCGAGATCGACATCCCCGGGCACTCGCAGGCGGCCATCGCCGCCTATCCCGAGCTGGGCAACACCGACGTCGTCGACACCACCGCCCTTCCCGTGCTCACCGGTTGGGGCGTCAACCCCAACGTACTGGCCCCCTCCGACACCACCCTGCGCTTCTACGAGGGCGTCTTCACCGAATTGCTCGACCTCTTCCCCTCGGAGTTCTTCCACATCGGCGGCGACGAGTGCCCCAAGGAGCAGTGGCGCGCCTCCGCCGCCGCCCAGGCCCGGATCAAGGAGCTGGGGCTGGCCGACGAGGACGAGCTGCAGAGCTGGATCATCCGCCACTTCGACGGCTGGCTCGCCGAGCGCGGCCGGCGGCTGATCGGCTGGGACGAGATCCTGGAGGGCGGCCTGGCGCCGGGGGCGGCCGTTTCGTCGTGGCGGGGCTACGAGGGGGGGATCTCGGCCGCGCGGGCCGGACACGATGTCGTGATGTGCCCGGAGTCCCACGTCTACCTGGACTGGCGGCAGTCGGACCGGGCCGACGAGCCGGTGCCGATCGCGCGGGTGCGCACGCTGGAGGACGTCTACCGGTTCGAGCCGGTGCCGCGGGAGCTCACCGAGGAGCAGGCCGCGCATGTCATCGGGACCCAGGCCAACGCGTGGACCGAGGTGATGGACTCGGTGCGGGTCGTGGACTACATGGTGTTCCCGCGGCTGGCGGCGTTCGCCGAGGTGGCCTGGTCACGGCTGCCCGCGCCCGACGAGCGCGACTGGGCGGACTTCGAGAGCCGAATGGAAGCCCACTACGCGCGACTTGACGCGCTCGGTGTGGAGTACCGTCCGCCCGGCGGCCCGCTGCCGTGGCAGCGGCGCCCGGGTGTACTCGGACGCCCGATCGACGGGCCGACCCCGATCGTGTGAGCAATCACGCAACGTCCACACCTCGCAAGGGCGGGACTGGCACGGTGGATTGACGTATCTTCGCAACACTCCCGAAGGGCGCCAATCCCGGCACAGGGGTGATACCCGGCAGAACGGGGCAACCACCTCAGTGAAGGGCAGGCCCGCACTTCGCGGACCCTCGCGTTGACCGTCGCGGAACATGTGCCAGAGTTGCCACGTCCGGGCTGTCAGCACGTACGGTACGGCTACCGCACGGCGGAGAGCCGGGAAGGGGCAGCTGCGTGAGCACGTATGCACAGCAGACGGCACGCAACGTCACGTTGCCGTCCTCGCTCGACGAGGCCGTGGCGGCACTGGCCGCCGCGCCCAGCGCCGTGCCCGTGGCCGGCGGCACCGACCTGATGGCGGCCGTCAACTCCGGGCTGCTGCGCCCGGCCGGACTCGTCGGCCTCGGCCGGATCAGCGAGATCCGCGGCTGGCAGTACGCCGACGGCCACGCGCTGCTCGGCGCCGGCCTCACCCACGCCCGGATGGGCCGCCCGGACTTCGCCGCGCTGATCCCGGCGCTCGCCGCCGCCGCCCGCGCGGCGGGGCCACCGCAGATCCGCAACGCGGGCACCCTCGGTGGCAACATCGCCACCGCCGCGCCGACCGGCGACGCACTCCCGGTGCTGGCCGCGCTGGAGGCGAGCGTCATCCTGGCCGGCCCCGACGGCACCCGGGAACTGCCGGTCAGTCATCTGCTGACCGGGATGGACCCGCTGCGCCCCGGCGAGCTGCTCGCCTTCGTCCGGGTGCCGCTGCTGCACGCGCCGCAGACCTTCCTCAAGGCCACCGGCCGCACCGGCCCCGGCCGGGCGCTGGCCTCGGTCGTCGTCGTCCTCGACCCCGCCCGGCGCGGGGTGCGCTGCGCGGTGGGGGCGGTGGCGCCCGTACCTCTGCGGCCGCTGGAGGCCGAGCGGTGGGTCGCGGGACTGATCGACTGGGACGGCGGACGGTCGCTGGCCCCCGAGGCGTGCACGGCCTTCGGCGAGTACGTCGCCGGCGCGTGCATCCCCGATCCCGGGCCGGGACCGGACGGGGCCGAGGCCGTCGAGTTGCCGCCCGCCGCCGTTCAACTGCGCCGCACCGTGGCGGCGCTGGCCCGCCGAGCGCTCGGGAGGGCTTTGGCATGACCGACCAGCCACAGCCGCAGCCGGGCACGCCGGGGACCTGGCAGCCCGTGCCGGGCGGCGGGGACTACGACCCCGACCAGACCATGCACGTCTCCTTCGCCGCGCAGCTGCCGCCGCTGGCCGGCGCGGCCGACGCGGCGACCCAGTGGTCGATCCCGCTCGTCGCGGCGGATCCGGTGGACGAGTCCGGCGAGTACCCCGTGGGCTCGGTCGCCGACGGCTTCACCGCTCCGTGGACCGGTCCGCACCCCGACGAGACCCACTCCCGTCCCGATGTGCCGTCCCCGCGGCCGTTCAGCGCCGGGCAGTTCGGCCAGGGCGCCGCGGCGTTCGCGGCGATGCCGCCCGCCGCCGTCGGTGAGCACCCCGCCGGTGACCGGCCCAGCCCGTACGAGGCGGTCCCGCCCGGCACCCCGGGCGTCCACGCGGCCGACGAGCACGCCTCCCGGCCGCCGGGCGCGCAGGACCCGGCGGCCCGGCATCCCTACTTCGCCGAGCACCCGCCGTCCACCGGCGCGGGCGCACCCCGCCCGGAACCGTCCTCCGGTGAGACCGGCCAGTGGAGCCTGCCGTTCGTCGCCGAGGACGCCGCGGACGAGTCCGGCGAGTACTCCGTGGGCACGATCGCCGGTGCCGAATCCGCCGTGGTGACCGAGGACGAGCCCGAGACGGACGCGGAGACGTCCGGCGCCGGGCACACGGACCCGGCGGAGGACACGGAGGATGCAGAGGAGCCGGAACTCGAAGAGGCGCACAGCGAGCATCCGCTGGCCTCCTACGTGCTGCGCGTCAACGGCGCCGACCGGCCCGTGACCGACGCCTGGCTCGGCGAGTCGCTGCTCTACGTCCTGCGGGAGCGCCTCGGTCTCGCCGGCGCCAAGGACGGCTGCGAGCAGGGCGAGTGCGGGGCCTGCTCCGTACAGGTCGACGGCCGGCTCGTCGCCTCGTGCCTGGTGCCGGCCGCGACCGCCGCCGGCAGCGAGGTCCGCACCGTGGAGGGGCTGTCCGACGACGGGCAGCCGTCCGACGTGCAGCGCGCGCTCGCCGAGTGCGGCGCCGTGCAGTGCGGTTTCTGCGTGCCCGGCCTCGCGATGACCGTCCACGACCTGCTGGAGGGCAACCACAAGCCCACCGAGCTGGAGACCCGCCAGGCCATCTGCGGCAACCTCTGCCGGTGCACCGGCTACCGGGGCGTCCTCGACGCCGTCCAGGACGTCGTGGCCGCCCGCGAGGCAGCGGCGGCGGAGCCGGCCGAGCCCGGCGCCGACGGGCCGCGCGTTCCGCACCAGGGCATCCCGCGCCAGAGCGGCCCCCACGGCGGCCAGCCGGGAGGCACCGCGTGAACCGCCGTACGATCCCGGGCCGCCGGCCGGGACCGCGGCACGCGCGCCCGGCCGGCACGGGCGCACCCACCGGCAGTGAGAGGGCAGCGGCATGACTGGATCCGACGCGGTCACGGCGGCGCCCGCCCCGGCCGCCCAGGCGCCCGCGGCCGAAGAACCGGCGCTCCACGGACTGGGCGTGTCCGTACGGCCCGTGGACACCCTCGCGAAGGCGCAGGGCACCTTCCCGTACGCGGCCGACCTGTGGGCCGAGGGCTTGCTGTGGGCCTCGGTGCTGCGCTCGCCGTACCCCCACGCCCGCATCGTCAGGATCGACACGTCGGAGGCCACCGCGATGCCCGGCGTACGGGCCGTGGTCACCCACGAGGACGTGCCGGGCGACGCGATGCACGGCCGCCGCGTCGCGGACCGGCCGGTCTTCGCCAAGGACATCGTCCGGCACCACGGCGAGCCGATCGCCGCCGTCGCCGCCGACCACCCCGACACCGCGCGGCTGGCCGCCGCGGCGATCCTCGTCGAGTACGAGGTGCTGGAGCCGGTCACCGACCCGGAGAAGGCGTTCGCCGCCGAGCCGCTGCACCCCGACGGCAACCTCATCCGCCACATCCCGCTGCGCTTCGGTGACGCCGACGTCACCGGCGAGGTCATCGTGGAGGGCCTGTACCGGATCGGCCGTCAGGACCCGGCGCCCATCGGCGCAGAGGCCGGGCTCGCCGTGCCGCGCCCGGACGGCGGCGTCGAGTTGTACGTGGCCTCCACCGACCCGCACACCGACCGCGATCTGGCCGCCGCCTGCTTCGGCCTGGAGACCGACCGGGTCAAGGTCGTCGTCACCGGAGTGCCCGGCGCGATGGGCGACCGCGAGGACTCCGGCATCCAGCTGCCGCTCGGGCTGCTGGCGCTGAAGACCGGCTGCCCGGTGAAGTTCGTGGCCACCCGCGAGGAGTCCTTCCTCGGCCACTCCCACCGCCACCCCACGCTGCTGCGCTACCGCCACCACGCCGACGCCGAGGGCCGGCTGGTCAAGGTCGAGGCGCAGGTGCTGCTCGACGCGGGCGCGTACGCCGATCACTCCTCGGAGGCGCTGGCCGCCGCCGTGGCGTTCGCCGCGGGCCCGTACGTGGTGCCCCACGTCTTCGTCGAGGGCTGGGCGGTGCGCACCAACAACCCGCCGTCGGGGCATGTGCGCGGCGAGGGCGCGCTCCAGGTCTGCGCCGGGTACGAGGGCCAGATGGACAAGCTCGCGGCGAAGCTGGGCCTGGACCCGGCCGAGCTGCGGATGCGCAATGTCATGGCCACCGGCGATCTGCTGCCCACCGGCCAGACCGTCACCTGCCCCGCACCCGTCGGCGAGCTGCTCAAGGCGGTACGCGACGCGGACCTGCCGCCGCTGCCCGTCGACGAGGAGGAGTCGCAGTGGCTGCTGCCCGGCGGCCCCGAGGGCGCGGGCGAACCGGGCGCGGTGCGGCGCGGGGTCGGCTACGCGCTGGGCATGGTGCACATGCTCGGCGCGGAGGGCACCGACGAGGTCTCCACCGCCACCGTGCGGATCCACGACGGCCGGGCCACCGTCATCTGCGCCGCCGTCGAGACCGGCCAGGGCTTCACGACACTCGCCCGGCAGATCGTCCAGGAGGTGCTCGGCGTCGAGGACGTCGGCGTCCTGGCCGCCGACACCGACCAGCCGCCGTCCGGGGCCGCCGCGCGCGGCCGGCACACCTGGGTGTCGGGCGGCGCGGTCGAGCGGGCCGCCAAGATGGTGCGCACCCAGCTGCTGCAGCCGCTCGCCGCAAAGTTCGGAATGTCCGTCGAGCTGCTGACCATCGCCGACGGCAAGATCACCTCGTACGACGGGGTGCTCAGCACGACCGTCGGAGAGGCGCTGGAGGGCAAGGAGCTGTGGGCCACCGCGCAGTGCCGCCCGCACCCCACCGACCGGCTGGACGACACCGGCCAGGGTGACGCGTTCGTCGGCCTCGCCTTCTGCGCGGTCCGCGCCGTCGTCGACGTCGACATCGAACTCGGCTCGGTGCGCGTCGTGGAGATGGCCGTCGCCCAGGACGTCGGCCGGGTGCTGAACCCGCGCCAGGTCGCCGCCCGTATCGAGGCGGGCGTCATCCAGGGCGTCGGTCTGGCCCTCATGGAGGACCTTCGCGCGCCGCGCGGCGTCATCAAGCGGCCCAACCTCACGGGCTACTCCCTGCCGACCGCGCTCGACGCCCCGGACGTGCGGATCGTCAAGCTCGTCGAGGAGCGCGACGTGCTGGCCCCCTTCGGCGCCAAGGCGGTCAGCGCCGTCCCCGTGGTCGTCTCGCCGGCCGCCGTCGCCGCCGCCGTGCGCGCGGCCACCGGCCGGCCGGTCAGCCGTCTCCCGATCCGCCCGCAGGCGGCGGTCGTCAAACCGCAGGCCTGAGCGCGAGGGCGCGGACATGACGAAGGGCCCGGCAGCGATGCGCTGCCGGGCCCCTCGTCCTCCATACGGAGGCCGTAGCGGGAATCGAACCCACGTGCCTCGCTTTGCAGGCGAGTCCCTAAACCACTCGGGCATACGGCCGTGTTGATGACGTGGTTCGACCATAGGGCGCGGACCCCGGGGGCGGTCAATGGGCCGGGCGCCGCCGCAACGCGACTGCCATACGCCGTTCATGAACGGCCCGGCGGGCGGCCGGGAGCCTCATCGCGGGCGGCTGCGACCGCGAACGGCGTGAGCGGACGCCGCTCCGACTGTGACCTGGGTCGCACACTCGGCCCAGCCGACCGCGTTCTGCCGGGGAGGCCGCGGGGTCGCCGGTAAGCTGTGACGGTTTTCCTACGTAAGCCGCTCACGGGACGGCGCCGACCCGCCGTTCCGTCCCGCCGACCCTCATCCGGAGACCGTGACTACTACCGCCGCCAGTGCCTCCCACCACCTTTCTCCGGCCTTCCCCGGCCGTGCCCCGTGGGGCACGGCCGGAAAGCTGCGCGCCTGGCAGCAGGGGGCGCTGGACGAGTACATGCGGTTGCAGCCGCGCGACTTCCTGGCCGTGGCGACGCCCGGCGCCGGGAAGACCACCTTCGCGCTGACGCTGGCCTCGTATCTGCTGCACAACCATCTGGTGCAGCAGATCACGGTGGTCGCGCCGACCGAGCATCTGAAGAAGCAGTGGGCGGAGGCGGCGGCGAAGATAGGGATCAGGCTCGATCCGGACTACAGCGCGGGGCCGGTCAGCAAGGAGTACCACGGGGTCGCGGTGACGTACGCGGGCGTCGGGGTGCGGCCGATGCTGCACCGCAACCGGTGCGAGCAGCGCAAGACCCTGGTGATCCTGGACGAGATCCACCACGCCGGTGACTCCAAGTCCTGGGGCGAGGCGTGCGCGGAGGCGTTCGACCCGGCGACCCGGCGGCTCGCGCTGACCGGTACGCCGTTCCGCTCGGACACCAACCCGATCCCGTTCGTGGCCTACGAGGAGGGCAACGACGGGATCCGCCGCAGCTCGGCCGACTACACCTACGGCTACGGGAACGCGCTCGCCGACGGCGTCGTGCGCCCGGTGATATTCCTCTCCTACAGCGGCAACATGCGCTGGCGCACCAAAGCGGGCGACGAGATCGCCGCGCGGCTCGGCGAGCCGATGACGAGGGACGCGATCGGACAGGCGTGGCGCACGGCGCTGGCGCCGACCGGTGAGTGGATCCCCGCCGTACTGAAGGCCGCCGACCAGCGGCTGACCGAGGTGCGCAAGGGCATCCCGGACGCGGGCGGGCTGGTGATCGCGACCGACCAGGAGTCAGCGCGCGAGTACGCGAAGATCCTGAAAAGCATCAGCGGCCACAAGGTGACCGTCGTGCTGTCCGACGAGAAGGCGGCCTCCAAGCGCATCGACGCCTTCACCCACTCCGACGACCGCTGGATGGTCGCGGTCCGCATGGTGTCCGAGGGCGTGGACGTACCGCGGCTGGCGGTGGGCGTGTACGCGACGACGATCTCCACGCCGCTGTTCTTCGCGCAGGCGGTGGGCCGTTTCGTCCGCTCCCGCAGGCGCGGCGAGACCGCGTCCGTCTTCGTGCCGACGATCCCGATGCTGCTCGACTTCGCCAACGAGATGGAGGTCGAGCGGGACCACGTCCTGGACAAGCCCAAGAAGGCGGGCGAGGACGAGAACCCCTTCGACGAGGAGGACAAGCTCCTGGCCGACGCCGAGAAGGCGGAGGACGAGGAGACCGAGGAGCAGCTGCCCTTCGAGGCCCTGGAGTCCGACGCGGTCTTCGACCGGGTGCTGTACGACGGCGCCGAGTTCGGTATGCAGGCGCACCCGGGCAGCGAGGAGGAGCAGGACTACCTCGGCATCCCGGGACTGCTGGAGCCGGACCAGGTGCAGATGCTGCTGCAGAAGCGGCAGACCCGGCAGATCGCGCACAGCCGGCAGAAGCCGGCCGACCAGGCCGACCTCATCGAGCTGCCGGCCGAGCGGCGCCCCATCGTCACCCACAAGCAGCTGCTGGAGCTGCGCAAGTCGCTGAACACGCTGGTGTCGGCGTACACCCACCAGAGCGGGAAGCCGCACGGCGTCATCCACAACGAGCTGCGCAGGACCTGCGGAGGCCCGCCGAGCGCCGAGGCGACGGCGGGCCAGCTGAACGAGCGGATCAAGAAGGTCCGGGAGTGGGCCACGAAGATGCGCTGACCGCAGCCGATGGGAGCGCCCGGCGCCACTCGGAACCGGGGCGGCGGTGCCCTTCGTCATGAGCCGGGGAGCGTAAAGAGCGGGTCAGGAGTTTTCCTCGGTGTGACCGGATTGTGGACGACCCCTTCCGCTGAGCGGTACTCGCTCGCTACCGTGCCCGTCACGCACGCGCCGTGGCAGAGCAGCCGCGGAGCGCAGCCGGTTCCACCGCGACCGGCGGCCTCTCCGCGCACTGCCGCGGGACCGGCAGTGCGCCCTGCCGTGAGATGAGCCGCCACTCATACGAGGAGGGGGCGTCGTGACCGCGGAGACATCTCAGACGCTCGACAGAGGACTGCGAGTCCTCAAACTGCTGGCCGATACCGACCACGGGCTCACCGTTACCGAGCTCGCCACCAAACTGGGGGTCAACCGCACCGTCGTCTACCGTCTGCTGGCCACACTGGAGCAGCACGCTCTGGTACGGCGTGACCTCGGCGGGCGGGCCCGCGTCGGGCTCGGCGTGCTCGGGCTCGCCCACCAGGTGCACCCGCTGCTGCGGGAGGCGGCCCTGCCGGCCCTGCGGTCGCTCGCCGAGGACATCGGTGCCACCGCGCACCTGACCCTCGTCGACGGCACCGAGGCGCTGGCCGTGGCCGTGGTCGAACCGACCTGGACCGATTACCACGTCGCCTACCGCACCGGCTTCCGGCACCCGCTGGACCGGGGCGCGGCGGGCCGGGCCATCCTGGCCGGGCGCGGCGTCCTGCCCCGCACACCCGGGCAGGAGCACGCCGAGGGCGCGGAGGAGCGGCACACCGAGCCGGTCCGCTACGTCCTCACCCACGGAGAACTGGAGGCGGGCGCCAGCGGCGCCGCCGCCCCGCTGATCGGGGTGACCGGGATCGAGGGCAGCGTGGGCGTGGTGATGCTCGCCGAGGCGGTGCCCGAACGGGTCGGGCCCCGGGTGGTGGAGGCGGCCACGGAGGTCGCCGACGCCCTGCGCTAGCCGTTGACCGGCAGGGCTGCCGGGCGGACCATCCCGCCTGGTGCCCTGCCCGCCACGGCAGTGGACTACATTCTCTGCATGCCCGCAGTCTCCCGCCGTGCCCGAGCCCTTGCCCTTTGCGCGACGCTGGTGGCAGCGCTGCTGGCCGTCGCGGCGCTCGCCCCGCTGCCGGTGTCGATCGTGGTGCCCGGGTTGACCGCCGACGTTCTCGGCGCGGACAAGGGCCGGCAGGTGATCTCCATCACCGGCACCCCGACGCGCACCACCGGCGGACAGCTGCGGATGACCACGATCGCCGCTACCCAGCCGGACGCGGCGGTCCACCTGCCCGATGTGCTCAGGGCCTGGTTCGCGAAGGACAAGGCGGCGATGCCGCGCCGTGCGGTCTATCCCACGGGCGACTCGGTGCAGGAGATCGAGAAGCACAACGCGCAGGAGATGACCGACTCGCAGAACGCGGCGACCGGGGCGGCCCTGAAGCACCTGGGACTGTCACCCACGAACGTGAAGGTCGATCTGCACCTGGCGGACGTGGGCGGCCCGAGCGCCGGGCTGATGTTCTCC
Source organism: Streptomyces sp. PH10-H1 (assembly GCF_030063355.1). Taxonomy (GTDB): domain Bacteria; phylum Actinomycetota; class Actinomycetes; order Streptomycetales; family Streptomycetaceae; genus Actinacidiphila. The sequence continues at coordinate 38,366 of NZ_JASISZ010000040.1, forward strand.
CTCGGCATCATCGACAAGATCGACGGAAACGGCCGCGGTGGTGACCTGACCGGCGGCCGCACCGTCGCCGGTACGGGCACGATCACCGCCGACGGCACGGTCGGCGCGGTCGGCGGCGTACCGCTGAAGGAACAGGCCGCCAAGCGGGACGGGGCGACCGTCTTCCTGGTGCCCAAGGGCGAGTGCTCTGACGCCAGGGCCGAGCTGCCCGCCGGACTCCGGCTGGTGCCGGTGACGGACCTGGACGGCGCCCTGGCCGCGCTGGCCGCGATCAATACCGGTGGGAAGGTCCCCAGCTGCTGACGGCCGTCAGGACCGGCGTCAGCCGCGTGCTCCGCGGGTCAGCTCACGGGCGGTCCTCCGCTGCCTGTTCCACCAGCGGGATGATCCGCAGCGGCACCGGATTTTCCATGACAATCGCTGTGGAAGCCCGCATGATGCCATCAAAGCCCACAACCCGGTCGATCACCCGCTGAAGGTCCGCGTTCGAACGGGCCACCAGCCGGCAGAGCATGTCCCCGTGCCCGGTCGTGGTGTGCAGCTCCAGCACTTCGGGAACGCCCGCCAAGTGGGCGCGGACATCGGCGCCTTGCCCCTGCTTGATCTCCAGCGTCGCGAACGCCGTCACCGGATAGCCGAGCGCGGCCGGATCCACCTGCGGCCCGAAGCCCCGGATCACCCCATTGGCCCGCAGCCGGTCCAGCCGGGCCTGCACCGTCCCGCGCGCCACACCCAGCCGTCTGGACGCCTCCAGCATCCCGATCCTCGGCTCATCCGCGAGCAGCTTGATCAGCTGTCCGTCCAGCACATCGATCCCCATGCCTACCTCCTCCAGTGGTCATCCTGCACAGATTGACCCGAGAGCGCGGAGCATCACTGTGCAGATTGCCCAGTGGAATCGCAAACTGTTGCGCACTATGGTCCATGGGGCGACGCTTTCCGCATGACTGAGATGACTGAGACGCAGACGAGCCGGAAGACCCAGGACGTGTTCCCGGTAAAGGGCATGGACGCCGTCGTCTTCGCCGTCGGGAACGCCAAGCAGGCCGCGCACTACTACTCGACCGCCTTCGGGATGAAGCGGGTCGCCTACTCCGGTCCGGAGAACGGCAGCCGCGAGACCGCGTCGTACGTGCTGGAGTCCGGTGGCGCCCGCTTCGTCTTCACCTCCGTCATCAAGGCCGCCACCGAGCGCGGCAAATTCCTCGAGGCGCATGTCGCCGAGCACGGTGACGGCGTGACCGACCTCGCCATCGAGGTCCCCGACGCGCGTGCCGCGTACGCCTACGCCGTCGCGCACGGCGCGACCGGCCTGGAAGAGCCCCACGAGCTCAAGGATGAGCACGGCACCGTCGTCCTCGCCGCGATCGCCACCTACGGCCAGACCCGCCACACCCTGGTCGACCGCTCCGGCTACGACGGCCCGTACCTGCCCGGCTATGTCGCCGCCGACCCGGTCGTCGAGCCGGGAGCCCGCCGCTTCCAGGCCATCGACCACTGCGTCGGCAACGTCGAACTCGGCAAGATGAACGAGTGGGTCGCCTTCTACAACCGCGTCATGGGCTTCACCAACATGAAGGAGTTCGTCGGCGATGACATCGCCACCGAGTACTCCGCCCTCATGTCCAAGGTCGTCGCCGACGGCACCCGCAAGGTGAAGTTCCCGCTCAACGAGCCGGCCATCGCCAAGAAGAAGTCCCAGATCGACGAGTACCTGGAGTTCTACGGCGGCCCCGGCGTCCAGCACATCGCCCTCGCCACCAATGACATCGTCGCGACCGTCCGGGCGATGCGCGCCGCCGGCGTCGAGTTCCTGAACACCCCCGACTCGTACTACGACACCCTCGGCGAGTGGGCCGGCGAGACCCGCGTCCCCGTCGAGACCCTCCGCGAGCTGAAGATCCTCGTCGACCGCGACGAGGACGGCTACCTCCTGCAGATCTTCACCAAGCCGGTCCAGGACCGCCCGACCGTCTTCTTCGAGATGATCGAGCGGCACGGCTCCATGGGCTTCGGCAAGGGCAACTTCAAGGCCCTCTTCGAGGCGATCGAGCGCGAGCAGGAGCTGCGCGGCAACCTCTGACCTCCGGTCGGGTTCCCCGGTTCGCCCTCAGGCGCCGGGAGGGCTGGGGTTACCCGCAAGCGCCGGGCGGGCTGGTCTTGCCCTCGAGCGCCGGGCGGGCTGAACTGGGGTCATGGACGATCTGATCGCAGCGCTCAACTCCGGCCTCCCGGCCGGTGCGGTTCTCACCGACGCCGATGTCACCGCCGCGTACGCCCACGACATGGCGAGCTTCTCCGCCGCGGGCACCCCGGCGGTGGTCGTGCTGCCCCGCACCACCGAGCAGGTGCAGCACGTGATGCGCACGGCGACCGCGCTGCGGGTGCCGGTCGTCCCGCAGGGCGCGCGGACCGGGCTGTCGGGCGCGGCGAACGCGTCGGACGGCTGCATCGTGCTGTCGCTGATCACGATGGACCGGATCATCGAGATCGATCCGGTCGACCGGATCGCGGTCGTCGAACCCGGCGTCGTCAACGCCGTCCTGTCGCGTGCCGTCGCCGAACAGGGCCTGTACTACCCGCCCGATCCGTCCAGCTGGGAGCAGTGCACCATCGGCGGCAACATCGGCACCGGAGCCGGCGGACTGTGCTGTGTGAAGTACGGCGTCACCGCCGAATACGTGCTCGGCCTGGAGGTCGTGCTCGCCGACGGCCGCCTGCTGAAAACCGGCCGCCGTACCGCCAAGGGCGTTGCGGGCTATGACCTGACCCGGCTCTTCGTCGGCGCCGAGGGCACCCTGGGCATCGTCGTACGGGCGGTGCTCGCGCTCCGCCCCGCCCCGCCGCGGCAGCTCGTCCTCGCGGCGGAATTCCCGTCAGCGGCGGCCGCGTGCGCCGCCGTCTGCGAGATCATGGCCCGCGGCCACGCACCCTCGCTGCTGGAACTGATGGACGCCACCACGATCCGCGCGGTCAACGACCTCGCCCACATGGGGCTGCCGGAAACCACCGAGGCGCTGCTGCTGGCCGCCTTCGACTCCCCCGAGCCCGCAGCGGACCTCGCGGCGGTCGGCGAGCTCTGTACGGCCGCGGGCGCCACCGAGGTCGTCCCGGCGGAGGATGCCGCCGAGTCCGACCTGCTGCTCCAGGCCCGCCGGCTGGCCCTCGTCGCCCTGGAGCGGGTCGGCACGGCGACGATGATCGACGACGTGTGTGTTCCCCGCACCAAGCTCGCCCCGATGATCGAGGGCGTCGCGGCCATAGCGCTGAAGTACGGCCTCACCATCGGCCTGTGCGCCCATGCGGGCGACGGGAACACCCACCCCATCGTCTGCTTCGACGGAGCGGACGCGGACGAATCGGCACGTGCCCGGGAGTCCTTCGACGAGATCATGGCGCTCGGGCTCTCCCTCGGCGGCACGATCACCGGTGAACACGGCGTCGGCCTACTGAAGAAGGAGTGGCTGGCCCGGGAACTCGGCCCGGTGGGGGTGGAGTTGCAGCGCGGCGTACGACAGGTCTTCGACCCGCTCGGCCTGCTCAACCCGGGCAAGCTCTTCTGAGCCCCCGACGCTCCGGCCGATATCACCCCTCCGGCGAATCGTCGGTCACCGTCCAGGGATCGCGCAGCCACAGCTCGTCCCTGGTGGTCGGGGCGAGCAGCTCGTTCAGCCCGTCGTCCATGCCGAGCTGCTCGTGCTCGGTCCCCGGCGGTACGGCGCGCAAGGTGCACTCCAGCCACGACGCCACCGGGGAGGACGCCGCCTCCAGCAGCGCGTTGCCGTCCGGGGAGCTCAGTGCCATACAGAGCACGCTGCGCCCGTTGACCTTCGTCGGCCAGATCCGTACGTCCCCGTGCCCGCAGGGCCGGAACACCCCCTCCACCAGCAGCTCACGGGCGAACGTCCAGTTCACCGGCGCGTCCGAGCCCACATGGAAGGTGATGTGCACAGCAAAAGGATCATCTGTGCGATAGGCCAGCCGGGCCGGCACCGGGATGCTGCGCTCCGGCGACAGCACCAGGTTCAGTTCCAGTTCGCGTTCCACCACGGTCTGCATCGAGTCGTCGTCCTTTCCTTGGCGGGCGGCCCCTTGCGGTGTTGCGCAGCGGGTGCTGCACGGGGCCCGCACCAGGAGAGAGCGCATACAACCCCAACCATTACGCGACTTCTCGTAATCGCGGTGAAAATTCCTGAAGGCCCGGCGCGGGCTGCTCCCAGCCGGTAAGGGTGTGTGGTGTGCGGTACCGCGGCCCCGGCGGGTCCGCGTGTCTGGTAGATGTGGACACTGCACTCCCCGGCCAAGCAGATACGGACCATACGAACCATGGGCTCACCCTCTTCTGGCTCCTCCGGTTCCCCTGTTCCGGGGTACTACCCGGATCCCTCGATCCCGGGCTACATCCGGTACTGGAACGGCGCTGCCTGGGTACCGGGCACGAGCCGCCCCGCCCCGCGGCCCGGCGAGGAACTCACCGCGCCGTCCGGCCCGGCGGCTCCCGGTCCGGGGGCCGCGGGCCCCGGAGTTCCGGGTCCGGGTTCGGGTCCGGCCTCCGGCGGCGGCGCGCACGCGCCCGGCGTCGACGAGTCGGGTGTCATGTTCTTCGACGAGGACCCCGCAGAACCCGCGGGTCCGGCGACGCCCGCCGCGCCCGAGCGCGGCTCCGCCGCCCCCGTCTGGTCGGCCACCCCCGCCGTCGAGCCGCCCCGCACCACCTGGGGCGCCACCGGGCCGCAGGCGGCGGAGGCGCCGGCCACGCCGGCCTCCGGCGCGTACCCGGGCGGCCCCACCGCCTCCGGCACCGGCTCGCAGGCGGTCAACCTGCCCGCCGCCCGGGGCGGATCCGCCCCGGCGGGCACTCCGACCGGTACCCCGTCCGGCACTCCGACGGGCGCGGCTCCGTGGGGCACGCAGCCCCAGCCGCAGCCCGGTCCGGGCGAGAGCGAGGGCGTGCGGCGCGGTGGCCCGGCACCGCTCGCGCAGGCCGCCCCCACGCCCTGGGCGCAGCAGGTCCACGAACTCGCCCGGCAGGGCACCGGCGGTACGGGCGCGGGTACGGGTGCCGGCGCGGGCACCGGGACGAGTGGCGGGACAGGTGGCAGCGGCGTCGTCGCCGTACCGGCGCAGGCGGGCGATCCGGCCGGCGCCGCGGCAGCCGGCGTGGTGCCGTGGCGGCCGCCGGTGAGCGATCCGTTCGCGGCGATGGTGCAGGAGCAGGGCCGTCCGGCAGGGCTCGGTCGGCGCCTCGCCGCGCGGCTGCTCGACACGCTCGTCGTGCTGGCGGCCACCGCCGCGGCGGCGGTACCGCTCGGCACGGCCGCGTACCACCACCTCAAGGACAAGGTGAACGCGGCCCGGCTGACCGGTGAGAACGTCACGGTCTGGCTGATCGACGGCACCACCGGCCTTCAGCTGGGCATCGTGCTGGCCGTGGGGCTCGTCGCCGGGCTGCTCTACGAGGTGCTGCCCACCGCCACATGGGGCCGGACGCTCGGCAAGAAGCTGTTCGGGCTGCGGGTGATCGACATCGAGTCGCAGCTCGCCCCCGGCTTCGGCGCCGCGCTGCGCCGCTGGCTGACGCACACCCTTCTCGACGCCCTCGTCATCGGATTCGTGGGACTCGCCTGGTGTCTGTTCGACCGTCCGTGGCGGCAGTGCTGGCACGACAAGGCGGCCCGGACGTTCGTCGCCCGGCAGTAGCGAGGCATGAGCCGGGCATGAGCCGGGCGGTAGTAGGCCCGTAGCAGGGCGGCAGGAGAGCGGTAGCAAGGCGGCAGGAGAGCGGTAGCAAGGCGGTAGCCGGGTACCCCGAACGGATCTTGTCGGCGGGCGGGTGCGCTTCCCGGGGGTTTCACTCGGTTCATGAGTACCGACCAGCCGACGCCAGGATCAGGTGATGATCCGTTCGCCAAGCCCCCCGACAGCAGCGGCCCCGGTACGCCCGGAGGCTCTCCCTACGGCCGGCAGCCTCCGTCGTACCCGCCCCCGCAGGATGGTGGCGGCAACGACCCGTACAGCGGCAATCCGTACGGCGGTACTCCGCCCGGCGGCGGCGCCCCGCCACCCTACGGCGGCGGCCCCTACGGCGGCGCGGGCGGTGAACCCGATCCGCTCGCCGGCATGCCGCCGCTCGGGGACGCGGGCAAGCGGCTGCTCGCGCGGATCATCGACTTCATCCTCGTCACCATCCCGGTGGCCCTGCTGGACTGGGCCGTGGGCGGGATCCAGACCAACACGGACAACTTCAACTACAGCAAGTCGCTGCTGGGGTCGCTCGTGGGGGCGGTCCTCTACATCGGCTACGAGTGGTGGATGACCAAGTCGACCGGCCAGACCCTCGCCAAGAAATGGCTGGGTCTGCGCGTCGCCAACCTGGAGAACGGCAGCGTCCCCGACTCGAAGGCCGCGCTGATCCGCGCGTCCGTCTTCTGGCTGCCGACGCTCTTCTGCTGCCCGTGCCTGTGGATCCTGCTCATCGGGATCCTGCTCCTGCTGGACAAGCCGTACCGGCAGGGTCTGCACGACAAGGCGGCGAAGACCGTGGTGGTCTCCGCCTGAGGTCTCCGCCTGACAGCGGACCCGGAACGGCGGACCGGCTGCCCGCACGTGACGGCGGCCCCGGAGCGGAAACGCCTCCGGGGCCGCCGTTCGCCGTTCAACGCCGTAGCGAGTGCTCGCTGACGCGTGACGGGCCCGAACTGTGCACCCGCGGACGGGGTATCGGGGCGGATGACGCGTGAACACGGCTGTGGCTGCGGGCCTTGGCGCGGGCCGTCAACGGGATCGTGGTCGTCACGGCGACCAGTACCCCGAGCAGCAGCCCGGCCGCCGCGATGACGACGACACTGATGCCGGAATCAGCCTCGGACAGCAGGAGCATCGCGAGTGTGGACAGGACGACGGTTGCGGAACCGTAGGCAAGTTGCGCGGGGGTAGGACGCGGCATGGCGGGATCCGTCCTCGAATACGTCGGTTAAGTCGCAGTGTCGGAAGGGGCGGTGGGGTGCTTCATGCTGGGCGCCATCAACTGACTCTACGGATCGGCATGCCCGAAGGGAACCGTTGGTAAGCGTGACCTAACCCACCGTGGGGGAGCATAGGGGGGCGCATGGAATCGCGCCCGGCCCGCCCGTCTCAACTGACGGATGATCCGGCGGAGAGGCGTCCGCTATCCGGAGTCCGAAAGCCGGTCCATCGACTCCCACGCCAAGCCCGACGCCTGTTCGCTGGTACGACACCAACCCGTACGGAAGCGTCCAGGTTGCGAACACGAATACCCGCATTTCGAACCTGTTCGACTCCCCGAACGGGCAGAACACCATCGTCCAGGTCAGCCCTGCGCGCCGCTGACCTGCGTTAACCCAGTGTTCGGCCCCTGCCCTCTGGTGGGCGGGGGCCGATCACCGGATTATGTGTGCATGGCAGTCGGTGGATTCACCAAGCTTCCCAATGGCAATGTCGTCGTCGCTCTCAGGCTGCCCCACCCGGGCGGCGCGGAGGACAGCGTCCGCGTCATCGTGCACGCGCAGAACCGCCAGCGCGCGCTGACCCGGCTCCGGAACCTGGGGTTCCGGGCGCCCCGCCTCAGCGGCAACACCGAACCCCCGACGCCGGACGAGGTCACGGCGGTGCTGCACCATCCGGACGGCCTGCTCTGGCGACCGGCCGCCTCCGGCGAGGGCGAACTGTGGCACCCGTTCCGCCGCGCGAGCTGAGCCCCCCCTGGCCTCAAGCGCCGGCCGGGCTGTTCTGGCCTCAGGCGCCGGCGGGCTGAACAGTTGCCCTCAAGCGCCGGCCGGGCTGATCTTGATGCGCCGGGATGGCTGGGGTCAGGGGCCCACTGCCGGTTTGCCTGTCAGCTGGACGCCGGAAGCGCGGAGCTCGGTCAGGGCGCGTTCCGTGGTTGCGGCGGCGACGCCTGCTGTCAGGTCGAGCAGGACGTGGGTGACGAAGCCCTCGCGGACCGCGTCCAGCGCGGTGGCGCGGACACAGTGGTCGGTGGCGATACCGACCACGTCGACCTCGGTGACGCCCCGTGCGCGCAGCCAGTCGGCGAGCCCGGTGCCGTTCTCGTCCAGGCCCTCGAAGCCGCTGTAGGCGGCCGCGTATGCGCCCTTGTCGAAGACCGCGTCCACGGCGCCCGAGGCGACGACCGGCGCGAAGTTCGGGTGGAAGCCGACCCCCTCGGTGCCCGCCACGCAGTGCACCGGCCAGGACGTCACGAAGTCGGGCCGCTCGGAGAAGTGGTCGCCGGGATCGACGTGGTGATCACGGGTGGCCACCACATGGCGGTAGCAGGCGGTGGCCTGCCCGACGAGGTCGGTGATCGCGGCGGCCACGTCCGAGCCGCCGGCGACCGCGAGGCTGCCGCCCTCGCAGAAATCGTTCTGGACGTCCACGACGATCAGTGCGCGGTGCATTCGCTGTCCTCTTCGGTCGGCTGACCGCCGTGCGGGGACAGGCGGCACGCGTTGAGCGTAGGGAATCGGGCCCCGTTCCGCGATAGGAGCGGTCCGGGGCGCGGTCCGGGGCGCGGCGCCGCCCCCGTCACACCTGCTCCGTCACACCTGCTCCGTCACACCTGCTCCGTCGGGATCACCGGTTCGCCGCGCGAGAGCTGCGTGGCGGACAGCGGCAGCCCCGCCCGGGCCTCGATGTGCCGGGTGCGCGCGGCCTCCAGCGGCTCGCGGCCGGTGATCTCCCCGCCGCGTACCAGCGGAACGAGCAGCTGCTGGTCCGCCAGCGCATCCGGGACGGTCCCGGTGCCGATGACCTCGGCCTCCGCGACGCCGTCCTCGTCCAGCCGCCGGGCCGCCCACTTGCGGCCGCCGACGCTGGTCTTGGCGCCCATCGACTTCTTGGCGACGGCCACCATGGGCGCGTCCAGGTCGTTCGAGGTGGCCCGGGACACCATTTTGTAGACCATGGAGCAGGTCGGGTGCCCGCTGCCGGTCACCAGCGAGGTGCCGACGCCGTACGCGTCCACGGGCGCGGCGGCCAGCGAGGCGATGGCGTACTCGTCGAGATCGGAGGTCACCACGATCCGGGTGTCCTTGGCGCCGAGGTCGTCCAGCTGCTGCCGCACCCGGTGCGCGAGCAGCAGCAGGTCGCCGGAGTCGATGCGGACCGCGCCCAGCTCGGGCCCGGCGACCTCGACGGCGGTGCGGACCGCCGACATCAGGTCGTAGGTGTCCACGAGCAGCGTGGTGCCGCGGCCCAGGGAGTCGACCTGCGCGATGAAGGCGTCCCGTTCGGTGTCGTGCAGCAGGGTGAACGCGTGCGCGGCCGTGCCGATGGTCGGCAGCCCGTAACGGAAGCCGGCCGCGAGGTTCGAGGAGGACAGGAATCCGCCGACGTACGCGGCGCGCGAGGCGGCCACCGCCGCCAGTTCGTGCGCCCGCCGGGCGCCCATCTCCATCAGCGGACGGCCGCCCGCCGCGACCGCCATCCGGGACGCGGCCGCCGCGATCGCGGAGTCGTGGTTGAGGATCGAAAGGATCACCGTCTCCAGGATCACCGCCTCGGCGAAGGTGCCCTCCACCCGGAGGACCGGCGAACCGGGGAAGTACACCTCGCCCTCGGGGTAACCCCAGATGTCGCCGGTGAAGCGGTAGTTGGCCAGCCACTCCAGGGTCGGCGCGTCCACCACGCTCTCGCGGGCGAGGAACTCCAGCACATCGGCGTCGAAACGGAAGTTCTCCACCGCGTCCAGCACCCGCCCGGTGCCGCAGACGACGCCGTACCGGCGCCCTTCCGGCAGCCGGCGGGTGAAGACCTCGAACACCGAGTGCCGGTGTGCCGCCCCGCTGCGCAGCGCAGCCTGCAACATCGTCAACTCGTACCGGTCGGTGAACAGTGCGGTGGACGGTACGGCCACCGGCAGCCCCAGATCTGCAGCGCTCATGGGCGGGATGATACCCCGACTACTCGTCAGAGTGACGATTTCTCTCCGCTTCCGCGTCCATTTGTGCGAACCGCCGCCGGAGCGGCAGCATTGGGGAGGTGATGAGTGTCGCGCCCGTAGAGATCGAACGGCCCGAGTCGAGTGAGGCCCCCTTTGAGGTACCCGACCCGGATGTTCCCTGGGTGACGCTGGTGCACAACGATCCCGTCAATCTGATGAGCTACGTGACGTACGTCTTCCAGGCCTACTTCGGGTACTCCAAGGACAAGGCCGTCAAACTCATGAACGACGTCCACCACAAGGGCCGCGCCGTGGTCTCCAGCGGCACCCGCGAGGAGATGGAACGCGACGTGCAGGCAATGCACGGCTACGGCCTGTGGGCGACCTTGCAGCAGGACCGCTGATGGCCGGCTACTTCGAGGCCGCCCCGGGCGGCGGCGCCGTGATCGTGCTCGACACCGTCGAGGTCTCCATCCTGCGCAGCCTCGCCGTGCAGCTCCTGGAGATGATCGGCCCGGGGAAGGAGCCGGTCTCCGACGACCCGCTCGCGGCGCTGTTCACCGACGGGCCTACGAAGCCCCCTTCCGACCCCGCTCTGGCCAGGCTCTTCCCGGACGCCTACGAGGACACCGCCCAGTCCTCGGAATTCCGCCGCTTCACCGAGAACGACCTGCGCACCCGCAAGCGCGAGGACGTACTGGCCCTGGTCCGGTCCCTCGACGCCGGCGGCCCGGCGCTGCGGCTGACCCCCGAGGAGTCCCGCCGCTGGCTCGGCGCCCTCAATGACCTGCGGCTGACCATCGGCACCCGGCTCGAGGTCACCGACGAGGACACCGAGCTCTACCGGCTGCCGGACGACGATCCGCTCAAGCCGATGGTGATGGCCTATCTGTGGCTCGGCGGTCTGCAGGAGACGCTGATCGAGACGCTGTGACGCCGCCGGGCGGCACAGCGTGCCGCCCGGACGCGTCCGCGACCCCCGCCGCCCGCCCGGTGGACGCTCAGTGGACGCTCAGCGGACGCTCAAATCCGGATAACGATCACGTCACCGTGATAGTCCGTTATGCGGCATCACTTCACCTTCAGGGTGTTTTGCCTGTGGCCTGCGTCACCATTGCCGTCTGTGGCGCCGTCTCACCCCGTGGTACTAATTCCGACCACTGGCCGGGACGCCACCCCTGTTCCGCCAGGCGCCGAGCCGGCCGATCGCCGGTGGCAACTCCACTGTCCGGGGGGATATGGAGAAAGGCGCACCACCATGCCGACGGACAAGACCGTCGAACAGGCCGTCACCGAGCAGGACGTCACAGAAGAGGGCTACCAGCGCGGGCTCGGCAGCCGGCAGATCCAGATGATCGCCATCGGCGGAGCCATCGGCACCGGCCTCTTCCTGGGTGCCGGCAAGGCCATCCACCAGGCGGGACCGAGCCTGATCATGATGTACGCCATCGCCGGCGTCATCATCTTCTTCATCATGCGGGCCCTCGGCGAGCTCCTCACCTACCGCCCCGTGTCCGGCTCCTTCGCCGACTACGCACGCGAGTTCCTGGGCCCGTTCTGGGGGTTCGTCACCGGCTGGACGTACTGGCTGATGTGGGTGGTCACCGGCATGGCCGAGGTCACCGCCGCATCGGTGTACATCACCTACTGGTGGAAGGGCCTCCCGCAGTGGATCTCCGCCCTGGTCTTCCTCCTGGTGCTCTTCGGAGTGAACCTGATCTCGGTGAAGGTCTTCGGCGAGGTCGAGTTCTGGTTCTCGATGATCAAGGTCACCGCGATCATCGGCATGATCCTCATCGGCATCGGCGTCCTCACCATCGGCTTCTCGGCCGCCGGTGACACCGCCTCCCTCAGCCATCTGTGGGGCGACGGCGGAGTCTTCCCCAACGGTGTCGGCAAGTCCCTCATGACGCTGCAGATCGTGATGTTCGCCTACCTCGCCGTCGAGCTCGTCGGGGTCACCGCGGGCGAGGCCGAGAACCCCCGCGAGACCCTCCCCAAGGCCATCAACACCCTGCCCTGGCGGATCGGGGTGTTCTACGTCGGCGCGCTCATCGTGATCCTCGGCGTCGTCTCCTGGACCGAGTTCCAGCCCGGCGTGAGCCCGTTCGTGGCCGCCTTCGCCAAGATCGGTATCCCGTTCGGCGCGGCCATCGTGAACTTCGTCGTCCTCACCGCCGCCCTGTCGTCCTGCAACTCCGGGATGTACTCCACCGGTCGCATGCTCCGTGACCTCGCCGTCAACGGCCAGGGCCCGAGGGCCTTCGCGAAGCTCAACTCCCGCCAGACCCCGGCCACCGGCATCCTGGTCTCCGTCGCCCTCATGGGCATCGGCGTGTGGATCAACTACGTCGATCCGAACGGCGCCTTCACCTACATCACGGCCTTCGCCACCGTGGCCGGCGTGTGGACCTGGGCGATGATCCTCGTCTCCCACCTCCGCTACCGCGCCGCCGTGAAGGCCGGCCGCGCCGCCGAGGCCTGGTTCAAGGCCCCGGGCGCCCCGTACACCAGCTGGATCGCCCTGATCTTCCTCGCCGGCGTGATGGTGATGATCGGCATCGACGAGGACGCCCGGATTTCGCTGTACAGCGCTCCGGCGTGGTTCGCGATCCTCGGCATCGGGTACGCCTGGCTCAAGCGGAAGAACCCGGAGGCGTTCGCCCCCAAGCCGCACGTCGCCCCGGAGCCCGCAATGGCCGACGCCGTGCGCTGACCCCGCGCGCCGAAGCCACCATCCACCGCGAAGGCCCGCCCCCGCACCCCTGGGGCGGGCCTTCGTATGCCCGCGCGCCCGTGCCGCGGCCGCCCTTTTATGCTTCGGGCATGCTGACCATCACCCAGGAGCTCCACGACGCGATCGTCGCCCACGCCCGCGCCGACCACCCCGACGAGGCATGCGGAATCGTCGCGGGACCGGAGGGCACCGGCCGCCCCGAGCGCTTCATCCCGATGCTGAACGCGGCCCGGTCACCCACGTTCTACGAGTTCGACTCCACCGACCTGCTCAAGCTCTACCGCGACATGGACGACCGCGACGAGGAGCCGGTGATCGTCTACCACTCGCACACCGCCACCGAGGCGTACCCGTCCCGCACCGACATCACCTACGCGAACGAGCCCGGCGCGCACTACGTCCTCGTCTCGACCGCGGAGGAGTTCCAGTTCCGCTCATTCCGCATTGTGGACGGGGTCGTGACCGAAGAAGACGTGCGGGTAGTGGCCTCCGAGGCCTGATGTCCGGATCGTGGGACGACCGTCTCGGACGGCTCCGGGGAATCGATACGATGAGCTCATGGTTCCCCACGACGTGAACAACAAGCCGCCGGGCATGCTGCTCGCTCCGCTCGCTTCGCGTCGCTCCGCCTCCGCTCTTCTCGGGGCCTTTGGCTGCGGAGCGGCGCGGCTGCACGTCGACCTCTGCCGCGTCGCCAGTGCCGCCTGTCCGCGCGCCTGAGCACTGCTGTCCCAGCACCTGGCACGCCCGCACGTCCCCCCGCCCGACGCCCGCATGTAACGGAGCCCGCCCCATGGCCATCGAGGTCCGCATCCCGACCATCCTCCGCACCTACACCGACGGCGCCAAGGCCGTCGACGGTGCCGGCAGCACGCTCGACGAGCTCTTCTCGGACCTCGAGAGCCGGCACACCGGAATCCGCGAGCGCATCGTCGTCGACGGCGGCCTGCGCCGCTTCGTCAACGTCTACCTCAACGACGAGGACGTCCGCTTCCTCGACGGCATCAGCACCAAGCTCACCGACGGTGACAGCGTCACGATCCTCCCGGCCGTCGCCGGCGGCTCCACTCCCGAAACGCACACGGCCTGATGCGGTACGACAGCCCGCTGGCGGCGGTCGGCAACACCCCGCTCGTCCGCCTCCCGCGCCTGTCCCCGTCCGACGACGTCAGCGTCTGGGCCAAACTTGAGGACCGCAACCCCACCGGCTCGGTCAAGGACCGCCCCGCGCTCCACATGATCGAGCAGGCCGAGGCGGACGGCCGGCTGACACCCGGCTGCACCATCCTCGAGCCCACCTCCGGCAACACCGGCATCTCACTGGCCATGGCCGCGCGCCTCAAGGGCTACCGCATCGTCTGCGTCATGCCCGAGAACACCTCGCAGGAGCGCCGAGAGCTGCTCGCCATGTGGGGCGCCGAGATCATCTCCTCCCCGGCCGCGGGCGGCTCCAACACCGCCGTCCGCATGGCCAAGGAGATCTCCGCGGAACACCCCGACTGGGTGATGCTCTACCAGTACGGCAACCCGGCCAACGCGGGCGCCCACTACGCCACCACCGGCCCCGAGATCCTCGCGGACCTCCCCACCATCACCCACTTCGTCGCGGGCCTGGGCACCACCGGCACCCTGATGGGCGTCGGCCGCTACCTGCGCGAAAAGGTCCCCGGCGTCTCCATCGTCGCCGCCGAGCCGCGCTACGACGACATCGTCTACGGCCTGCGCAACCTCGACGAGGGCTTCGTCCCCGAGCTCTACGACGCGACGGTCCTCACCACCCGCTTCTCCGTCGGCTCCGAGGACGCCGTCCGCCGCACCCGGGAGCTCCTCCAGCAGGAGGGCATCTTCGCGGGCGTCTCCACCGGCGCCGCCCTGCACGCCGCGCTCGGCGTCGCCGCCAAGGCCCACCGGGCGGGGGAGCGCGCCGACATCGTCTTCATCGTCGCCGACGGCGGCTGGAAGTACCTCTCCACCGGCATCTACACCGCCCCCACCACCGAAGCCGCGGTCGACCGGCTCCACGGCCAGCTCTGGGCGTGACCGCCGCCGCGCGGCCGCCGTGCGGCGGTCAGCGCGTCATGCGCTGAACCCGCTGCCACAGCGCGGCGTCCAGCGCCCCCGCCCGGCGGCGGAACGCCGCGGAACGGACGTCCCGCAGCTCATCGGTCTCCAGGTAGCTCGTACGGCCCTGCGTGTCGCCCACCGCTCCCGGCGGCAGGGCGATCACGCCCGGCAGCTCCTCGTGGTGCCTGCTGGTGATCTTCGCGACGCGCACCGTCCCCTTGTGCACGGACAGCACCAGACACGGCCGGTCCTTTGATCCGGGCCCGTCCTCGAACGGCACATCCGCCCACCAGATCTCCCCCGGAGCCGGCGCCCGCTTCCCGCCGCGCAGGGGCCCCGGACGGCCCGGTGCCCGCGGCGGACGCGTCGGGCCGCCCGGACGGCGCCGCGCCCCGGCCCGCGACCCGCCCCTCGCCCCGGCCCGCGCCCGGATCCGTGACCCGGCCCGTGTCCCGGTCCGCGCCCATGCCGCGAGAACGGCCACGACGACCACCGCCGCGGCCGCCACCCACCACCAGGTCATGTCCATATGGGCTCCCGCCGTCGAAAATCTGTCGAAGGAGATCCTCGATCGGAACCGACCGTACCGGCCGCCCCTCGTACTGGTGATTCCGCCCACAACGGAGCGCTGAGGAGGCGCGGCGGCCCGCCCCGCGCCTTACGCTCGTCAACATATGGCGGACCGCACCCGCCTAACCCCCCACTCCAACCGGTATGGGGGCGATCTGTGGCGTGCCCACGGAGGTTTCACGGCATGAAGCTCACCGTCGTCGGCTGCTCGGGGTCGTTCCCGTCCGCGGAATCGGCCTGCTCGAGCTACCTCGTCGAGGCCGACGGCTTCCGGCTGCTGCTGGACATGGGCAACGGCGCCCTGGGTGAACTGCAGCGCCACTGCGGCCTGTACGACCTGGACGCCGTCCTGCTCAGCCATCTGCACGCCGATCACTGCATCGACATGTGCGGCTACTTCGTGGCCCGCTACTACCGCCACGACGGCGGCCCGGCCGACGCGATCCCCGTCTACGGACCCGAGGGCACCGAGCGCCGGCTCTCCAGCGCCTACGGCGACATGCCCGACGAGAAGTGCATGAGCGAGGTCTTCGACTTCCGCACCCTGGAGCCCGGCAGCTTCACCCTCGGCCCCTTCACCATCACCACCGACCGGGTCAGCCACCCCGTCGAGGCCTTCGGCTTCCGCATCGAGCACGCCGGCAGGTCCCTCACGTACTCGGGTGACACCGGCCCCTGCGACGCTCTCCTCGGTCTCGCCGACGGCACCGACCTCTTCCTCTGCGAAGCGTCCTTCACCCACGGCAAGGAAGACATCCCCGAGCTGCACCTCAACGGCCGCCAGGCCGGCGAACACGCCGACCGCGCCGGCGCCGGCCGCCTCGTCCTCACCCACATCCCCCCGTGGACCGACCCCGCCCGCAACCTCACCGACGCCCGTGCGGTCTTCGACGGCCCGGTGGAACTCGCCACCTCGGGCGCGGTGTACGACCTCTGAGCCACGTCGACCTCTGAACCGCGTCAGTCGATGACGTCCACGGCGCATCGCAGCCCAGAGGCGCGCGACAGCCGGCCGTCCGTGGTGAGGAGGGTGCATCCGTACGCTTCGGCGGCCGCGACATACGCCGCGTCATAGGTGGTGACATTCCCACGGAGCTCCCACATGCGGGGCAACAGCACCCGGGTGCGCGGCACGACCGGGTCGATCCGGGCCAGCCCGTCGACGGCGTCGGCCGCGTGCGTCGCGCTGATCTTCCCGCCCAGCAGGTTGCCCCTGATCACCGAGAGCACCTCGACCATCCAGTGCTCCGGGGCGATCCACCGGTCATCAGCGGCGAGCGCTCCGCGGCAGCGGTCGCCCGTCGGCCCTTCGTCCAGCAGTGAGAAGACGAAGACCGACGCATCGACGACGATCACCCGGTGCCACCGGGCAGACCCAGGGTCGAATCACGTTCCGCCCGTTCGGCCCTCAGCGCGCCGAGAACGTCATCCTTGGCGAGCCGGGTCCCGTACGAGCGCTGGGAGAACCGCTGCGGCACGGCCACGTCCCCGGAACCGTGCGGTTCCGGGGGCCTCACCCATGCCCTCAGGGATCGGGCTACACCAGGCTCACGCCTTGGTGAGGTCCTCGAGCTCCTCCTCGGGCTCGCGGCCCGGGGTGGTGAGGTTGAACTTGATGATCGCGAAGCGGAAGACCACGTAGTAGATCGCCGCGAAGCAGAGCCCGATCGGGATGATCAGCCATGGCTTGGTGGAGAGGTTCCAGTTCAGCGCATAGTCGATGAAGCCGGCCGAGAAGGTGAAGCCGGCGTGCACGCCGAGGGCCCAGGTGACGGCCATCGAGACGGCGGTGAGGACCGCGTGGATCGCGTAGAGCACCGGGGCGATGAACATGAACGAGAACTCGATCGGCTCGGTGATGCCCGTGACGAACGAGGTCAGCGCGAGGGAGATCATCATGCCCATGACGGCCTTGCGGCGCTCGGGGCGGGCGCAGTGCGCGATGGCGATCGCGGCGGCCGGGAGGCCGAACATCATGATCGGGAAGAAGCCCGACATGAACTGTCCGGCGGTGGGGTCACCGGCGAAGAAGCGGGTCAGGTCGCCGTGCACGATCTCGCCCGCGGAGTTCTTGAAGTCACCGAGCTGGAACCAGGAGACCGAGTTCACGAACTGGTGCATGCCGACCGGGATCAGCGCGCGGTTGATCAGGCCGAACAGGCCGGCGCCCACGGCGCCCAGGCCGGTCATCCACTCGCCGAAGTTGCTGATGACCTTGCCGACGGGCTCCCAGCCGAGGCCGAATATGACACCGACGAGCGTGCCGACGAAGGCCATGATGATCGGGACGAGACGGCGGCCGTTGAAGAAGCCGAGCCAGTCGACCAGCTGCTTGCGGTGGTAGCGCTGCCACAGGACCGCGGCCAGCAGACCCATGATGATGCCGCCGAGGACACCGGGGTTGTTGTAGACCGCCGGGTCGTCCTTGCCCGCCTTGATGACGGCCTCGGTGACCGGGAACGCCTTCAGGACGTTGCTGTAGACCAGGAAGCCGACCAGCGCGGCGAGCGCGGTCGAGCCGTCGGCCTTCTTGGCGAAGCCGATCGCCACACCGATACAGAACAGCATCGGCAGGTTGTCGAAGACCGCGCCGCCCGCGGTCGCGAAGACAGCCGCGACCTTGTGCCAGCCGAGGCCCTTGTCGCCGAACACGTCGTCCTGGCCGAGGCGGAGCAGGATGCCCGCGGCCGGCAGGACGGCGATCGGCAGCTGGAGACTGCGGCCGACCTTCTGCAGGCCGGAAAAGAGACCGGAGCCCCGCTTCTTCGCGGGGGCCGCCGTAGCGGTGGCCGTACTCATCAGATTCCTCCTGGTGAGGCGGGCACTTCAAGGGGGACGGCCCGCCGCTATGGTCTATACCACTGAGTGGTGTAGACCAGTTTTAACACGTCGGGGCGGGATAAAGGAATCCCCAGTTCCGGTGGGCTGAACCACATGACAAACGGCCCCAGCGGCCACATGACAAACGGCCCCCGAGTCCAAGGACTCGGAGGCCGTGCGGGCCGGGATTTTTGCCCGTATTGCTCACGTTTCTGCTACTTCTCTTGCTACTTGATGTTCTCCTCGACCAGCTCCTCCTCCAGCTCGTCCGGCTCACGTCCCGGCGTCAGGAGGTTGAATTTGGTGATCACGAAGCGGAAGAGGGCGTAGTACACGACCGCGAAGCACAATCCGATCGGGATGATCATCCACGGCTTGGTGGCCAGGCCCCAGTTGATGACGTAGTCGATGAGGCCGGCAGAGAAGCTGAAGCCGTCGTGCACACCCAGCCCCCAGGTGACCGCCAGCGAGACACCGGTCAGCACCGCGTGGATTACGTAGAGCGCCGGGGCGATGAAGAGGAACGAGTACTCGATCGGCTCGGTGATCCCGGTGACCAGTGAGGTCAGGCCGATCGAGAGCATCATGCCGCTGACCTCCTTGCGGCGGTGCGGCTTGGCGCAGTGCGCCATGGCCAGCGCGGCGGCCGGGAGGGCGAACATCATGATCGGGAAGAAGCCCGAGGTGAACTGGCCGGCGGTCGGGTCGCCCGCCAGGAATCGGGTGATGTCACCGTGCACGACCGTGCCGTCCGCCTTGGTGTAGTCGCCGAACTGGAAGAACACGAAGACGTTCAGGAACTGGTGCAGACCGATGACGAGCAGTGCGCGGTTCGCCGTACCGAAGATGCCGGAGCCGGTCGCGCCCAGGTCGACGAGCCACTTGCCGAAGCTGGTCAGCCCGTCGCCGATCGGCGGCCAGACCCAGGCGCAGAGCACAGCGAAGACGATGGCCACGAACGCCATGATGATCGGGACGAGACGGCGGCCGTTGAAGAAGCCGAGCCAGTCGACCAGCTTGGTGCGGTGGTAGCGCTGCCAGAAGAAGGCCGTCATCAGGCCCATCGCGATACCGCCGAAGACACCGGGGTTCTGATATGTGGCCGCGCTCGCGGTATTCCCGGCCAGACAGACACCGCTGGTGAACTTGGCCCCCGCGGCACAGGCCACCGGGAACTGGCGCAGCACGTTGTAGTAGACGAGGAAGCCCGCCACCGCCGCCAGCGCCGTCGAACCGTCCGCCTTCTTCGCCATGCCGATCGCGACACCCACCGCGAACAGCAGCGGCAGGCCGAGCGAACCGTCCAGCAGGGCGCCGCCGGCGCCCGCGAAGACCTTGGCGACGTTGTGCCACCCCAGGCCGTCGTCGCCGAAGACATCGGGCTGGCCGAGCCGGTTCAGAATGCCCGCCGCGGGCAGCACCGCGATCGGCAACTGCAGGCTGCGGCCCATCTTCTGCAGGTTCTGGAAGGCGGTGCCGGTCCACTTCTTCCGTGGGCGCTGCGCGGCGGCGGCGGTGTCCGAACTCATCAGTGGCCTCCTGGTGGCTGCCGTGGTGACTGCGTGTTTTGTCGGCTGGCCCAAAGTGGTGTAGACCATTTACGACGGGGTGGCACTACGCCCCCGAGGGCACGGCACCAGTGATCGTTATCTTTGGCCACGAACCGTGACCCTGCCTGCGAGGATGGGCCAAACGTGCGTTACCGTTTGAAATCGGACCGGGCCGCCGGGCCCAGACACTTCAGGAGTGAGAGATGGCCACCAAGGCTGAGAAGATCGTCGCCGGGCTCGGCGGCATCGAGAACATCGAAGAGGTCGAGGGCTGCATCACCCGCCTCCGTACCGAGGTCATCGACCCGAGCAAGGTCGACGAGGCCGCGCTGAAGGCCGCCGGCGCCCACGGCGTCGTCAAGATGGGCACCGCGATCCAGGTCGTCATCGGCACCGACGCCGACCCCATCGCCGCCGACATCGAAGACATGATGTGAGCGGCTAGGGCCTGTCCGGTCAAGATCGGCCGGACAGGCCCTAGCCGTCCGACCGGAGCCCCGTTCCACCACTGGAACGGGGCTCGCGTCGTTTCTCGATAGGGTCGGCACCATGTCTCGATTCGACGGCCGTACCCCCGAACAGCTCCGCCCCGTCACCATCCAACGCGGATGGAGCAAGCACGCCGAGGGCTCCGTCCTCGTCTCCTTCGGCGACACCAAAGTGCTCTGCACCGCCAGCGCCACCCAAGGCGTACCCCGTTGGCGCAAGGGCAGCGGTGAAGGCTGGGTCACCGCCGAGTACTCCATGCTGCCCCGCGCCACCAACACCCGCGGCGACCGCGAATCCGTGCGCGGCAAGATCGGCGGCCGCACCCACGAGATCTCCCGCCTCGTCGGCCGCTCGCTGCGCGCCGTCATCGACTACAAGGCGCTCGGCGAGAACACCATCGTCCTCGACTGCGACGTCCTCCAGGCCGACGGCGGCACCCGCACCGCCGCCATCACCGGCGCCTACGTCGCCCTCGCCGACGCCGTCACCTGGATGCAGCAGAAGAAGCTCATCCGCGCCAACGCCAAGCCGCTCACCGGCACCATCGCCGCCGTCAGCGTCGGCATCGTCGACGGCGTACCCCTCCTCGACCTCGCCTACGAGGAGGACGTCAAGGCGGAGACCGACATGAACGTCGTCTGCACCGGCGACGGCCGCTTCGTCGAGGTCCAGGGCACCGCGGAAGCCGCCCCCTTCGACCGCACCGAACTCAACGCCCTCCTCGACCTCGCCGTCGGCGGCTGCGCGGAACTGACGGCGGCACAACTGGCCGTACTCGGCTAGGACTTGCCGACCCGGCCGGGTGAGGCAACTGAGGCGGCGCGTGGCGCGTGTTTACTGGTACCGGTCTCAGACAGAGATTCACGGGGGAGGAACCCAACCATGGCCACGCGCCGCCGCATCACCCTCGCCGCCATCGCCGCGGCAGCCGCCCTGACCCTTCCGGCCGCCGCGGGCTGCAGTGCCATCGACAAGGCACTCGACTGCGCCCACGTCGCCGCCACGGTCGCCGGTGACGTCCAGAACCTGCAGAACGCCGTCGGCAACGCGGGCAACAGCCCGCAGGACGCCGTCAACGCGCTCGACCAGATCTCCCGGGACCTCAAGGACGTCGGCAGCAAAACCGGCAACGCCGACGTCGGCAAGGCCGTCACCGACCTCACCACAGCCGTCCAGAACGCCCGCACGGCCGCCAACAAGGGCACCACCCCGGACATCACACCCGTCGCGGACGCCGCGGGCGAACTCACCAAGGTCTGCACCCCGGGCTAGCGCCGGGCCAGGCCACGGGATAATCGGCTCCATGCAGCGCCTCGTCCTCGCGACCCGTAACCGTCACAAAGTGACCGAACTCCATGCCATCCTCGCCGGCACAGGTCTCGCCGTGGACCTCGTCGGCGCGGACGCCTACCCCGACATCCCGGACGTCAAGGAAACCGGCGTCACCTTCGCCGAGAACGCCCTCCTCAAGGCCCACGCCCTCGCCCGGGCCACCGGCCTGCCCGCTGTCGCCGACGACTCCGGCCTCTGCGTCGACGTCCTCGGCGGCGCCCCCGGCATCTTCTCCGCCCGCTGGGCCGGCACCCACGGCGACGACGCCGCCAACCTCGCCCTCCTGCTCGCCCAGCTCTCCGACATCGACGACGCCCACCGCGCCGCCCACTTCGCCTGCGCCGCCGCTCTCGCCCTCCCGGACGGTACCGAACGGGTGGTCGAAGGCCGTCTCCTGGGCACCCTCCGCCACACCCCCACCGGCACCGGCGGCTTCGGCTACGACCCGATCCTCCAGCCCTTGGGCGACACCCGCACCTGCGCCGAACTGACTCCGTCGGAGAAGAACGCCATCAGCCACCGGGGCGAGGCGTTCCGGGCGCTGGCGCCGGTAGTGGCCGAGCTGCTGGGGTGACCATGGCGACAAAAAACGACCTGCGGATCAATCCTTCGATCCGCAGGTCGTTGCTGTGCGGCGGAAGGGATTCGAACCCTCAAGCCGTTTCACGGGCCACAGATCCTAAGTCTGCTGCGTCGCCGCTGCGCCACCGCCGCTAGCCGCCACCCATGATATCGGGTGGCGGCTGCCCCGGTGAAGGATGTGGGCTACGAGCTTGTGCGACGCCCCCCTCGGCACCAGGTGCTGGTGATCGCGTGGCAGTTGGGGCAGAGCAGCCGTAGGTTCTGCGGCTGGTCGTCGCTCCCGTCGCCATTGGCGTGGTCGATTTCCAAGGTCATCGGCCTTCCGCCCCACGATGGGCCTGTGCCGCAGACCGCGCGCAGCTCTGGAACGCCGATCTGACCTAGTGCTCGGCGTAGCGTCACCGTCTTGGTGCGGCCGTTGCCGTCGTGTTTCACCAGCACCCGCGACCGGGGGAATCCCTCGCTCACCGGTGGCGGCTGCAGAGCCCGGGTGCGGCCGCTGGTCGCAGCCTCGTACGTATTGACGAGGCATTCGGGTGACGGTTACGCGGGAGGGGGACACGCAAAGGCCCCCGCGCCGAGCGGCGCGGGGGCCCAGAGGGCGGGTTCAGATCTGGAGGTCCTTGAGGAGTTTGGCGACGTGGCCGGTGGCCTTCACGTTGTAGAAGGCGTGCTCGACCTTGCCGTCGGCGTCGACGATGACCGTCGAGCGGATGACGCCGGTGACGGTCTTTCCGTAGAGCTTCTTCTCGCCGAAGGCGGCGTACGCCTCGAGGACCTTCTTGTCGGGGTCGCCCACCAGGGTGACCTTCAGGGATTCCTTTTCGCGGAATTTCGCGAGCTTCTCCGGCTTGTCGGGGGAGACGCCGATGACGTCGTAGCCCGCGGCGGCGAGCAGGTCGAGGTTGTCGGTGAAGTCGCAGGCCTGCTTGGTGCAGCCAGGGGTGAGGGCGGCCGGGTAGAAGTAGACGATGACTTTGCGGCCCGCGTGGTCGGCGAGCGAGACGGGATTGCCGTCGGCGTCCGGGAGGGTGAAGGCGGGGGCGGTGTCGCCGGGCTGGAGGCGTTCGCTCATGGGTGGTGGCTCCTTACGCGGTACACGCGGGTACGCAAACGGGGGTGCCGACGGGGCGCGGTCCGCGTCGGGCTGACAGACTGTCCGTCACGGTACCGGTCGAGGCGTTGGAGGCAATGCGGTGTCGGAAGGCAGGACTCCCGCCCAGATCGAGGCGGAGATCTCCCGTAGGCGGCAGGATCTGGCCGCGACTCTTGACGAGATCGCGGTGCGGGTTCACCCGACGACGATCGCGCGCGATGTGAAGGCGAAGGCCTTCTCCGCGGTGGATCGTACGGTCGGGCAGGCGTATGTGGCGGTGAATCGCACGGTGAGCGAAGCGCGGGGCCACTTCGTGTCCGAGGACGGAGTGCTGCGGGTGGACCGGGTGGTTCCGGTCGCCGTGGCGGCGGTGGCGCTGGTCGCTGTGGTGGCCGGGCTCTCGGTTCGCCGTCGTCGCCGGTAACGTCGTGGACGTGAGTTCCAAGAATGAGCACGACAAGCTGCCCATCCGGATGCTGCATGACCGGGTGCTGGTCCGGGCCGAGGGTTCCGAGGGGGAGCGCCGCTCGGGCGGTGGCATCCTGATTCCGGCGACGGCCGCGGTGGGCAAGCGGCTGGCCTGGGCCGAGGTGGTCGCGGTCGGTCAGAATGTGCGGACCGTCGAGGTCGGGGACCGGGCGCTGTACGACCCGGAGGACCGGGCCGAGGTCGAGGTGCGGGGTGTCGCGTACGTGCTGATGCGCGAGCGGGATCTGCACGCGGTCGCGTCGGAGCGGCTGAAGGGGTCGGAGGACTCCACGGGCCTTTATCTGTAATTTGCTAGGGCCGGGATGAGACCCGACGAGACGCGCCGTACCGGGACCCATGCAAAGACGACGCACCCCCTGGAAGCAGTGAACCTGGAGGTGCCGTCATGGCATGGGTCCTTTTGTGCGTTGCGGGTCTGGTCGAGGTCGCCTGGTCGGTCGGGTTGAAGGCGACCTCGGGTCAGTGAGAGCGGTCCCCGTCAGCCCCCCGCCGGGCCGCCGGCCCCGCCGCCGGTCTGGCCGCCGCTGGGGAGCAGCGTCGGGGGGGTGCTGGGTGGGCCGGACGGGGTTTCCGTGGGGGTCGACGGGGTCTGGGACGGGGTCTGCGACGGGGTCCCGGAAGGCGTCTGCGACGGGGTGCGGGAGGGGGTCTGGGACGGGGTGCGGGAGGGCGTCGGCGACGTGGAGGGGGTCTCGGACGGGGTCTCGGACGGGGTGGCGGCGCCGTCCTGGAGTTGGAGGTCGAAGCTCTGCTGTTGTGCGTTGCTGAGGGCGGCCGCGGTGTAGGCGGCCCAGAGGTCGCCGGGCGGGCCGCCGCCGTTGATGCGGGGGAGGTTCATCGCGCCGTTGAGGGATTTGAGCCCGCCGGTGTCGGGGTCCTGGCCCATGACGGCGACGACGGTGGCGAGGTTCGGGGTGTATCCGGCGAACCAGGCGGCCTTGTCCTCGTCGATGGTGCCGGTCTTTGCGGCGGACGGCCAGCCGGAGTCCTGGGCGACGACGGCGGTGCCGCCGTCGACGACGCTCTGGAGGACGGAGGTGGTGGTGTCGGCGGCCTGGCGGGTGACCGCCTGTGTTCCGTCGCGCTTGGGGAGGGCGAGGTCGCCGTGGTCCTTGGTGATCTTCTCGACGAAGGTGTACGGGATGTGCTTGCCGTGGTTGGCGAGCGTCGCGTAGGCCTGGGCCATGTCCAGCGGGCTGGCTTCCATGGTGCCCAGCGCCATGGAGGGGGTGGCGATGAGCTTGACGGCGTCCGGTACGCCGAGGGCGCGCACGGTGTCGTTGACCTTGCTGACGCCGACGTCCTGGGCCAGCTGCGCGTAGACGGCGTTGACCGACCGGTCCATGGCCCTGGTGACGGTGATGTCGCCGTAGGTGGCGCCGTCCTCGTTGGGCGGGTTGTAGCCGACCGGGCCGTCGGGGCCGGTCACGGGGCGGAGGTTGGCGCCGTTGTAGAGGGTGCGGGGGGTGATGGTGCGGCCGTCCTGCGTCTGGGAGTTGTTCTGGACGGCGGAGGCGAAGATGAAGGGCTTGAACGTCGAACCGACCTGGTAGTCGCGCCGGGTGGCGTTGTTGACGTACTGCTTGGTGTAGTCGATGCCGCCGTACATGGCGACGACCTTGCCGGTCGCGGGGTCGATGGAGGCTCCGCCGGCGCGGACGTAGGTGTCGGCCTTGCTGGTGCCGAGCTTGTCGTAGATCTGCTTCTTGGCGGCGGTGACGAAGGCGTCCTCCTTGTCCTTCTGGATGGTGGTGACGATCCGGTAGCCGCCGGCGCGCAGGGTCTCCGCGTCGATGATGTTGTTGCTGGCGAGGTAGTCGTTGACGGCCTCGATGAGATAGCCGCGCTGGCCGGTCTTGCTGGCGGCGGGTTTGGGCTTGCCGGGGGTGGGGAATTTGGTGATGGCGCGTTCCTGGGCGCTGAGCCAGCCTTCCTTCACCATGCCGTCCAGGACATAGTTCCACCGGGCCTCGGCCCTGGGGGCGTTCGCCGGGTGGGTGACGACGTCGTACTCGCTGGGGGCGTTGAGGAGGGTGGCGAGGTAGGCGCCTTCCGCGGTGGTGAGTTTGTCGGCGTCCTTGCTGAAGTACGCCCGGGAGGCGGCCTGGATGCCGTAGGAGTTCCGGCCGAAGTAGCTGGTGTTCAGGTACCCCTCGAGGATTTGTTCCTTGGTCTCATTGCGATCGAGTTTGATCGCGATGAAGAACTCCTTGACCTTGCGGAGCGCGGTCTGTTCCTGGTTGAGGTAATAGTTCTTCACGTACTGCTGGGTGATCGTGGAGCCGGACTGAGCGCCCTTGCCGGTGACGGTGTTCCAGGCGGCTCGGATCATCGCCTTGGGGCTGACCGCCGACTCGTGGTAGAAGCCGCGGTCCTCCGCGGAGAGCGCCGCGTACTGGGCCGTCCTGGCGATCTGGGCGAGGGTGACGTTCTCGCGGTTGATCTCACCGTCGCGGGCGATCTCGGTCTTGCCGTCCGCGTAGAAGTAGACGTTGCTCTGTGCGGTGGCCGCGGCGTTGGGGTTCGGGATCGGCACGAGGGCGTAGCCGAGGAAGAATCCGCCGATGCAGATGAGCAGCACGACGATGACCGTGCTGGTCACCATCCGCCAGGTCGGGATGAGCCGGCCGAGACCGGTGCGCTTGGGCCGTCCTCGCCTGTCGGTGGCCGGCGGTCGTGGCGCCCAGCCTGACGAAGCGGTACTGCCTTCTTGCTGCTTCGGCTCGTCGCTCATGTCTGTTAGGACTCCTCCGCCGCCGCCGGGGTTGGTCCGCGACGGAACATCTTGGGTCAATCGTTACGTACGCCCCGTTCAACACTGTCGCATCATCTGTCCTTGCGCGATCAACGGCGCGCACCCGTGACAGGGCTGTGACAGGCCGAATGGCTGACACGCCGCACCCGGACGGGTGGAAAATCATTCGCCGGTCCTCCCGATGGGCGATTAAGCTCGGTCGCTTTGGCGCGAACGGATGCGCAACGGGCGGCGGCCAACGTGAACCGACGCGAGCTGAGGGGGCGGGGCGTGAGCGGCATGCGGCTGTACGCGGCGGTCGCGCTGAGCGGATTCCGGCGGTTCGCGACGTACCGGGTGGCCACGGCGGCCGGGGTGTTCACCAATACGGTCTTCGGTTTCATCCTGGCCTACACCTACACCGCCCTGTGGGCCGAGCGCCCCGGGCTGGGCGGCTACAACCTGTCGCAGGCGCTGACGTATGTCTGGATCGGCCAGGCGCTGCTGATGAGCACGGCGATGATGGGCGGCGGCTTCCAGGACGAGCTGATCGAGCGGATCCGCACCGGGGACGTGGCGATCGACCTGTACCGGCCGGCCGATCTGCAACTGTGGTGGCTCGCCGGCGACCTGGGCCGGGCGGCCTTCCACCTGCTGGGCCGGGGCGTCGTGCCGATGCTGATCGGCGCGCTCGCCTTCGACCTGGCACTGCCGGCGAATCCGCTGACCTGGCTGCTGTTCCTGGTGTCGGTCACGCTGGGGGTCGTCGTCAGTTTCGCGCTGCGCTATCTCGTCGTCCTCAGCGCCTTCTGGCTGCTCGACGGCGCGGGGGTGAGCCAGATCTTCGGTCTGGCCGGCATGTTCTTCTCCGGGTCGCTGCTGCCGCTGAACGTCTTCCCCGGGCTGCTGGGTGAGCTGGCGCGGACCCTGCCGTGGTCGGCGCTGCTGCAGATCCCGGCCGATGTCTTCCTGGGCCGGCACACCGGCCTGGATCTGCTGGGGGCGCTCGCGTTCCAGGCCGGATGGGCGCTGGCGCTGCTCGCGGCCGGGCGGGCCCTGCAGTCGGTGGCGACCAGGAAGGTGGTGGTACAGGGTGGTTGAGGGACTGCGGGCGTACGGGCTGATCGTCGCGATGTGGGTCCGCTCGACGATGGCGTACCGGGCGTCGTTCCTGATGACGGCGTTCGGGAACTTCGCGGCCACCGCGCTCGACTTCGCCGCGATCCTGCTGATGTTCTCCCATGTGACGAAGCTGGGCGGGTTCACGCTCGCCGAGGTGGCGTTCCTGTACGGGACGACCAGTACCGCCTTCGGCCTGGCCGATCTGGTGATGGGCAGCATGGAACGGCTCGGGCGGCGGGTACGGGACGGCACGCTGGACACCCTGCTGCTGCGTCCGGTGCCGGTGCTCGCGCAGGTGGCCGCGGACCGGTTCGCGCTGCGGCGGCTGGGGCGCGTCATCCAGGGCGTGCTGGTGCTGGGCTGGTCACTGGGGCGCCTGGACATCGGCTGGACCCCGGTCAAGGTGCTGCTGCTGCCGGTGATGCTGCTCAGCGGCGCCGCGATCTTCTCGGCTGTGTTCGTGCTCGGGGCGGCCTTCCAGTTCTGGGCGGGCGACGCCTCCGAGGTGCAGAACTCCTTCACGTACGGCGGGAACACGCTGCTGCAGTACCCGCCGTCCATCTTCGCCAAGGACCTGGTGCGCGGCGTCACCTTCGTCGTGCCGCTGGCCTTCGTCAACTGGCTGCCCGCGCTGCGGGTTCTGGGCCGCGACGACCCGCTGGGGCTGCCGGGGTGGCTGGACTTCGCGTCGCCGCTGGTGGCGGTGGCGTGCTGCGCGGTGGCCGGGCTGGCGTGGCGGGCCGGCCTGCGTTCGTACCGGAGCACGGGAAGCTGAGGGGGCGGAAGTTGGACGCGCACGTCGAACTCGACGCGGTGGAGAAGGTCTTCGACGTACGCCGAAAGGCCGGGCGGTGGCGCCGCGAGCGGCATCAGGTGCGGGCGGTCGACGGGATCTCGTTCAGCGTGCCGCGCGGTGAGATGGTCGGCTACATCGGGCCGAACGGGGCCGGGAAGTCCACCACCATCAAGATGCTGACCGGGATCCTGATGCCCAGCGGCGGGCGGGTACGGGTGGCGGGAATCGACCCCTCGCGGGAGCGGATGAAGCTGGCGCGGCGCATCGGTGTGGTCTTCGGGCAGCGCACCACCTTGTGGTGGGACCTGCCGCTGAAGGACTCCTACCAGCTGGTGCGGCGCATGTACCGGATCGAGGACGGGCGTTACGCGAAGAACCTGGCGCGGTGCGTCGATCTGCTCGATCTCGGTCCGCTGCTGGAGGTGCCGGTACGGCAGCTGTCGCTCGGGCAGCGGATGCGCGGTGACATCGCGGCGGCGCTGCTGCACGATCCCGAGGTGCTGTATCTGGACGAGCCGACCATCGGGCTCGATGTGATCAGCAAGGCGAAGGTGCGGGAGTTCCTGCGGACGGTCAACACGGAGCAGGGCACGACGGTGCTGCTGACGACCCACGATCTGACCGACATCGAGCAGCTCTGCGAGCGGGTGATGGTCATCGACCACGGGCGGCTGGTGTACGACGGCGGGCTGAGCGGGCTGCACGCGGTCGGGGAGAGCGAGCGCACGCTCGTCGTGGACTTCGAACGCGAGCTGCCCGCGGTGCGGGTGGCGGGCGCGCGGTGCGTGAAGGTGGAGGGGCCGCGCCAGTGGCTGGCGTTCCCCGCGGCGGCCAGCGCGGCGCCCCTGGTCGCCGAACTGGCGGCGCGCTATCCGCTGGTGGACCTGTCGGTCCGGGAGCCGGCGATCGAGGATGTCATCGCGCGGATGTACTCGTCCGTGCCCGACCCGGTGATCCCGGTCGCCGGAGGGCCGGCGGAGTGAGCTCCGGAGCGACGGGCTTCGGCCCGGCTTCAACGCGGTGAGCGTCAGGGCGGTGAGATTCAGCGCAGAGAGCCGAGGGCCGCGAGGACGCGGTCGACCGCGGCCAGCGGCGTCGAGGCGTGCGCGGACAGCCGCAGGGAGTCCGCGCGGACCGTCGGGGTGACCTCGTACGCGTGGAGCGCCTTGGCGGCGACACGCGGGTCGGTGCCCGGGACGCGGAAGGAGACGATGCCGGCCCGCTGCTCGGGGGCGACGGGGACAGGACCTCGCCGCCGCAGGCGAGAACGGTGTCGATGAGCTGGGCCACCCGGGTGGTGGCGTCCAGCACGTCGCGGGACGGCGGGCCGTAGCGGGCGAAGTCGAGGTATCCCTCGGGCTCCCCGAAGTGTCCTGCGTAGCCGGGCAGCCCCCCGGTCCTGTCCCGCGCTGCCATGGCGCCTCGCTCCTTCGACGTGGGTTTCCCCGGCACCCCCGGAATCCCGCCGGACATCAACTGACATTCCCGTCATTCCTGAGGTGACCGACCCGGCGTGACGTTTCCGCGCGTGACTTCCCGGGACGTGGGGAACCTGTTGTTCGTTCCAAGATTGACAGTGGCGGTGACAATACGCGGGTGGAGCGGATGGAAGCGGCGGCGATGAGCGATCCAGGTGCGGCCCTGAGCGTGGCGGAGGCCGCCGACGAGGAGAGACGTCGCGGCGTCCGCCGGATGAAGGTGATCGCGACCGGGCTGCTGCTCTTCGCGACGCTCGTGTACGCCCTGGCGAAGTGGGCGGACTCCTCCGGGGCCGGCCCCTGGGCGGGGTATGTCGCGGCCGCCGCGGAGGCGGGAATGGTCGGCGCGATGGCGGACTGGTTCGCCGTCACGGCGCTGTTCCGCCGCCCGCTGGGGCTGCCGATCCCGCACACGGCGATCATCCCGACGAAGAAGGACGCCCTGGGCCACAGCCTCGGCGATTTCGTCGGCGAGAACTTCCTGTCGGCGGACGTCGTAAGGACCCGGCTGCGGGCGGTCGGCATCGGCTCGCGGCTCGGCAAGTGGCTCGCGGAGCCCGAGCACGCCGACAAGGTGACGGAGCAGGCGGCGGCGGCGCTGCGCGGTGTGCTGAAGGTGCTGCGGGACTCCGATGTCCAGGCGGTGGTGGGTGAGGCGATCACCCGGCGCGCGGAGGGTCAGGAGGTCGCGCCGGGCATCGGCAGGATGCTGGAGCGGGTCGTCGTGGACGGCGGTCACCGGCGGGTGGTGGACCTGATCTGCGTCCGGGCGCACGACTGGCTGGTGGAGCACGGCGACTCGGTGATGGACGCGGTGCAGGGTGGCGCGCCGGGGTGGACGCCGCGGTTCGTGGACCGCAAGGTCGGCGAGCGCGTCTACAAGGAACTGGTGCGCTTCACCGCCGAGATGCGCGACATGCCGGAGCATCCGGCGCGCGGGGCCGTGGACCGGTTCCTCGGGGACTTCGCGGTCGAGCTGCAGTCCGATCCCGACACCCGCGCGCGCGTCGAGCGGCTGAAGAAGGACCTCCTGGCGCGCGGCGAGGTGCAGGACCTGATCGAGTCGGCCTGGACCGCGGTCCGCGGGATGGTGGTGGCCGCCGCCGAGGACGAGCGCAGCGAGCTGCGGCTGCGGACCCGGGCGTCCCTGCTGTCGCTGGGCGCCCGGATGGCCACGGACGCGGGCCTGCAGGCGAAGGTGGACGGCTGGCTGGAGGACGCCGCCACGTATGTGGTGACGACCTACCGCGACGAGATCACCTCTCTGATCACCGAGACGGTCGCCGGCTGGGACGCCGATCAGACGTCCCGCAAGATCGAGGCCCATGTGGGACGTGACCTGCAGTTCATCCGGATCAACGGCACGGTGGTCGGAGCGCTGGCGGGACTCGCCATCTTTACGGCGTCCCGGTTCTTCGCGGGGTAGCGGCCGGTCCGGCGGATGCCGGGTCGTGCCCGGGCCTGTCGGGCGGACCGGGAACGGCCGTATCGTGGCGTGTGTGACGGTGCGTCAGAAATCAAGACCGGTCCGGGTGGTCGTCCAGGGACAGGGGCGGTGGCACCGGCGCGGCGGCGCGCGGCGGACGCCGCTGGGGCGGGCGCTGTGGGGGGCCGGCGAGCTCGCGGTGACCTTCGGCGTCGTCGTGCTGCTGCTGGTGGCGCATCAGCTGTGGTGGACGAATCTGCGGGCGCACGAGTCCGCGCGGCGCGAGGTGGCGGCGCTGGAACGGCAGTGGGCCGCGGCTCCGGCGCAGGACCAGGCGCAGGACCAGGCGCAGGACCAGGCGCAGGACCCGACGCCGGGGCCGGACGGTACGCCGACGATGAATACATCCGATGACAAGGTTCCCTCAACTCCTCCTCAGCGGCAGGCAACGGCCCCGAACCGGGATGACCTGGCCTACGCCGTGATCCGGATCCCCGCGATCGGCGTGACGGCCCCGGTCGCCCAGGGCGTCAGCAAGACCGACATCCTCAACCACGGCTACGTGGGCCACTACCCGCAGACCGCCCAGCCCGGCCAGGCCGGCAACTTCGCCCTCGCGGGGCACCGCAACACCCACGGCGAACCGTTCCGCTACATCAACCGGCTGCGGGCCGGTGACACCGTGACCGTCGAGACGGCGAAGACCCGCTTCACCTACGTCGTGGAGCAGACCCTGCCCCAGACGTCCGCCTCGGACGGGACGGTGATCGCCCCGGTCCCGTTCAGCACCGTCCACCCGGGCGCGCGGATGACCGGCGCCGGCTCGTACATCACCCTCACCACCTGCACCCCCGAATTCACCTCCAGGTACCGGCTGGTGGTGTGGGGACGGCTGACGTCGGCCGAGGCCCGCTAGAGCCGGTTCGCCTGCGGCGGGCCGCATCGCCTCCGGCGGGGGTGCGGGTACGTCGGCCCCCGCGCCGCCGGTTCGCCTGCGGCGGGCTTGCCCCCACCCACCCTTGGTGTTGCGCCTGCAGCGGGGCTTTCGCCACCATCCCGCCCTTTCCGGCTCGCCGGGCTACGCCCCCGCAGGGGCGAGCGCACGTCAGGCGCTGCGTTCGCAACGGGTCCGCAGCGGTGGAGTGGACCTGAGGGGGACGGGTCCGCAGGGATGGAGGTTCGAAATGCTGCCGAGCTATTTGATGGGCCGCCTGGAACGTAAAGAGGCGATTTCGGACCCCCGCCCCGGAGGGCCCGGCCCCGCCCCGACCGGGCGGAGCCGTACGACGAGCGGCCGGATGAGGACGTCCTGGCGGACGAGGCGCTCTTCTTGGCGCCGCCGACCGCAGGTGACGCGGCACTCGGTGCCGCACGCGGCGTGAGGTTGCTCGCACGGGCCCGGCTGCGCCGCGCTGTCGGTGGACCGGTCGCCGACCGTGGTGGATCCGTCGGTGGCCGGGCGATTGCTGGCCACCGCCCGGCCACCGTCAGCGACGGACCGCCGTGGAACGGGCCCGGCCGTGGTGTGCCCTACATGTGGCACTGAATGCCGCGAAGTCCACTTCGTGAGCTGGGGCTTGCGCGACGCCCTCGACTGATTGGAGGATCTGCCAAGACATCCGATGACCGCCCTCGCCCACGGGAGAACATCTGTGAAACTGCTGCGTGTCGGACCTGCCGGAGCGGAAGCCCCGGCCCTGCTGGACGGCGACGGAATCCTGCGCGACCTCTCCGGCGTCGTTCCCGACATCGACGGCGCACTTCTCGCCGACGATGCCGCGCTCGCGCGTATAGCCGAGGCCGCGGCGGACGGCTCCCTGCCACGGCTGGACGACGGCCTGCGCGTCGGACCCCCGCTCGCCCGGATCGGCAAGATCGTCTGCATCGGGCTGAACTACCACGGCCACGCCGCGGAGACCGGCGCGCCGATTCCGGCCGAGCCGATCGTCTTCATGAAGGCGCCGGACACGGTCGTCGGCCCGGACGACACCGTCCTGGTGCCGCGTGGCAGCGTGAAGACGGACTGGGAGGTGGAGCTCGCCATCGTCATCGGCCGCGAGCTGCGCTACGCGCAGTCCGAGGAGGAAGCGCTGGCCGCGGTGGCGGGCTACGCCCTGTCCCACGACGTCTCCGAGCGTGAGTTCCAGATCGAGCGCGGCGGCCAGTGGGACAAGGGCAAGAACTGCGAGACCTTCAACCCCATCGGCCCCTGGTTCGTCACCGCCGACGAGATCCCCGACCCGCAGGCACTCGGCCTGCGGCTCTGGGTCAACGGCGAACCGAAGCAGAACGGCTCCACCGCGGACCAGATCTTCCCGGTCGCGGAAGTCGTCCGCTACCTCAGCCAGTTCATGGTGCTGTACCCCGGGGACGTGATCAACACGGGTACGCCGGGGGGTGTGGCGATGGGCCAGCCGGAACCCAAGCCGTATCTTCGGGCCGGGGATGTGGTCGAGCTGGAGATTGACGGGTTGGGGCGGCAGCGGCAGGTCCTGGCGGACGCGTAGGCCCCCTCCGGGGCGGGGTTCGATACCCGTGGGGTGCGGGGGGCGGGCCCTCCGGGGCGGCGGTTCGAAATCGCCTCTTTACGTTCCAGGCGGCCCATCAAATAGCTCGGCAGCATTTCGAACCCCCACCCCTACGGCCCCGTCCCCCTCCGGTCCGATCGAACCCGGAGCTGGGCTCGACGGCTCGGAAGTACGCCCGAGCGGGTCACGTTCCCCGACGATCGCGGCGCGGAAGTGGGCAGGTGGGCGGGCGGCGAAGCCCCGCCGCCCTGCGCGCGGATGCGCGCTCGCCCCAGGGGCGCTGTCCGGCGTGCCGGAAGGGCGGGTGGG
>NZ_JASISZ010000041.1:0-57594 GCF_030063355.1 Streptomyces sp. PH10-H1
TACATCCGGACCGCACGCTCACGCAACTCCAACGGGTATTTCCTCGGGGCAGACATCGTCTGGGCTCCTCTCATGAGACCCATCTGACAGCCTGTCACCACTTCCCGCATCCCGGGGGAACCTCAGACCTCAGTCGTGGATCTTGAGGTTCCAAGGTCATTTACCTTGGCGCCACCACAGGGGCCGGGGTAGCCCGCGGGCGTCGAGGTACTCCGGGTTCCTTGCCGCTGCTGAATCCTGTCTTTTTCGGAGAATGCGGAGGGCATGGTGCGAGTGCTCCGGTTGGGACGCTCGGAGACGTACCCGCAACTGCAAGGGCCGGACAACCCGCGCGCCCGCCGTGTGTATGAGAAGGCGGGGTTCGTCGTGGAGGGCGTCCGGCGCGATGCGCTGCTGTATGACGGCGTGCGGGTCGACGACCTTGTGACGTCGATCCTCGCTCCCGAGTGGGAGCGTCACCGCGGCCAGCCGGCATCTGCCCGGTGACCGGGC
Organism: Streptomyces sp. PH10-H1; assembly: GCF_030063355.1. GTDB lineage: Bacteria > Actinomycetota > Actinomycetes > Streptomycetales > Streptomycetaceae > Actinacidiphila. The sequence continues at coordinate 493 of NZ_JASISZ010000041.1, forward strand.
AGTTCCGAAGGACCTCAGTGACGGCCAGGGCCCTGACAGACCGTCCGCCCCACAGGGATTGCGAGCGGGCATGCAGGTTGCGTCCGCCAGGCCCTGGGATCCAAGCGCACCCTGCGCGGCTTCTACCTCGAAACCCCCGCGCCTTCCGCCCCACCGGCGATCTGATCCTCACTGCCGTGTCCGACCTCCGCATCAGACCGGGCACCGCCACCAGCCCGCCCGTGGTCATCATCAACACCGGCTTCCAGGCCCAACTCCTCGAACTGCTCGACGTCGATCCAACCCACCCACGCTGGCTGGACACGCGTTTCTCCACCTGCGGTCTAGGCTTGGCCGATGGCACGATACTTTGACGTACATCCCGAAAATCCCCAGCCGCGCATCATCAGCGGTGTGGCCGACAGCATTCGGTCGGGTGCGCTTGTCGCGTACCCGACGGACTCCTGTTACGCCCTGGGTTGCCGGCTGGGCAACCGCGAGGGCATCGACCGCATCCGGTCGATCCGGAACCTCGATGACCGGCACCACTTCACTCTGATCTGCCAGAACTTCGCGCAACTGGGGCAGTTCGTGCAGATCGACAATGACGTGTTCCGGGCGATCAAGGCGGCGACGCCGGGCAGCTACACCTTCATCCTGCCAGCGACGAGGGAAGTGCCGCGTCAGCTGCAGCACCCCAAGAAGAGGACCGTCGGCGTCCGCATCCCGGACCACGTCGTGACGCAGGCACTGCTTGCCGAACTCGGCGAGCCGCTGGTCTCCAGCACCCTGTTGCTACCCGACGAGGCCGAGCCGATGACGCAGGGCTGGGAGATCAAAGAACGGCTCGACCACGTGGTGGACGCCGTGGTCGACTCAGGCGACTGCGGTACCGAGCCCACCACCGTCGTCGACTTCTCCAGCGGCGAGAGCCAGATCCTGCGCCGCGGGGCTGGTGCCCTCACGCGGTTCGAGTAGCCGCGTCCCGCCCGCAGCAGGCGGCGAGCACCTGTCGCGAGTTCGGCCGCCCGCTGTCCATGATGCGCGACTACCTGGAGCGCATGGACGCGCCGACTTTGCCGCCCGCGCCCGATGTGGCCTATCCCCGGATCATTGGCGGGAACGGCGCGAAGATGCTCGCGTTGGCCGGCGAGATCGCCGACGGTGTACTGCCCGTTGCGCAGCCTCCCGAGTTCACCACGCCGTGGACATCGAGTTCGGCGGCGAGGTCGTCGGCAGCCGCATCCCCTGCGATCCGGCCGGGGCGACGGAGCTGCCGGGGGTCTGGGTGGCGGGAAACGTCGCCGACGGCAGCGCGCAGGTGGTCGCCGCGGACACCCGGGAGGCGGTGGAGTCCTACCGCGAGCAGCTGCGCATCCTGTTCGAGCGGGAGGCCTGGGAGGACCGCTACCGCGCCCGCCCGGCGCTGCGGAGCGGCAGGGCAAACCCGCAGATGGTCGCCGAGGCGAGCGGGCTCGCTCCAGGCCGCGCCCTCGACGTCGGCAGCGGCGAGGGCGCCGACGCGCTGTGGCTCGCGGAACGCGGCTGGCAGGTCACCAGCACGGCCCACCGGCGCTGAACCACCCAGCGGTCCCGGGGCGGCGGCATGAGAATTCGAGCAGGAAGAACGAGGGCAAACCCTGGTGATTTTCGGTGCCTCACCGGATGCAAAAGTCATAGGCGCTCCATGAGGAATTCACGAATCTTGCCGAGGTCAATCGCGCTTCTTGACCGGCCGCATAATCCGACCATAGCCTATCCGATCGTCAGGGTTACTCAGCTGAAACGGGGGAATCAGTGCCTGGAAGCCAATTGTGGAAGTCGAGCGTCGGGCTCCTTTTCGACCGCAGGGCGGAAAAGGGAAAGTCAATGCTTTTCCGCCTCAGTCGCCCGATGGATATCGACCCTACCGGTCAGACGATCCTCGACGTGGCGGCGATCGCCGAATGCGTAAGGAATACCGCTGGCGCGCTGCACGCGGCAGGGGTCCGCCCCGGCGACCGGTTCGCCGTGTACAAGGACAACCACTTCGACTGCCTGCTGCTCGCCGCTGCCGGGATCAGGATCGGTGCGATTCCGGTCATGCTGTCGGGACTGCTGCCCCCCGACTCGGTGCGCCCGCTGCTTCAGCGTGTCGAACCGAAGCTACTGGTGAGCAACCAGCGGCTGCTGGAACAGAAGGGCGGTGACGGAAGCTCACTCTCCTCGTTCGCGGAGCGAACCTTGTGCCTTGACGGGGGCGTGTCGAACGCGATGGCCCTCGCGGACGTCCTCGGAGGCACTGATCCGTCCCCTGCTCCGCGCGGCGACGACGAGCTGATGATGCTCACCCACACGTCGGGCACGACCGGCATTCCGAAGCTCATCATGTACACCCCGGCTAAACTCCAGGGCCGGATGGCCAGGCTGGAATGTCGCCATCTGCCGCCGATAACCGACCGCCGCAACGACACCGTGGCGATGTTCCTGCCATACGTGCACGCCCGCTCCTTCACCTGGATCTATTCGGTGCTGACCTTGTCGCCCGCCAAAGTTCTGCTGATGAGCGAGAACGACTCCGAGGTCGTCGGTCCGCTGTTCCGGAAGCACCGTCCCACGGTGATCGAGGCGCTGCCGATCGACTTTCTCCGGATGGAGAAACTCGCCAAGGAAAACCAGGGTGACGCCTTCTCCTCGGTGCGCATGTTCGTGGGGAACTTCGACGCGATGCGCTGGTCGACGATTCGCACGTTCCTGAACGCCTCCGACCATCGGTTCCCCCTGTGGCGGGAGGGGTACGGGCAGTCCGAGACCGGTGGAATGGGAATGACCGTCATCACGCGCTACAGGGCGAACAAGCGGCGGGACCAGCAACCGGGTCCCCGCAAGGTGGGCCGGCCGATGCCCGGCTTTGTCCAGCTCAAGGTGGTGGACCCGAAGACCTTCAAGCCGGTGCCGAACGGTCGACCAGGACTGGTGCTCGCGCGGACGAAGGCACGGTGCGTCGGTTACTACCAGGAGCCCGAACGCTGGAACGAGAAGGCCGTGGGTGAGTGGTGGAACACCGGTGACATCGGCGTCAAGACCAGGACCGGTGCCCTCAAGCTCCTCGACCGCGAGGTCAACTACGCGCCCGGGGGGAGCTGCCTGGAGCAGGAGGACGTGATCGTCGACTACCTGCCCGAAGGGCATGACGTGGCATTGCTCCCGGTGCCCGACGGCCCCCCGGTACCTGTTGTCGCCACACCTGACGGTCGGCTGGACAGGGAGCACTGGCGACAGGCGGTGCGCCGGCTGCCCGAATTGGCAGAGCCGATCGTGATCGATTTCAAGGACATGCCTCGCACCGGAACCGGAAAGATCCTCCGGGAGGAACTCCGTCGGCGGTATCTGACCGGAGCCGGTTACCCCGGTACCGGCCGGTGGACATGACCACGGCACGGGTCGACGATGCGGATCTGAACCGGGTGTTCCAGCGAGGGCCCTTCACCGTCGAACCGTTCACCGGGGCATCACGTCTGATCTGGGAGCAGCGACAGCACGTGGTCTGCGGGATCAGTCCCGGAAACAGCTACTTCCAGCTCGCACGGCTGACAGATCTCCTCGGCTGGCTCTGCGAGGAATTCGCCCAGGTCGATGTCGTCATTCCGGATTCCGCGCTGGAGCACACTTACCACGCTCTCGGCTACGACCCGCAGCGCGCGGCGAAGAAGACACGTGGCGAGATCAATGTGCTGTGCAACAGAGTGGCTCGGGCCTGGAAGAGCAATGGAGGACCGCGGGCGGTCGACGGTCTGCATCGAATGTCGGATCTGGCTTCCGGCGCCGTCTACCGTGAAAAGCTGGCGGAGTGCGAGCAGGCACTGAACGAGGACAGCGTCCTTTGGCAGACATGTGCCGAGATGAGCCGAGAGGTCCTCGCTGCCAGGGGTCATGACGGGCCGCTCACCGCTGACCAGATCGAACGGGCCATGCGGTACCTGACCGCCGAACTCCCCTTCTTCCTGGCGTCGAGCGACATCTTCGGTGTCCCGTCGTCGCTGAACTTCTACCACCGGCAACTTCCACTGGCAGAGCTCATCTTCTCCGGGAAGTCCCTGATCCAGGCGTCACCCCGACAGGCGTACGCCACCATTCGCCCGACTCAGTGAGGAATGGATTTCGATGTCACGTTACGACTGGGGCAGGCAGAATCCGGCCATCGACGAGCTGCGGGCCGCTGTTTCGTCCGCTCGCTCGGAGGTGGTCGGCCACCCGGTGTACCGGCACCTGAACACCCTCGGGGACGTCAACACATTCACCGAGAACCACGTTTTCGCCGTCTGGGACTTCATGTCCCTGCTCAAGTGCCTCCAGCGCGAGCTCACCTGTGTCGATGTGCCCTGGGTACCGCGAGGGTCCTCCGAGAGCCGCCGCCTGATCAACGACATCGTGCTGGTGGAGGAGAGCGACGCACTGGGGGACGGTTTCACCAGCCATTTCGAGCTCTATCTCGACGGAATGGCCCAGGCCGGTGCCGACACCGGACCGATGGACGACTTTCTGGCCCGCATCCGCGCCGGCGAGGACGTCCGCTCCGCGCTCAAGAACGCGCACGTGCCGGCGGCCGCGGCCGACTTCGTCAATGCCACCTGGGGCTTCGTCGAGGCCGCGCCGGTCCATTGCCAGGCGGCCGCGTTCGCCTTCGGACGCGAGGACCTCATCCCGGAGATGTTCGATCAGATCGTCAAGATCGACGACCAGGGTGGCCGACTGAGCATCTTCCGCGACTATCTCGCCCGCCATATCGAGGTCGACGGCGAGGAGCACACCCCGATGGCCATGGCGATGCTGGCCGACCTGTGCGGTGACGACCAGGCGAAGTGGCGGGAGTGCGCCGAGACCGTCCGCACGGCGATGCGCGCGCGCCGCGCCCTGTGGGACGGCATCATGGCCGCCCTCGATGCGGCCGGGTCGGACCACTCCCTGAGCGCCCTGCGAGAGGCGGCAGGCGCCGATTCCGGCAGCACTCAATGACGTTGACCGCGAGGACGCCGCGCGAGGTCTCCTTGTACTTGATCTTCATCTCGACTCCACTGTGAGGGGCACTCATGACGCAGTACGACACGCTCGCCGCACGACTCGCCGATATCGAGAAGCCCATCCACTTCTATCGCGAGAACGTGGAGTTTCCTTCGTTCTTCCGTGCCTTGGGGCCGGTGCATGGAAAGCGGGTGCTGGACGTGGGTTGCGGCGATGGCCTCTATGCGCGGATGGTTGCGCAGAGAGGCGCCGAGCATGTGGTGGGGATGGATTCTTCCAGTGAGATGATCCGGCTGGCCGAAGTCGCCGAGACGGAGCAGCCACTGGGAATCCAGTACCACGTGCATGACGTGGCGACGATGCCTACGCTGGGCTCGTTCGACCTGGTAATCGCCGTCAACGTGCTGCACTACGCGGACAGCAGAGCGAAGCTGGACGGCATGTGCAAGCGGATCTCCTCGAACCTCGCCCCCGGCGGCAGGCTGCTGGCCTACGTCGGGAACGCGGAATGTGACACGGATACGGCACGAGATTTCGGTTTCCTCGTGGACCGCCCGGCCGACGCCCGTGAGGGAGACCCCTTCACCGTCACGATTCCCGCGACTCCCCCCGCATCGGTGCAGGTGCACTATTGGCCGGCGGCGAGTCTCGCACGGGCCGTGGAATCCGCTGGATTCACCCGCGTCGGCTGGGAGGAGATGACACACTCCCCCGTCTCCTCCGACAGCGCCGCACGTCTCAGTCGGCTGCTGAAGAGCCCGCCGAGCCTCCTTCTCAGCGCGTACAAGGAATGACCCGGGATTCGCACGAGATGGCTGTGTCAGTTTCACGGGCTCTGGCTCTTGTTCTGTGGAGACGCCACCGCGGGTAATCACCGCTATTCCAGTGCCCGGAGGGTCAGCTGCACCTCCTGGTGCCATTCGGTAGCGTCGCTGTCATCCAGTCAGCCCCGCGCAAGCTCGGATCCTTCGCTCAGGACGCGGTGAAGGGCTGCCGCGCTGACCGCGGCCGGACACCGAATGTTCTGCAAACCCGCCGCGCTCAAGCCTGCCATCCCCGGCGGGTTCACCCTGGACTACTTCCTCATCAACACCGCCGCCGTGACCTGCCCGGCCGGCCACACCGTTCCGCTCGGTGAGCCCGCCGGCCAGCATCTCCAGCGCAAAACCTTCTTCGCCCAAAAGTGCACCGCATGCCCACTGCGGGAGCGGTGCACCAAGAACAAGCTGGGGCGGAATCTCACCATCCGCCCCCACCATGACCAGCAAGCAGCCGCCCGCCGCCAGGCCGCTACTGAGCGCCGCCAACGCACCCGCAGCCGCAACCTCTGCTTCGAGTCGGCACCACAACCGGCCACAAGGCCGCCCGCGTCGTCGCCGCGCTGCTGGAGTGGCGGGAGTGGTTGGAGAGTCTGGCTCAGTGCTTTGCAGAGCTGGCGCCGCCGCCAGAAGCCTCTCCCGAGGATCGCAGCTGGCATCTGGCGCGGGCCTCGGTCCGATTGGACTCGGGTGCCGAGGGCGGTTGGTACGGGCTGGCCGGACTGACGTTGCGCTGGTTTCTCACCACCACCTGCGTGGACCAGGCAGAAGCCGATCAGGCGGTGGAGACCGCGATCGGCGGCCAGTTCAAGAGCTGGGTCACCCCCGGCCGGATACTGATCGACTCGGTCGGCGAGGACCTCGCCGTCGCCCTCACCGGCCATCTCCCCTACCAGGACCACCGCGAGCGGGCCGCTCTGGAGGAGTTCCCTGACCGCCGTTGACAGCCTCACGACCTGGCTGCGCGTTCGATGCGAGGCCGACTGGCGCCGCGCACCCGCCTTGCGACGGGAGTTGCCTGCGCGCGACGGCTTCCGGGCCTGGTGCGCAGGGCCGGTCCGCCGACGCGACCCCGCCCGCGCCGAGCGCTTGCTCTCCGCTCACACCCGGCCCGCGCCGATGCCGCACGCCGCGCCCCGCTTGGCTTCGCTCTGCTGGCCAGCTGGCAGCGCGAGGTCCTCGGCGGGACAGAGGCGCCGTTCCGTACGGGTGACGCCTATGCGAAGGGCGGCGCGAGCGCTACGGCCTGACCCCGCGCACCCAGGCTGACTTCGCCGCCTGCCTGCGCGAGGCGACTGACCGGCGGGTCCCGCTCGCGGCCCGCGCTGCCCGTGTGTACCTCGACGTGGCGTTCTTCCATCCTTTCACGGACGGCAATGCCCGCGCGGCCCTGCTGACCCTGGTCCACGTCCTGGCCCGCGAGGACGTTGTCCTTCCCGAGGTGGGTCCCCTCCAGACCACCCGCTACGCGGATGACCCTGAGGGCGCCGCTGACCTGGCCATACTTATCGGCGTACTCAACCGCCGCCGTTTCTGAGGTTTTCAGGGTGAGGATGGTAGGGCGGGGGGAGACCCGGTGGCGGCGAGCCTTCGGCGTTCGCTGACCTGGGAGGCAGTACCTCGCCAAGGGTGACGACCTGCGCCGGTCTCCCTGCGAGACCTCGACGACATCGCAGAACGCATCAACACTCGACCGCGCCGCGTCCTCGACTGGGACACCGCGCCCGAGCGGTTCCGGGCACCAGCTGCAGGCCGCTGGACACCCGTAGGGGATCCCTCTGCGGACCTCTGGCAACTGATCACCCTCAGGCGCGGAGAGCGGCGTCGAGATCGCGAATGAACTCTCCCACGCGCCCGCCTCCGGGAGGTGCGGCGGGCAGACGGCCGAGCACCGCGGTGACCGCTGTTGGTGCGTGATGACGCGCCCATTCAAGGGTCCCCGCAGTGACACGCTGGTCTTCTCCGGATGCCAACTCTTCTGCTCGTGCCGCATGCGCTGCCGCACCGAGAATGTGTTTCACCTGATGAGCGCTTGCCTTGGGATGAAGGTACGCAGCGGCGGCCGCATGGCTTGCCGCTCGTGCCGCATCGACCGCAGCGGGTGAAGCGGCTTCTCGTGCCGCTCTGTACGCCGCCCACGCGCTCTGCCGCAGAGCGCCCGTGCGCTGGCCGCCCCCAGCGTAAGCGAGTGCTGCATCGATCGCGTCGCGAGGGCGCGGGTCAGCAGGAAGACTCTGTTCGAAGATCGACAGCGCCCTGCGCGCACAATCAGCGGCGTAGCCCGCGATCTCACGAAGTTCGTGTTCGCTCAGCTCAATCTTGTCTGACTCAGTTGGCACGGCTCAATCTTGCCGCAACTCGCCAATCGGTGCCGAGACGCTCTCGCGAGCTCATCTCCGGTCACCGTCGACCACCGCCCGCAAGCCGTTCCCTCAGCGAACCGCGGTCACGCTGGCGTGGTCGCGGGTGATGCACTGACCGGTTGGGACCGCCCCAGAAACCCGCCACGGGCATGATCTTGGAGTCCTGACGGGCACGTCTACGTCGTCGGCGGCGGTCTGTTCGTCGTGCTCGCGCAGCATGCGTATGACGGTCGCGGGCGAGGGGTGTTGGCCCTTCTTCGCCCCCTTGATGATGACGAGCTTCTTGGCGATGTCGCGCAGGCTCATTTCCTGCTCGCGCAGGGGGAGGGCCATGGACGGCATGGACTCATCGGCGACGCTGGCGCCGCCGATGTCCTGCCGCGCTTGCGGCGCTCTCCTCCACGCCACCCGCGCCGACCTGCTGCACGCGCTGGGCCGCCCCGACGAGGTAGTCCGCCAACGCGGACCGCCTCCGGTGAACGAGCCGGCCTGCACCGCAGTCGAGGTCAGTTCATCTGTCGGCGGGCCTGCTTTACCTCGCGGTCAATGGCCCAGGCGTCGGCGACCGGCCCGAGGTGGCCGAGCTTGTCGGGATTGATCACCCCGCGGATGGTCTGAATCTGCCCGTCGAGCACCTCGAGGACCAGGGTCTGCAGGATCTTGCCGTCGCGGTCGCGGAAGATCGCGCCGGGCTGGCCGTTGACCTCGTGCGGCTCGAACGTCACGTCGATCCGGATCAGCCAGGGGAAGACCGTGCCCAGCACCCGGGCCACGTTCTCCGCGCCCATGATGGCCTTGGCCAGCTGCGGGGCCTTGCCGCCGCCGTCCCCGACCAACTGCACGTCGGCGGACAGCAGATTCTGCAGCCCGCCCACATCGCCGTTCCTCAGCGCGTCGAAGAACCGCGTCGCCAGCTCCTGCCGCTCCTGACGGTCCACTGCGAACCGCGGCCGCCCGGCCTCCATATGCCGCCGCGCCCGCACCAGCAGCTGCCGGCACGCCGCCTCCGAGCGCCCCACCGCCGCGGCGACCTCGTCGAACCCGAAGCCGAACACCTCCCGCAGCACAAACACCGCCCGCTCCAGCGGGCTGAGCCGCTCCAGCAGCAGCAGCGCCGCCATCGACACCGAGTCGGCCAGCTCCACCGACCGCGCCGGATCCTGATACGGATCGCTCAACAGCGGCTCGGGAAACCACGGCCCGACGTACTCCTCCCGCCGCACCCGCGCAGAACGCAGCACATCGATCGAGATCCGTGTCACCGCGGCCGACAGAAAAGCCTTGGTCGACGTGGGCCGGGTCGCCGAGCCGTCAAAGCGCAGCCACGTCTCCTGCACCGCATCCTCGGCCTCACTCACGCTGCCCAGAATCCGGTAGGCAATCGAAAACAGCAGCGGCCGCAGCTCCTCGAAGTCCTCGACCTTACTCACGCCGACTCCCCTCCCCCTGATCCCCTCCCACCTGACCGTACTGGCCGGCGCAGGCAGCTTCCTGTGATCAGCCGGACCACCGGCAGGCCAGAGTAACGCCCCCGAGCCCGGGGCCCGGTGGCCCGCAGCCGGCCCCCGGGCCAGTTGCCCGTGCTCATGCCCGTGCCCGTGGCGTTCAGTGGAACTGCCCGGGTTCGTAGTTGCCGGCCGGCTGCTGGGTGATGACGTTCAGCCGGTTCGCCATGTTCATGAAGGAGACCAGGACCACCAGGGCGGTGAGCTGCTCCTCGTCGTAGTGCTTGGCGACATACGCCCACACCTCGTCAGTGACCCCGCCGGCCGCATCCGCGATCCGCGTCCCCTGCTCCGCCAGCTCCAGCGCGGCACGCTCGGCCTCGGTGAAGACCGTGGCCTCCCGCCACGCCGCCACCAGGTTCAGCCGCACCGGGGTCTCGCCGGCAGCGGCGGCCTCCTTGGTGTGCATGTCGATGCAGACGGCGCAGCCGTTGATCTGGCTCACGCGCAGCGCCACCAGCTCCTGCGTCGCGGCCGGCAGCGGCGAGTCCTTGATCGCCTTGCCCGCCGACATGACGTGCTTGAGGGCCTTGCCGGCGGTGGGGCTGGCGAAGTAGTTCAGTCGCGCGTCCATGGTGTGCTCCTCCGTGGTCGTCAGTGGCTACACCCCTGAGACGTGGTAGCCCGACCCCCTGTGACATGGACGGATGTGACCTGTGTCTCCCCGCCGCCGGGGGGCGTCAGCCGACGAAGTACTCCAGTACCCGGGGGAAGGTGACGGCTCCCAGCATGAGGGCGTACAGGCTGCACGCCAGCGCGCGCGCGGTGTCCTGGCCGCTCCTTGACGAAGTCGGTGGCATCGACGCTGGTCCAGCGTCCGAACTGCTCAGCGGACATGGCGGAGCCTTCCTGTGAGCGGGCGGTCAGGACGCCTGGCCGTAGCCGTCCGGGGCGGCGTATCTGGGTCATGCGCCCTCCTTTGTGGCGTCCGGCCGCAGGTCAGGTGCCATATGGGTGAGGAGATCCATCGAGCAGGTGTGGGTCACCCCCGAGCAGGGGGTGGCCGTTTTCAAAGCTCTGGCCGCGATTCTGGGGAGGTAGTAGAACTGGTTGTGGAGCTTGTCGGCGCGCACCCCCGTGCCGAACAAGTGCACCCCGAAGTCCCCGAACATGAGAGGGCGCAGGTCGAATCATCCTCTGGCCGCCCCACCCAGCTGGGTGCGAAATCCACCGCCCAGGATGCGGCGCGCTCGCGCAACGCGGCCAGCGAACGCGAGCTCCGGCTCGCTGAACGCGAACTCGTCGTAGGCGCTGTCGACCTCGAACCACTGCTTCCCCTGCGCGGCGGCCACTGTTGAGCGCAGGGATCTTCATGTCACCGGACTTGGCCGGGCTGGTCGATCGAGCAACGGGAAACGATCACCCACGACCTGGGAACCGGGACCGCGAACGACGGCGGTCCGCACCGGTCAGCGACTTTCGTCGGTGCCCCAGGAACTGCGCACCGCCGTCGGCCGTGCCCTGACACGGCCGGCCGCCGCGACGAAACCCGCCGCAGCCCACGTATTCAAGATCGCTTAGCCCGGACGCAGCTGCTGGCGCTGCGGTGCGGCGGCGGGGCGCGGGCTGACGGCACGGGCCGGGTTGAACAGGTGGGTCCGCTCGGTCCCGGTCAGACCCAGGGCGCTGGCCACGGAGCCGATCACCGCATCCGAGACGTTCTCGCCACGGCCCTGCTCGAACCGTACGAAGTAGTCGACGCTCACGCCCGCCAGTTGGGCGAGCTCCTCGCGGCGCAGCCCGGGGACCCGGCGGCGCTCACCGTATCTGCCAAGACCCACGTCTTCGGGCTTGATGCGCGCCCGGCGCGAGCGGAGAAACGCTCCCAGTTCAGCTCTGCCGTCCATGCCGGAGACCTTAAAGGGGTTCTGCCAGTACCCAGGTTGCCGGGTTCCCGGTACGAGTTCAGCCCTGGGTGGTCGCCCGGCGCCGCAGCAGGATGGAGCACACAGCGGGTGGCGGGGAGGGAAACCTCCTCGACCGCACCCGCGCACGACAGATACAGAAATGAGAATTCCGTGTACCACATTGCCGTTTCCTTCGATGTCCCCGCCGAGCACCGCGAGGAGTTCATCGCCGCCGCGCTCGAGGACGGCCGCAACTCCGGCCGCGACGAACACGGGACGCGACGCTTCGAGCTGATCGCTGATGCGGATAATCCAGGGTGCTTCTACCTGAATGAGGCGTACGACGACGAGGCCGCCTTCGACGCACACTGCAAGGGCGAACACTTCGCGAAGTTCTTCGCGATCACCGAGAAGTTCGCCAAGGGGCCGGTCTGGCTCATCAAGGGCACCCGCATCGAAGACCCCACCACCTCCATCGACAACAACGCCTGACGGGAGCCGACCCCAACCAGCCGTCCAGAATGGTCATCATCGAAGAATGGACCGGCAGGGAGTCCCTCGACCTGCGCTTCACCACCCCGCACTTCACGCACGTGGCCAGTGTGCTCGACGAGGCTCTCGCCAGGCCGTTCACGATCCGGTACCTGACGCCCAATCCATGCGGCTCGCGCGGTCCTCACCCCCGCGTTCGAGGCGTCCTCATAGCCGAACTCGATGAAGCAGCAGCCGCAGAGCGCGAACGACGGCGTCAACCCGTCGGAACCCCAAGGATCGAACCCCTGATCAAGCCCGCACACTGGGCAATTCGCCCGGTCAGCTGGTTACCGGCTCCCGGACTGCCGTAGTACTAGGAGGAGCGGCCGGTGATTCAACCCACGGGTGCCCCCGACTCGGGCTCCGCCCGCTCTGGGTGCGGGTAGGACGGCTGTACGCGCAGCGGACGGGCTGCCCAGCCCGGCAGGTACCAGTTCCACGAGCCGAACAGCGAGACGAGGGATGGAACGAGCACCATCCGCACGATGGTTGCGTCCAGAAGGATGCCGATGCCGAGGCCGGTCGCCAGGGTCTTGAGGTCGGTGCCGGGGCCGGAGGCGAGCGCGGCGAAGGCGAGGAAGAGGATCAGCGCGGCGCTGGTGACGAGCCGGCCCGTACGGCCGACGCCCTCGATGACGGCTGCGTTGGTCGATCGCGGGGCGTCGTACTCCTCGCGGATGCGGGACAGGATGAACACCTCGTAGTCCATCGACAAGCCGAACAGGAATGCGAAGACCATGAGCGGGATCCAGAACGTGATGGCGCCGGTGGCCTGGATGCCGAAGATCGCGTTGGAGCCGTGACCGTTCTGCCAGAAGATCACCATCAGCCCGAGCGTCGCCCCGAGCGAGATCAGGTTGAGCAGCACCGCCTTGAGCGGCAGCAGCAGCGAGCGGAAGGCGCGGACGAGCAGCACGTACGTCAACAGCGCGATGATCGTGAGCATCAGCGGGAAGTTGCCGTAGACGGCGTGCATGAAGTCGATCTGGGCCGCCCCGATGCCGGCGACGCCGACGACCCCGGGAAAGTTCTCCGTGGCGTTCTCAACCCGCTTGACCACGCCGACGCTCTTCGAGTTCACCGTCTCGTCGTCCGGGATGACCACGACGATGCTCTGTCCGCCCCGGTTGCCGGCCGGCCCTGCGGGCACGAACGCCCCCCTCACGCCGTCGACCTTGGCCAGCTCGGCGGCAACCGGCTGGGCCTGGTCGGTGCGGACCAGGACCTCCATCGGGGTCAGCGCGCCGGTCGGGACGCCGCCACGCTTCAAAGTGGTCAGGGTCTCGTACGCCGGGCCGCTCTTGGCCAGCGATTCCGAGGAGGCAAGGCCGATCTTGATACCGAGGAAAACGCCGATCAGGGCCGCCAGCGCGGCCAGCGCGGCGCCGGCCGCAATCCAGCGGCGCCGCACCACGGCGGCGGTCCACCGGCTCCAGGCACGGCTTGCCCGGTTCTCGTGGCGGATCTTGGGCCAGTCGACCCGCGGCCCGATGCCGCCCAGGATCGCCGGGGTGAGGGTGAGCGTCGTCAGCACGCTCGCCAGCGGGATGAGCGCCCCGCCGTAGCCCATGCTGCGCAGGAACGGAACCGGGAGGACGATCAGGGCGAGCAGGCCGATGGCTACCGTCACGCCGCTGAACACCACCGCATGCCCGGCCCGTTCCATCGCGATCACGACCGCTTCGTGGTTGTCCCGGCCGCGGTCGCGCTCCTCGCGCCAGCGGGTGACGAACAGCAGCGAGTAGTCGATCGCCACGCCCAGGCCGATGAGGGCGACCAGGAACTGCACGATGAACGACACATCGGTGGCGTAGGTGAGCGGCAGCAGCATCACGAAGGTCGCGAGGATCGACACCGCGGCCACCACCAGCGGCAGCAGGGCGAGGAACGACGCGAACACGAAGGCGAGTACGGCGAGGGCGCCGACGGCGCCGAGGAGCGTCTCCCCGAGCACCCCCGGCCCTCCACTGTCATTGCCCCCGGAGGCCAGCGTGTCCAGACCCGTCACCCCGACCGCCGCGCCGGAGGGCATTGCGTTCTGAGCCGCCAAGTGGATCGGATCGGTCAGCAGCTTCTGACTCGGTGAGGGGTTGAACCGGTAGAACACCAGCGCATAGGCAGTGCGGTCGTCTTTCGTCCGGAATGCCTTGTCGCCGGTGTTCGCCTCGTCGATCACCCGCACGTTCGGAACCGCGTCGCCGACCGCCGTGAACACCCGGCCGATGTCGGCCTCGTGACCAGGGATCGTCTGCCCGGCCGGGAGCGTGACCGAGACAAGATACGGACTGGTGTTGCCGCCGCTGCCGAAGGCCTGCTCGATCTTGTGCGCCGTCACGGTGCCGGGCTGGCCCGGCAGTGAGAAGTCGATCGTCAGCCGATCCGTCGTCCGGCCGGCCAGCAGCACGCCTGCAAACAGCACCAGGCCCCAAAAAGCCACAATCGCCTTGCGATGCCGCAGAACGAACTCGGCCCACCGTCGCATACCGGCCACCCTCACGCTGTAGGTTTGCGCGAGTCTAGCGTCCATTTCCTCCGCTATCAGGTAAGTCGGCACGTTTTGATCACTTCCGGCGGTGGCACCATCCGCCGTCAGATGCGTCGCTCATGAGGTGCCCGCGCCCTAGCGCCGGTGCGGTGGCGTCCATGGCCCCCGGCGGCCCTCCGTACGAGAGCGGGGCGTCGCAGGCTCCCTGAGCGGTATGAGCCACCTCGCCCGAGCATCGACCCCCGCTCCCGCCGCACACGGCGACGCCGTCCCGTGACTGCGCCGTCTGCCGGACTGGGTGGTTGCGGTCCGCTCTCAACTCGTCCGGGGCGGATGCACTGCAGATCGCGTTGATGAACGTCCCCCCGCACATCGGTGGCCTGAAATCTGATGTCGAGTACGGACAGCCGTCCAACGGCCTCGGGGCCCAACACGAGAAGTTCCAGTCCTTCCCGGGCGTTGCTCGTCGTCGGTATGGCTGCTCCGGAATCCAGGTGAAGGAGGTAGAAATCGTGGTCCCAGTCCAGCCCGAGCGCCGCAGGGTTCTCGATCGCGGTGTGCCAGGAGATCCAGCCCAACGGGATCTCAGCCTGGCCCACATAGTGTGGGGACACCCGCACGCGGTAGGTCACGGAGCTCACGACGGCGCGTCCACCGCCCGCGTTGATGAGGACCACCGTCCGCGAGGAGTCCGGCACCTCACGGCTCTGACCTGACCAGGCCGACCAGCTGAGGACGGGCTGCAAGGTCTGGGACAGCTGGCTCCGGGTCACCAGGATGCCGGTGAGCAGGGCGACGATGGCCGCGCACGTGGACGCGTCGAGCACGGCCTCTCACCGGCTACAGGCGGCCGCAGATCCTGCGGTGCCTGTGCGGCGCCGCTCGCGAGACGCCGGTAGGAACGGTGATGGGGGCCCTTCAGCGGTGACGCCACAGGTGGTGCAGCTGGTGGGTGGGCTTGATCCGCTGTGACGGCCATTCGAGCTCTGGGGGTTCGCCCCGGGGAGGATGTCCATCATGGAGAGCAGATGGAGAGCATGGGGAAGAAGAAGCCTCGGCCTCGTCGTTCGTTCACGCCGGAGTTCAAGGCCGAGATCGTCGAGCTGTGCTGCGTGGTGACCCCTCGGTCGGTCAGATCCCGAAGGACTTCGATCTGACCGAGACCGCGGTGCGGGACTGGGTGAAGCAGGCCGAGGTCGACGCTGGCGAGCGTGACGGCATTGCGCCGCCCTTGCCCTTTGCGGACGCCCGGTCCCTGCCGCAGCACGAGGCGACTGCGGGCCACGACTCCCGTGCCAGAGGGCCGACGACGCGTCCCATGACGCGCCATCGGCGTCCCTCGGACACCTGACGTACCGGGGTATCGCCCATGTCTCCCGCTGCGCCAGGAAAGGGACCGGCGTCAGGTGGAGCGGAAGAGGAGCCACACCCTCTGACGTATGCGGTCCAGCCATGGCAGAGTCCGGGCGAAGGTGGGCATTGCCCCGGGCGCCGCCGACGGCGCCCGGGGCAACCGGGGCAACCGGACGGATGGTTGCCGGGAAATCGCCTGCTCACTCGTGACGGCGTCGTCCGGTGACCTGCTCCCCCAGAAGTTCTTCCGTTCTCCCTAACGCAACAAGCCACTCAGCAAGAATTCTTCATCGGGCCGGCGGTCAGGGCGGAGAAGGCATACCGTTGCGGACCGGCTGCGGGGCCGATTCATCTTCACGACGCGGAGACCACCGACCCCGAACGCCATCTCGGTGTGCTTCACCCGCACTGTCCAAGGGCCTTCGGCTACCGGATATCGGTTTTCGGAGACCGGAGGTCACAACCGTGCTGAACTTGAACGCCAACCCGGCCACGCCAACGACCGCTACTTGCGCCTCTACGCCAACTCGCCGGCTACGCCGAACCCTTCTGATCAGTGGCAACCCTCACCGGAGCCTGACGACGCTCGTGCCCACCCGCTGACAGGACTGCCCGATGACCAACCCCCACCCGCCCAAAGAGCCCGCATCGATCCTGGCCTGGCTCTGGAAGATCACCGCCCACCCGGTCATCGCCGGGCTTGTGGTGGCCGGCGTCCTCACCGTGCTCGGTGTCAACCTCGCCACGAATAGAAACGACAACAACTCCATACCCCACGGCCCCGGCCTCGGCCACAGCACCGCTCAACCGACCTCGTCCCCCGGCCACAGCACGACCCAACGAACAACATCACCCACGCCCGCGCCCGCGCCACCATGCCCGAAAAAGACGGCGTCCTCCGCCGACCCGGTGCGCGAGGCGACCGGCCCGCCGCCATGGACCGTGGAAGGCTACGGAATCCGCTACACGGTCGTCTCGGTAACCCGCGGCGCGACCAACGACTGGGCGGGCACGCCCAAGCCATCGATCACGGTCACCAGCTGCGTCACCCGTATACAGCCTGCCGACAACCCCACCAGGATAATGACCTACCGGTTCAGCGACGTCGCAAGCAGCAGCAAGCTGGAACCCCTACCACTCCCGGGAAGCGTCGACGAGGACCCGCCGCTCAACCAGACCAGCAGGCTCATCACCATCCTGTGGGACGTAGCCCCATCGGCCACCCACCTCACGATCACTGCGCACGACGTTTTCTGGCCCGATTCCCACAACCTGACCCTGCAGAACGTGCCGGTTTCCCGCCAGAGCTGACCGAACGAGCGGATCAGCCGTCGCTACGGCGTCGAGCACTCACCCGCCCGATGGATCCGCCCCGCCGGGGCACCGGAGCACTCATCCCGCACCGCCCGGCGCCACGGCCAGCAACACTCGCCTCCCGAGCAGGAATCCGACAACGCCGCCCACCGCCGACATGTGCCCGCGTCGAGCGCGTGTCGATGTCACCGGCCGCGTCGGCGCGGGCCTGGATCTGCTGGAGGGCTGCTTGACAGGGCGTTCCGTCTGAGTGTCGAGAGGTAGAGACTGGGTGCCGGGGATGGGCGGCTGCGGGGGTGCCGGTCGTCATCGCCCCATCGTGCCGGTGGCGTTGGCGGGTGCGTTGAGCAGCACGGTCCCGGTCGTGGTGGGGTGGTGGTGGATGCGGTTGCCGTCACGGCGGCTGGTGATCAGTCTTGCCTGGCGCAGCGTGGTGGCGTGTTCCGACGCCGAGGCCAGAGAAATACGGCTGCGCGTTGCCAGGTCCGTGGTGGTGACTCCGGGCATGGTGGCGACGGTGCGCAGGATCATGGCGCGGGTGGGGCCCAGTACCTTGGCCAGCGCCGCTGCCTGTTGACGCCGATGGCTTTGAGGGTCGGGGCGGGGGTCGGCCACTGCGGGGCCGATGGTGAGGGGGTAGGCCAGGACCGGCGGACCGTGGGCATCGCCGAGGTGCAGGCGCGGTTGCTGTCCACAGAACATCATCGGAGCAAGAGCCACCCCGCGCCCGGCCAGATGGATGTCCTGGTCGATCGCGGTGGCCAGCGCCAGAACCGGAAAACTGCCAGTGCACCGCAGGGTGGAGTGAAGCCAGCAGCGCCCCGGTCCCGCGCTGGGCGAGAGTCGTCGCCGCGCGCGCTCGCTCCACGTCGAGTGCCGCTTGCATCCGGTCCGTGTGGGGGGCGATGGCGACATCGTGATAGGCAGCCAGGCCCTCGGTAACGGCTCCCAATGCCTCCTGGTCGCCCTGGGCCAGACCGCTCACCCATCCGGGTAGCCGATGGCGGGTGCGGAGTCGATCCAGGTCGTCCGCGATCCGTCTGCGGGGAGTGGCGCGGATCGCGGCCAGTGCGGCGGGTACCACCGTGGACTCGCGGTAAGGCGTGAGGAAATCCGGAACCCATCCGCGAGAGGGGACGAGATCCCACAACAGCCGGACCTCGCTCGGCAGTCGCCCGCGCAGACCCCGCCGCCACGGCCCGAACCGACGCTCCTGATCGGTTCGGCACAGCATCTGCAGGCTCATCACCGTCTCGCAGTTCCTGGGCAACGCCTCAGCGACGAGCACGACCCTCGCGAGATCGTCAGCAGTGAAATGCAGCCGCAGCATCCGTCCCCCGTCCGCACCCCGGCCTGTCGGAGCACGGCCATCATCAGCCGCCAGCGCCCACCCGGTCCAGGGCAGTTTCGGCCGGAGCCGAAGTGGTTCGACGCGGCCGCCGAACGCACGGTGCACTGTCGTTGGGCTCAGACGGCGCCGGCCTGGCCGGGTCTTCATTTTCCTTGCGCTTTTCCCTGCTCCTTCCCCTTCCGCCTCCTCCGCCCCGTCACCCTTCCGTGTGAATCCGACAGTGCGTCCTATACGGGTGTGGCAGGCGGAGCTACCGTCGTTCACAGGGGAGTTGCACGTACACACACGGGGGGTCGCGGTGACTGTTGTTGTCACGTTCACGGGCCGGGCGCAGTTACCCGGGGCCGGTTCCGGCTACCAGGTCTGGTCGTACCGGGTCGAGCCGTCCAGTCCGGGAGAATTGACCGTCGGGCAGCAGGTCGCGCTGGCCTTTCCCGACGACACCGATGTGCAGGATCCGTCGGGATACCCGGGTGTCCCGCAGCTCGCGGGCACGTTCGTACAGCGTCACGCGGATTCTGGCCGCGTGTACGCGGGCCGATCGGTCACGACGCCGGGTGCGCAAACCATTTCGTTCGTCGCCCCAGTCGGCGAGGCCCGCAGTGAGGTGCAGTTACTGACGCGCGCTCCCGCCGCACAGTGGACGCCCCAGCCCTACGCCACGGGTGCGGGCGGGGTGCCCGGCACCGTGCACTCGCTGGCAGCACCGGTGCGCAGTGCGATCCCGCCGGTGTTCAACGGCCGTCCGGCGGCCGACTTCTTAGGCTCGCTCCCGTACGCGAGCGAGCTGTTCGGGGTCTATCAACCCCTGGCGGGATGGTTCGGCCGACAAGCTTCACTCCGGGCCGCCGCCGAACCGGCGTTCTCGGCCGATGCCTTGCCCGAGGGCGTCGCGGCGGCCACCCAGGGTGTGCTGTCCCCGGTGGGTCTTGTGAACCTGTTCCGGGAATACTTCTTCGAGTTCGACACCTTCCTCGGCCCGCCGGCCGGCCATCTGTGGATCAGCCCCGGCGGCACCGTCGAGGTCGTGGAGACGAGCACCCGGCGCACGCTCGTGGAGAAAGTGACCGAGCAGTCGGAGGAAACCTCTCGCAAGGTCGAGGAGAGTCTGACCCAACAGGACGACGTGGCCGACGCCGTCAAGGAGGACAACGCCAACGACACCAAGCTCGGGGTGAGCGCCAACGGCGGGGTGGACACCCCCGTCTACCACGCCAACGCGAGTGCGAGCTTCAACCTGGAGACCACGGTCAAGCGGTCCTCGGAGCAGACGCACAAGCACACCCGCACGCAGAGCTCAAAGGTCACCAGTGAGATCAAGCGGAATTTCAAGACCTCGTTCCGTACGGTCACCGAGTCCACCGACACAACCAGTCGTCGCTACGTCGTGCAGAACACCACCGACCGCCTCGTCAACTACGAGCTGCGCCGCAAGATGCGGAAGGTCGGCGTGCAGGTGCAGCACATCGGGGCGCGGTTGAGCTGGCAGGTGTACATGGAGGATCCCGGCCGGGATCTCGGCATGGGGGAACTGGTCCACGTTGTCCCTGCGCCCGACCTCACCTCCCTCAAGAAGCCCGATGCGCTGCCGTATCCGACATCCCAGCAGCTGACCTACCACTTGTCCGTGCCGTTCGTCCTCTACCAGGGCGACGATCACGATGCGGGCGACACGTACCAGACCGAGCAGGAGAACATCGATCACGGCATCTTCAAGCCCGATGTCGGCACCAACGACATCATCCAGTTCCGGTTCGACTACCCGCTGCCGCCGCCCCCACCGGGTTTCGCCCTGAGCCGGATCGGCTCGCTGGACTTTCACGGCGCCCAGGTCAGGTACACCGTCGATGCGCCCGACCTGCTGCCCAATCCGAACCCCGCCACGAACAACCTCACCGTCCGCCTCACCTACGCCAACTTCGGCGGCAGCAAGTTCATGCCGTTCGACGCCGTCATGGTCTACGAGCCGACGAAGGAGGCGAAGGACGCGGTCGACAAAGCCAACGGCGATGCGAAGGCGGCTTACGACGCGCAGGTCGCGGAACTTCAGCGCGAGGCGTACGCCAACGCGGTGCGCGATCGCCTCAAGGTGGTCAGCAGCTCCCGTCCGCGTCCCTCGGGGGATCTGCGCAGCGAGGAGCGACAGACCGTCTACGGCAACCTCGTCCGCAACCTGGAGATCTTCGCGGATGACCATCTGGGCTCCGAACTGATCCGGCAGATCTTCGATGTCGACGAGATGCTGTACTTCGTCGCGCCCGACTTCTGGAAGGCCAAGCTGCCCGTTCCGTCGGCGGGCACCGGCACGCTCGGTCGCTATCCCGTACCCAAGCCCCCGTGGGAGTCCGCGGGCCCACCCGCCGATCTCACCGGCCAGACCGTCGCCGGCTGGTACACCCGCACCGACGCGCAGAACGCGTCGGGCCGCCAGGAGCAGCCCGACCCGCGGTGGCGCAGTGACTACTTGATTACCGAGCAGACCCAACCGGCTCCCAACGGCAGCTCGCTGGGCTGGCTGATCCAGATCGACGGGGACGTGCGTCGCAACGAGTTCCTCAACGCGGCGTGGGCCAAGGCAGTTCTGCCGGTGCGGCCGGGCCAGGAACTCGCGGCGCTCGCCTGGCTGTCGGATGCCAAGGTCGAGGGCGAGTCATCCCTGGAAACCCCTTATGTGATGCAGCCGGGCGATCCCGCCGACTGGCAGGGAAAGACATTCCGTCAGGTGCTCCAGGTCCTGGCCACCGCCCTTGAGGCGTCCAACACCGACATCGCGAGCACCCGCGCGACGGAGAAGGTGTTCGAGACCGGGTTCGATCCGCTGGACGGCGGGTTCCGCCCCGCCGCGCCCTACCAGGTCTTCGACCAGTGGACGGAGGTGCTGCCGACCGACCAGATCGTGGCCGTGGACGTCGACTACGACCCCAGGACGGGGCAGCAGCTGTGAGTGGCGTGGCGGTGGCCGTCCTCGATGCAAATGGTGTCCCGGTGGAGAGCGCGATGGTCGTGCTCGACAGCACCACGGCCGTCACCGGCCCCGACGGCACCATCACGCTGGACAGGGATCCGGCGACCGGCCGCACGCTCGTGGTGTCCCATCCGTTCCACGTCACCGAGCGTGTCGAATTCCGGGGCGGCATCCGCCAAGGCACCTGGAACAACGCCCTCGTACAGCGAACGGCGGCCGCAGAACGCACCCTGCTGACCGTCCGCCTCGGCCGGTGCGCCGCGGCCCCGACCGTGCTGATGCCCGACCAGGAGGTCGCCAAGCTGGCCGCCGCCGGCGGCGATCCCCATGCCGCGATCCTGTTCAAGCCGCCTCGCCACCCCGACCTGTCGGCCTACCGGTACCACTGGCACGACCCCCTCGCGGTCGAGCTCGCCGAGCCGGTCCTGCTGCCGGACAAGGCGCCGCCCTCCGGCACGGTCGGCTGGCGGCGCTTCCAGAGCAAACCCGCACAACCACCCGCCGACACCGCGGCTCTGGGCCGGTTTTTCTGGCTCCTGTATCCCGCCGCGCCCGCCGACCCCCAGTACGCCGTAGCGGTCTGGTCGCCGAACATCAACCACGGCACTCCGCTCGACGCGCTCGACATGGTCGTGTTCTACACACCGCACACCGGCGCGTACTCCGCCCGCTACCCCTTCGGCATCACCAAGGGGGCGAGCCCCGGCGACCAGGCATACATGTCCCTCGGCACGAAATACCTGATGCAGGAGTACGGATTCGCGTACAACCTCGCCGCGCGGCGCCGCCAGGCCGTGGCCGTCATGCCGATCTGCAAGGCGGGCGACTGGGGACCGTTCACCTCCGCCGAGGGCCTGTTCCGGCTATGCCGCGAGGTGGCGCTGTTCCTGCACCGCGAGTGCCGCTCGAGCAACCTCGGCCTGACCACCCTCGGCGGACTCGACCGCACCATGTGGCTTGCCGGCGGCTCACTCCGCTCCCCCGGAGCCGGCGTGTGGGCGTCGGACTTCGGCGTGCCGCCGCGCCCCGGCCGGGTGGTGGTCAGCGGCTTCAGCACCGGGATCGCCCCGGTGAAATCCGTCATGGGCAAGTGGACGCTGCAGGGCTTCCCGCAGCGCTACTGGGGCTGCCCAACCAGTCCTGGCGCCTCGGGAGGCGGCAGCGCCGAGGCCGCGTTCGGCGCCGCTTGGCAGGAGGTGTGGGACCTCGACGGTTTCCACCCGGCCACGGGGGGCTGGGCCAACTACCTCGATCTGCTCGGCGGTTGGTACCGACCCGGCGGCGCCCGCACACTGCGGCTGATCCACTCGAGCGGGCGCGTGCCACCCGATCCCAAAACCAGCGACCACCCGCTGTTCAGAAGGCTGCGCGGCGAGGGAGTGACGGTCGACCGCACGGTCCCCGCCACGCGGGGTATCGGCGGGGCCCGCGAACTGCACGGTCAGGCATGGTCCGTCATCGAACTGGACGACGCCTACATCGGCAACGACCCGGCCGTCGGCACACCGTTCCTCGCTGACGCGCACCACGCCACACCCAAGGTGGGTTTCAGCCACTGCGCTGCTCTCAGCCCGCTAGGGGTGCCCGCCGGAAACTAACCGACGGAAACGAAGCCGGTGCCCTGGCCTTGCGCGGCGGGTACCGGCTTCTTCGTGGTCCGGTGGCGGGGCGGGGCTGCCGCATGGTTCGCCTATGGACCGCGGATCCGAGAAAACGGAAGTAAATGCTCCGGAATCTCCGCGCAGTAACACACCACGGTCGGAGTCGGGCTCCCGTCGGGGGCGCGGCTCCGACCCCGCTTCACGCCGAGACCAGAGAGGCGCCGCCGCATGAGCGTGACCGCGGTCGTGGCGATGGTGAACAAGCCGGTGCTGCGGCCCTCCTACCACCACGTGTTCTCTACCAGCTACCTCTCGCTGATCTCGATCACCATATTCGCGGCGGCGATCCCCTGCATCATCGTGCACGAGGGATTTCATGCGCTGGCCGGGCGCCGGCTGGGTCTGCCCTCGACGCTCGGGATCGGTCGGCGGCTGTATTTCCTCGTTGCGGAGACCCGGCTGGACTCCCTGTTCAGCGTGGAAAGGCGGCGGCGATATCTGCCGTTCCTCGCGGGGATGCTGGTCCGTCCCGACCGCGGACACCTGGGCGGACGGCGAGCTTCCGCCGCCGCCGGAATCGGACCTCGACGTGCGGTGTCACCGCCGGCTGCGCGGGCCGTACACCGGCGCCGGATTCCTGCTGCGACGTGTCGTGCCCGAACTGCTGGAGAAAGACGCCGAGATGGTGGCGGCGCGGGCGACCGAGGTCATCGCCATCGCTCCGGAACTCACCTCGATCGTCCCGACGCCGCCGCAGACGCTCACCAACCTCGCCGACGCCAAGGAACGCACCCGGTTCTACTCCGCGACGCGCGCGCTGCGCATCGCCCACGGTGTTGCGGAGCTGTTGATGGAACGGGCCCGCGTCAAGCATCCTGGCGGAGTGGTCATCGCGTTCCAGGACTCGGCCGACGCCGACCCCACCGACCGCGACCTGGTAAGAGTCCTGCTGCGCCGCTGCGACCCCGGCCTGCTGACCGTGGTCGTGGACAACGCCATTGCCGCGGAGACCGGCGGCGTCACTGACGACCCTCTGGGGCGGGCCCTGGCCGCCGGCGCGCTACGCGTCACGTCGCGGCCCCGCGCCCAGTCGCAACTGCCGCCCGGCGCCGACCACGCACAGCTGTTCATCGATTCCGACGGCATCAGCCGGGACCCGTCCTTCCTTCGCGCCTACGCCGACCTGCCGCCGCAGGAGCGGGCCCGCCCGCACACCGCCCGCGCAGGGGAACTGACCGCCCTCGGCGAACCGACCCTGCGGCTCGGGGCCATCCCCTACCGCCTGGAGCACGGGACCGACCCGGCCGGCGCCGGAGTGGAGGCTTTCGTCGCGGCCGTCAACGAGTGCTTCGCGGTGGGCTTCTACGAGGCGGTAGTGGAGCTCGCACTGCGCGGGCGCAGGCTCGTCTCGGGTGCCGAGCGGCCGAAGGCGTACTGGAACTGCACCCACAAGGTCGGCGCGTGTCTTTCCTACCTGGGGCGGGCCGAGGAAGCCATCGGCTACTTCGAGGAGATGCGGCGTGGCTCCACCGGCCCCGACATCCATATGGGCACGAGCCACCTGATGACGATGCTCTACACCCGCTTCCTGCGCAAGGACATCCACGACGAGGATCTGGCGCTGTCCTGGGCCAACACCGCGATCTCGATCGCCGACCTCCACCCGGATCCGAACCGGCGCGTGCTGGTCATGGCATTCATGCGCAACGCACGGGCCCTCGTCGAGTTGCACCGGGCGAACATCGACGGCGCCCTGGCGCTCGTGGACGAGGCGATGGAGATCACCGACTCCGACTTCGGGCCGGACGAGCAACTCCTGGACCGTTCCGTGCTGTTGTACAACCGTGCTCAGGTTCAAGGCGCCCGCGGGGACCATGCCGCCTCGCTGCTGGACTACGACGAGGCAATCCGCCGCGATCCAGACTACGGCGACTACTACTTCGAACGCGCCGCGCAACACCGCGCCGTCGGCCGGCACCCGCAGGCCCTCGAGGACTACGCCACCGCGATCCGGCTGAGCCCCCGCCCTTCCACGAGGCACACTTCAACCGGGCGGATCTGCTGCGGGAACTGGGAGAGGACGACGCCGCGTTGCTCGATCTGGACTACGCGCTCGACGTCGAGCCCGACCACGTCGACTCGCTCCTCAACCGCGCCGACCTGCTCCTGGCGCGCGGTGAGGTGGAGCGGGCCCGCACCGACATCGATCAGGGCCTGGCCCTGGATCCGCGCAACGCACACCTGTTGGCCGCGCGGGGGCAGCTGCTCGCGGACTGCGACGACACCGAGGCCGCATACGCGAGCTACACCGCCGCCCTGCGGGAAGACCCGGCCTTCGTCGCGGCATGGGCCAACCGCGCCGTGCTGGCATACTCCACAGGCTGGCCCGCACAAGCGGTCGACGACCTCGACCGGACGATCCGGATCACGGATGACGCCGCTCTGCGGGCCAACCGCGCCGTCGCGCTGCAGCACGTCGGTGACCACCAACGCGCCATCGAGGATCTCGACATCGCCGTCGCCGTCGTCGGCGGCCTGGATCCCGACCTGCTCTACCGGCGCGGCGTCAGCCGCTACGCGTTGGACGACACCGACGGCGCTCTCGCGGCTGGCGAGCGCACCTCGCCGCATTCGGACCCGGCGAGAGCTCGCCGTATGTCAAGGAGATCCAACTGCAGGAAGGGGACCTGATGACCGGGGCCGGGACGCAGGAGGGTGCGATGTGAGGGCGACGGTGGCCCCTGCAGGCCTCGCTGGCGCAGGCGAGGTATTCCCTCGAAGTCAGCTTCCGGGTCGGCCTGGAATGGCACGGATCGCGAACAGGGATCGCCACGCCGAAATCCCTGCGAGCGTGTTCCCCCGGGCGACGTGGCCCCCTTCGACGCCTTCGGGCCATTCCAGAAGTGTCGGGATGAGGCCAAGAGGGAGGCGGGGGTTGGCGGCGGCTCGACGGACGCGGGCTTCCGGGTCGGGCCGGGATCTGGCCGTCGCGTGGTGAACCTCGGGCGGGCCGGTCAGGCCCGCAGCACCCGGACACCGCGCTCGACGATGGCCTGCTCCTGTGCCTCGTCGAGGCCGTCGTCGGTGACGAGGTCGTCGATGTCGGCGAGCGGGCAGATCTCCGCGAAGGTCACCCGGCCGATCTTGGTGCTGTCCGCGACGACCACGGAGCGCGCACTGCTGCGCAGGAATGCCCGGTCGGTGTGGGCCTCCATCTCGTCGTGCGTGGTGCAGCCCTCGCTCGGGGTCAGGCCGTCCACACCGATGAAGGCGATGTCCAGGTTGTACTGGGCGAGCATCCGCTCGGCAGCCGGCCCCACCAGTTCGTAGCTGGCCGTCCGGGCGTTCCCGCCGACGACCACGAGACGGATCTCGGACCGGGCGATCAGATCGGCGGCGATGTTGACCGCGTTGGTGACGACGGTGATGCCGCTTCGCTCGCCCAGCGCACGGGCGATCTCCGTGACCGTGGTGCCCCCGGTCATACCCACCACCGCTCCGTCCGGGACCAGGCGCGCCGCGGCGAGAGCGATCCGCCGCTTCTCGGACTGCTGGCGTCCCGCACGGTGGCGCAACGGCAGCTCCAGATTGAACGTGCCGGTCACCGCGCCGCCGCGGGTGCGGTGGAGGAGTCCCTGCTCGTGCAGCGTCTGCAGATCGCGCCGGACCGTCGCCCCCGACACCCCGAGCAGCTCGGTGAGCACATGGACGTCGGCACTGCCCTCCTTGGAAACGTGATCAAGGATACGGGCGATTCTGTCAACTTTGAGCATGAGGGGAGTCTAGCTCCAGGTCAGAGCAGTGAGATGAGCAATCCTGTCGGCGGCACGGCGGGCGGCAGGGGGGTCCGTGGCGTTGGACATCGCCGCGGACCCCTCAGGTGGAGCCGATCGCCGTCAGGTCAGGAGGCCGGCGGTGTGGCGACGGGAGCTGCCCAGCTCTGGTTGGTCTGGATCGAGCTGGGGGCGGTTCCGCAGGTGTACAGGTCGATGGGCGTACCGCTCGTGGTCGTCGCCCCTCCGTAGACGTCGAGGCACGTGGCGGTGCCGCTGAGTTTGAGGTTTCCGTCCCGGTTGTACGTCCAGGTCTGGGATCCGGCGGCGGATCCGCACGGGGCGACACCGGCCCACCGACCGGACTTCCCGTTGATCGCTCCGGTCGTCGTACCGCTCTGGGCGGTCAGGCAGAGGTTCGAGTTACCGGACTGCAGCAGCTGGATCGTGCCGTCGGAGTTGCGCCGCCACTGCTGGTTGGAACCGCCGGTGCAAGGATAGAGGTCGACCGGGTTGTTGGTGACGGTGCCGGAGCGGTAGTTGTCCAGGCACAGGGACGTCTTGCCCCAGTTATCACGGGAAGCGGTGATCTGTCCGCTCGGGGTGAAGCTGCCGCAGCCGGCCTGAGGAGCGATTTTGAGCATCGCGTTGTCGTGCGCGCCGAGTGTGAGCGGCACCGAGCCCGTCGAGGTGCTGCTGCTGTGCGCCCACAGGTCGCGGACGTCGTAGCCGCAGCCGGCGGTGGTGAAGCCGAGGCCGGCGAGTGAGAGCGAGTAGTTCGTGGCCGCGGAACTCTTGTTGAGCACGACCACGGCCTTGCTGCCGTCGGCCAGGGGCTTGAGGACGACATCGACACCGCTGGCGGCAGCCGGTGAGCCGTCGGTGTTGGCCGCGCCACCGGAGACGCGGTAACCGCCGGCGCCCAGCGGGTCCTGGTCCACCGCGATCACGTCGGAGTTGCCCAGAATCGCGACGGACGCGTTCAGGTGCGCGGCTTCCGCGGGATGGGCGGTGATGTACGACGGCTGGAACTTGCGGGCATCCGTGCTGATCACCAGTGGTGCGGCGAGTGCGGAGAACAGCGCCATCTGGCTGCGTTCTTCGGCGGTCGTCATGCCGTTGTCGCCGATCAGCAACATATCGGCGTCGTTCCAGTTGCCCGGCCCCTGGTAACGGCTGAGCTCCAGGGTGTTGTCGAAGCTCTGGTACGCGCCGAAGTTGTAGCCGGCCAACGGCACGTTCCACGGATTCTTGCCGTCACCGTAGTTCCAGATGTCCGGGCCCACCCGCCAGAGCTGGCCGAGCCCGCGCACCCAGTTCATCGAGGCGAACTTCGTGGAGCCGTTCCCGTATCCGGCCGGGGCGGAGATGTTGAACGTGATGTTGGGCGTCGCCCTGCCGCCGTTGGCCGCCGAGGTGACCGCGGTCCTCAGGTCGTTGGACATGCGGGTGTCGAGTATCTGGACCGGCTCCTGGTCGCCGCAGTTGTCGTACTTGAGCTGGTCGACACCCCAGAAGACGAAGGAGTTGGCGTCGTTCTGCTCGTAGTACTCGCTGCCGTTGGGCAGGTTGGATGCCGTCGGTGTGGCGGTGCTGCAGGTGTGCGTGCCGGAGGTCTCGTAGATGCCGAACTTCGCACCGAGGCCGTGCAGGTAGTCGCCGTAGGCGGTCAGCTCGTAGTCGAAGCCGGGTTGCTTGGTGGTGTCGCGGACGTCGGTGGCGCCGCCCCAGTTGAGCCCGCCGTGCAGGTAGCCGGAGCTGTTGCGATACATCCAGCAGTCGTCGACGGTGATCGTCCGGTACCCCTTGGCGATCAGGCCGGTGTCGGACAGGCCCTTGGCGTTGTCCTTCATGTACTGCTGGAAGGAGTAGTCCAGCCGGCTGGAGCCGTCCAGCGGCGCCTGGGGCGCACACGTCGCACGGGACCAGTTGTTGAAGCCCATCGGCGGCAGAGCGGCGATCGGCGTGCTGGGCGTCGCCGCGGACGAGTAGTTCGCCGCCTGCTGGTTCTCGCCGTCATTCGCGGCGGCCGGGCCGGTGCCCAGGAAACAGCCGGCGGGTATCAGGGCCGCGCTCAGGAACGCGGTGAGCGGTCTGCGGAGGAGTCTGCTTGCCACGATGGGTGGCTCCTTCGGGGTGGGGGGTCGCCGTACGGCACGGGCAGTCGGGGCGCTACGAGCGATTGACATAATCTGCTCAAAGTTGCCACTGCGTCAACAATTACGCGCAATCGAATATCGTCTGCGGCGCAAGCCGCCGGACCCGCGGCAGCAACCGGCGCCGCGCCCCTCCACCTGGGCAGGGCACCCTCACGGCCTGGTGGTTCGCAACATTCAGGTAACGGCTACTGGACCTGGGCGCCCAGCTCGTGAATACTCCGCGACACCGCAGAGTTGCTCACATTTGCTCGATCAGCACATCATTGAGTCAGATTCGAGCATCCATGGCCCGAATGCCGTCATCACCACCTCTGAAGGAAGCGTCGCATGCCCAGCGCCACCCCCTCCCGTACCTCCGTCGAGATAGCCACCCAGCCCGCCTGCTGGCGGCAGGCGTCCCGATCGCTCCCCGCCCATGCCGCCGCCCTCCCCCGCCGGGGCGAGCGCGTGGCGGTCGTCGGCTGCGGCACCTCCTGGTTCATGGCCCAGTCCTACGCGGCGCTGCGCGAGAGCGGCGGCCATGGCGAGACCGACGCCTTCGCCGCCTCGGAGTTTCCGGGCGGGCGCCGCTACGACCGGATCCTCGCGATCTCCCGTTCCGGCACCACGACCGAAGTGCTGGACCTGCTCGGCCGGGCGCGCGACGCGGCGGTGCCCACGTCCGCGATCACCGCCGACCCCGTGACTCCCGTGATGACGGCGGCCGACTCCCTGGTGGTTCTGGATTTCGCCGATGAGGAATCGGTCGTGCAGACCCGGTTCGCCACCACCGTGCTCGCCCTGCTCCGTGCCCATCTGGAGGCCGAGGATGCGCTGCCGCCAGGCGTACGGTCCCTCGCCGAGGCCGCCCGGGACGCCGAACGGGCCGTCTCCGAGCAACTGGCGGCCGAGGTGTGCGGAGCCGAGCAGTTCACCTTCCTCGGCACCGGCTGGACTTACGGTCTGGCGCTGGAGGCGGGGCTGAAGATGCGAGAGGCCGCGGGCGCGTGGACCGAGGCGTACCCGGCCATGGAGTACCGGCACGGACCGATCAGCATCACCGGGCCGGGACGCGTGGCGTGGATGTTCGGCTCGCTGCCGCAGGGTCTCGCGGACGATGTCGCCCGGGTCGGCGGCACGCTGGTCGCCCAGTCCCAGAACGGGGCCGGACACCTCGACCCGCTGGCCGACCTCGTGCGCGCCCAGCGACTGGCCGTCGCCATCGCCGAGTCCCGCGACTACGACCCGGACCGGCCGCGCAACCTCACCCGATCGGTCGTCCTGGAAGGCCACCATGCGTGAGGGCCACGACGCGGGCGAGTGCGTGATCGCCTTGGACGTCGGCGGCACCGGCATCAAGGGGGCGCTCCTCGACCGGGAACTGCTGCTGGCGACCGTGCGCCGGCCGACGCCCCGGGCCTCGGGGCCGGAAGCGGTGGTGGACGCCGTCACCGAGACGCTTCGAGCCCTCGCCCGGCAGGCCGGCGACGAAGGACTGCTGGTCCGCAGGGTCGGCGTCGTCGTCCCCGGCCTCGTGAACGAGGACGTCGCCCACGCCGTCTACTCCGCCAACATCGGCTGGCGCGACCTCCCGCTCGCGCAGCTTCTCGAACGGCGCACCGGGCTCCCCGTGACGCTGGGGCACGACGTCCGTGCCGGAGGGCTCGCGGAGTGTGTCCTGGGAGCGGCCCGCGGCGCCCGCGATGTGCTCTTCGTGGCCATCGGCACCGGAGTCGCCGCTGCCGTCATCAGTGACGGGCGGCCCGTTCAGGCCGGCGGCCACGCGGGCGAACTCGGCCACGTGGTCGTCGATCCCGGCGGCGCGAAGTGTCAGTGCGGCGGCCGCGGATGCCTGGAGACGGTGGCATCGGCGGTCGCGATCAGGGCAGCCTTCACCGCTCGGTCCGGCCGTGCCGTCCAGGGCGCCGACGAGGTGTCCGCTCTCGTGGCACAGGGCGACACCGACGCCATCGCGGTCTGGGACCGTGCGGTCGACGCGCTTGCGTCGGCCCTGGCGACGGCGTCCTCGCTCCTCGGCCCTGAGCTGGTCGTCCTCGGCGGCGGCCTCGCCCAGGCGGGCGACGTTCTCCTGAAACCGGTCCGTGCCCGCCTGGCCCAGCGGCTGACGTTCCAGCGCCGGCCGGCCGTCGTGCGCGCGGCACTGGGCGACATGGCCGGCTGCCTGGGCGCCGGTCTGTACGCGTGGCAGGCCGTCGACTCCGCCACGCGCGTCGCCGGAACCGGAACAGGAGCCGTGGAATTCGCCATGCGCGGCGCCACGGCCGGTTCGGCGGGGGGCGGGTCCCGGTGATCCTGACCGTCACGCTCAATGCGGCCCTCGACGTCACCTACATTGTCGACAACCTCGTGCCCAGTACCTCGCACCGCGTCGACACCGTGCACGAGCGCGCCGGTGGCAAGGGCATCAACGTCGCCCGGGTGCTCTCCGCCCTGGGCTGGCCGGCGGTCGTGACCGGCCTTTCCGGCGGCGACACCGGCGACCGGCTGCGCGGCGAATTACGAGCAGTCGGCCTGCGGGACGAACTGGTTCCCGTGGCGGGCGAATCACGGCGCACCCTCACGGTCGTCTCCCGCGAGGACGGTGACGCCACCGTGTTCAACCAGACGGGACCGCTCGTGACGACCGACGAGTGGGAAGCCTTCACCGCGCAGTACGCACGACTGCTGCGCGACGCCGACGTCGTCGTACTCTCCGGCAGCCTTCCACCGGGCCTGCCGACCGACGCGTACGCACACCTCGTCGCCCTTGCCCACGAGGGAGGCGTCGCCGCGATCCTGGACACGAGCGGACCCGCGCTGCGTGACGCGCTGGCCGTCGGCCCCGACGTGGTCAAGCCCAACGCCGATGAACTCGCCGCCGTCACCGGACGCCAGGACATCGCGGCCGCGGCGGCCGGCCTGCGGGCGATGGGCGCCCGCACCGTCGTGGCCTCTCGCGGTCCCGACGGGCTGCACGCGATCACCCCGCGAGGCACCTGGCGTGCCACGCCTCCCGAGCGGCTGACCGGCAACCCGACCGGTGCGGGCGACGCCTGCGTCGCAGCGCTCGCGGCAGGGATCGCCACCGGCGCACCGTGGCCCGCCATCCTGTGCGAGGCCGTCGCCCTGTCGGCTGCGGCCGTCCTGCGTCCTACGGCAGGCGACTTCGATACCGACGCCTACCGCCGTTTCCGTACCACCGTTCCCGTGGAGGAAGTCCATGCCGCTCGCAGCCACCCATGAGATCGCCGCCGACTCGGCCGCGAGGACCGTGGGGGTAGGTGCTTTCAATGTCATCCAGCTGGAGCACGCCCAGGCCATCGTCGCCGGCGCCGAGGCGGCCGGACGTCCGGTGATCCTGCAGATCAGCGAGAACACCGCCCGCTACCACGGCTCCCTCGAACCGATCGGCCTCGCCTCCCTGGCCATCGCGCGGGCCGCGAGCGTCCCGGTGGCCGTCCATCTCGACCACGCGGAATCCGCCGGCCTCGTGCACGAGGCGGTGGAACTCGGCTTCACCTCGGTCATGTTCGACGGCGCCAAGTTCCCCTATGCCGAGAATGTCGCCGCCACCCGGGAGATCACGGCCCATTGCCACAGCCGGAAGGTGTGGGTCGAGGCCGAGCTCGGCGAGGTCGGCGGCAAGGACGGTGCCCATGCCCCGGGAGTCCGCACCGATCCGGACGAGGCACGTGACTTCGTCGCCGCCACCGGGGTCGACGCTCTCGCCGTGGCGGTGGGCAGCTCCCATGCGATGCACACCAGGGACGCCGTCCTCGACTTCGACCTGATCACCCGTCTGCGTGACGCCGTGAGCGTCCCTCTCGTCCTGCACGGCTCCTCCGGAGTCGGCGACGAGGACCTCATCCGGGCGGTCGCGGCGGGAATGACGAAGGTCAACATCTCCACCCACCTCAACAAGGCGTTCACCCGGGTGGTCCGGGCGTATCTCGACGCCGATGCCGGGGTGTCCGACACCCGCAAGTACCTCGGTCCGGCCCGGGACTCGGTCGCGGTGGAGGTCGCACGCCTGTTGCGGGTTCTGGCCGGCGGATCCTGAACAGGGTGCGACGGACGCCTCTCCATCTGCAGATGTAGACGACGACGCGCCAGGTGCCCTCGCAGTCGTGGCCGGTGGCCGGCAGCTCCACCATGGGTTCGCTGGTCGCTCGCTGGAAAGCGGCCTTTACCGCGCGGGTGGCCGGGTCGCCGCCGATCCACGTGAGCACCTGACGGTAGGCCGCGCTTTCGCAGTCCCAGAAGACGTTGGCCGGCCGCAGTTCTGGTGGCCGGCCCACATCGGTGACCGGTAGGTCCTACAGGTGCCTGATGGCGGCGTCGCCGTCCAAGGGGCTCCACGCCCGCTGAAGGGACTCTTACGGCTTCGGGATGCAGTGGCCAGCGCGGCTACAGGACGCCCGGAACGGGCGGGTCGTAGCCGCGCTGCCACGCGGACGGTGTGCCGCGGTCAGCCCCCGGCCGGGAGGTCGTAGACGTGGTCCGGGGTGGCGATGGAGGTGATCGCTCGGGCGAAGAGGGTGCTCGGCTCAAAGCCGTTGTGCAGGATGTCGGTGTTGAGCAGGACCACCATCGTGGCGTCCTGCTTCGGCAGGTACATCGTCACGCTCTCGTAGCCGGGCAGCGAGCCGTTGTGCCCGATCCAGCCGTGGGTCTGGAAGAGGCCCAGGCCGTACCCGGCGCCGTCGAAACCGGGTACGGGGATGAATTTCTCCCGCTGCTTCTGGGTGGCCGGGGAGAGCAGGGTGCCGGTGGCGACCACCTTGGCCCAGTGGTGCAGGTCGTGCAGATCGGAGATCATCGCGCCCGCCGCCCAGCCCCAGCTCGGGTTCCAGTGCGTCGTGTCGGCGATCGCGCCCGTCAGCGTCTGGTTCGTGTACCCGTGCGCGTGCGGCTCCGGAAACTCCGCGCCCTGCGGGAACAGCGTGTGGTGCAGGTGGGCCGGCCCGGTGACGCGTTGGTGGATGAAGTCGGCGAGCGGCATCTTGCCGAGCTTCTCCACGACCAGGCCGAGCAGGATGTAGTTGGTGTTGGAGTACTGGAACTTCGCACCCGGGGCGAAGACGTTCGGGTGGCGGAAGGCGTACGCCAGCAGCTCCTGCGGGGTGAACGGGCGGGTCGGGTCGCTGAGCAGGGCTTGTACGAAGTCCGGATCGGCGCTGTACGAGAACAGGCCGCTGCGCATCTCCGCCAGCTGCCGGATGGTGATGTGGTTGCCGTCGGGGACGCCGTCGATGTAGGCGGAGATCGGGTCGTCCAGCTTGACCAGCCCGTCGTCGACCAGTTCCAGGACGGCGGTGGCGGTGAAGGTCTTGGTCTCGCTGCCGATCCGCATGTTGAGGCCGGGCGTCATCGGCGCGTGGGTCACGGTGTTGGCCACCCCGGACGACCGGACGTAACTTCCGCGGCCGGGCAGCCACAGGCCGACGGTCACGCCGGGGACGCCGGTCTCCTTGCGGGCGCGCTCGATCGCCTCGTCGAGGCGGGCCACGAGCGCGGGATCCAGGCCGTGGGGCGGGCAGTCTTTTACGTCCGGGTCGGCGGTGGCGACGGCGGCCGTCGGCGGGGCGGCCTGGGCCGGGGACGCGGTCAGGGAAAGGGGTGCCAGGGTGGAGAGGGCGAGCAGGGCGGTGGCGAGTCGGCGGGTGGGGGCACGGCGCGCATGGCAGGACGTCTCTTTCGGTGTGAGGGGACCTAGCCAGGCAACGTCACCACTCGCCCTGGCCCCGGACCCCGCGTTCACGGACACCGCCCGGCGAGTCCACCCGTACGGACGCGGCCGGTCCGGATCGCCGCGGACCGGGCTCATCCACCGCCGTGATCAACGGTGAGCAAGTCCCCGAGAGACGTACCGCGGCGTCCTCTTCGACGCTTCAATGTTCCGCCTGTTGATGCGAGCGATTCAGCAGGACCCCTCGAGATGGTTGACCCTGCAGTAGGCGGTACTGCCGGTCGGCTGCTCACCGCATTGCGTGCCGCCCACGCGGACATGATCGCCGCCGCCGGGCGCGGCTACGACCTCACCGGCCGACGGCGAGTCCAGGTTGTTGGGTGCCCGCCGGCGTCTTGCCCACTCCTGCGCACTTGCCTGCACCGTCGTTGAGGATCTGCTGGAAGGTCGAGCCGGGGCTGGTGGCCACGGTCAACCCGCACAGATCGGTGAGCTGGGTGACTTTGTTGAGGCCGAGGCTCTTGGCGCTGAGGAAGGACTGGCCGTCGGTGAGGTAGCTGGCGAAGTCCACCACCTTCTCGCGTGTCTCGGTGACGCCGAAGTTGCCCTGGCCGACGTCGAACTTGCCGTTCTGCACGCCCGGGATGATCGTCACGAAGGTGCCGTGCTCCTCCTTCCAGTTCACGCCCAGCACCTTGGCGACGGCGTTGCGCAAATCGGCCGCGGTCGTCATCATGGAGGGCGAGGGAACATCCCGGGGGGCCGACGACGCGGAACGTCGAATCCGGGCCGGCGCCTACGCGTCAGGGGTCCCGGAGAACGGATCCCTCCCATGGACCTGATCCTCCTCACGGTGGATGCCGTACTCGGCGTCCTCGCCTCCGCTCTGGCCCTGTCAGGGGAGATTTTTCGCGCGCGACAGCGCGGAGCGGCGGACACACAGCCCAACTGCCCTCAGGGATACGTACAGCTCCCCTCTCCATGCGGCTGCGCACGGCGGGGGTGCCCGGCCCTCAGTAGGACGGTGGCCAGCGCCTGGCCCATCGGCCCGAGGCCGATGACGGTGACGGTGACGGTGACGGTGGCAGGCGATGGGATCAGGGAATGGCTCATCTGGTGCTCCGGTTCAAAGATGGGGAATTGATCGGTGGTCAGCTGGAAATGGGAGGGCTGGGACGTGGTCGAGCAGTCACACGTCTGTGGAGTTGGTGCTGCGGTGGATGTCATCGAGGGGAAGTGGAAGACGTTCATCCTTTGGGTGCTCGCCGAGCGGCCGCGGCGCTTCGGCGAGGCGAGGCGGCTGCTGCCGGGTATCAGCGAGAAGGTGCTGACGCAGCAGTTGCGCGAGTTGGAGACGGACGGGGTCGTCCACCGTGAGGTCTACGACGAGGTGCCGCCGAGAGTGGAGTACTCGCTGACCTCCAAGGGTGTCCTGCTCTACGAGGCCTTGGAGGTCCTGGACACCTGGGGCAGGCAGCACTTGGAGATGAGGTCGATGGTGATCGGAGGGCTTGGCGCGCCTCTACCAGGCTCGTCCCTGGACTCGATTTGATCAAGCACGCACTTGAAGGTGGGTGCGTACCTCCAGGTCAGTCTCAACTTCCGTTGGAGCTGGACCCCTGGAGACCGGGGCGTCAGAGCCCAGAGACCGGCCCAGTGTCGAACCTGCCGATGGTGGCGGCCAGGCCGGGCCATGACCACGAGCCCAGGACGAGCCGGCAGCGGTTCGGGCCGAGTTCTTCGACGAGTCCGTCGCGGGTGTAGCGGGACACGGCGGCGGCGGGTAGGTCGAGGATCAGCGTCCGCCCCAGGTGACGAGGTGGTGGCCTGCCGGGTCCGGCGGGGTGCCCCGGCGCCCAGCGCCCAGGTGCGGCGGGCGCGCTGCGCGGCGTCCCGTACCGGCATTCCGCCCGCTTACACCCGTGATGTGGCCGGCCGGCCCGCCGCGTCTGGCCTGGCCGAGGCCGTGCTCAGGCAGGCCGCCCTGAACGGTAAGGGTGACCGAGCAGGCCCCAGGAGGCGGCGCCGAGTGCCAGCGCGACCACGGCGGACGCGCCCAGGGTGGCCCGGGCGCGGACGGACCGAGGACGCAACCGATGCCCGAGGTCCCGGATCCGGGCGAGAGCCCGACGCCGCATCTCCTGTGGAAGGAGCCCGCGCAAGACCGGGCCCTGCCGATCCTGTCGACCGCGACGTTCAGCCACCGTCGGCTGCCAATCGGTAGCCCGCACCGCGGATGGTCTCCACCGCGGCCCGTCCGAACGGTGCGTCGATCTTCCGGCGCAGTGCGCTGACATGGACCTCGACGACGTTCAGATCACCTTCGTAAGCGGTGTCCCAGACCTGTTCCAGGATCTCCCGCTTGGGCACCACTTCCCCGGCCCGCCGGGCCAGGTGCACCAGGACGGCGAATTCGCGCGAGGTCAACCGGGCTTCGGTCCCGCTGTGGGTACATCGCTGCCTTGCCGGGTTGATCACCAGGTCACCGAACTCCATGATCTGCGGGCTGCGGCGGCCAGTGCGCCGGATGAGGGCGCGCAGGCAGGCGACCAGGACGACGTAGGAGAAGGACTGGAGAGGAAGTCGTCCGCGCCGGTGTCGAGGGCCTCCGCCTCGTCGTACTCGCCGTCCTTCGCGGTGAGCATCAAAATGCCCGACTCGCAGCCCGTCGCGCGCAGCCGGGCGCAGACCCGGTAGCCGTTGAGGCCAGGCAGCATGATGTCGAGCACGATGGCGTCGTAGTCGTGCTCACCGGCCAGCCACAACCCTTGCGGGCCGTCGTGGGCGACGTCCACAGAGAAGCCCTCGGCCTGCAGCCCGCGTTGCAGAGCCGCGGCCAGCCGCCGCTCGTCCTCGACCACCAGTACGCGCATGAGGTCTAGGGTCTCAGGTCGCGCCACCGGGTTGCTGAAGAGTTCTTCAGGTGGCTTCAGCGGAGCTTCAGCGGAGCTTCAGCATCCTCCTCTCAGGATCTACCGGAGGCGGGCGGAGTGCCCGAAGAATGCAAGGAGCAGCCAGATGACTCAGTCCCATCCCCAGCCCCCCGAGCACCCCACGGGCCCGGATGAAGCGGCTGCCGACACGGTCGATACACCGGCGAGGCGCCGCAGCCGACTCGTCCGGCTGACCCGTCATGGGCGTACGCGGTGGGTGGCTCTCGGTCTTGTGGTGCTGATCGGCGGCGATGGAGCAGCAGCTGTGGCGGCGGCGGAGCACGGCCACGAGGAGCGCACCGGGGGCGGGTACTCCGCCGAGGACCGCGGATCCCGCCAAGGAAAGGAATCGGAGGACGGCCGGACCGGGTCGAAGACTGACAAGAGCGGTGATTTTGGCCGAAAGGGACATGAGACCTCCTCGGAAGGATCCGCGCAGGCCCCCGCGCCGCTGCCCACGCTTCCCGCCACGCAGGCCGTGGACAAGGCGACGGCAGCCGTGTCCGGCGGCAAGGTCGAATCGCTGCGGGTAGTGGTTCAGCAAGGCGGCGGAAGCGCTTGGCAGGCCGTGGTGCTCGGCCCCGACGGGGTGCGGCACGCCGTGGCCCTGGCCGGCAATGACGGCACGGTCACCAGCAACACCGTCGACGCAGAGGTACCCAACACCCTCCGCTGACCACAAACGGCACACGCGTAACAGAGACCCCGGGTCCGCATGGAGCGGCCCGGTACGCGGCGGTACCCGACGGGCTTCTCGCGCGGCGCGACCGGCACCTGCGGGAGCAGCGGCGGGCCACGGGCCCGGATCCGACCACCACTGTGGTGCCGGCCGGGGTACGGGCGACTCTCCGTACCTTTTCCGTCCGGCAGGCCGACGGTGGCCGGCATTCGCGCCTGCTTGCCCTGCCTCCCTGCCTGCTCCTCGGGTGCCCGCCGGGGGATGGGGAACGATCTGTGGGTGCCGCTTCCAGGTGCCGGTGGCGGCACCCACTGACTGGCGCGACCACCTCGGACGCGAAGCCTCACATGTGTGGAGTTGTTGCCCGGCTACCGGTTGGTGTTGGTGTTGGTGTTGGTGTCGGTGTCGGGCCGGGCCGGGCCGGGTCCGGTGGCGGCGGGCAGGAGGCGGCGGACGAGGGGATGTCAGCATCCGCCCGGAACGCCACCCACCACCCACACCCCAGGAACAAAAGAACGGGCAGGGCCGAGGCGTCGCTCAGCTCACGTTCAACGCCGTGTCATCGACGACGAACGACGTCTGGGACCGGTAGTCCTCCTTGCCGGTGAACTTCAGGGTGATGTTCTGTCCGGCGTAGGGCGCCAGGCTGAAGCTGCGCTGCGCGTATCCGGTGTTGTGGTTGAGGTTGGAGTACGTGGCCAGCGTGGACAGCACCGTGCCTGAGCTGTTGAGCACCTGCAGGCTCAGGGTGTCGTAGGCCTTCGTCGTGGTGGTTTCCGCCGTGTCGATGTGCAGCCAGAAGTTGACGTTGTAGTTGGCGCACCCCGTCGGCAGGGTGATCGACTGCGACAGCGTGTCCGTGGTGGTGGTGCCGTAGCCGTCCAGCCAGGCGTCCCAACTCCCGGAGTGCGGGGGTTCGGTCGACGAATTGCTGATCACGCCGCTGCTCGCCGACCACGGTGACGCGGTACCGGTCTCGAAACCGGGGTTGCCCAGCAACTGCCGCGGCGCGCAGCCGCCGGTCGGCGTGGCATTGGCCTCGTTGCTCTGCGCGCCCTCGCCGAGGGAGTTCACGGCGCTGACCTTGTAGTAGTACGTCTGGCCGTTGGTGAGACCGGTGTCGGTGCACGAGAGCACGGTGCCCAGGGCGCTGCAGCCGCCCGACGTCAGGAGGGTCTCCGTGCCCGGGGACGTGCCGCGGTACACCTTGTACGACGTGATGGACACGCCTCCATTGCTGGCCGGAGCCGTCCAGCTCAGGGAGTTCTGGCCGTTGCCGGCGCTCGCGGTCAGGCCCGTGGGTGCGCCCGGCGGCGTCCCCGCGATGGGCGAGGCCGTGACGGTGACGCTCGACGAGGCCGTCTTCGCCGGCGAAGAGCCGTCCGTGACCGTGAGGGTCGCGGTGTAGGTCCCGGCGGAGTTGTACGTGTGGCCCGGGTTCTGGACGGTGCTCGTCGCCGACCCGTCACCGAAGTTCCAGCTGTAGGAGTAAGGCGGCGAGCCGCCGCTGGCGGTGCCGGCGAACGACACGCCAAGAGGCGAGTTACCGGATGTCGGCGAGGCGGAGGCCGTGGCCGACAGCGGGGTGGCGCCTTGGAGCCACAGGTCCTCCAGGGGGTCGCCGAGGCCCGCCTGGTCGGCGGTCGTCATGGGGAACGTCGACAGGCCGATAGTGTTGTTGGGGTCGATGACGCCGGGGTGGACCTTCTCCATCACCCGCTCCATCGCGGCCAGCACGTTGTCCGTCGTGTACGCGACGTGGCTGACGTAGTGCTGCTTCATGTAGGTCGGTGAGGCCACGATGACGGTCGGTACGCGGTAGGTGTTGCTGATGTGGTCCGGGCCGTTGCTGCCGTTCTGGGTGTCGTCCTCGGTGACCACGACGAGCGTGTTGTCCTTGTAGGTCGCGTTGTTCATGATGGAGTCGACGACCTGCTTGGTGACGGCGTCGTTCGTCGGGATGTCCTGGTACGTGCCGGGATGGTCGTTGAACAGCTCGACGTAGGAGTAGGTCGGCAGACCGTTCGTCGAGACGAAGTTCAGGTAGTCGTTCGCGATGGTCTGGTCGGGGTCGTTCTGGCCGCAGCAGGTGTAGTGGTTGTAGTTGAGCTCCTCCGGGATATTCGTGCCGGGCCGGTTGACCGGCAGCGCCTCGATGGCGTTGGTGGCCGGGTTGCGCCAGTAGCCGCTGCCGTTGTTGAGCATCCAGTAGAAGTCGCCGTTCATGATGAACGGGTACGTGCCGTTGGGGCCGCCCTTGAGGAAACGGTCGAACTGTGTCCCGGTGGCGGCAGGGTAGGACTGCTGCTGCGAGCTGGAGGACGACTGGCCCGAGAACAGCCACCAGTGGTTGGGGCCGCTCGGGGGCTGGGTGCCCGTGCTGTAGGTGTCCATGAGCGCGTAGGTCTTGGCCAGGGCATGGAGGTTGGGCACGGAGCTGATGTGGTTCGTGCTCTGCACCGAGCCTTTGCAGCCGGCCTGGACCGTGGTGGCGCAGTCACCGAGGTAGTCGTCGAAGGTGTGGTTCTCCCGGTAGAGGACCACGATGTGTGTGAACGGCGGGAAGTACGGGGCGAGCGGATTGGTGGCCGCTTGCGCCGCCGCCCTCGTCTGCGCCGACCCACCCGTTCCCGCCGGCCCGGCCGGCCGCTGGTTGCCCACACGGAAGTCGTGCGGCTGCGGGAACTTCGCGAACTCCACGCCCGGCGCGGCGAACTTGGCGCCGGTGCAGTCGTAGTCGTCAGGCTTGTAGCCTTGCGGACGCGCGCCCTGGGGAAGATCCTTGGCGTCGCCTGGGTCGGCGCTGGGGTTCCAGTTCTTGAGGGTGCACGAGCCGACACCCGTCGCCGGATGAGCGGCCCCGCCTGCGGCCTGACTCGTCGACAGGCCCACAGGAGCGGCGAACAGACTTATCGAGAGAACGGCGGCCACGATGCCAACGCTCCCCAACTTCCTGACCATGAAACTGCCTCCGGAAGAGTCGCGAAGTTTACATGACACGACTCCCCCATGCTCCGGCGGGCCGAGCGCAGCGTAAAGAGCCCGGAGCATTCTTTGCCGAGTCATTCACTCCCCGGTCGTTCAAAGTTCTGGCCGCTGAAGCATTCGCTCACCTCGACGAGGCATCACCCGCGGCGTACGGAGTGGAGTTTCTCGGATGTGGTCGCAACCTCGAGGGGTGTCGCACGTCTGGTGGGTTGAAGGCGCCCTTCAGCTGTTGTTCCAGACCGTGTTTCCGTCACTTCCTCGGGAGAATCTCATGTCTTTGCACGCCAAGCGGAACTACCGCCCCCGCCCCCGGGTCCTGGGTACCGTCACCGGTGTCGCGCTGCTGCTGGGCGGCGGCTTCGCCGCGCAGGCCGTCGCCGACTCCGGCGTGAGGCCGGCCCCCGCCGCGCCGAAGGTCGCCACGACCGGGGACGCAGCCCCGGAGGCCGCGTCGAAGCCCGGCGTCTCGAAGCCCACCGGTACCCCGAAGGTCGTCGATGCGGGCAAGCCGGCCGATGCGGGCAAGCCCGGCGCAGGGCCCGCCCCGGCCGAGAATGCGCCCCGGGTTATCCAGCCGGGCAGCGGAGTCCAGAAGTAGCAGCAGCGGCAGCACCACGGGGCGGGCCGGCCTTTCCGCAGGCCCGCCCGCCCCTCCCGCAACGGATCGAGGCCCATGCAGTATGCCATTCCCGCAGCGCCGCCCTGGTGGTCCCGTCTGCTCTCCCGCATGCCCCGGACGTCCCACGTATCCCGCATGCCCTGGACCGGGGATGTGCCGGTACGGGGACGTCATCTGCGGGCACTCGGTACGCCGTACGACGACGAGCCGCCCACGCTGACCGAGCTGTACCGGGCACGGCGACTCGACATGGTGCGGCTCGCGCTCTTCCTGGTGGACGATCTGCACACCGCCGAGGACGTCGTCCAGGACGCCTTCGCCGCCGTATGCCGCACGCACGGTACCTCGCTGGACGGGCTCCAGGACCCCGGGGCCTACCTGCACACCGCCGTGGTCAACGCAGCCCGCTCCGTGCTGCGCAGACGTCGCACCGCCCGTGCCTACACCCCGCCCCACCAGGGTTACGGGCCGCCCGTCGACGAGGGGCTGCTGCTCGCCGAGGAGCACCGTCACGTTCTCGACGCAATGGCGCAATTGACGCAGCGTCAGCGCGAGGTGCTGGTGCTGCGCTACTGGTCGGAGCTGACCGAGGCGCAGATCGCGCAGACGCTCGGACTGTCGCGCGGCACGGTGAAGTCCACCGCGAGCCGCGCGCTGGATGTCCTGGAGAAGAAGCTGGGGGCGGGCCGATGAAGCCGGATGCCGAAGACCGCCGGATTGCGACCGAGGACCGGCTGCGCGCCGCGCTGGCCGCCCGCGCCGCGCTCGTCACCCACCGCGATCTGTGCCGCGACGCACCCCCGCAGGGACGTAGTTGGGGAGTGCGCCGGGTGCGGAGGGTTGCCTTCGCCGCGCTCGGTGCGGCTGCTGCCGTGGTGGCCGTGTGCCTGCTGGTGCTGCTGCCCGGCAGGCCACTGGACCCGGCCCCGGTGCCGCCCGCCCGCACCCCGGGCATCAGTGAACCACCGCCGTCCACACCTACCCGCCCGGTCAGCCCGTCCGTTGCGGACCCCCATGTGACCGGTCGGCCATAGATCATGTCCGGATCGCGCCGGGCGCTCACGGCTGGTCCCGCACGACATCGGCCGCGTACGCGGCGGCCACGACGGATTGCCCGCCAGCAACTGCCGGGTGAGTTCCAGACCGAAGCCCGAACCCGCACCAGCGATGAACCACGTACAGCCACTCATGTCGCCCTCCGCGACTCGGTGTCCTGCCTACATTCCCCAATGTAGTCACTGCCTACTATGTAGTCAACGCCCACTTTTTGATAGAGTCGGGGCATGGCCGAGAAAACGAGCACCCCTTACCACCACGGCAACCTGCGCGAAGCGCTGCTCGCCCTGGCTGAAGACAAGATCGAACAGGTGGGAGTGAGCAGGCTGTCGCTGCGCGAACTCGCCCGCGACCTCGGCGTCAGCCACGGCGCGCCCGCCCGGCACTTCCCCGACAAGCAGGCGCTGCTGGACGCCCTGACCGTGCACGGGCTGCAGGAAATGGGCGAACGGCTCAGCGCCGCGATGGCCAGGCCGTACGACGACTTCGAAGCGGGGCTGGCGGCCTTCGCGCGCGGCTACGTGTCCTTCACCGCCGAGCATCCGATCCTGATCGGGCTCATCCTGTCCCGCCGGGACCTCAAGGAGGCCCCTGGCCTGCGGGAGGCCAACCAGGAGGCTTTCAGCACCACCATGGACCTCATCGCGCGGGCGCAGACCTCCGGCGAGATCGTCTCCGGCGATCCCGACCGCGTTGCGATGGCGGTCCTGGCGATGGTTCAGGGGCTGGCGACCATGGTTGCCCAGGACCTCATGCTCGACCGGGACGTCGACACCGTCGTCGGCGGGGCGATCACGTCACTCGTGCAGGGCCTGCGCCCACGATGACCACGCGGCCCGCCCTCCCGGCACTCTGCCGTCGCCGACGCTGCCTCAGAGCAGCGCGGTGCACTTCGCCTGAAGGCGCTCGGACGGTCGGGAATCAGAGGGTAGGGAAGGTGTCCATCCAGTGGGTGCGCCACTGAGGCGTGCGCCGAACCTTGGGTGCCATCGGGCCGACCGTGAGCTATCGGGACGGTGTCCCGCCGGACACCGCGCCGGTCACCGGGCGGTCACCGAGCCCGGGGCCGGGGCGTAGCCGGTGAGCCGGGTGGTGAAGGTTCCCCGGCCCTGCGTCCGGCTGCGCAGCCGGGTCGCGTAGCCGAACAGCTCGGCCAGCGGCACGGCTGCGGTGATCACCGCCGTGCCGGTCCTGACCACCAGTGAGGGGTCCTCCTCGACCAGCCGCACCAATGCCGACACCAACCGGTCCGTATCGGTGGTCCTGCGCGCCTCGACCGCTACGGCGACGACCGGATCGGCCGTGGTCGGCGGTTCGAGGAGCAGCGGAGCCGCGGGTACGCACAAGGTGGCCCCGGCGCGGGCGGCCTTCGGCCCGATCACCGCGACGATGTCCCCGGCGACTGCCTGGTCCATCTCCGCGTGCCGGTCGGCCTGAACCCGAAGGATCCGGCTGATCCGCTCGCTGCGCCGCACACAGACGTGCGCGCGCCGGGCGACGCCTTCGCGGTGCTGCAGAAGTTCTACTCGGCCGAAGCGTCCTACATCGCGGCCGGAGGTATGGGCAAGGCCAGCTT
This sequence comes from Streptomyces sp. PH10-H1, assembly GCF_030063355.1. Classification (GTDB taxonomy): domain Bacteria; phylum Actinomycetota; class Actinomycetes; order Streptomycetales; family Streptomycetaceae; genus Actinacidiphila. The sequence continues at coordinate 45,060 of NZ_JASISZ010000041.1, forward strand.
TGACGGGATCGCTGAGTGTCTCGACCCTGAGGTGGTGATGTACCAGGCACCTGGGTTGCCCTACGGGGGCACTTGGCGCGGGCCGGGCGGCATCGAGGAGTTCATGGCCGCGATGAGCGCAGCGTGGCAGTCGTTGGAGTTCTTGGAGCAGAGGTTCGTGGTCGATGGAGACGCTGTCGTGGTGCTGAACCGAGGCCGCCTGCAGGCCCGCGCCAGCGGCCGGGTCCTGGACACTTCGGTCATGCAACTGATCACCGTCAAAGACGGGCTCATTACCGAAATACACCCGTTCTACTGGGACACCATGGCGGTCGCTGAAGCCCTGCGCCCGCACGAGGAGCAGGCCGGCGAACGGTAACCTGTCCGTGTTTGTGATCATTCGTACGGGATGACATCGGTATGCGTGGTGGGGATGGCTGTTCGAGGTCGAGCCGGTCGAGAAGCAGCAACGGCAGGGTCGTCCGGCTGGGGTGGAGAAGCGGTTCCGGGCTTTCGACCCGCATCAGGTCCTGCTGCTGCCGTCGCTGGACGACTGGCTGCCCGAGGGACATCTGGCCCGCGAGAGACCGCCAACTCACCTGCGGGACGGACACGTTCATGACCAGGAGTCGCCTGGCCCACGACGAGGGGGTCCCACCCGCACCAGGCGGACGTATCCCCCGGGCGCCACCCTCAAGGAACACATGGCCAGCAAACTGCGGACCAAGCCCGGACGGGCCTCCTACCGCCGCCGCAAAGCCATCGTCGAACCCGTCTTCGGCCAGATCATGACCTGCCGGAACGGCCGCCAGCTCCTACTGCGCGGCGAGGACGGCGCCCGAGGAGAGTGGCTCCACGCCTCGGCAGCCAGATCGTCGGGATCCACGGCGCGCTCCAGGGCCAGGGCGTGCCCCCGCTCGACTGCGAGCAGCAGCGGGTCATCCAGCAGCGCCTCGAGGGTGAAGCGATCGCCAGGAGACTCGCCGGTGACTGCGACGATGGCCAGATCGGTTGATGCGTCCTCCAGCGCCTTGAGTTGGGAGGGGGTGGTCCCCTCGTGCAGGTCGACGTCGATGTCGGGGTACCGGCGGCTGAAGGCGGCAAGGGCTAGGGGTGCCAGGTTCGCCATTGCGGTCGGGAAGGCGCCCACCCGCAGCCGCCCGGTGGCCAGATTCCGCAAGCCCGTCAGCTCGCGCTCCTGTTCGCCGACGGCCGGGCCCCGCACCGCGCGGGCCCGGGGCCATCGCGCGCGATGACTGGCGCGTCTCCGGCGCGCGCGGAGCGCGTCTGGCCTCCACCAAAGGATTGGACAAGCGCCATTACTGCAGTGCGTGGACCGCGGCCGAGAAGAGCGGGGGTAGCCGGGCGGCCGCGGGAACGATAAGGCGGGTGGCGCGGGGATGACGGCTCACGGCCAGCAGAGTTCCGGTCAGCAACCGGTGGCGCCGGGTCAGCCGCGTCCAGGCGCGTTCATAGTCCTGCGGACGGTCGGCGGCCACGCAGCGTACCGCGGCTCCGGCCGTCGCCAGCGCCAGGGCGATGCCTTCGCCGGTGAGGGCGTCCACGTACCCTGCGGCGTCGCCGACGAGCAGGATGCGCCCGGCGACTCGTCGCCGCACTCGCTGGCGCAGTGGTCCGGCGCCGCGCACGGTGGTCGCGGCCGCGCCGCGCAGTGCCGATGCCAGGGCGGGAAAGGCGGCCAGGTGCTCGTCGTACCCGCGACGGTCGCTGCTCAGGACCGCGACGCCGACTACGTCGTCGCCGACCGGAGTGACGTAGGCCTCGCCGTGGGCGGACCAGTGGACCTCCACGAAGTCCGTCCACGGCTCGGTGCGGAAGTGCCGGCGCAGCCCGTAGCGGCCGGGCGCGCGGCCTGATGGCAGGTCCAGCCCCAAGCCGCGGCGCAGCGGTGAGTGCAGGCCGTCGGCGGCGATCAGCCAATGAGCCGTGATTCCCGCCGCTGTCACGGATTGCGCACCTTGGCGCACTGTACCGACCTTGTCCGCCACAACCCGCACGCCGAGGTCGCGTGCACGCTGGTGCAGTGCGGCATGCAGCGCCGTCCGGCGGATCCCCAGCCCGGTCCGCTCGCGGAAGGACGCTTCGGCGCGGCTGTCGCCGTCCACGTAGCGGATGCCGCGCAGTTCGCGGCCGTCGACGTCGACACCCAACGCCCGCAGCGCCATGACGCCTCCGGGCATGACGCCTTCTCCGCAGGCCTTGTCCACCGGAGAGGAACGTGGTTCGACGACGACGGCCTCCAGGCCGAGGAGCGTGGCATGGATGGCGGCGGCCAGCCCGGCCGGTCCGCCGCCGGCCACGAGCACATCGATCACGTCGTGGCGTCCCGGCCCGTGCCGAACACCGGCGCGGATGCGGACGCGGCTGACAGGGTCCGGTTCTCGCAGCGGATGCGCACGGTGAGCAAGGCGGCGTTGAGCACGGTGAACACCGCCGCGGTGGCCCAGGCGGTGTGGACCAGCGGCAGGGCCAGGCCCTCGGCGGCGACGGCCACGTAGTTCGGATGCCGCAGCCACCGGTAGGGACCGCTCGTCACCAGCGGAAGGCCCGGAATGACGATCACCCGGGTGTTCCAGCGTGGTCCCAGGGTGCCGATGCACCACCACCGCAGCCCCTGGGCGGCCACCAGCAGCACCAGCATCGGCCAGCCCAGGGCGGCCACGAAGGGCCGGCCGGCCAGCCACACCTCCGCCAGGCAGCCGGCCAGCAGACCGGTGTGGAGCGCGACCATCGCTGGATAGTGGCCTTGCCCGGCCACCGTCGCGCCGCGCGCCGCGCTCCATCGCTCGTTACGGCGGGCGACTATGAGTTCGCCGATCCGCTCAGCGGCGACGGCGGCCACCAGCAGTCCGTACCAGAGCATGTGTCCTCCGACCTACCAGCGCAGCAGCACCAGTTCGCAGCAGAATCCGGGTCCCATCGCCAGCAGCAGACCGGGCGAGCCCGGCGGGGGGCGGCGTTCGGCCAGGGTGTCGCGCAGCACGTGGAGCACCGAGGACGAGGAGAGATTTCCGACGTCTGCCAGGTGCCGCCACGTGATGTCGAGAGCCCCATCGGGCAGTTCGAGGCTTTCCGCGACGGCCTGCAGAACCTTCGGGCCGCCGGGGTGGCACACCCACGCCGTCACGTCCTTGGGCTTCAGCCCGTGGTCCCCGAGGAACCCCTGGACGTCGTCGGCGAGGTGACGGCGCACCACATCGGGAACGGCCGGATCCAGGACGACCTGAAAGCCGGTGTCCCTGATGTTCCAGCCCATGACGTGCTCGGTGTCCGGATACAAGCGACTTCGGGAGTCCACGATCGTCGGGCCGAGGAGCGCCTCCGAGCGGGCCGCGCCACAGGCGACGACCGCGGCAGCGCCGTCACCGAACAGCGCCGTGGCAACGAGGTTGGCGGCCGAAGCGTCAGCGCGCTGGAAGGTGAGCGAGCACAGTTCAACCGACAGCATGACCGCCACGTGGTCGGGGCGCCCGAGCAGGTAGTCGTGCACGCGGGCCAGTCCGGCTGCGCCGCCGACACAACCCAGGCCGAACAGGGGAAGCCGTTTGACATCCGGCCGCATCGCGAGGCGGACCGCCAGCCGGGCATCGATCGACGGGGTGGCGATGCCGGTGACGGACGTGAACAACAGCAGATCCACATCCGTTGCGGACAGGCCCGCGGAATGCAGCGCGCCACGCACGGCCTTTGCGCCCAAGGCGGTGGCTCCCGCGATGAAGGCGTCGTTCGCGGCACCGAAGCCGTCCAGTTCCGTGTACTTCTCCAGCGGCAGCGTCATATGGCGCGAGCGGACCTTCGCACTGCGGTGCAACCGGTCCAGGACCCGCCGGTCGGCCCCTTCGGGCAGGCAGGTGCGGGCCACCATGTCCGTGATCTCGTTCTGGGCATGGTGGTGTGGTGCCAGGGCACCGTGAACGGCTGCGATCCGGGTCATGTGGGGTTCCCGCCTCGGGGTAGCTTGCTCAGCATCCATGCCCCCCCGGCCGGGCACTCGACACCCTTGATCGCCCATCCGGCGGGTCCCCCGGGGGCGGCGCGGTCCTCCGGCCGGGCCGGGACGCCTACGATCGGCCGATGGTCACCCCCGAACAGGTACCCGTCGGCGGCGCGGTGGCGCGGTGGGGAGGCCGGGTAACCGGCCTTGCCGGATCGTGCCATCCCGGACCCGTCGTAGCAGTCACCACCTTGATGGCAGCGCTGGCTGTCACCGCAGGCCAGGGCGGTCCGCGCTGCATTCTGACCGCTGCCGCCGTCCTGACCGGGCAGCTGTCCGCCGGCTGGTGCAACGACGCGTACGACGCGCACCGGGATACGGCCACCGGCCGCCACGACAAACCTGTCGCCGCCGGTACGGTCAGCGTCACCACCGCGTGGTCCGCCGCGTTCCTCGCCCTGGCGCTGTGCGTTCCCCTGTCCCTCGCCTGCGGTCTCCGGGCGGGCGCCGTTCATCTGGGCGGGGTGGCAGCAGCCTGGGCGTACGACCTGCGGCTCAAGGCGACAGTGTGGTCCTGGGCGCCCTACGCGGTGGGCTTCGGCAGCCTTCCGGCGTTCGTCGCGCTGGGAGCGCCGCAGCATCCCTGGCCGGCCTGGTGGCTCGTCACGGCAGGCGCCCTGCTGGGCATCGGCGCCCACCTGGGCGATGTGCTGCCCGACATCGGCAGGGATCAGGCGACAGGGGTGCGGGGATGGCCGCAGCGGCTGGGGACCAGGAACACCCGGCTGCTGCTGCCGGTACCGCTGGTGGCCGCGTCCGCCATCCTGGTGATGGGACCCGCGGGGTCGCCCGGCGGGTGGGGCGTAGCGGCCATCACAGCTGCCTCGGCGGTCTCAGTGGCCGGCATGATGCTGGGCCGCCGTTGGGAGCAAGCGGCGTTCGCCTCAGCGGTCTGCGTCGCGGCCATGGATGTGGCATTGCTGCTGTTGCGCGGCACCAGTATCGCGTGAGCACAAGGTCCTACGAGCGAGTTCCCGCTGGTTGCCGCAGCAGCCGGCATGGAGCGGGCCCGTTCCATTTCGTCATCGCGACGGCCACCACCCGCCCGACCAAACTCGGCCAGCCCTTCACCCGCTGGTCCATCCGCAAACTCGCCGCTTACCCGCGCACAGTCCACGGCCGCGTCATCCGCATCAGCACGGTGGCCGGCTCAGGCTGTCGGGTCAGATTCTCAGATCGGACAGGGTTTCGCTCGCCGCGCGCTCGCCTTCGACCGCGCCGCCGTTCATGTAGCCCTGGAAGTCGTAGGAGCAGTGTTCGCCGCCGATGTGGATGTTTCCCTGGCGGGTGCCTTCGTAGCCCGCGTAGCGGTGCAGGTAGCCGACGGGCCAGCAGGAGTAGGCGCCCAGGGCGTAGGGGTTCTTGTGCCAGGCGGACAGCAGCGCCTTGCCGTTCCACTGCGCCTGGGTGCCGGGGAAAACTTTGTCGACGTCGGTGAGGACGGAGGAGACCAGAGTCCTGACGTAACTGGAGGAGTCGGAAGGGAAGGGCGTGGACGGGTTGAGGTCGTGTGCGAGGGAACCCCCGCCGTACTGGATGAGGATGCCGGTGCTGCCGGGCTGTCCCTGGGTGGTGTCCCAGATCTGCTGGAAGGGCAGGTCGGTGAAGCAGCTGCCCTCGGCTACGCCCGGCCAGGGACCGGCGCCGTCCCACGTCCGCTGCTTGAACTGCATGTTGAGCTTGGTGCAGTAGCCCATGCGGGCGTCCCGCAGCAGGTTGGTCATCAGAGGGTCGAAGTTGGCCCGGCTGGTGTCCAGGCCCTGCAGAATCGGCAGCGGCACAGTGAGGATCGTCTGGTCGGAGGTGACGGTTCTGGTGCTGCCGCCCTGGTCGAAGGTGAGGGTCTGGGTGCCGTCGGAGTTGGCCCGCACCGCGAGCAGTTTCCATCCCATCTGCACGGTTCCGGACGGCAATTGTGCGGCGATCGCTTTGGGCAGCAGGTCGTTGCCGCCGGCGATGTGGTAGCGCTCGTTGGACAGGCCCCACATGTTGAAGCTGCCGGGGTTGGGCTGATAACCCATGAGCAGAACCAGGGCCAGTGAAGACTGGCCCTGGGTATCGGCTCCGTACTCGACGTTGTAGGCCACGTTCATGAACCGGCCCAGCGGGGAGGAGTGGCCGCCGGGCACCCGGGTCTCGATCCAGTCGTACAGGGAGAGGTTGTCCAGGGCGGTGCCGGCGGGCGTGGTCCGGTTCCAGGTGACTGCACCGGCGGAGGTCAGGTCGCTGTGCAGTGCCTGGTAAACGGCCTTGAAATCGATGTCGGCCTGGGCGCGCGGGTAGTAGGTGTTGTCGAACCAGAGCACGTCGGCGGCGCCGTTGGGTCCTGCGCCGGCGAAGTCGACGGTGTTCAGGCCGAACCGGCGGCACAGTTCCAGGATCTTCTTGTGGCCGGTGTCGATGAGTTCTCCGCCGTACTCCGAGGTCTGCCCGCCTGCCCAGTAGCTGCTCTCGGAGTACATCCGGCCACCGATCCGGGCCGGATTGGCCTCGTAGACCGTGCACGGCACCCCGGCGTCGTTGAGCGTGAGGGCCGCGGTGAGTCCGGAGATTCCGGCGCCGATCACCGCGACCCGGGCGCTGCGGTAGGCGGGCTTGGTGGGGGAAACCGCGGTGTCGGCGTGCGCACGGCCGGTGGGCAGGAGCACGCCGGAGCCGGCCATGGCCACGGTCACACCCGCGGCGCCGGCCCAGCGCAGCAGTTCCCGGCGGCTGGGCGAGGAGGGGTCCGCGGCGGCTTCGGCGCGCAGGCCGCGCAGGTCGTCGACGGGGATGCGCAGCCGGCGGGCCGCGGCGTGTTCTTCGGCGAGTTGGTGCAGGGCGCGCAGGGGGGCGGTACGTGCCATGAGGGTGGGTCCCTTCAGGAAATCGGAGAGCCGAATGCGGTCGTCGGAGAGCCGGAGGCGGTCGCCCGGTCGGCGACCGCGGCCCGGGGTCAGATGTCGGCGCGTTCCTGGGTGTCCTCGAGGATGATCCGGCCCATCACCTCGTAGCGGTCCGGGCGCCGGGCGCGCATATAGGCGGCGACGGCCAGGCCGCTGAGGAGGACCGCGCCGACGATCCAGGGGATGAGTTTGAAGACCAGGGACGTGGACGCCGCTCCCGCGGCGGTGTCCAGGTTGGCCAGCAGCAGGTAAATCGCGGCGATCATGCCCAGCCCGCCGGCGGCCGGGGCGACCAGCGTCTTGAACCAGTGCCGGCTCTCGGGATGATGGCGGCGGAAGTAGGCGATGACGGAGAACGCGCACAGCGTCTGCACCACCAGCAGGGCGAGCGTGCCCAGGATCGCCATCAGGGTGTAGAGGTCGACATAGGGGTCCTTGTCCGCCGCCCAGAACGCCCCGACGATCGCCAGGGCGATGCAGGACTGCACGGCGGAGGCCAGATACGGCGAGCCGTGCCGCGGGTGGGTGCGCCCGAGGCCCGGGTGGAGGAAGCCCTCGCGGCCGATCGCGTAGAGATAGCGCGAAGCGCACTGGTGGAAGGCCAGCCCGCAGGCGAAGGAACTGCTGCACATCAGCCACCCGAATGCGGTGACCGACCACTGACCCAGGTACTGGTGGAGCGGTGCGGTAAACACATCGAATATCCCGGCCTGTTGGGTCACTCCCTTCAGCCCGCTCCCGGAAATGACCATCCAGGAGACGAAGGTGTAGAGCACACCCAGCCCGATCACGGCCGCCAAAGTGGCGCGCGGAATGATCCTCTTGGGGTTACGGGACTCCTCTCCGTACATGGCCGTGGACTCGAACCCCACCCAGGACCAGAAGCAGAAGAACAGCCCCAGGCCCGCGGCCGGACCCGCAAAGGCCTTGGTGGGATTGACGGTGGAGACCACCAGGCCGTCCGGGCCGCCGCCGTGCAGCAGGATCGAGACGGCCAGCACGAGCAGCAGCGTCACTTCGCCGACCAGGAACACCGCGAGTACCTTGGCGGCGATGTCCAGGTCGAAATGGGACAGCGCCGCGGTGACCGCGATCATCACCAGCGCGTACACCAGCCACGGCAGATCGATGTGGAACTGCGTCTGGACGACGGTCTTGGCGAAGTACGCGAAGATCCCCACCAGCGATGCTTCGAAGACGACGTAGGCCAGCACCGCGAGCATCCCGGCGGCCATTCCGGCGAGGCGGCCCAAGCCGTGGGAGACATAGCCGTAGAAGGCGCCGGCCGCGGTGATGTGGCGGGCCATGGCCACGTACCCGACGGTGAACAACGTCAGGACGACGGTGACGAAGACGAACCCGGCAGGGGCGCCGATGCCATTGCCCGAACCGATCACGATCGGCAGGTTGCCGGCCATCGCGGTGACCGGAGCGGCGTTCGCCAATGCCATGAACAGTACCCCGAGCAGCCCGACCGAGTTGGGTTTGAGGCGCTGGACCTGACCGGCGCCGGCCGGCTGCGGGGCGTCGGCGAGCTGCGTGGGCAGCGGTCCGCCGTCGCTGGTGGACACCTGGGACATGGCGCCTCCTGAAGAGGAGAGGGAGAGGGAAGAGCGAGATAGGAGGCAGCTTGGGTGCGCCGTGACCCGCGCCACAATTGACAGGCTGCGAGTGCCCTTGTTAACGAAGTGTCAGGTTGCCAAGGTCGGCGCGAGGAGTCGGTGCACGGTGCCGTTGGCCACCAAGGAGGAATCCGGACACCGTCGGACAACCGGGAGGTCTCTGATCAAGACATTGCGGAATGCCAACCCCCGCTTTACCTGGCTCACAGTCGGCGAACCCGCACCGCCTCTAGGCTGCTGCACATCCCACTGCACATCAGTCCGAACCCGAACCTGAGGAACACCGTGAACACCAGACGAAACCGGCAGTTGCTGGAGATCGCTCAGCCCGCGCTCGCACCGCAGGAGCACATCGAGCTCACGGGCATGGCGAACACCGGCACCGTCTCGGTCAAGCGCCAGGTCCTCACCACCGCCCTGGTGGGAGTGCTCAGCGCGGGCATGGTCATCGCCACCGTCCAGCCGCGCCCGATGTACTGGGTGCTGACGGCTCAGCGTCTGCTGTTCTTCGACGGCAAGACCGCCACCGGCAAGCCGGGCAAACTGCTCATGGCCCTGCCGCGCGAGATGATCACCGCGGCCCCGCTCAGCAAGGCGCTGCTCGGCCTCGGCCTCAAGACCGTGCTCTCCGTCCAGGGCGAGGACAAGGGTCTGAAGATGGTGTTCCCGCCGGCCGCGAAGGCCGCCGGCCGGGATTTCGCCGCACGCATACCGACCGCGTCCTGAGCACGCGGGCGGGGGCGGAGCGACCGGAGCCGCTCCGCCCCCGCCTGCTGTTTCAGGGGATTGTCAGCCCTTGAAGGCTCTGGTGCCGTTCGGGGTACCGAGGCCCGTCGGACCGTCGTAGCCGGTGGTGCCGGTGCACAGATAGGACCCCGAGCAGGATCCGTTGGAGCCGCTCACCACGTCGAAGCGCGCGATGGGGTGGGCGTACGGGAAGGACGCGGGGTACGAACCGGCCGACGGGGTCCCGGCGAGCGCGTAGACCGCCGCGATCAGCGGGGACGAGGCGCTGGTACCGCCGAAGACCTCCCAGCCGTTGTCCTGGCCGTAGGTGTCGTAGCCCGCGACGCCGGTGTTGGGGTCAGCGACCGCGGAGACGTCGGCGACGGTGCGCTTCGCGCAGCCGGTGTCCTTCTGCCAGGTGGGCTTCGCGTCGTACTTGGAGCAGCCGGAGCCGGCGCCGCTCCAGACGGTCGTCAGTAGCCGGTTCCGCCGTCCCACGGTGCCGTGGTGCCACTCTCGTACTGGCCGGGTCCCTCGTACAGTCCCGGGGTGATCCCGCCGCGGAGGTAGCGGACGTCACCGGCCCCGGAGGCGGCGTGCGCGTCGTGGAGCCATGACTCGGCCAGGTCGGGGGCGGGACCACCAGCGGTCGCAGGAGTCGCGGGGGCGGCGTTCTTAGTCGGGGCGGGGCCTTGGAGGCTTCCGTAACGCTCCACGCGCTGCCAGCGCAGACGCCATCCGCGATGGCGGTGACGACGGACTGGAAGACGACGAGGTACATCAGCTGCCGGTAGACGAACTGCTGCAGAGGCAGGCTCCACAGCGCTCCGGCCCCTTCGCCGTCGAGACGGAAGGCGTACACCCCCATACCGGCCTGGAGCAGCAGGAAGGCGAGCCACAGGCCGAGGACGCGGACCCGGTCCAGGAAGACCAGGCCGTAGACGGGCGTAGATGTCGACGACCGGCGCGAGCAGCGGCAGCAGGACCTGGAAGAGCAGCAGGTACACCAGTCCGCGGCGGCCCAGCTTGCCCGCCGCGCGGGACTGGATCAGGGCGCCGCGGTGCTTCCACATGGCCTGCAGGGTGCCGAAGCACCAGCGGTAGCGCTGTCGCCACAGCGCGCAGAGCGAGGCGGGTGCCTCGGTCCACGCGATCGCGTCCTCCTGGTAAACCACCCGCCAGCCGTCGCGGCACAGCGCCATGGTCAGGTCGGTGTCCTCGGCGAGGGTGTCCTCGCTGACGCCCCCGACCCGCAGCAGCGCGTCATGACGGAAGGCACCGACGGCTCCTCGGACGGTGGGCATGCATTCCGCGAGGTCGAACAGCCGACGGTCGAGATTGAAGCCTACGACGTATTCGATGTGCTGCCGGCGCCCGAGCAGCCCGCCGCGGTTGATGACCTTGGCGTTGCCCGAGACCGCGCCGATGCGGTGGTCGGCGAAGGGCTGCACCAGCATGCGTACCGCTTCCGGTTCGAGGACGGTGTCGCCGTCGACCATCACCAGCAAGGCGTAGGAGGCCGCGGCGATCCCGGTGTTGAGGGCTGCGGGCTTGCCTGCGTTGCGCTGCCGGATGACGCGGACATACGGAAGTCCGAGTGATTCCACGAGGCCGGCGGTGCCGTCGGTGGAGCCGTCGTCGACCACGATGACCTCGACGGGGTGGTCGGAGGCGACCAGCGAGCGAACGGCGGCCTCGATGCCGGCGCTCTCGTTGTACGCGGGCACGATCACGCCGACCGGGGCGGTGACCGGCGGCCCCCACCCGGTGCCCCGTTTGCGGACGGGTGCCGATGAGGCCGAGGCCGAGCCAGTGGTCCTTGACGGCGGCGGATTTCATGGCCCGGGGCACGCCGACGGCGTCACCGACGGTCTTGAAGGCGTAGCCGCGGGCGGTGAGCCGGGGCAGCAGCTGGTCGAGGGCGGCGACGGTCTGGGAGCGGTCGCCGCCCGCGTCGTGCATGACCAGGATCTGGCTGGCGGTGCCGCGCGGAGTGGCGTTGGCGACGATCCGGTCGACGCCGGGCCGCTGCCAGTCCTCGCTGTCCTGGGTGGTCAGCACGGTCAGATAGCCGTCCTGGCCGGCCGCGCGGACGGCGTCCCAATCACCGTCGTTCAGGGCATCGTTGACGGAGGAGTACGGGGGCGCATCAGCGAACTGGTCCGTCCGATGGCGCCGGCCAGTGCGAGTTGGCATTCGCGCAGTTCCAGGGAGCGCTGCCAGCCGGGGACCGCGCCGAGGTTCGCGTGGGTGAAGGATGCGCCGAACGAGATCGGGACGGGCGGCAACCTGCGATCACGGGGCCGCCGTGGGCGACCAGAGCCGGCACCCGTCCGGCGCTTCCCGAACTCATGGGTGCCGAGTCGTCGCCGGCCGGCTGGTTCCGGCGCCCTTCGCAACGGGACTGGTCGAGGACTTTGCGCTGGTTGTCCGCCTGGCGTTCAGCTCGGTCGCTGCGCGGACCTGGGGACCGGGATGAGCAGATGGCGGCTCCGCGCGGGAGCCATCGGCGTGAATTCGAAATGCTCCCCGCGTGTCGAGATGGCATGGGCATTTTTTATGACTAATAGTCTCTTTGCCCGGCGGGAGTGTGCCCGCCACCGTGCATAGGAGTTGTCATGCCCCGCTCTGCACCCCGACACCACCGCCACATCCGAGCCGCAGCGGTGGCCGCGGCCGCCCTCGGCCTGTCCGGCACCGCCGTACTCACCGCCTCCCCCGCGATCGCGGCACCCGGCGACAACGGAGACGTGAAAATCCACAAGAGCACCACGGCGGTCAGCGACCAGCGCAACGAACCCAAGGTCTGCTCGTTCTATCTCGATGCGTTCAATTTCGACACCGCGCAACAGATCAACTACTCCATCGTGACGCAGCCCAAGAAGCCCGGCGGGGCCGGCCTGACGGGGAAGTTGATCCTGAAGAACGGCGCCGGTTTCACCGCCAACCTCAGTCTGCCGAACGGCATGTACAAGCTCACCTGGAAGTTCACAGGAGAAAACGGCGCCGGCAAGATGAAGGTATTCAAGGTCGAGTGCACGACCGGGGGCACGGGCTCTCCGGGAACCCCGGGTGAGCCCGGAACGACGGGAAGGCTGCCGCGCGGGGGCGTGGCCGCAGGCAGCGGCGGGACGCAGCAGGATCCCTCCCCGACCGTGGTGGGAGCGGGTCTGGCCGCCACCGGTACCGCTGCCGCCGGGGCGTTGTTCCTCACCCGCCGCGCGCGCCGCAATGACGGCGCCTGACACCGCTCCCGGGCGCGTCCAGCGCCGTGCCGGCCGCCGCATCGCGGTGGCCGGCACGGCGCT
>NZ_JASISZ010000041.1:57604-72370 GCF_030063355.1 Streptomyces sp. PH10-H1
GGGGGGGGGGCCCCCCACGGCGCTGACCCTGCTCGCGGCCGCCTGGAGCGTGCATACGGGCATGAGCGAGGGGCCCGTGCAGCGCGCGGCCACCCGGCAGGCCGACCGTGCTCCCCAGCCCGCATCCGCTCCAGGACCGGCAGGAGCACCAGCACCGCTGCCGCCCGCGACAGTGACCCGGATCGCCATCCCCGCCTTGGCCGTCGATGTGCCGGTCACCGCCCTGCATCTGGACGCGCAGGGACACCTCGGCACACCGCTCAAGGACGACCGCCACCTGGCCGGCTGGTGGCAGGAGGGCCCCACCCCCGGGTCCGCGGGAACGGCCGTCGCCGTCGGACACCGCGACACCTCCCACGGACCCGCCGCCTTCTACCAACTCGGCGCACTCAGCGCCGGCGACCTCATCACAGTCACCCGGAACGACCAGCACCAGGCCGTCTACACCGTCGATGCCGTGCACACCTTTGACAAAGCCAGGTTCCCCGACACCCAGGTCTACGGGCCCACCGGCCGCCCCGAACTTCGTCTGCTCACCTGCGGCGGCGGATACCACCACGGCACCGGCTACGACGCCAACACCGTCGTCTTCGCCCACCTCACCGGCATCCGCGCCATCCCCTGACCGCAAGGCCCACGCCGACGGATGGGAATGCGGGATATACCGGACGCTCGGTGCGATATGCAGAACCGGCGTGATGTTTTCGCGGCGCGCTGCGCCTGTACGAATGAGCCGTGTGTGATTCACATCCATCGCGAGCAAAGACGGCGCCGTGCCCCCAGGCAACTCGCGACATCCGCCGCTCCTGGCGCGCCATTTTGGACTCGATCATCGCATCCAGCGCGGCTGTCGCATCTGCGCTGACGGTCGCGAGCTGCTCGTTCGCCGCAACCTTGTGGTTCAGCTCTTCCAGCGCCTGCTGTCGCGCAGCGATCTCCTGCTGCATTTCCGAGATAAGTTTCGCTGCGTTAGTGAGGTGCGCAGAGGACGCGTTGAGAGCGGCGTTCAAATTGACCACACGCCTTTCCAAGGGCGGCTCCTGCGTTTCCAGGACCGCCTCGAGCCATCGCACCGGTTCAGGAAGACCCACGACCGCCAACGCCACCCCGAACACCACGACCGAGACGACCGCACAAAGATCCCGCCGCCCCCCGCTCAAGAAGAGCCACCCATAGGCGAGGAGAGAAAGCGCTACCAAGCCAACCAGAACGCCTATGCCCGTCCGGATCGTATCTGTCCATCGTCGACTGAGCCACTGACGCGACGCCTGCTTCGACTCTGTCACCCCGACAGAATACTGACCTGCCGCGACACGTCTCAGGGGATCGTGACAACCGTTCAGAGCAGGTGCTCTCAGCAATTGTCATACCAGTTGGCCCCGGTGACGAAGCGTCGTCCGAATGCTCACAATCCAGCCGCTGGACCGCGAGCAGAAATTCCACCGCAGCGGGGTCATCCCGGCGAGAAAACAGCGCGGAGGTCTACACAGAGGGGCGCTCACCGATCCGCTGGTCTCGCCCGGTCGTCCGTGAAGCACGGATCCCAGACACCCCCCATACCGGTCCGCTACCTGGGCCGATCGCCGCGCCACTGGAGGATCCCCGATGTCGACGTACCTGTTCCGGCTGTCCCGGCTCGCGTTCCGGCGCAGACGTCTGGTGCTGGCACTGTGGCTCGTCGCCGCCGTCGGCGCGATCCTGCTCGGCACGCTCAGCGGCGGGAAGACCAACGACAACTTCACCATCCCCGGCACCGAGTCCCAGCAGGTCTCGGACCTGCTGACCAAGAAGGTACCGGCGCTCAGCGGCGGGCAGACCCAGGTCGTCTTCGCGGCACCACCAGGCGGGAAGATCACCGCCGAGCCCTACCGGACCGGTGTCCAGGCCGCCCTGGCAAACCTGAAGGCCGTGCCGCAGGTCGTCTCGGTCTCCGACCCCTACGCCCTGCACGCGATCTCCCCCGACGGACGGGGACTACCACCTGCGCCTGACCGGCGACGGCGGGAAGATGCTCAAGGGCCAGATCGCGCTCACCGCCACCCGCCCCACCCCGCCGGTCGTCAGCTCGGCGACCGCGCTCAGGACGATCACGCTGCGCTCACGGACCAACGAGCCACACCGCCAACAGTCACACCACATGCGGTTGCAGTATTAACCCTGTTGACCCACTGTCCAAGCACCACTCGCGATCTCCGAAGGGAAGACGATGAAGATCCTCTCGAAAGCGCCCGTGATCACCGCGCTGCTGGCGGCTTCACTGGCGGTTTCACTTACGGGCGCGACGGCGGCCGGCGCGGACCCGGTGAAGATTTCCGGCACGACGACGGTCGGCGTGCACAACACCTACGACCGCGCCGCTTACCCCTACCTCGCACAGGCGCTCGACGCGGGATCCTCCCTGATCGAACTCGATGTCTGGCCGGACGTCTTCACCCATGAGTGGAAGGTCAGCCACGACAGTCTGACGAGCAACTCCAACAACTGCGTCGCGGCGACCTCGGCAGCCGGTCTGTACTCCGGCGGCCAGAACAAGAACCTCGAGTACTGCCTCGACGACATCCGGATCTGGCTGGCTGCGCACCCCGGCCACGGCCCGGAAACGATCAAGATCGAAATGAAGACCGGCTTCTCGGACAACCTGGGTCTCGGCCCGGACGAGCTCGACGCAACCATCCGGGCACACCTCGGCAGCCTGGTGTTCAAGCCCGCCGACCTGCTCGGCGGTTACGCGACGCTGGACGCGGCGTCCCGGGCGAACAACTGGCCGTCCCGCGATTCCCTGAACGGCAAGGTGATGATCGAGATCATCCCGGGCACCGTGGAGGAGGGCAACCCGACGGACACGCTCAAGACCGATGTCGAGTACGCGCGGTACGCCCGCTCCTTGAAGAACGCCGGACGACTCGGAGACGCACAGATCTTCCCGACCGTTCACGGCGCCGCGGGCGGCGACCCGCGCAGCAAGTACTCGGACGTCGACCTGCGGTCGTGGTTCGTCGTCTTCGACGGGGACGCCAACACCTGGGTCACCCAGACCGGTCCGTGGTACGACGCCAACCACTATTTCGTGGTGATGACCGACGCGCAGAACGTCGCGCCGGCCATCGATTCCCGTAATCCCACTGTGGAGCAGGCGAACCAGCGCGTAGCGGACCTCGCCACGGCACACGCCTCGGTCGTCACCTCGGACTGGGTCGGGCTCACCACCGTACTGCCGCAAGTCCTCCCGCGCGGCTGAGCGCTGTTCCGTGCCGGCTTCCTTCAGAGCACCTTGTAGCAGCCGGCAACCGCTCAGGATCCGGCGCAGCCCGTCCCGGCGTGCGGGGAGTCGTTACCGACGGACTGAGTCCCGATTCCGCTACCCAGGTCGGCGCAGCAACAGATTCGTCATCAGCCCTAGAGCGCTTGAAGGCCCCGCCAGCGGGGCCTTCGTCGTGTCCTGCCGCATCGTCACTCCGCGGGAGTCTCGCTCTGCCCCCGCAACACGGTGGGGATCCAAAGCAGCCCGATGAGATGCCTCTGCCTGGCTCAAGGCAGCGCGTATCTGCCATCGAGCGATCAGCACGCTCGCGGGGATACCAGCAAGCGCCAGGACGGAGGCTATGGCGGAAAGGTCCATGGCAGATCATGATGGCCGATGCCCGGCTTCCGCCGTGAGCGCTTTTGCGCACCGGCTGTGTGAGGCGGACCTCAGCTCTCGCCGGGTGTCATCCGAGCCAGGCCTGGGTGCTCGCGGCGAGGTTCACGGACCAGCGGCTCGCGCTCTGTTCGCGCAGAGCGCGAGCGAGGCCCCTGTCCGCCCCCGGGGTGATGTCCTGTCCGTCCCTGAGCGGACGTCAGGTGGCGCAATCGCGATCTAGCGTCGGTGTCATGACCAGAATCCGTGGCACTGCCATAGCCGCCGTACTCGCACTCGTCCTGCCGCTGCCGATCGCAGCAGCAGACACGGCATTCGCCGCACCCGGACCGGCCCCCGATGCGACCGCGACCTCGCATGCGTTCGTCCCAGCGGAATTGCCCCGCCCGACGGGCCCTCACGCTGTTGGCCGCAGCACGCTGCACCTCGTCGACCAGCAGCGGCAGGACCCGTGGGTGCCGTCGGCGGGCCCTCGGCAGCTGATGGTGTCGATGTACTACCCTGCCCGGCCCGGAACCGGCGGACCCGCCGCCTACATGACCACCGAGGAGGCCCGGCTGCTGCTGCAGGACCGGGCGCCGGGGTCCAACATTCCGCCCGAGGAGCTCAGCGGCACCCGCACCTGGGCGCACGCCGACGCGCGCCCGGCACGCGGCAGGTTCCCGCTGGTGGTGCTCTCGCCCGGCTTCACGTTTCCGCGTGGCATGCTGACCAGCCTCGCCGAGGATCTGGCCAGTCGCGGGTATGTCGTCGCGCTGGCCGACCACACCTACGAGGCTCCCGGGATCACCTTCCCCAACGGGCAGACGCTCACCTGCGCCATCTGTGAACGGCCTCCCACGGGCGGGTTCGAGGCCATTGCTCGTAGCCGGGCCAAGGACCTCTTCTTTGTGATCGACCAGTTGACCCAGCGCCATCCGGCATGGCGGTACGCCCACACGATCGACCCGGAGCGGAGCGGGGCGGCCGGGCACTCGATCAGCGGTGACGCCACCGCCATGGCGATGGCCGCCGACGACCGGGTGCGGGCCGGGGTGGACATGGACGGCAGCTTCCAGGAGGCGAACCCGGCCGCCGGTCTCCACGGCCGCCCCTTCCTGCTGTTCGGCGCCGAGCACGAGGCCCCGGGCATGGACGCCAGCTGGAGGCGCGGCTGGGCGAACCTGAACGGCTGGAAGCGCTGGCTGACCATCACCGGTTCCGACCATGGCACCTTCACCGACCTGAACGTCCTTTCCGCACAGGCGGACAGGCCGGTCCCCAGCGGGGCGATCCCCCCAGTGCGTGGGCTGGAGATCACCCGCGCCTACCTCGGGGCCTTCTTCGACCTGCAGCTGAAGGGCATCGCCCAGCCCTTGCTCGATGGACCGTCACCGGCCAATCCTGAGGTGGTCTTCCAGCAGCCCTGACCCAGTCGTCGGCCTCGCGGAGGGTCCGCGAGGCCGCTCGGCGGTGCGGGGAGCCGGACGAGGACTCAACGGGTCGGTGAGACCAAGCCTGCTTCGTAGGCGGTGATGACCAGTTGGATGCGGTCGCGGGCGTCGAGCTTGGTCAGCAGGCGGGCCACATGGGTCTTGACGGTGGCAGGGCCGATGAACAGGTGCGCGGCGATCTCGCTGTTGGACATGCCGCGTCCGACCAGGGTCAGTACCTCCCGCTCCCGCTCGGTGACGGCGTCGATCTGTCGCGCCGATGGGGAGGGTTCGGGGCGGCCGGCGAACTCCTCGATGAGGCGGCGGGTGACGCTCGGCGCGATCAGGGCGTCACCGGCGGCCACCACGCGGATCGCCGCGATGATGTCCGCCACCGCCATGTCCTTGACCAGGAACCCACTCGCACCCGCGCGCAGCGAGGCGTAGATACTGTCGTCGTCATCGAACGTCGTGAGCATGAGCACCCGCGGCGTCGCGCAACCCGCCGTGATCGCCCGGGTGGCTTCGATACCGTCCATGCCGGGCATACGGATGTCCATCACCACGACATCAGGTCGGACATCGCGTGCCAGCCGGACCGCCTCGGCACCCGTCCCGGCCTCCCCCACGACCGTGAGATCGGGGAGGTCGGCGATGACCATGCTCAGTCCGGTGCGCACCAACTCCTGGTCATCGGCGAGAACGACACGGATCGTCATGCCGGCAGCCTCACCGCTACGCGGAAGCCGCCTTCGGGCCTGGATCCGGCGCTGAACCGGCCGTTCAGCAGGGCGACCCGCTCACGCATCCCGGAGATGCCGTAGCCGGCACCGGCCGCCGCACCGGCACGTACCGGGCCGCGCCCGGCGTCCAAGACCTCGATGGCCAGCTCCTCGGTTCGGTACTCCACGGACACCCGGCAGTGGTGGGTGCCCGAGTGACGCACCGCGTTGGTGACCGACTCCTGAATGATCCGGAAGGCGGCCACGTCGGTCTCTGGGGGCAACGGACGCCGCTGCCCCCGCCAGTACACCTCAACCTGGACTCCGGCATCCGCCGCCGTCTCGGCCAACTGGTCGACCGCCTCCAGGCCCGCTGCCGACGGCCGCAGGCCGAGGGAGGCTTGCGCCGAATCCTCGTCGGCGTGGCGCAGCGAGACGAGCATGCGCCGCAGCCCGGCCAGCGTCTCACGGCTGGTGGTCTCGATGGCGCCCAGCGCCTTGCGCGCGCTCGCCGGCTGGGTGTCGATGACCAGGCTCGCCGCACCGGCCTGGATGGCGATGACGCCGATGCTGTGGGCCACCATGTCGTGCAGTTCACGGGCGATCCGCAGCCGTTCGACGGTCAGCGCCTGGGCGCGCAAGGCCGAGCCGTACTCGCGTTGCTGACGGATTGAGTTGCCGATCAGCCAGGCGATGAGGATGGACGCTGCGAGGGCCGACAGCATGCTCGCGAAGTCACTGAGCTTCTCCTGGCCGTGGTCCACAGCCAACCACTGGCAGGCCCAGGCAACCAACTCGACGACGGCGGCCGCGACAGCGGTTCGGCGGGGACGAGTGGCCGCGAGGTAACAGACCAGAGCGTTCATCACCAGGAAGAATGGCCAAGTCTTCTCCCAGAGCACCGCGGATGCCGTCGATTCGGCCAGGATCACCCCGAACACGGGCAGCGGACGACGGCGGGCCCATCCGATCGCCAGCGCCAGGACCACCGACCCGGCCACCCGGAGCACGACCCCCGGGAACGCCGCATGGTGATGAGGTGCCATCCGATACGCCGTCGTATTGAGCAGCAACAGCGCGAACAGCCCGGCAGCACACCACGTCAATGCCGTCCATACGCCCGACGGCATCCGTCCGAGCCACGGGGGACGCGGTATCGCTTGATCCATTCGCCGATCCTAGCCATCCCCTGCGCTGCCGGGCGTCCGCCTGTGGGCGTACGCCTGCGGGCGGACGTTGTCCAACGCAACATCGCTGGGTCGGTAGCGGGTACCTGGTCGTCGATGACGGAAGCTCGGCCGTTCGGTCCGCTGACCTCGGTCCGTTCGGCCTGGGCCCCATTGCCGGAGCGGGGAGCAGCGAGTGAGGCGCTGCGCCTGCCCGTCGCGTGGGCGTAGGCGTGGGCGTGGGCGTGAGGTCAGCCTGCCACGTTGATGGTGACGCGGTAGGTGCTCTGCCCTGGGGGGCAGCGCATCGCCTCGCCACAGATGGTGCGGTGTGCGGTGATCTGTGCGGTGCCGGGCTGCCGGGCGGTGAAGTCGGCCGACGACACACCGCACCCGACGCCGGGCTGGCACGTCCCGGCTGGGGTGTTCGCGCCGGAGGTGGCCGCCATTACCTGCTGGTTGGAGCTGGCGGGAAGGGACCAGTACCGGGAGTGCAGTTGTACCAGGACGGTGGTACCAGTGCTCACCTGGATGGTGGTGCCCGCAGCATGCTCATCGAGGGTGGTCGTGGAGGGTGCGGTGATCGGGGTGGACGCGCTCACCGTGGGTGTGCTGGGTGCCCACTGCGATACCGGTTGCGAAGCCGTCGATGGGGGCGGACGGGAGGGGGCGGGGTTGTTGGCGGCCGGGGAGCAGCTGACCGCGGCGGTCAGGGCGGCGGTGAGCAGGAGAGCGACCCGGCGTGGTCTCTGCCGGCGGTCGGGGTGGGACATCCCAGGGCCTCCTCAGCTGTGGTGCTCGTGCAGCACGGCCGCGGGGGTGGGTGGAGCGGTCCGCCCCCGCGGCCGGTTGGTGGTGGTGTGTCAGGACACAGCGACGTCGTCGTAGTAGGTGTAGGTCGCGTCACCTGCGTAGTTGTCGTCCTTGCTGGTGAGGGTGAGGGTGTAGCTGTGGCCGGCGGTCAGGGTGCCGGTGACGTTCTTCCAGCCGGCCCCGTTGGTGCAGGTCTTGGCGAGTACGGTTTGGGTGGTGTTGCTGGTGTTGTCCTTCAGGGTCGCCGTTGCCCAGTCGTAGGTGAGGGTGTCCGGGCAGGTCAGGTTGTACCAGAAGGAGACCTTGGTGCTGCCGGTCGGTGCGGTGAAGCTCTGGGTGATCGAGGAGGTGCCGCTCGGGTTGGCCGAGCCGACCATCGCCCCGTAGCTGCCGCTGTGGGCTGCCGCGGTGCCGGCGGCGGTGCTGCCGCTGGTCGTCCAGCTGGACAGGTTGCCTGTTTCGAATCCGCCGTTGGTGATGGCGCCCCCGCCTTGAGAGGTGGAGACGGTCCAGCTGAAGGAGGTGCTGCCTACAGCGCTGGTGGTGTCCTGGGCGGTCACGGTGACGGTGGAGGAGCCGGTGGTGGTGGGGGTGCCGGAGATCAGACCGGTGGTGGAGCTGATGGTCAAGCCGGCCGGCAGACCGGTGGCGGCGTAGGTCAGGGTCTGGCCTGAGGCGGAGTCGGTCGCCCGCATCTGCAGGGTGACAGCGGTGTTGACGACGCTGCTTTGGCTGCCGGGGTTGGTGACGGTCACGGTGTTACCTGTGGGGCCGCCGACGATCGGGTGGGATATGGCGCAGGAGTTGGTGTCGTTGGACCAGCTGGCCTGTTCGGCGAAGGTTCCGGTGCCCAGGTTGATGTTGGCCGCTCCGCCGGTGGTTCCGGGGTTCAGCCACGCGCACTCGTCGGAGTTCTCCTGGCCGTTGTAGGAGCTGCCGGTCTTGTTGGTCCAGCCGCCTGCCGGGTTCTGGTCCGACATCGTCTCCTGCCACTCGTGGCCCAGTGTCATCGTCCAGCCGTCGAGGGTTCCGGGCGAGTTGACGAATCCCACCCCGCAGCCGGCACCGGAGTCGATGTTGTAGGGCTGGTTGCTGAACGCGATGTCGCCGTAGGGCGAGTTGACCGCGCCACCGGTCAAGGTGGTGTCGCCGTTGTAGTCGTGCCACGCGCAGTACTGGTTCTGGTAGCTGTCGGGGTTGGTGCCATGCGGGGACAGGATGACGTAGTAGGCATCCCGGTTCGCTGCGGCGGTGGTGTTACCGAAGTGCGCGGCGGCGTTGACGGCCTCCTGGCCCAGCTGGTGGCCGGATGCTGTGCCCGGGGAGGCGGCCGCGTTGTCGTACCACACGCCGGCCAGCACGCCGCCGCTTTGGTAGGGGATGAAGTTGGCGTTCGACGGGCAGCTGGTCGCTCCGGTCGCCACGTTCGGGCCGTCGCACCACTGCGTCAGGTCTGCGGACCACAGCTCGTTGTTGGTGCCGATGCCCTTGAACATCTGCTGGGCGGCCGGCGCGGCGTTGTTGGCGTCACCGGAGAACTTGGCGTTGCCGTTGGCGTCGGTGCTCTGGGTGCCCCATTGGGTGCCGTAGAACACCAGGTAGACCTTTGAGTGTCCGCTTGTGACGCCGATACCGTCGATGCCGCCCCCGTAGGACAGCGTCTGGGGTCCGGTCGCGACGTGGGGCGAGGCCTGCGTGGCGGCCCAGGTCTTCATCGCCGCGTTCTGCGGGATGGTGGGCACCGCACCATGGCGGTACGGGTGCTGGTAGGCCGGACTGTAGGGGTTGGTGACGGAGTGGCTCTGCGGCTGGGGTGCGGGCGGATCGGCCGCTGCTTGGGGTGCGCCAACAGCTATCAGGGCGCCGCTGATGAGAGAAAGCGAGGCGAAAGCGGTCAGAGCAGCTCGCGCCGCACCGCGGATGTGGGGGGTACCCATCTGTGGGGATCCTCTCTCCTGCGGACCACCCGCCACGAAGTCGTGGGGGCGATCTGCTGCGTGAAACAGGACAGCAAGACACACCGGTAGTGCAAGGGCCCGTAGGACCCTTCGACGCCGGAGGTATCGCATCAGGCAGGTCGAAAGGGCGAACAAACGCACCGCGTCTGCGCAGCGAAAACACTGGCAGGTAGAAAGGTGAGGGCACAGTGCGACAATTCGAGAACTTTCGTCCCGCTCCGATGCCGGGAAAGATCCAACCGTGCCCTGCACACGGTGTTGACGGTGCATCAGTTGGCGTGCTCGCTGCCGTGAAGCAAAGCAGAATAGGCCAAGTTCGGTCAACGGCTTGCACGGCAAGAGGCGCCCTTATCCAACATTCATAGAAACCTGAGAAGTTGAGGCGGCAGAAATCACAGCGCAGGGGGTTTATCCTTCCGCGGATCGCGGCGCACCATTGCGATCCGGTTCCCACGGGACGGCGTCCCCGGTTCCCTGAATCGGCCCACCGGCACGATCCGCACCCCGGGCGGCAACAGGTTCCACTCTCCGGCGCCCAGGGAGCTGGGTGACACCCGCACCGGGGCTGAGCAGCAGCCGGTACTCCCCGCAGCGGGGGGAAGCAGTTCACGGCGAGCGCCGGAGTGCGACGCGCAGTGGGGTGTACGACTGCGATCCGTCGGCGGCAAGGATCACCGTGCCGGGGTCTTACGGTGCTGGCCGGTCGGTGCGGGAAGTTGAGAAGAATCTCCAAGCTGCGCGGGGCCGGCAGGAGGACCGAAGGCCCGTCAGGATTGGCCCGGCCGTAGCGGGATCCATACGCTGCTGACGGCTGGGATGACGCGGCTGGGAAGGGTACGCGTGTCCGCACTTTCCCTGGCACGTGTTCGGTCACACGGTGACGTCCGGATAATCTGCGGCAAGGGATCCGGGTTCAAAGGCAGTTCCCGTTCGGGTCGGCCCGTGGGGTTGGGTGGCGATGACACCGATGCCCGACGGGAACTGTCAGGCGCAGAGCGGTTCGGACGATCGGGTCGACGCTGCATCGTGAACAGCCGTGCTCGAAGAGAGCCCGACCTCTCTGCGGTGGTTACTGGCTCCCGGCGGGCGTGCTGTCAGAGTGGTGCGGGCCCAAGGAAGCTCGGGCGCGGGTGATGAGAGGCGGCTTTGATGAGGTAACCGGCGCCGCGCACGGTATGGATCATGGGGGGACGGCCACGGTCGATCTTCTTGCGGAGGTAACTGATGTACAACTCCACCACATGAGCACGTCCCCCGAAGTCGTAGGCCCACACTGTCTGCAGGATCTGTGCCTTGCTCAAGATCTGGTGAGGGTGCTGCAGCAGATGACGCAGCAGGGCGTACTCGGTGGGGCTCAACTCGACGACCTGGCCGTCCCGGCTGACTTGATGGGACTGCTCATCGAGAACCAGATCTCCCAGAACCAGGGCCCTCGCAGTGTGCGCCGGAGAGCTCGCCGGAGTGGTGGCTCGGCGCAGCAAGCTGCGTAATCGCGCGGTGACCTCAACGAGGCTGAAGGGCTTGGTGACGTAGTCATCAGCTCCCGCGCTCAAAGCATCGATCCGGTCCTGAAGTCCACCTCGAGCACTGAGGAACAGCACACGCACCTCGGGCTGGACAGCGTGAATTTGCCGGAGCACTTCCACTCCGTCGAACTCCGGCAGCATCACGTCCAAGACGACCGCGTGCGGCCTCCAGTCCGCTGCCGCCACGACAGCCGCAGGACCTGTGGTCGCCGCACACGCCTGCCAGCCTTCATACCGAAGTGCTGCGCACAACACCTCGACCAGGTCCGGCTCGTCATCGACGACCAGGATCCGCCACCGGGACGGGTCGGGATCGAACAGGTACTCCATGGCGCGCTCCTGGAGGTGGGGTCGGCACACGGGACAAGGACGACGGGCAGCGTGCGTGGGCGGCTGCTGTTGCGGAGGGGCGCAGCCGGCGATCGGCGCGGTCGGTGACGCAACCGGTCGGCTCGCCACCCATCAGCGGCCCAGCACGGCACCACGGGCGGGCGGTGGAGCGCCGGGCGCGTGGATCGGGAGCGGCGGCCACCGTGACCCGTTGGAGTCCCCCGGGCCGCAGCACGGTGCCCGCAATCCGCACCCGGTCCGGTCCGATGAGCTCGCCACCGCCTGTGTGGCAAGCCGCGCCCGTACCGGTCAGCGCCGGGCACCGATCTCGCTTCGTGCTCGCACGCGCCGGGCAGACCATGCGCGGCGGCTCGTTGGCCGCGCTCGTACCCGGTGCGCAACTCCCGGGCTGCCTTTGCGTGCCGCTGTATCCCGCTGCGCGGCCGTATTCTGCGCGGCGACGCCTCCAGTGGTGCAGCATGTCGGTTTCCGCGCCGGCGGGTGCGCTGCCACCGCCCCGGCACTCCGCGGCGATCAGCAGTGGGCGCCGCGCCCGACAGGGGCCCTCACTCAGCCGTATGTGAGGCATGAGTGGGTGTGGTGGGACCGGTGGGACCACCGTGCCAGAACGTCGAGGGTCCGGTGGTGAGCGTGGGGAAGGCGTCCTGGCTCTGGCAGGCGTCGCCGATGTGGCCCCTGCCGCTGTTCCAGCCGATGCGCACGCGGGCGCAGCCCACCGTTCGGCCGGCCCCGGCGATCACGCTGTGCCCGGCGCCGCCGGCGCTGGTGGCGAAGGCTTTCACCGGCAGACCCGGGGTGGCGGGACCCCGTACGGGGCGGGGAGGTTCGACCGCACGCAGGTGCTGGCGACGTGCGCTGCACCGTGGGCGGCTCGTGCGGTGATGCGCGAGGCACCACCGCTCCCAGGAGCGGGTCCCTGGGGTCCCACCAACCCGTCACGCCCCTGCACCCCGCAGACGCCCCCGGCGTCCGCGCGAAGTCACCGGTCAGGACGACCGGGCCCACCGTGGCCGTGTTACCCGATGCCGTGGCCCCGCCGGCCCCCGCACGCAGCCGCTCGATGCCATGAGGCCCGCGGGAAGCCACCGGGCGGCACCCGCGAGTGAAGCAAGCCCCCCTGCGCGCAGCGCCCCACCGGCTCAGCGCTCGAACGGAGATGATCCCCGCGCCACCACGCATAGCAGGGTCCTTCCAGCTCACAGACCGGAACGAGTACCAGCACCCCACCACCGGATACCGGTGCGAAGCCTTCGGATACCGGTGCGGTACCGGTGGATACCAAAGCAGCTCACTCTCATAGTCGTCCAGTCATAGACCTGTCAACTCATCATATTTTACGGATACTTCACCATCCGCCAGATCACTCTCCGGCCCCGCCTCCGGTGCCGCACCCAGGGCACGCCCTGTGGGCGAACAGGGTCGGGGCATGAACACGCTGGATCCGTGCGGGTATTCTGGGATGGGGTGGCGATCCCGGAGCGGGGACTGGCCGCACGGAACGGGATCACTCCGGAAGCCTGGGCACCGGGCCTGGCCGCGTACCTGCGCGAGCGGAGGTCAGGGGGCTTCTCGACGGCGAGCCCGTCCCCCGAGGTCCTGTCCGGCCGGTATTCGCGGGCACACGCCGTCCGGCACGGCGCCTCGTCGAGGTGTCCGATGAGCCGCTTCCGCACGGGTCGGCCGCAGGCCGAGCAGACGTCCTCCTTCGTGCCCGGCTCGCCCCCGTCGCGGTGCACAGAGGTGTGGAACTCAAGGTTCTGGCTCCCGTCCTCGGTGGTCGGGCCGAGGAGAAGATGCCGAATACTGCGCCGATCACCCAACATGCAATCGCGCCCACGCGGAGGTACTTCGGGGTGAGAGTGCGACGTTGACGCGGGGAACGTGGCATCCCCGCAGTTTATCGGCGGCCATCGGGCCCTGTCGGGCGGGAGATGCTGCGAGGCGATCGTGCGGTTGCCGGCAGGGGGCAATCGCTCAGGTCAGGACCATCCATCGTCGTCCGTCGATGAGCTCTCGTGCTGCGTCGAGGTGGCCGGCATGGCACGCGGTCTCGGCGATGACATGGAGCAGAACGTCTCGAAGGGTGTGCAGGTGCGGTTCGCCGAAGAGGTGATGTGGCCACCAGGCCAATGGGGCGTCCGCCGGTGCGGCTGTGACGACAGCGTCGGCGAGTTCTGTCTCCCTGCGGTACTGATGGAGGATGTCAGCGGCCGGGGTTCCGGACGCCACCTGCCAGGCGTCCTCAACGTCGTCCAGAGTGTCGATGACGTTCTTGTCGCCGGCGAAGACGGCTCCGAACCAGAACCGCTCAACATCGAGTGCCAGGTGCTGGACAAGTCCCAGACAGCTCCACCCTGACGGCAACACGGGCTTGTCCAGCGCATCGGCTTCAAGCCCGTCGAGGATCCCGAGCACATGGCGACGCTGTCCGTTCAGGAAGGAAAGGAGCGTCCGGATCTCCGTATCCGGTGCCGCGGTCACTGGGCGATCTCCCAGATGTGACCGCCGGGGTCGCGAAAACTGGCGGTGCGTATTCCCCACGGTCGGTCCATCGGACCGTTCAGCAGTGTCACGCCTCGAGCGGACAAGTCCTTGCACATCGCATCCACGTCGTCCACGGCCAGGGTGAACTGCAGACGGGATCCGGTGTCGGAGTGGGCGACGCGTGCGGGTGCGATCAGCTCATGTGCCGCAGTGGTCTTCAGCAGGTTGATGAGGGTGTTGCCAAAGACGAATACGGCCGAGTTGTCGTCCTCGAAGGTCACGGGCAGTCCGAAGACTTCCCGGTAGAAACGCTTCGTAGCATCCAGGTCCTCAACGAAGAGAGTGATGGCGCTGATGCCCCCGGGCCACGCGGGATCGTTCATCTTGTCGGTCACAGCTAGATGATCCTCGAATCGATGGTGCCGTGTACAGGGGGTGGTCTGGGATTGTCCCGCGAGGAGCCGGTCCTACCCAGTCAGAGTGAGGTTGTACAGGCGGGCACGGTAGATGTCAGCTGAGCAGGATGGTTGTCACCAAGATCGCCGGCCTGTGCCAGGCGTTCGCCCTCGGGCTGTCCTGTCGCATTGAAGCTGTCGGATTCTCACTGCTTCTCGTTCGCGGTGTCGGATTCTCATTTCGTCGCGTGCTGAGCGGAGACGTTTGCCCCGTACGTGGGGTTTGATCTCATTTTCCTGGT
>NZ_JASISZ010000042.1 GCF_030063355.1 Streptomyces sp. PH10-H1
GCGTCGGCGTGGGAGTCGGCGTCGCGGTCGCGGTCGGCGACGGGGTGGCGGTGGGCGACGGCGAGGCGGAACCGGTCGGCGTCGGCGACGGTGGGGTGGAGGGGGTCGGGCAGCCCGGGGTGGGGCTCCCGGTGCCGGTCGGGGTGCGCGTCGGCGAGGCGCTGCCGCCCGGGGTGCCGCTGGGAGTCCCGGGCCCGGTGTCCGGCGGTGTCGGCCCGACGGTGCCGCCGGTGGGCGACGGTGACGCGGATCCGGTGGGCGACGCGGACGGGCTGGTGCCCGGCGCCGGCACGGCGGAGGCCGGCGGGGAGGTCTTCGCGTTGGGGCGGGCGCCCGGCGTGCGGCCGCTGTCCGGGACGGCGACGGCTCCGGCCTTCGTGAAGTGCTCGTACCAGGCCGTGACCGTGTTCAGGTACTCCTGCGAGTGGTTGTAGCCGAGGATCGCGCGGTCCCGGTCCGCGGGGACCGACAGGTCGCGGCCGTCCGCGCACAGGTAGTGGCCTGCGGCGAGCGCGGCGTCATAGATGTTGTTCGGGTCCTTCACGCCGTCCGCGTTGCCGTCCGCGCCCCAGCTCGCCCAGGTGGACGGGATGAACTGCATGGGGCCGACCGCGCGGTCATGGACGGTGTCCCCGTCGTACAGCCCGCCGTCGGTGTCCGGAATGTTCGCGAAGCCCGCGCCGTCGAGCACCGGGCCCAGGATCGGCTTGAACGTGGTGCCCTTTGAGTCGACAGCGCCGCCGTTCGCCTGTCCGGATTCGACCTGCCCGATCGCGGCGAGCAGTTGCCAGGGCAGCCGGCAGCCCGGGTCCGAGGAGGCGACGGCGCTCTGGGCCCTGCGGTAGGCGTCCAGAACCGTGGCGGGCAGGCCCGTGCCACTGGCGTCGATGCCGCTGCTGCCACCGCCGGTGGCCGTGGGGGCCGAAGTCCCGCTCACGGCACCGCCGGTGGAGTCGTCCGGGGGCGGCAGGGCGGTGAGGTACGGCGATCCGCCGTCGATCTGCGGGCCTGGTGGCGGGGTGGGAGCGGCGTGACGGGCGAGGTGTGCCGCCTGGGCGAAGCCCGGGCCCTGCGAGGCGCTGAGCGTCGCCACCGCCACCGCCGCGACCGCTGTGCCGGCCGCTCCCCTGCGCATCGCGCGTATCCGTCGTCCGTATCGCGCTGCCATGTCCGCAGTCCTCCCACGTGCGAGATGAGCGCGTTACCGCGCCGCAACCCCACGGACCCTACGGGAACTTCCGGCGCGCATCCACCGTGCCGCGGTCCCCATACTGGGCGGAGAGGATCTCTTCACGAGGGGGATTGATGCCGTTCACCCTGAGCCACGCGGCCGCGGTACTGCCGGGGCTGCGCCGCGACGGTTCCGCACGCGGGCCACTGGTCGCGGCGGCACTCGTCGCGGGTTCCTTCGCCCCCGACATGCCCTACTTCGCCGCCTCGGTGGCGTCCGGCGTCTTTCGGTACGGCACGGTGACCCACTCGGCGGCCGGAGCGCTGACCGTTGATCCGCTGATCGCCGCGGGCCTGGTGGGCGGCTGGGTGGTCGTCCGTGACCCGCTGCTCACGCTGCTGCCCGAGCGGTGGCAGGGGCGGGCCGGGGCGCTGTTCGGCGGACGCCCGAGGCCCTGGCCACCGAGTGCCGTGGGCTGGTTCTGGGTCTCGGCGACCGTCGGCGCGGTCACCCATGTCGGATGGGACATCTTCACCCACACCGGGCGGTGGGGGGTGCGCACCGTGCCGGTGCTGAACACCGTGGTGCACGGGCAGCAGCTCTACCAGTGGCTGCAGTACGGCAGTTCCGCGGCGGCGCTGGTGGTGCTCGCCGCCTTCACCGTCCGCGCCCTGCGCGCCGTCCCGCAGGGGCCGCCGCCCGCGCGGCTGCCGCGGCTGACGGTGCGCAGGCGGGCGGCGGGCGCCGTGCTGCTGGGCGGCTGCGCGACGGCGGGCCTGGCCGTGCGCTGCGCGAGCGAGTATGCCGTCAAGGCCCCTCAGTCGCTCGGCGAGGTGGTGCCCACCGCGGCCTTCGGCGCGGGGGCCGGTCTTGCGGGCGGCGCCCTGCTGTACGCGGCCGCCGCCCGTCTGCGCCTGAGGCGGCGCCGCCGCCGTCAGTGCGCCGCGGACTCCCAGTCCTTGCCGACGCCCACCGAGACATCGAGCGGGGCGCGCAACGGGTAGGCGCCGGCCATCTCGCGGCGGACCAGTTCCTCGACGCGCTCGCGCTCGCCGGGGGCGACCTCCAGCACGATTTCGTCGTGCACCTGGAGCAGTAGCCGCGAGCCCAGCTTCTCCTTGGTGAGCGCCTCGTCGACCCGGAGCATCGCGAGCTTGACGATGTCGGCGGCCGAGCCCTGGATCGGCGCGTTCAGCGCCATCCGCTCGGCCATCTCGCGGCGCTGTCGGTTGTCGCTGTTGAGGTCGGGCAGATAGCGGCGGCGGCCCAGCAGCGTCTCGGTGTAGCCGGTACCGCGGGCCTCCTCCACGACGCGCTGCAGATAGTCCCGCACCCCGCCGAAGCGTTCGAAGTAGGTGTCCATCAGGACCCGTGCCTCGGCCGGTTCGATACCGAGCTGCTGCGACAGGCCGAACGCGGACAGCCCGTAGGCCAGGCCGTACGACATGGCCTTGATCTTGCGGCGCATCTCGGCGTCCACGGCGTCCTTGGGGACGCTGAAGACATGCGAGCCGACCGTGGTGTGGAGGTCCTCACCGGTGTTGAACGCGTCGATCAGGCCCTCGTCCTCCGACAGGTGGGCCATCACCCGCAGTTCGATCTGGCTGTAGTCGGCCGTCAGCAGCGACTCGAAGCCCTCACCGACGACGAAACCCCGCCGGATCTCGCGGCCCTCATCGGTACGGACCGGCACATTCTGCAGATTGGGGTCGGTGGACGACAGCCGGCCGGTGGCGGCCACGGTCTGGCTGAACGTGGTGTGGATCCGCCCGTCCTCGGCGACGGTCTTGACCAGGCCCTCCACCGTGACCCGCAGCTTGGCCTGCTCGCGGTGGCGCAGCATGATCACCGGCAGCTCGTGGTCGGTCTGCGCCGCCAGCCAGGCCAGCGCGTCCGCGTCCGTGGTGTAACCGGTCTTGGTCTTCTTGGTCTTCGGCAGCCCCAACTCCCCGAAGAACACCTCCTGGAGCTGCTTGGGCGAGCCCAGATTGAACTCATGGCCCACCGCGGCGTGTGCCTCCTTCACCGCCTGCATCACCGCGTCCGCGAAGCGCTGCTCCAAACGCTCCAGATGGTCGCGGTCCGCCGCGATGCCGAACCGCTCCATCCGGGCCAGCAGCGCCGAGGTCGGCAGCTCCACATCCCGCAGCAGGTCCGTCGCGCCGTCCTGCTCCAGCCGGCCGGTGAACGCCGTGCCGAGGTCCAGGACCGTACGCGCCTGCGCCATCAGCGCGTCCACCGCGGCGGAGTCCTCTTCCTCCTCGCCGAACGCCAGCTGTCCGCTCTCGGCGCCGGCCGGCGCCAGCTCACGGCCCAGATACTCCACCGACAGCGCGTCCAGCGCGAAGGAGCGGCGGCCGGGCTTGATCAGATACGCGGCGAGCGCGGTGTCCATACCGACGCCGGCCACCTGCCAGCCGTGTTCGGCGAAGACCCGCGCCACGTTCTTCGCGTTGTGCAGCACCTTGGGGCGGGCGGCGTCGGCGATCCAGCCCGCGAACACCTTCTCGTCCGCCTCGCCCAGCTGCGCGGGGTCGAACCACAGCGCCGGGCCCTCGGCCCCGGCCAGCGCGACCTGGGTGACGCTGCCGCTGCCCAGCGCCCAGGTGTCAACGGTGGCCAGGCCCAGCGGCTCGGTGCCGTGGCCTTCCAGCCACTCCCGCAGACCGCCCTCGGTGAGCACCGCGCCGTCCACCGCGACGCCCTCGGCGACCTGGGCCTCTTCCTCCCGCGCGCCCGGATCCACCGCGAACAGCCGGTCCCGGAAGTTCTGGTTACGGAACTCCAGGGTGTCCAGCACGATATTGAGCGACTCGCGGTCGTACGGCGCCCGCGCCAGGCCCTCCGGGCCGGCCGGCAGCTCCACGTCCCGCACCATCTCGGTCAGCCGGCGGTTGAGCTTCACCGCGTCCAGGTGCTCGCGAAGGTTCTCGCCCGCCTTGCCCTTGACCTCGCCGGCCCGCTCCATCAGCGCCGCGAACGACCCGAACTGGGTGATCCACTTGGTGGCGGTCTTCTCCCCCACCCCGGGGATCCCCGGCAGATTGTCCGACGGGTCGCCGCGCAGCGCCGCGAAGTCCGGGTACTGGGAC
The DNA here is from genome assembly GCF_030063355.1 of Streptomyces sp. PH10-H1. GTDB lineage: Bacteria > Actinomycetota > Actinomycetes > Streptomycetales > Streptomycetaceae > Actinacidiphila. The sequence continues at coordinate 4,264 of NZ_JASISZ010000042.1, forward strand.
GGCGACAGGCCGTACTTCTCCTCGACCTTCGCGGGCGTGAACCGCGTCAGCTCCGAGACGCCCTTGGTCGGGTACAGCACCGTCGTGTGCTCGCTGACCAGCTGGAACGCGTCCCGGTCACCGGTCACGATGAGGACCTCGAACCCCGCGGCCTCCGCCTGGGTGGCCAGCGTGGCGATGATGTCGTCCGCCTCGTACTTCTCCACCGCGAACCGCTTGACACCCATCGCGTCCAGCAGCTCGCCGATCAGCTCCACCTGGCTGCGGAACTCATCGGGAGTCTTGGAACGGGTCGCCTTGTACTCGGGGAACTCGTCGAACCGCCAGGTCTTGCGCGACACGTCGAACGCCACGGCCAGATGCGTCGGCCGCTCATCACGCAACGTGTTCGCCAGCATCGACGCGAAGCCGTACACGGCGTTCGTCGGCTGGCCGGTGGCGGTATTGAAATTCTCCACCGGCAGGGCGTAGAACGCCCGGTACGCCAGGGAGTGCCCGTCGAGCAGGAGCAGCCGCGGCCGGTCTCCCGCCGCGGGTGCCGTGCCGGTCGTCTCGCTCGTCTTCGATGCCTTTGCTGCCACGTCCTCGATACTCCCACGGCCCACTGACAACGCCCGACAACGCCCGCCGGTACACGAGCGCCGGTACACGAGCATGCGACGCGGCGGCTGTCGGCCCCGCGTGGCAGGATCGGACACATGGCAGCCAAACCCCCCGCGGACGACCCCGTACAGGACGCACCCGACGTCACAGCGCCGCAGCACGCCGCCGCCGGCCTGCCCGCGGTCGCGCACACCCTGCGCATGGCCCAGCAGCAGATGGGCGTGCGCCGCACCGCGCTCACCCTGCTCAAGGTCAACCAGAAGGACGGCTTCGACTGCCCCGGCTGCGCCTGGCCCGAGCCCGAGCACCGCCACAAGGCCGAGTTCTGCGAGAACGGCGCCAAGGCCGTCGCCGAGGAGGCGACGCTGCGCCGCGTCACGCCCGACTTCTTCGCCGCGCACCCGGTGTCCGACCTGGCGCGGCGCAGCGGCTACTGGCTGGGCCAGCAGGGCCGCCTCACCCAGCCGATGTACCTGGCGGAAGGCTCCGACCACTACGAGCCGGTGCCCTGGGAGCGGGCCTTCGACATCGTCGCCGAGGAGCTGCGCGCGCTCGCGTCACCCGACGAGGCGGTCTTCTACACCTCCGGGCGCACCAGCAACGAAGCCGCCTTCCTGTACCAGCTCTTCGCCCGCCGGCTGGGCACCAACAACCTGCCGGACTGCTCCAACATGTGCCATGAGTCCTCGGGCTCCGCACTCACCGAGACCATCGGCGTCGGCAAGGGCAGCGTGCTCCTGGAGGACCTGTACCGCTCCGAGCTGATCATCGTCGCCGGGCAGAACCCGGGCACCAACCATCCCCGGATGCTGTCCGCCCTGGAGAAGGCCAAACAGCAGGGCGCGCGGATCGTCACCGTCAACCCGCTGCCGGAAGCGGGCATGGAGCGCTTCAAGAACCCGCAGAACGCCCGCGGGCTGGCCGGTTCCGGCACCGCTCTGGCCGATCTGTTCCTGCAGATCAGGCTCGGCGGCGACCAGGCGCTGTTCCGCGCCCTGAACCGGCTGCTGATCGAGGCCGACGCCGTCGACCGCCCCTTCATCGACGAACACACCCACGGCTACGAGGACTTCGCCGCCGCCGCGCGCACCGCCGACTGGGACGAGGTATTGCGCGCCACCGGCCTGGAGCGCGCGGAGATCGACCGGCTGCTGGCCATGGTCCTGGAGGCGAAGAGCGTCGTCGTGTGCTGGGCCATGGGTCTCACCCAGCACAAGCACGCCGTCCCCACCATCAAGGAAGTCGTCAACTTCCTCCTGCTGCGCGGCAACATCGGCCGCCCCGGCGCCGGCGTGTGCCCCGTCCGCGGCCACAGCAACGTGCAGGGCGACCGCACCATGGGCATCTTCGAACGCCCCGCGCCCGCCTTCCTCGACGCCCTGGAGAAGGAGTTCGGCTTCGCCCCGCCGCGCGAGCACGGCCTGGACGTCGTCCGCGCCATCCGCGCCCTGCGCGACGGCACGGCGAAGGTCTTCTTCGCCATGGGCGGCAACTTCGTGGCCGCCTCCCCCGACACCGGGGTCACCGAGGCCGCGATGCGCAACGCGGCCCTCACCGTGCACGTGTCGACGAAACTCAACCGCTCGCATGTCATCACCGGATCCCGCGCGTTGATCCTGCCCACCCTCGGCCGTACCGAGAAGGACGTCCAGGCGGGCGGCGAGCAGTTCGTCACCGTCGAGGACTCCATGGGCATGGTGCACGCCTCGCGCGGCGGCCTGCGGCCCGCCTCCCCGCACCTGCTGTCCGAGCCCGCCATCGTGTGCCGCCTGGCCCGCGCCACCTTCGGCGACGACCCCGCCGTCCCCTGGGCCGCGCTCGAAGCCGACTACGGCCTCGTCCGCGACCGGATCTCCCGCGTCGTGCCCGGCTTCGACGACTTCAACACCAAGGTCGCCCACCCCGGCGGCTTCACCCTCCCGCACGCCCCGCGCGACACCCGCAGCTTCCCCACCGCCACCGGCAAGGCCAACTTCACCGCGGCGCCGGTCGAGTACCCGGCCGTGCCAGAAGGCCGGCTCCTGCTGCAGACCCTGCGCTCCCACGACCAGTACAACACCACGATCTACGGCCTCGACGACCGCTACCGGGGCATCAAGGGCGGCCGCCGCGTCGTCCTGGTCAACCCCGGCGACGCGGCCGCCCTCGGCCTGGCCGACGGCTCCTACGCCGACCTCGTCAGCGAGTGGACCGACGGCACCGAACGCCGCGCGGACGGCTTCCGCGTGGTCCACTACCCGACCACCCGCGGCTGCGCCGCCGCCTACTACCCCGAGACGAACGTCCTGGTACCGCTCGACCACACCGCGGACACCAGCAACACCCCGGCATCGAAGTCGATCGTGATCCGTCTCGAACCGACGGACCCGGTGCACGGTTCGTGACTACCGTCCGGTAGAAAGTTGACCAGTACACCGATTCACGGACCCCACCGAACGATGACGATCGGAGCCGGCCGCATGGGCGAGCAGACGAGCACGCAGTTCCCGCAGGAGATCCTGGCGCAGTGGTCCGGCCTCGGCCTCGACCTGGCCGCCCTGTTCTCGGCCGGCCACCTCGGGGACCGTATGAGCATCCAGATCACCGAGGCCTCGCCCGAGCGCGTCGTCGGCACCATGCCCGTCGAGGGCAACACCCAGCCCTACGGTCTGCTGCACGGCGGCGCCTCCGCCGTCCTCGCCGAGACCCTCGCCTCGGTAGGCGCCATGCTGCACGGCGGCCCCGGCAAGCTCGCCGTCGGCGTCGACCTCAACGCCACCCACCACCGCGGCATCCGCTCCGGTCTCGTCACCGGTGTCGCCACCCCGGTCCACCGCGGCCGCTCCTCGGCCACATACGAGGTCGTCATCACCGACGAGAACGACAAGCGGGTCTGTACCGCGCGCCTCACCTGCATGCTCCGCCCCGCCAGCCCCAGCACCACCGCGGTCTGAGCCCCTGACCGGCACCGATCGGCCCTGCACCGTTGTCGCGCGCGCCCGGACGCCCTAACTTTTCGCCATGGGGGCAGCCATGGCGGCAGCGGGAACCGGGCACGCGCGGCACATCCCCACGCTCACGCCCGCCGCCACCGCCGCACTCACCGTCCCCGCCGCGCTCACCGTCCCCGCCGCGCTCGCGCTCCGCACACTCGCAGTCACCTTCCGGGCCGAGCGGCGGCTCAGCGCCCCCGAGCACACCGGTCCGGACCATCAGGAGATCGGGCTCGCCGACGGCGAGAACACCATCGTCCGCGACCCGGTCAGGGCCGCCTCCACCGAACGCACCCGCCACGGCGCCGGCGCGGCCAGCGCGCTGATCAGACGTCAGGGCGCCGGAAAATGCCCCCAACGCATGCACAGTCAGCCTCAATCCCCTGACCACACAGGAGTCCGGCCGCAATGAGCGGCATCGGTCCGGTCGAAGGCCCGGTCGAGGACCCGGTCACGGGTCCCGCCGGACCCGGCGCGGATTCCGGCCCCGTTCCGGCCCGCGGCACGCTGTCCGTCCGCGAATACCTCACCGCCGACTCCCGCCCGCCGGCCGGGTATTGGGACGGGCTGACCACCCGGGGACGCCGTACGGCCAAGGCCGCCATCGCGGCCCTCGCCGCCGCCGCGGTCATCGGCCTCGGCCACGCGATGCGCACCGCGGAACCTCTACCGGACCCCGGCCCGTGGCCCGCCCAGTCCACGTATATCGCCTACGCGACAGGCCAGTCGGCATCCGGGGCGCTCGCCGGGTCCGGGGTATTCGGCTTCAACGTGACCGTACGGAACGGAACTCCGCTGACCATTCTCCGCGTCACTCCGTCTTTCGAGGGGCTCACCGCCGAAATCGACCCCTCCGCACCATTCACGGTCAACCCGGGAACAACCCGTCACATCACGATAAAGATGATCGTGCATAAATGCGCCGGGCTGCCGCTCGACGCCGACCTGCCCTTCCTCGACGTAACGCTACGTAACGCGCGCGCAATACAGAATCAAAGCTTCATCTTCGGCGGCGCCTGTCCACGCGATCTCTCCGCATTCCTGCACGAGGCCTGCCGGCAAACCGCTGCCACCAGCTCCTCCATCCCATGGCGGAAGTGCGGGTTCTCAGCATGCGGACGCGGCCACAAAGCGCCCAAACCCCTCAGCCGACCTCAACGGAAGCTCAAGAGTTTCCGTCGGGCATAACAAGACAGTCACACTCTTCCCGCACATCTGCCCGACCTGCCCGCACACGCCTAGAGTCACGGCCAGTCACCGCGCCACCGGATATGTCAGTTCGGGTTCACGCGCACGACTCGGCCTCTCACCAGAGACGGCCGCGCCAGGGGAAAGGACTGATCGTGCGACACCGTTCCTTGCTGATACTGACCTCCGTGCTCACCACTGGGGCCCTCACCCTCACCGCCTGCGGCTCCCGCAGCGACAACAAGGGTGGCAACAACAGCAGCGCCCCGACCACCAACGTCGTCATCGGCGTGGATGCCCCGCTCACCGGCCAGAACTCAGCCACGGGCCTCGGCATCCAGTACGGCGTGCAGATCGCGGTGGACGATGCCAACAAGAACAACACCGTTCCCGGTGTCCACTTCAGCATCAAAGCCTTCGATGACAAGGCGCTGCCGGCCAGCGGCCAGCAGAACGCCACCGCCATCACCGGCGACACCAGCATCTACGCCGCCGTCGGCCCGCTGAACTCCGGTGTCGCCCGATCGATGCAGCAGGTCTTCGCCACCGCCAACATGGTCGAGATCTCCCCCTCGAACACCGCCGTCGACCTGACGCAGGGCAAGGGGTGGTCCACCGGCACCAAGAAGCGCCCCTTCACGACCTACTTCCGTACCGCCACCACCGACGCCATCCAGGGCGGCTTCGCGGCGGACTACGCATTCAAGGACACCGGCAAGAAGAAGGTCTACGTCGTCGACGACAAGCAGGCCTACGGCGCGGGTCTCGCCGGCCTGTTCAAGGAGCACTTCACCAAGCTCGGCGGCGCCATCGCCGGCGAGGACCACGTGAGCACCGGCGACAAGGACTTCTCCACCCTCGTCACCAAGATCAAGAACTCCGGCGCCGACCTCGTCTACTACGGCGGCCAGTACGACGAAGCCGAGCTGGTCTCCAAGCAGCTCAAGGCCACCGGCGCCAACATCCCGCTGATGGGCGGCGACGGCATCTTCTCCGACACCTACATCAAGGTCGCCGGCAGCGCCTCGGAAGGCGACTACGCCACCTCCGTCGGTGTCCCCGTCACCACCCTCCCCGCCGCCCAGAACTTCATCGCCACATACAAGGCCAAGGGCTACCAGGGCGACTACGGCACCTACGGCGGCTACTCCTACGACGCCGCCACCGCCATCATCAAGGCCGTGAAGACCGTCATGGACGCCAATAGCGGCAAGCTCCCCGCCGCCACCGACGCGCGCGCCAAGATCGTCGACGCCGTCCAGAAGAGCGACTTCGCGGGCATCGCCGGCCACGTCTCCTTCGACGAGTACGGTGACACCACCAACAAGCAGCTCACCGTCTACCAGGTCAAGGGTGGCAAGTGGGTCGCAGTGAAGAGCGGCACCTACACCGGCTGACCCCACCCGCAGCACAGTGACCCGGGCCGCGCGGAAGGTCACCCCGACCGCGCGGCCCGCAGCTTCTCCCACCCCTTGCTCCCTCAGCGACATGGAGGCCATGCGGTGCACACCCTGCCGCAACAGCTGGCCAACGGGCTGTTCCTCGGCTCGATGTACGGGCTCATCGCCATCGGCTACACGATGGTGTACGGCATCGTCCAGCTCATCAACTTCGCCCACGGCGAGATCTTCATGACGGGCGGCTTCGGCGCCCTCACTGTCTACCTCAACCTGCCCGACCACACCTCCATGTGGATCGCGCTGCCCCTCATGCTCATAGGCGGCGCCATCGTCGCCGTCCTCATCGCCGTCGGCGCCGAGCGCTTCGCCTACCGACCGCTGCGCGGCGGCCCCCGCCTGGCCCCCCTCATCACCGCGATCGGCCTCTCCCTCGCACTCCAGCAAGCCGTCTTCAACTGGTACCCCAACGCCACGAGCGCGCGCGTCTTCCCGCAACTCCCCGGCGGCCCGTACCACCTCGGCTCCATCAGCATCCAGAGCGGCGACGTCTTCCTCATCATCGCCGCCCCCGTGTGCATGGCCGCCCTCGCCGCCTTCGTCCGCACCTCCCGCACCGGCCGCGCCATGCAGGCCACCTCGCAGGACCCGGACACCGCCCAGCTCATGGGTATCGACACCAACCGCATCATCGTGATCGCCTTCGCCATCGGCGGCCTCTTCGCCGCCGTCGCCGGAGTCTCCTACGGTCTCAAGTACGGTTCCGTCGACTACAGCATGGGCTTCCAAGCTGGCCTCAAAGCCTTCACCGCCGCCGTACTCGGCGGCATCGGCAACATCTACGGCGCCATGCTCGGCGGCCTCGTCCTCGGCATCGCCGAAGCCCTCGCCACCGCGTACATCGCCAACATCCCCGGCATGCAGCAACTCGGCGGACAGGGCTGGTCCGCCGTCTGGGCCTTCGTGCTCCTCATCCTGGTCCTGCTACTACGACCACAGGGCCTACTCGGCGAACGCGTAGCGGACAGGGCGTGAGCGACATGACGACTGAACTCCGCACCCACGAGACCACACAGGTCATCCCGCTGCCGACCACCGTGGCCCGCGCCCTCACCACCGGTGGAGCCGCGCTCACGATCGTCTCCACCTTCCTGGCCTGGACCTGGACCCCGGACTTCCCCGGCGACCTCAGCGTCACCGGATACCCCGGCGGCCTGCAGATCCTCACCCTGGTCGGCGGAGCACTCACCCTGCTCTTCGCCATCGCCGGCTACAACGTCCCCGCACTGCGCTGGCTCACGCCCTCGCGCTCCAACAACGCCGTACTCACCTTCGGCATCGGCGCCTTCGCGATCACCTGGTACACGCTGATCTCGATCGCCTACGAACTCGGCGGCCTCGCCAACCTCGAACCCGGCGGCTTCGTCGCCGGAATCGCGGCACTGACCACCCTCGTCGGCGCCCTCGGACTACACCTCGACCGAAACACCGAGGAAGCCCAGCGACCCGAAGGCGGCCTCGCCCGCGCCCCCTTCGTACGCTACGCGTACCTGGCCATGCGCGCCCTGAGACTCAGCAGCGCCGACCGTCCGCTCCCCGACGCCGCGAAACTCCCCGGCTGGATCCAGCGGATCATCATCACCATCGCCGCTGCCATCGGCCTGGAACTCTTCAGCTACGGCATCGACACCGAATACGGCGAGCTGTTCGTCGGCTTCCTGATCCTCGCCGGCTTCGGCGCCGCGGGACTCTACTTCGCCGGCCTGACGACCCAGTTCTCCCAGCTCACGGCCGCCAACCGCGGCTTCGCCGCCACCATGGGCTTCCTCGCCGCGGCGGCATTCCCCTTCACCCAGAGCAACGACCACTACGCCAACATCGGCGTCAACATCCTCATCTTCGGCACCGTCGCCCTGGGCCTCAACATCGTCGTCGGCCTCACCGGCCTCCTCGACCTCGGATACGTCGCGTTCCTCGGCGTCGGCGCCTACGCGGCAGCCCTCGTCTCCGGCTCCGAATACTCCGTATTCTCCGGCGCCCAGTTCCCGTTCTGGGCCGCCGCCCTCACCGGCATGGGCGCCTCACTCGTCTTCGGCGTCCTCATCGGAGCACCCACCCTGCGGCTGCGCGGCGACTACCTCGCCATCGTCACCCTCGGCTTCGGAGAGATCTTCCGCATCGCCGTCAACAACATGGACGGCACCTCCGGCCCCAACGTGACCAACGGCCCCAACGGCATCAACCAGATACCCGACCTGTCGCTCTTCGGCTACAACCTCGGAGCCTCACACACCATCGGGTCCTTCACACTCGGCCGGTTCGCCAACTACTTCTTCCTGATGCTCCTCATCACGGTCCTCGTGGTGCTGATCTTCACCCGCGCCGCCGACTCCCGTATCGGACGCGCCTGGGTCGCCATCCGCGAGGACGAGACCGCCGCCACCGCCATGGGCATCAACGGCTTCCGCGTCAAACTCGTCGCCTTCGCCCTCGGCGCCTCGCTCGCCGGCCTCGCCGGCACCGTCAGCGCCCACGTCACCTACAGCGTCACCCCCGCCCCATACCAGTTCGCCGGCGCCGCCCCACCCAACTCCGCGTTCCTGCTCGCCGCAGTCGTCCTCGGCGGCATGGGCACCGTCAACGGACCCCTCCTCGGCGCCGCACTGCTCTACCTCATCCCCGAAAAGCTCGCCTTCCTGCAGAACTACGAGCTCTTCGCCTTCGGCATCGCCCTCATCCTCATCATGCGATTCCGGCCCGAAGGCATCATCGCCGACCGCCGCCGGAAGCTCGAATTCCACGAGGACGGCGGCCTCCTCCTCCCCGACGCCCTGGACGGAACTGCCGCCACCAGCAAGGCAGGGGCGTGAAAGACACCATGACCACAACCACCATCGCCAACGGCACCCCCCTCCTCGAAGCCAGCGGCGTCATCATGCGCTTCGGCGGCCTCACCGCCGTACGCAACGTCGACCTCACCGTCAACACCGGCGAGATCGTCGGCCTCATCGGCCCCAACGGAGCCGGCAAAACCACCTTCTTCAACTGCCTCACCGGTCTCTACGTGCCCACCGAAGGCACCGTGAAATACCAAGGCAACGTCCTACCGCCCAAACCCCACCTCGTCACCAAAGCCGGCATCGCCCGCACCTTCCAGAACATCCGGCTCTTTCCCAACATGACCGTCCTGGAGAACGTCCTCGTCGGCCGGCACACCCGCACCAAAGAAGGCCTCCTCTCCGCCATCATCCGCGGACCCGGATACCACCGCGCCGAAGCGAAATCCCGCGAACGCGCCATGGAACTCCTCGAATTCACCGGCCTCGCCGCCAAAGCCGAACACCTCGCGCGCAACCTCCCCTACGGCGAACAGCGGAAACTCGAAATCGCCCGCGCCCTCGCCAGCGAACCCGGCCTGCTGCTCCTCGACGAACCCACCGCAGGCATGAACCCGCAAGAGACCCGCGCCACCGAGGAACTCGTCTTCGCCGTCCGCGACCAAGGCATCTCCGTACTCGTCATCGAGCACGACATGCGCTTCATCTTCAACCTCTGCGACCGCGTCACCGTCCTCGTCCAGGGCGAGAAACTCGTCGAAGGCACCAGCGCGGTCGTCCAGCGTGACGACCGCGTCATCGCCGCCTACCTCGGCGAACCCTTCGAAGGCGCCCCCGAGGACGAAGCCCTCGCCGAAGTCGAAGCCGCGGAAGCAGTCAGCACCAACGCCACACCCAGCACGACGGAGGACGACCAATGACCGCACTTCTCGAAGTCGAGGACCTGCGCGTCGCCTACGGCAAGATCGAGGCCGTCAAGGGCATCTCGTTCAGCGTCGAGGCCGGCCAGGTCGTCACCCTCATCGGCACCAACGGCGCGGGCAAGACCACCACACTCCGGACCCTGTCCGGACTCATCAAGCCGCTCGCCGGCCGCATCACCTTCGACGGGCAGCCCCTCGCCCGCGTACCCGCACACAAGATCGTCGCCCTCGGACTCGCACACTCCCCCGAAGGCCGGCACATCTTCCCCCGCCTCACCATCGAGCAGAACCTGCAACTCGGCGCCTACCTCCGCAAGGACAGCGCCGGCATCGCCAAGGACATCCAGCGCGCCTACGACCTCTTCCCCATCCTCGGGGAACGGCAGAAACAGGCCGCGGGCACCCTCTCCGGCGGTGAACAGCAGATGCTCGCCATGGGCCGGGCCCTCATGTCCCAGCCCAAGCTGCTCATGCTCGACGAGCCCTCCATGGGACTCTCCCCGATCATGATGCAGAAGATCATGCACACCATCGTCGAGCTCAAATCCCAGGGCACCACGATCCTGCTCGTCGAACAGAACGCCCAGGCCGCGCTCTCCCTCGCCGACCAGGGCCACGTCATGGAGATCGGCAAGATCGTGCTCTCCGGAACCGGCTCCAACCTCCTGCACGACGAATCCGTGCGGAAGGCGTACCTCGGCGAGGACTGACGCCAACGCGAAGGGCCCGCACCGTGCACGGTGCGGGCCCTTCCCTTCGCCGTGTCCGGCGACTACGTCTCCTACTTCTCCGGAACCTCGTCGATCACAGCCTGCGCCACCTGCTGCATCGACATCCGCCGGTCCATCGACGTCTTCTGAATCCACCGGAACGCCGCCGGCTCCGACAGCCCGTACTTCGTCTGCAGCACACTCTTCGCCCGGTCCACCAGCTTCCTGGTCTCCAGCCGCAACGACAGATCCGCGATCTCCAGCTCCAGCGCCCGCAGCTCCTGGAACCGGCTCACCGCCATCTCTATCGCAGGCACCAGATCGCTCTTGCTGAACGGCTTCACGAGATACGCCATCGCCCCGGCATCCCGCGCCCGCTCCACCAGTTCCCGCTGGGAGAACGCGGTCAGCATCAGTACCGGCGCGATCTTCTCCTTGGCGATCTGCTCGGCCGCCGAGATCCCGTCCAGGATGGGCATCTTCACATCGAGGATCACCAGATCGGGCCGGTGCTCCTCCGCCAGCCTGACGGCGGTCTCGCCGTCACCGGCCTCGCCGACGACGGAGTAGCCCTCCTCCTCAAGCATCTCCTTGAGATCGAGCCGGATCAGCGCCTCATCCTCGGCGATCACGACACGCGTCGTCATCGGAGGTACGTGCGACTGCTCGTCTATGGGCTCGGCGGCACTCAACGGGACTCCTCGTTCACGGCGGGGGTAGTGCCCCACGAGCCTACCTAGCTCCGCTAAGGTTGGAGCACGGAGGGAGTACGCTACCCTCTGTTTCGAAGGAGCCCCGGTAGCCCAACTGGCAGCAGGCAATGGATTCAAAACCCATACAGTGTCGGTTCGAATCCGACCCGGGGCACTTTTCCTTCTGTTCCATGGTCCAGCAATGGGCGGTCAGCTCGCGTGATCGAGCGGTTGCAGCTTCACATTGAGCCGCAGCCCCAGAGCCTGCGCCAGGCGCTCCAGCATCATTATCGTGGGCATCGTGCCCCCTGCCTCAAATCGGGCCACCGCGGGCTGCTGCAGCCCGGCGGCCTCGGCAAGCTGCTTCTGTGTGATTCCGAGCGCCTCCCGACGCTCCCGCACCGCGGCCCCGAGTTCGAAGCGGAGTCGGGCAGCCTCATAAGCCACGCCGGCCCCGGGTCGTCCCATCACCTCGGCCCGTTTCACGCTCCACGACTTCCTCTCGCTCACGCCCGCTCCTCCTCACTATCCGCCGTATGCGCCTGGGTGATGCACCGCTCCATCGCCCGCCGGGCTCGTTCCACCTCTCCTTGCTCGCGCATCCGCTGCTTGCGGAAGACCGTAAGCAGGACGATGCGCCGCTGCGAGGCAATCCAATAAGTGATACGGACGGACTCACCCCGCCTATCGCGGCGAGTCGTCCTCGCCGATGTGGTGCACGCGCACCAAATTCGTGGTTCCGGGGACGCCGGGTGGGGAGCCGGCGGTGATGACGACGACGTCGCCCTTCTTGCAGCGGCCGATGCGGAGCAGGCGTTCGTCGACCTGGTCGACCATTTCGTCGGTCGTCTGGACCATGGGGCCGAGGAGGGTTTCGACGCCCCAGGTGAGGTTGAGCTGGGAGCGGGTGGCGGGTTCGGGGGTGAAGGCGAGGAGGGGGATCGGGGAGCGGTAGCGGGAGAGGCGGCGGACGGTGTCGCCTGATTGAGTGAAGGCGACGAGGTATTTGGCGCCGAGGAAGTCGCCCATTTCGGCGGCCGCGCGGGCGACGGCGCCGCCTTGGGTGCGGGGTTTGTTGCGTTCGGTGAGTGGGGGGAGGCCGGAGGAGAGGATTTCTTCCTCGGCGGCGCAGACAATGCGGCCCATGACCTTGACGGTTTCGACGGGGTGTTTGCCGATGCTGGTCTCGCCGGAGAGCATGACGGCGTCGGTGCCGTCCATGATGGCGTTGGCGACGTCGGAGGCTTCGGCGCGGGTGGGGCGGGAGGCGTCGATCATGGAGTCGAGCATCTGGGTGGCGACGATGACCGGCTTGGCGTTGCGCTTGGCGAGTTTGATGGCGCGCTTCTGGACCATGGGTACGGCTTCGAGGGGCATTTCGACGCCGAGGTCGCCGCGGGCGACCATGATGCCGTCGAAGGCGTCGACGATCTCTGCGAGGTTCTCGACGGCCTGCGGCTTTTCGATCTTGGCGATGACGGGGACGCGGCGTCCCTCTTCCTTCATGATGCGGTGGACGTCGACGACGTCGTCCGCGCTGCGGACGAAGGAGAGGGCGATGATGTCGGCGCCGATGCGCAGGGCCCAGCGGAGGTCCGCGATGTCTTTTTCTGAGAGGGCGGGGACGGAGACCGCAACGCCGGGGAGGTTGAGTCCCTTGTTGTCGGAGACCATGCCGCCTTCGATGACGATGGTGTGGACGCGGGGGCCGTCGACGTCGGTGACTTCGAGGGTGACGCGGCCGTCGTCGACGAGGATGCGTTCGCCTTTGCCGACGTCTGCGGCGAGTCCTTTGTAGGTGGTGCCGCAGGTCTGGCGGTCGCCTTCGACGTCGTCGATGGTGATGGTGAATTCGTCGCCGCGTTCAAGGAGTACGGGGCCTTCGGTGAAGCGGCCGAGGCGGATCTTCGGGCCCTGAAGGTCGGCGAGGACACCGACGCTGCGCCCGGTCTCTTCCGAGGCTTTGCGGACGCGGTGGTAGCGGTCCTCGTGTTCGGCGTAGGAGCCGTGGCTGAGGTTGAAGCGGGCGACGTCCATTCCGGCTTCGACGAGTGCTTTGATCTGGTCGTAGCTGTCGGTGGCGGGGCCCAGGGTGCAGACAATTTTTGCTCGGCGCATGTTTCGAGCCTATGACCTACCGACGGGTAGGCAGATGGGTGGAGGCGACTGTCCAACGACGGGTGGATTAACGGTTGTTGACAAGTGTCGAAGTGTGCAGCGATGTGCTCATGTGAGCGGCGGGGCGGGCTGGTTGAAGGTGAGGTGGGCTCGGTGGAGGTGCGGCGGGGTCAGCCGAGGTCGGGTGGGGTCATGGTGAAGTGGGCGGTGACGTGTGCGTAGACGCTCTGGCGTTCGGGTTCGAGGTCGAGGGCTTGTGGGGCCATGTCGGCCGTTCCGGGGGCGGCGACGGCGCGGGTGCTCATTCCGGCGAAGCCTTGTTTCGGGTAGGGCGTGGCCTGGTGGACGCCTTCGTCGGCGAGTTCGATGAGGGCGGTGAGGGTGGCGCCGAGGGCTTCGGCGTATTCGCGGCCGCGTTGGAGGGCGTCGCGGACGGCTTGCCGGCGGGCTTCCCGGTAGGCGGGTGACTGGGGGCGCAGGGACCACCAGGGGCCGTCGACGGCGGTGAGTTCGAGGTCGGCGAGGCGGGTGGTGAGTTCGCCGAGGGCGGTGAAGTCGGTGAGGGTCGCGCCGATGCGGACGGTGCCGTGGTAGGCGCGGATCTTCTCCCCGCGGTCGCGGCCTCGTTCGCGCAGTTCGGGGGCGAGGTAGAACGTTCCGGTTTCGAGATTCTCGATGGCGTCGCCGTATCCCTTGATGAGGTCGAGGGCCTGGGTGTTGCGGCGGGTGAGGTCGTCGAGGGTGTGGCGGCGGTCGGCGCCGCGGGCTTTGACGGTTACGGAGATGCGGGCGAGTTCCGGTTCGACTTCGATGGTGGCTTCGCCGCGGACGCCGACGTGCGGGGCGGCGGGGGTTGGGTAGGTCCTGTCCGTTTCTGCGGTCATGTGCCCCACTGTCGCAGGCGGGGGATTCTCCGGCGGGACATCTGATGGAAACGTGCGGGGGGTGTCGCGGGGTGGGGTTGCTGCGCCAGAATCTACGCGCGTTACGTCGCAGAGAACGTCGCAGAGAACAAGGGGACCGGGAGCCGACATGCCGCTCAATCGAAGGACTTTCCTGAACCGTTCCGCCGCCACGGGTGCGGGGGTCGCGCTCGCGGGCGCGGGCGCCGTGGCCGGCGCCGCGCCGGCGGAGGCGCACGACCGGGGCGAGGGACACGGGCACGGTCCGAGGACCCACTCGCTGCGGGTGCTGGGGACGACGGATCTGCACGGCCATGTCTTCAACTGGGACTACTTCACGAACGCGGAGTACGACGACAGGACGCACAACGACGTGGGTTTGGCGAAGATCTCCACGCTGGTGGAGCAGGCGCGTGCCGAGAAGGGCTGCGACCGGACCCTGTTGATCGATGCGGGTGACATCATCCAGGGCACCCAGCTGTCGTACTACTACGCGCGGGTGGAGCCGATCACGGGCAAGAGCGGCAAGGGCGGCAAGCACGCCCCGGTGCACCCGATGGCGCTGGCGATGAACCACATGCGGTACGACGCGGCGGCGCTGGGCAACCATGAGTTCAACTACGGGATCCCGGTGCTGCGGAAGTTCCAGGAGCAGTGCGATTTCCCGCTGCTGGCGGCGAACGCGGTGGACGCCAAAACGCTGAAGCCGGCGTTCCCGCCGTACACGATCAAGCGGATCAAGGTGCATGGCGGGCGGGACATCAAGGTCGGGATCCTGGGGCTGACGAATCCTGGTATCGCGATCTGGGACAAGGCCAATGTGCAGGGGAAGATGGCGTTCCCGGGTCTGGTGGAGCAGGCGAAGATCTATGTGCCGAAGCTGCGGGCGCTGGGCTGCGATGTGGTGATCTGTACGGATCACTCGGGTCTGGACGGGAGTACGTCCTACGGTGACGCCCTGCCGTATCCGGAGAACGCGTCGTCGCTGGTGGCGGAGCAGGTGCCGGGGATCGACGCGATCCTGGTGGGGCACACCCACAAGGAGGTGGCGTCGCGCTCGGTCGTCAACACCGAGTCGGGTAAGAACGTGGTGCTGTCGGAGCCGTTGATGTGGGGGATGCGGCTGAGCGTCTTCGACATCGAGCTGGAGTTCTCGCGGGGCCGCTGGTCGGTGACGTCGGTGGTGGCGGAGGTCCGCAACGCGAACGCGGTGGCGGAGGATCCGCATGTGGTGAAGCTGGTGAAGGCGGAGCACGACAAGGTCGTGACGTACGTCAACCAGGTGGTGGGCTCGTGCACGGCGGCGATGTCGGCGGCGGAGGCCCCGTACAAGGACACGCCGATCATCGATTTCATCAACGCGGTGCAGATGCAGACGGTGAAGGCGGCGCTGGCGGGGACGCAGTACGCGGCGTTGCCGGTGCTGTCGCAGGCGGCGTGCTTCTCGCGGACGGCGGCGATTCCGGCGGGTCAGGTGTCGCTGCGGGATGTGGCGGGACTGTATGTGTACGAGAACACGCTGGACGCACGGGTGCTGACGGGCGCGCAGGTGAAGGACTATCTGGAGTTCTCGGCGAAGTATTTCACGCAGACCGCGGCGGGCACGGTGGTGGATGTGTCGAAGCTGACGAACGCGGACAGCACTCCGGACTACAACTATGACGTGGTCGGCGGGGTGTCGTACGAGATCGACATCGCGAAGCCGGCGGGTTCGCGGATCGCGAATCTGACGTTCCAGGGTGCTGCGGTGGATCCGGCGGCGAAGTTCGTGCTGGCGGTGAACAACTACCGGGCGAACGGCGGCGGGAATTTCCCGCATGTGGCGGCTACGCCGTCGGTGTGGGCGAATTCGGATGAGATCCGGAACACGATCATCGCGTGGGTGAAGGCGAACGGTTCGATCGATCCGTCCGCCTTCGGCGGTGACAGCTGGAAGCTCACCCGCGACGGAGTGCCGCTGTTCTAGTCGGCACGTTGGAGGCGGCGGCGCCGTCGAGGCCGAATGTGGTGAACGCGGTTCTGGCCGGCAGGGGGTAGGGCTCCTTGCCGGTCAGTGCGTTGAGGATGACGGCGGAGCGCCAGGCGACGAGTCCGAGGTCGGGGGCGCCGACGCCGTGGGTGTGGAGGTTGGCGTTCTGGATGTGGATGGCGCCGCTGATGGACGGGTCGAGGGCGAGCCGGTGGTCGGCGTCGATGCGCAGCCGGCCGCCGGTGTCGCGGCGGAGGTAGGGGTGGAGGGGGGCGAGGAGCTGGTCGACGGGGCGTTCGCGGTAGCCGGTGGCGAGGATGACGGCGTTCGTCGTGAGGCGGCTGCGGGTGCCTTGTTGTTCGTGTTCGAGGTGGAGTTCGATGGCGTTGGTGCCGAGGCGTCCCGCGGTGCGGACGGTGACTCCGGGGGTGAGGGTGGCGTCGGGCCAGCCGCCGTCGAGGGTGCGGCGGTAGAGCTCGTCGTGGATGGCGTTGATGGTGTCGTGGTCGATGCCTTTGTGGAGCTGCCACTGCTGGGGGACGAGTTGGTCGCGTACGGGTTCGGTGAGGCCGTGGAAGTAGTGGGTGTAGTCGGGGGTGAATTGTTCGAGGCCGAGTTTGCTGTATTCCATGGGGGCGAACGCGGGGGTGCGGGCGATCCAGGTGAGGCGTTCGCGGCCGGCGGGGCGGACGCGCAGCAGGTCGAGGAAGACTTCGGCGCCGGACTGTCCTGATCCGACGACGGTGATGTGGTCGGCGGCGAGGAGTCGGGTGCGCTGGTTGACGTATGCGCTGGAGTGGATGACGGGGACGGTGGGTGCTTCGGCGAGGAGCCGCAGGGGCTCGGGGATGTGGGGTGCGGTGCCGGTGCCGATGACGAGGTTGCGGGCGTGGGTGCGGCCGAGGGCTTCGGCTTCGCCGTTGCGGTCGAGGTGGGTGTGGTCGATTTCGAAGAGGGCGCGGCCGGGGTTCCAGCGGATGGTGTCGACCTGCTGGCCGAAGTGGGTGGTGGTGAGGGTGTCGGCGACCCAGCGGCAGTAGGCGTCGTATTCGGCGCGGTGGATGTGGAATCGCTCGGCGAAGTAGAAGGGGAAGAGGCGGTCGCGGGTTTTGAGGTAGGAGAGGAAGGACCAGCGGCTGGTGGGGTCGGCGAGGGTGACGAGGTCGGCGAGGAAGGGGACTTGGAGGGTGGCGCCGTCGATGAGGAGGCCGGGGTGCCATTGGAAGGAGGGGCGCTGGTCGTAGAAGGCGGCGGTGAGGTGGGGGATGCCGTCGGCGAGGGCGGCGAGGGAGAGGTTGAAGGGCCCGATGCCGATGCCGAGCAGGTCGAGGGGTTCTTCGGGAGTGGCGGGTTCGCTGGTGGTGGCGGGGGTGGTGGGCGCTGTTGTCATCGGGCCGTGGTGCCTTCCGTGGTGAGGTGCAGGAGCGCTGTGAGGTCGGCGGGCCGGGTGTTCGGGTTGAGCAGGGTCGCTTTGAGCCAGAGCCGGCCGTCGGCGTGGGCGCGGCCGAGTACGGCGTGGCCGGTGTGCAGGAGGCGTCGGCGGATGGCGGCGATGTGGGTGTCATCGGCGTGGGTGGGGCGGAACAGGACGGTGCTGATCTGTGGGCGGGCCCACAGGGTGAGGCCGGGGTGGGCGTCGATGAGGTCGGCGAGGTGGTGGGCCTGGTCGCAGACGGTGTTGATGAGGGCGCCGAGTCCGTCGCGGCCGAGTGCGCGGAGGGTGACGGCGATTTTGAGTACGTCGGGGCGGCGGGTGGTGCGCAGGGAGCGGCCGAGGAGGTCGGGGAGGCCGGCTTCGGTGTCGTCGGCGGCGTTGAGGTAGTCGGCCTGGTGGCTCAGGGGCCGTAGTGCGGTGGTGTCGGGTACGGCGAGGAGTCCGGCGGCGACGGGCTGCCAGCCGAGTTTGTGCAGGTCGAGGGTGACGGAGGCGGCGGATGTCAGTCCGTCCAGGCGGTGTGCCTCGCGGTCGCTGAACAGCAGGGGTCCGCCGTAGGCGGCGTCGATGTGGAGTTCGGCGCGGTGGGCCGCCGTGATCCGGGCGGTTTCGGGGAGGGGGTCGATGGCGCCGGTGTCGGTGGTGCCGGCGGTGGCGACGACGAGTACGGGGCTGTTGTCCTGGAGCCGGCTGAGGGCGGTGTGGAGGGTGTTGGGGTCGAGGGTGCCGGCGGGGGTGGGGAGGACGATGGCCGGCGGCAGGCCCAGGAGCCAGGTGGCGCGTTGGATGCTGTGGTGGGCGTTGGCTCCGCACATCACCTGTAGTGGGGGGCCGGCGGGGTGGCGTTCGCGGGCCAGGAGCAGGGCGAGCTGGTTGGACTCGGTGCCGCCGGTGGTGATGAGGGCGTCGGGCGCGGGGTGGCCGGGGTAGACGAGTGCGGCGAGCGCTGCGGTGGTCTCGGCTTCGAGGGCGGTGGCGGCGGGGGCCTGGTCCCAGGAGTCGAGTGAGGGGTTGAGCGCGCTCGCGGCGAGGTCGGCGGCGACGGCGACGGCGAGTGGCGGGCAGTGCAGGTGGGCTGCGCAGTGTGGTTCCGCGGGGTCGGCGGCTCCTGCGGCGAGGGCTTGGACGAGGGTGCGCAGGGCGTGTTCTTCGCCGGTTCCGGTGCGGGGGATGACGGGGGTGCACGCGTCGTGCATGTGCTGGGCGACGGTGCCGGGGCCGCCCGCCGGGAGGGGGCCGCCCCGGGCCGTCGCGCCGTCGGTGAGTGCGCGGAGCACGGTGTCGAGGAGGGGACGCAGGTGGTCGGGTCCGGTGATGCCTCCGGCGAGGTGGGGTGGCATGGGGTGGCCCTTCGCGGTCGCAGCCTGTCGGGCGTGCGCATACGCCCGGTGTGCTCAACGAGAGCCACCGGTCAGGGGTATTGCGGGGCCGGTGCGGAGGATGGGATTCCGGCCGGTCGGGGGTGGTCGGTCAGGCGGTGCCGGCTCCTTCTGCGGGGCGGGTGTTCGCGGCGGCGGGGGTGGGGAATGTCGCCTGGATCTTCAACGCCCTTTGGAGGTCGTGGAGTTGGTCGGCGAGCCTGCGGCGCAGTGCCGGGGCGGGGTCCGCGTTGCGGAGGCATTCCCCGCCGAGGCGCAGGGTGGCGGTGTCGGTGGCCGTGGTGGGGAAGGCGTAGCGGCCGGCGGCCACGGCGAGGGCGGGTCCGCGGCGGGCGGCGAGGGCGGTGGCGGCGGGGAAGTAGCGGGGCACGTAGGGGTCGAGGAGGTCGTGCTGTTCCGGCTGCCAGAAGCCCTGGGCAATGGCGGTGAAGAGGTAGGCGGAGAGGGTGTCGTCTTCGAACATCCGGGTCCAGGCGGCCTTTTTGGCCTCGGGGTCGGGGAGTGCGGCGCGGCAGCGGGCGGCGCCTTCCTGGCCGTTGGCGCTGGGGTCGAGAAGGAGTTCGTCGGCGATGTCGCCGGGGGTGGCGGCGCCGAGGACGGTGAGGCGGAGCAGGAGCCGCCAGCGCAGCTCGGGATCGAGGGCGGGTCCTTCGGCGATCCGGCCGTCGGTGAGCCAGCCGCGCAGCGTCCTGGTGTCGTGCTCGGTGACGGCGCTGTCGATGAGGGTGCGGGCGGCGCTGAGGTGGGGGCCGGTGTCGGTGCCGCTCAGCAGGGCGCGGCAGACGCCGGCGAGGAGAGTGAGGTCGGCGGTGCGGCGGGCGGGGTCACGGTAGCGGTCGATGAGCTGCTCGCGGGTGAAGGTGAGGACGCCCTGGGCGATGGCGGGGTCGGTTTCGGCGGGGAGGTGCCGCTGGACGAGGGCGAGGTAGTCGGCGGGCGGGAGTTCTCCGTCGCGCACCAGGTCGCGGGCGGCGTTCCAGACGACGGCGCGGGAGAGCGGGTCGGGCAGGCCGCTGAGGGATTCGGTGATGGTGGTCCACGACTGGTCGTCGAAGCGGATCTTGGTGTAGCTGAGGTCGCCGTCGTTGAGGAGGACCAGGTCGGGGCGGACGGTGCGGCCTTCGGGCAGGAGCGGGACGGGGGCGGCGGCGAGGTCGGCTTCGAGGCGTTCGCGCAGCACGAGCCGGCCGGGGTCGGTCACGGCGCGGTCGTACAGGCCGACGGCGATGTGGTGCGGGCGGCTGCCGGTGCGCACGATGACGGGCGCGGCGGGGTTCTCGAAGTGCGGCTGGAGGGTGTCGACGCCGGTGGTGCGCAGCCACTGTGCGGCCCAGGCGTGGACGTCGCGGTCGGTGGCGCGGGCGAGGGAGGCGATGAAGTCGTCGAGGGTGGCGTTGCCGTAGCAGTGGCGCGCTATGTGGTCGTTGACGCCCGCGAGGAAGTTCTTGGTGCCGAGCCAGGCGACGAGCTGCCGGAGCGCGGAGGCGCCCTTCGCGTAGGAGATCCCGTCGAAGTTGAGGAGCGCGGAGGCGGTGTCGGGGACGGCCTCGGGGGCGACGGGGTGGGTGGAGGGGCGCTGGTCGGCGTCGTAGCCGAAGACTTTGCGGGCGATGGCGAAGTCGGTCCAGGTGGTGGTGAAGCCGGTGGCTTCGGAGAGCACCTGGTAGCCGAGGTACTCGGCGAAGGACTCGTTGAGCCAGATGTCGTCCCACCACCGCAGTGTGACGAGGTTGCCGAACCACATGTGGGCCATCTCGTGGGCGATGACGACGGCGCGGTACTGGCGTTCGGTGTGGGTGACGGCGGAGCGGTGGACGAATTCCTCGCTGAAGGTGACGAGCCCGGGGTTCTCCATGGCGCCGGCGTTGAATTCGGGGACGAACGCCTGGTCGTAGGAGTCGAAGGGGTAGGGCTCCTCGAAGAGTTCGTGGAAGCGGTCGAAGCAGCGGCGGGTGATGTCGAGGAGTTCGCGGGCGTCGTGGTCGAGGTGGCGGGCCAGCGAGCGGCGGCAGTGCAGGCCGAAGGGCAGGCCGGCGTGTTCGGTGCGCAGTGAGTGCCAGGGGCCGGCGGCGACCGCGAGGAGGTAAGTGCTGATGGGCGGGGTGCGGGCGATCTTCCAGCGGCCCTGGCCGGCGACGCGTTCGGCGATGCCGTTGCCGAGGACGGTCCATGCGGGGGGCGCGGTGACGGTGACGTCGAAGACGGCCTTGAGGTCGGGCTGGTCGAAGACGGCGGCGACGCGCTGGAAGTCGTCGAGGAACAGCTGGGTGTAGAGGTAGGTCTCGCCGTCGGCGGGGTCGGTGAAGCGGTGCATGCCTTCGCCGGTGCGCGAGTAGGGCATGTCGGCCTCGACGCGCAGCTCGTGGGCGCCGGCCGCCAGGTCGGGCAGCGGCAGCCGGTTGTCGTCCAGCGCGGCCGGGTCGAGTTCCCGGCCGTCGAGTACGACGCGGTGCACGGTGGAGGGCTTGAGCTCGGCGAACGTCCCTACGCCGTCCTCCAGCGCGGTGAAGCGGATCACGACGGTGGAGCCGAAGGTCTCGTCGCCGCGGGTGAGGTCCAGGTCGATCGCGTAATGGTGGACTTGGATCAGGCGGGCGCGGGTCTCGGCCTCGGCGCGAGTCAGAGCTGGCATGCCGCACATGCTGCCGTACGAAGTGCCCGCAGGTCACGGCCCCGGGTGATCTGCCGCGGGCCGGGTGATCTTCCGGGGGTCCAGGTGGTCGGTGGACCAGCCGCCGGGGACGGTGCGGTACTGCTGTTCGCGGAAGCGTACGGGGGCGGCGCCGACGCGGCGGGTGAAGAGCCGGCTGAAGTAGGCGGGGTCCTCGTAGCCGACGCGGCGGGCGACGGCGGCGACCGGCAGGTCGGTGGCGGCGAGGAGTTCCTTGGCGCGGCCGAGGCGGATGCCGAGCAGATAGTCCTTGGGGCTGCAGTCGGCGCTGCGGCGTACGGCGGCCCGCAGTTCGGCGAGGGTCATACCGTGCCGGGTGGCGTGTTCGGCGATGGTCAGCGGGAGGAACGCGTCGCGGGCGAGGGCGTCGAGTACGCGGTCGCCGTCGCAGGTGGTGTCGGCGCGGGCGCGGCGCAGGGCGACGAGGAGTTCATGGACGGCGGCGGAGCTCTCGACTTCGAGGAGCGGGTTTCCCGGCCGGGCCGCGCGGGCTATGCGGGCGATGACGGCGCGCGGTCCTGTGGTGTCGCTGAGGGGGACGATGGGCCGGTCGGGCTCGATGTAGCCGAGTTCGGTGTAGGTGGCGGTGGCGGGTCCTGTGAAGTCGACGAAGCTCTCGTCCCAGCCGCTGCCGGCGTGGGGCGCGTAGTGGTGTTCGGCGTCGGGGGTGAGCCACAGCAGGGTGGGCGCGGTAATTTCCACTGCGTCGCCGCCGCGGTGCCGGAACCAGCCGGTGCCGGCGCTGATGACGACGGCGACGTGGTGGTCGATGGTGCGCGGCCCGACCGTGGGCAGCGCTCCGTGCTGCATGCCGACGCCGAGGCATACCAGGCCGAGCCGGTGGTGGACCGGGTTCGGTGAGAAGTAGCGCATCCATGTATGGAACATCGAGGACTGATCTTTGCTCATGGAGCGCGGTGCTGGCCAGGGGGCCTGGGGCGTGGTCCCGGCCCCCTGGCGGTTCAGGGCCCTACACCTTGTCCGCCGCGGGGGCGGAAGCGGGGGCGGAAGCGGGGGCGGTGCCGGGGCCGAGGTCGGTGACGGTGAAGGTGTCGAGGGCGAACTCCGCGGTGCCGCTGTCCCCGGCCTTGCGCAGCCCCACCCAGGTGCCGCCGTCGGCGGGTGCGGTGAATTCATAGCTGTGGACGGCGGGCTGCGCGGCGGCGGGCAGGACCGTACGGGACAGTTCCGTGGTGCCGGGGCGGTCGGTGGCGGTGATCCAGGCGTACTGGCCGGCCGTCTCGTTCTCGTAGCGGAACGCGACGCGGTAGCGGCGGCCGGGCGTGAAGCGGACGGTGTGCTGGACGGTCCGGTAGATCAGTCCGTCGTTCTCGCCGCGGGACTTGAGCGACTGGGTGCCGTCGATGACATCGTCGATGGCCTTGCCGTTCCAGCCGGCCTGGGTGAACTGGGCGTGCCGCTGCGCGATGTGGGTGCGCGGGTCGGTGACGTCGCCGGCGTCGCCCTTGACGAAGACGCCCCAGCCCTGGGGGACGTTCTCGAAGTCCTCGTGGGCGAGGGCGCCGGGCTTGCGGGTGGGGACGGCGGCGACGACGCGGACGTTGTCGAAGGTGACGCGGGGCTGTCCGGCGTCGGCGCGCAGGGTGAGGGTGACCGGGCCGCCGCCCTCGGGGACGGTGAACCAGGTGAACATCCGCTGCATGCGCGATCCGTGCTTGCGGTCGGCGGCGACATAGTTGCCCGCGGTGGAGACGTCGGTCCAGTTGGCGGCGGTGACGCCGTCAGCGGTGCGGACCTCCAGGGCGGCTCTGCGCCGCTCCCCCGCCGTGGCGCCGACCTCGACCTGGACGGATGCCGCGTAGCTGCCGGGCCGCAGGCGGGTGAGGCGCTGGCCGACGGACGCGGCGGCCCCGGGGCCGATGACGAGTTCGTAGTCGCCGATCGGGTTGCGGACGACGCCGGCCGGCCCGTTGACGTGCCAGTCGTCGAGCCGGCCGGAGTGGAAGCCGGGGTCGTGGAGCGGGGTGCCCTCGCCCCAGCCGGGTGCGGTCTGGCGGGGCGCGCGGTCGCGGTGGACGACGTAGGGCTGCCCGGCGTCGGCGGTCACGGTGATCGCGCCGTCGCGCACCGGCAGTTCGCGTTCGAAGCGGCGGCCCTGGTCGGTGAGGCGGTAGAGGCTGACGGTGCGCGCTGCCGCCCAGCCGGCCGGCAGCCGCCAGGTGCCGGCGCCGCCCGCCGGGTTGTAGTGGTAGAGCTTCGGCGGGTTCTTGGCCTGCCGGGGCTCCCAGGGCAGGAGGTAGCTGCCGCCCCGGTAGACGGTCCGGCCGTCGGTGGTGATGGTCTTGGTGCCGTCGGTGTCGGCGACGGAGGTGCCGGTGGGTCCGAAGAAGGTGATCTCGTGGTCGGTCCAGGTCCTGACCGGGTACGCCTGCAGGTACTTGGCGGGCAGGTTCTCGGTCCAGATGGTGCGGTAGAAGGCGTTCCAGTCGGTCTTGCCGACCCAGCCCTCGAAGGTGCCGAGCTTGGCGGTGCCCAGCAGCGGCCACTTGTCGGCGAAGACGTCCTTCTCGTGGTGCCGGACCATGCGGATGAGCTGGGAGTTGATGCCGCGCGAGGTGTCGGGGCCGTAGTCGGTCTCGTTCGCCCAGTGCGACCACAGGGAGGAGCGCTCCAGTCCGTGGCCCCATTCGCTGGTGACGTTCCAGCCCTGGGCGCGCAGATGGCGCTGGAGGCGGTCGGAAGTCCAGCCCGATTCCCGGAACACGTCGATGTAGAGGGTGTTGAGCGCGGGGTCGGTCTCGTCGCGCAGTTGCTGGAAGCGGGCGGCGATGTCGCCGCTGACGAGGTCGCGGCGGGCGTCGATGCGGTAGGACTGGTCGAGCCAGTCCCACTGCTGGTTCGTCTTGTCGACGAGCTTCTCGGAGAAGGCGTGGGCCACGGGGTAGGACTCAGTGGCGTTGACGTGGACGGCGAAGTCGCTGTTCCACCTGGCGCCGCGGGCGACCAGGGTGTTGAGGTCGGCGAGGCCGCCCGCGCGCTGGTTGTAGTTGCCGCCGTAGTCGGGGTGCGCGGAGTCGTGGCCCTCGGACTGGTAGCCCTTGAGGAGGGTGAACTGCCGCAGGCCGTCGGTGGCCAGCGAGATCCGCTTGACGTTGTCGAGGGTGGCGAGGAACGGGTTGGTGGCCTGGCTGGCGAAGTTGAACGGGATGTGGGGGACGACCCGCAGGTGCTGGGTGTCGGCGCCGAGCGGGGTGACGGCGATGTCCCGCAGCGCGATCGCCGCGTCCTGCCAGTCGGTCCTGCCGTCGCCGTTGCGGTCCCGGGTGACGATGACCTTGGCGTACGGCAGCGGCTCGGCGTCATCGTTGGCGCCGCCGGCCTCTGCGGTGGCGGCCCGGTGGGTCCACTGGCCGGGCGCGAGCCCGGACTCCACCCAGCCGTCGCCGGCCAGGGTCTGCCGCCAGAAGCGGCCGTTCTCCCAGGTCGTGCCTGCCGCACCGACCGGCTTGTCGTAGACGGTGTTGCTCTCGATCGCGGCGGCGAGCGCGTCGGTGGCGACGACCGCGTAGGCGCAGCCGGCCGCCGCGGCCTCGGTCGGGGTGGCCGGGGTGACCCGGACGAGGGTGTCGCCGCTGGCGGCCTTGTCGAGCTGCACCTTCGCGGCGAGCAGCGTGGCGCCGGGCTGGTCGCTGCGTACGCTCAGCAGCCGCAGCCCGGGGATCTGCAGGGTGCCCACGCGCAGGCTCGCGGTGTCGGCGATGGCCGTCACCCGGAATTCGGCGGTCCAGCCGTCGACGGTGATCTGCGCCTCGATGCGCGTTCCGCCGTCGAAGGCGAGGGTGTACGCGATCCGGTCGGCGCGCACTGTGCTGGTGACGATCGGGGTATGGGCGGCGCCGTCGATGAGCAGGGTGCCGGCGGCGGTGGCTTGGCCGTGGATCACGGCGCCGGTGCCGCGGTCGGTGTACGAGACGACGCCGGGGAAGGCGGTGTGGACGCGTACGTCCAGGTGCGCCGAGCGGATCACCGCTTCGCCCGCGGTCGCGGCGGCGGCGCTGCCCTGTCCGGGGGCTAGCGCCGCGGCGATTCCGGCGGCGGCGGTGGAGAGCACCACCGCGCGGCGGCTGGGACCGGCTTCCATGCTGGTGTCGGGGGCGGACATCGCACTCCTCACTACGGCATTGCCAAGGCATCGCTGCGCTGCTGGCTGTGCTGGTGCTGACGGGGTCGGACGCCCTACACCTTGCGCCGGTAGTGACCGTCGCGCCCATGGACAAAGGTGCGCCGCTGTTGGACTCCTGCGCCGGCACTCGTGCGCCGGGACTCATGCGCCCGGACTCATGCGCCGGGCGGTGGCACGGGACAGGTGTGGAGTACGGGTACGGGTGCGGGCCCGCGGATGTCAGGCGTCGAGTGACAGCGTCGCCAGGATCTGCCAGCGATACGCCGGTGTAGCGGGCGGCGCGCGCCTGGACGGCGATGCCCGTGACGACGACATCGGCGACGACGTCGATGTCCGGCTGGCTGTCCAGGATCATCCGGACCCGGTCCTGACCACGTCCTGGTCATCGGCGATGACCACGCTGATCGCCATGCGTTCCCCTCGACGTGTGCCGCTCGCCGGGTGCCGCTGTGCCGCGCCCGCGGTGATCCGTGCGGTGATCCGTGCGGTGATCCGTGTGTTGTTCCATGGGAGCGGGGGTCACCGGCCCTCGCAACCGCAGGGCGGACCGTACGCCGTGCGCGGCCACACCCACGAGCAGCACGGTGGCGCCGATCGTGCCGCCGCCGTCGGCATGCGCGGCGAAGGCCGAGACCGCCGGGACCGCGAGCGCGGCGAGGGCGGCGGCCATGACGATGACGGCGGAAGCGGCGATGACACGGATCTTGGCGGGCATACCGGAACATTAGGATCCGCATACCGGGCATACCTCGCCCTTCCGGCCAGATCTCCATCGGCCGAAAGTACCGTCCTCCTGCTGCGCCGCCCCTGGGCAGGCGGTGACGGGCCACCGCCTACGGCGACAACCGCGTGGATCGACGCGTAAGGTCAAAATCACTACGTCACACCGTGATCAGCGGGGGGAGGTGCCGGTGACCGGGATCGAGCATGGGTTTCCGCACCTTGCCACGATCCAGACCTCACTCACCGCGCTGTACAAGCGGCTGTCGGCCGACACGGTGAGCCAGTTCCCGGCGAGTGTGCTCAAGGAGTCGGTGGAGTTCCCGCCGGACGAGGATCCGTACCTGGGGGCGCAGCGCGTGGCGCGCGTCATGCTGCAGCACTTCCGGCTGCCGGACGCCCGGATGGTGGTGGGGTTCCGCGACATGGTGCATGCGGGCAGCGTCGAACTCGCGGCGGGTCCCGAGTACTTCGTCGAGCTGCATTCGCGGTTCAAGACGGACCGGCGGGATGTGGGCGCGGCGCTGGCCCATGAGGTGATGCACGTCTATCTGCACCGGCTCGGCCTGGAGCTGCCCGGCACCCGGGACAACGAGATCCTGACCGACACCGCGACCACGTTCCTCGGTGCGGGCTGGCTGCTGCTGGACTCGTACCGCGAGGAGCCGGCGATCCGCGAGGACCGGCTGATGATGTCCGCGTACAAGCTCGGCTATCTCACGCCGGAGGAGTACGGCTATGTGCTCGCGAAGCGCGCACTGGTCTTCGGTGACGACATGGAGCCGTGGTTCACCAGCCCGCTGGCGCGCGACGCCTACCGGGCGGGTCTGGTCCTCGCCGAGCAGGAGCAGCGGCAGCCGCCGCTGCTCGCCGCCGGCTGGGCGGCCCGGCGGCGCTATGCCAGGGACCGGCGGGCGGGCACCTCGCTGAGCGCGTCACCGCTGGGCGGGTACTCCTTCGAGGCGACGAATCCGCGGCGGGTCTCGTTCCCGTGCCCCACGTGTCATCAGCGCATCCGTGTCCCGGTGCGCGGCCGTCTCACCGCCCGCTGCACGCTGTGCCGGACGGTCCTGGAGTGCGATACCTGATCCCCGGCATCACGGGCGTCACCGTCTTGACCGGCTCCGGACAGAGGTACGCGGCGCCTGCCCCCCTTGGTCGGGGTGGGACAGACGCCGCGTCCATGTTCCGCACGGCGTTGTGCGGGACAGCTGGGGCGGCCGGAGCCGCGGGTCAGACGGTGACCGGCCGGTCCGTCGGCCTGATCGGGGCCGGCAGGGTGCTGGCGCCGGTGAGGAAGCTGTCCACCGCGCTGGCGGCGGACCGGCCCTCGGCGATGGCCCAGACGATGAGCGACTGGCCGCGGCCCGCGTCACCGGCGACGAACACGCCGCCGACGTTGGTCGCGTAGTCCTGGTCGCGGGCGATGTTGCCGCGCGCGTCCAGTTCCAGGCCGAGCTGGTCGATCAGGCCGTTCTTCTGGTCGGTGCCGGTGAAGCCCATGGCCAGGGTGACGAGCTGGGCGGGGATGGAACGCTCGGTGCCCGGCTGCGGCACGAACTTCCCGTCCTGGAACGTCACCTCGATCAGGTGCAGCGCCTGGACGTTGCCGTCCTCATCACCCTCGAACTTCACGGTGTTGACGGCGTAGACCCGCTCGCCGCCCTCCTCGTGCGCGGAGGTGACCTTGTAGGTCATCGGCATCGTGGGCCAGGGCTGGTTGTCCGGGCGGTCCTCGGTCGGCCGCGGCATGATCTCCAGCTGGGTGACCGAGGCCGCGCCCTGGCGGTGGGCGGTGCCGACGCAGTCCGCGCCGGTGTCGCCGCCGCCGATGACGACCACGTGCTTGCCCGCGGCGGTGATCGGAGGGGCGACAAAGTCGCCCTCCTGCACCTTGTTGGCGAGCGGCAGGTACTCCATCGCCTGGTGGATGCCGCCGAGCTCACGGCCGGGAACCGGCAGATCGCGGGCCTGGGTGGCGCCGGCCGCGATGACGACCGCGTCATAGCGCTTCTTGAGCTTGTCACCCAGCAGGTCCGTGCCGATCTGGACACCGGTACGGAACTTGGTGCCCTCGGCGCGCATCTGCTCGATACGGCGGTTGATGTGGCGCTTTTCCATCTTGAACTCGGGGATGCCGTAGCGCAGCAGGCCGCCGATGCGGTCGGCGCGCTCGTACACCGCCACCGTGTGCCCGGCGCGGGTCAGCTGTTGGGCGGCGGCCAGACCGGCCGGGCCCGAGCCGATGACGGCGACGGTCTTGCCGGACAGCCGCTCCGGGGGCTGCGGGGTCACATCGCCGCTGTCCCACGCCTTGTCGATGATGGTGACTTCGACGTTCTTGATGGTCACCGCGTCCTGGTTGATGCCCAGGACGCAGGCGGACTCGCAGGGAGCGGGGCACAGCCGGCCGGTGAACTCCGGGAAGTTGTTGGTCGCGTGCAGCCGCTCGCTGGCCGCGGTCCAGTCCTCGCGGTAGGCGTAGTCGTTCCACTCGGGGATGAGATTCCCCAGCGGACAGCCGTTGTGGCAGAACGGGATGCCGCAGTCCATGCAGCGGCCGGCCTGCTTGCTGATGATCGGCAGCAGCCCGCCGGGAACGTAGACCTCGTTCCAGTCCTGCTTGCGCTCCTCGACGGGACGCCGGTCGCACAGCTGGCGGGGCGTGGTGAGGAAGCCCTTGGGGTCAGCCATTAGCCGCCTCCATCATCTTCGCGGTGGTCTCGGACTCGGAGAGTCCGGCCTGCTCGGCGGCGTTCTTGGCGGCGAGCACTGCCTTGTAGTCCCTCGGCATGACCTTGCCGAAGCGGGTGAGGGTGGTTCCCCAGTCGCCGAGCAGCTTCTCCGCGACGGTGGAGCCGGTCTCCTCCTGGTGGCGGCGCACGACGTCGTGCAGCCACGTGATGTCGTCGGCGTCGAGCGCCTCGACGTTGACCATGCCGGTGTTGACGTTGTCCGGGTCGAGGTCCAGAACGTACGCGATGCCGCCGGACATGCCGGCCGCGAAGTTGCGGCCCGTCTCGCCCAGGACGACGGCCCGGCCACCGGTCATGTACTCGCAGCCGTGGTCGCCCACGCCTTCCGAGACGACCGTGGCGCCGGAGTTGCGGACGCAGAAGCGCTCGCCGGTCCGGCCGCGCAGGAACAGCTCGCCGCCGGTGGCGCCGTAGGCGATCGTGTTGCCCGCGATGGTGGAGAACTCCGCGAGGTGGTCGGCGCCGCGGTCCGGGCGGACGATGACGCGGCCGCCGGACAGGCCCTTGCCGACGTAGTCGTTGGCGTCGCCCTCCAGGCGGAGCGTGATGCCCCGGGGGAGGAAGGCGCCGAACGACTGGCCTGCGGAGCCGGTGAGGGTGATGTCGATGGTGTCCTCGGGCAGGCCCGCACCGCCGTACTTCTTCGTCACCTCGTGGCCGAGCATGGTGCCGACCGTGCGGTTGACGTTGCGGATCGGGAGCTGCACGCGGACCGGCGCGCCGGTGGCCAGCGCCTCTTCCGCGAGCTGGATCAGCGTGTTGTCGAGCGCCTTCTCCAGGCCGTGGTCCTGCACCGCGACCTGGTGGCGGACGGCGCCCTCGGGCAGCTCCGGCACGTACAGGAGCGGGGCCAGGTCGAGGCCCTGCGCCTTCCAGTGGTTGATGGCGCGGCCGGCGTCGATCAGCTCGGCGTGGCCGACGGCCTCCTCGATGGTGCGGAAGCCCAGTTCGGCGAGGATCTCGCGGACCTCTTCCGCGATGAACTCGAAGAAGTTGACGATGTACTCGGCCTTGCCGCTGAAGCGCTCGCGCAGCACCGGGTTCTGGGTGGCGACGCCGACCGGGCAGGTGTCCAGGTGGCAGACGCGCATCATGATGCAGCCCGAGACGACCAGCGGCGCAGTAGCGAAGCCGAACTCCTCGGCGCCCAGCAGGGCGGCGATGACGACATCGCGGCCGGTCTTGAGCTGGCCGTCGGTCTGCACGACGATACGGTCGCGCAGGCCGTTGAGCAGCAGGGTCTGCTGGGTTTCGGCCAGGCCGAGCTCCCAGGGGCCGCCCGCGTGCTTGAGCGAGGTGAGCGGCGAGGCGCCCGTTCCGCCGTCGTGGCCGGAGATCAGGACGACGTCCGCGTGGGCCTTGGAGACACCGGCGGCGACCGTGCCGACGCCGACCTCGGAGACCAGCTTGACGTGAATACGCGCCTTGGGGTTGGCGTTCTTCAGGTCGTGGATGAGCTGGGCGAGGTCCTCGATCGAGTAGATGTCGTGGTGCGGCGGCGGCGAGATCAGGCCGACGCCCGGGGTGGAGTGCCGGGTCTTGGCGACCCACGGGTAGACCTTGTGGCCGGGCAGCTGGCCGCCCTCGCCGGGCTTGGCGCCCTGCGCCATCTTGATCTGGATGTCATCGGCGTTGACCAGGTATTCGCTGGTCACGCCGAAGCGGCCGGAGGCGACCTGCTTGATGGCGCTGCGCCGGGCCGGGTCGTACAGCCGCTCGGCGTCCTCGCCGCCCTCACCGGTGTTGGACTTGCCGCCCAGCTGGTTCATGGCGATGGCGAGGGTCTCGTGCGCCTCCATGGAGATGGAGCCGTACGACATGGCGCCGGTGGAGAAGCGCTTGACGATCGCTGAGACCGGCTCGACCTCGTCGATGGAGATCGGGGCGCGCGCTCCATCTTCCGCGGACTTGAAGGAGAAGAGGCCGCGCAGCGTCATCAGGCGCTCCGACTGCTCGTCGACGCGGCTGGTGTACTGCTTGAAGATGTCGTAGCGGCGGGTGCGCGTGGAGTGCTGCAGCCGGAAGACCGTGTCCGGGTCGAACAGGTGCGGCTCACCCTCGCGGCGCCACTGGTACTCGCCGCCGATGTCCAGCCGGCGGTGGGCGGCGGCGATGCCGGAGACCGGGTAGGCCTTGGCGTGCCGGGCGGCGACCTCCTCGGCGACGACGTCGAGGCCGGAACCGCCGAGCTTGGTGTCGGTGCCGTGGAAGTAGGTGTCCACGAACTCCGTGTCCAGGCCGATGGCCTCGAAGACCTGCGCGCCGCGGTAGGAGGCGACGGTGGAGATGCCCATCTTGGACATGACCTTCAGGACGCCCTTGCCGAGCGCCTTGATGAGGTTGCGGATCGCGTCCTCGGCCTCGATGCCCTGCAGGAAGGTGTCGGCGCGGGCCAGGTCCTCGACGGACTCCATGGCCAGGTACGGGTTGACGGCCGCGGCACCGTAGCCGATGAGCAGCGCGACGTGGTGCACCTCACGCACATCGCCGGCCTCGACGATCAGGCCGACCTGGGTGCGCTGCTTGGTACGGATCAGGTGGTGGTGGACCGCCGAGGTGAGCAGCAGCGACGGGATCGGCGCGTGCTCGGCGTCGGAGTGCCGGTCGGACAGCACGATGAGCCGGGCGCCGTCCTCCATCGCGGTGTCGACCTCGGCGCAGATCTCGCCGAGGCGGGCCGCGAGGGCTTCGCCGCCGCCCGCGACCCGGTAGAGGCCGGACAGGGTCGCGGCGCCGAGGCCGGGCAGGTCGCCGTCGGCGTTGATGTGGATGAGCTTGGCCAGCTCGTCGTTGTCTATCACCGGGAAGGGCAGCACGACGTTGCGACAGGAGGCCGGTGACGGCTCCAGCAGGTTGCCGCCGGGGCCGACCGTGGAGATCAGCGAGGTGACGAGCTCCTCGCGGATGGCGTCCAGCGGCGGGTTGGTGACCTGCGCGAACAGCTGGGTGAAGTAGTCGAAGAGCAGCCGGGGGCGCTCGGACAGCGCCGCGATCGGCGAGTCGGTGCCCATGGAGCCGAGCGGCTCCCCGCCGGACTTGGCCATCGGCGCGAGGATGACGCGCAGCTCTTCCTCGGTGTAGCCGAAGGTCTGCTGACGGCGGGTGACCGAGGCGTGGGTGTGCACGATGTGCTCACGCTCGGGCAGGTCCTCGAGGGCGATCAGCCCGGCGTCGAGCCACTCCGCGTACGGGTGCTCGGCGGCCAGCGCCGTCTTGATCTCGTCGTCCTCGATGATGCGGTGCTCGGCGGTGTCGACGAGGAACATCTTGCCGGGCTGCAGCCGTCCCTTGCGGACGATCTTGCCGGGCTCGATGTCCAGCACGCCGGACTCCGAGGCGAGCACGACCAGGCCGTCATCGGTGACCCAGTAGCGGCCGGGGCGCAGACCGTTGCGGTCCAGGACCGCGCCGACCTGGGTGCCATCGGTGAAGGTGACACAGGCCGGGCCGTCCCAGGGCTCCATGATCGTGGAGTGGTACTGGTAGAACGCCCGGCGGGCCGGCTCCATCGAGTCGTGGTTCTCCCACGCCTCGGGAATCATCATCAGCACGCTGTGCGGCAGTGAGCGGCCGCCGAGGTGCAGCATCTCCAGCACCTCGTCGAAGGACGCGGTGTCGGAGGCCTCCGGGGTGCAGACCGGGAAGATCCGCTCCAGGCTGCCCTCGAACAGGTCGCTGGAGAGCTGGGACTCGCGGGCCCGCATCCAGTTGCGGTTTCCCTTGACGGTGTTGATCTCACCGTTGTGCGCCACGAACCGGTACGGGTGGGCGAGCGGCCAGCTCGGGAAGGTGTTGGTGGAGAAGCGGGAGTGGACCAGGGCGATCGCGGTGGCGGTCCGCCGGTCCGACAGGTCGGGGAAGAACGGCTCCAGCTGTCCGGTGGTCAGCATGCCCTTGTAGATGAGCGTGCGTGCGGACAGCGAAGGGAAGTAGACGTCCGCCTCGCGCTCGGCTCGCTTGCGCAGCACGAAAGCGGGCCGGTCGAGCGCCAGGCCGGACCTGGTCCCCGTGGCGTCCGCCACGAAGAGCTGGGCGAAGTGCGGCATCGTGGAGCGGGCGGTGGCGCCGAGCAGCTCCGGGGTGACCGGGACCTCGCGCCAGCCGAGGACGGTGAGGCCCTCTTCCGCGGCGATCCGCTCGATCGCGTCAACCGCCTTGGTGCGGTCCTCGGTCTCGACCGGGAGGAAGCCGATGCCCACGGCGTAGCGGCCGGCCTCGGGGAGAGCGAACCCGGCGGCCTCGCGCAGGAACGCGTCCGGGACCTGGAGGAGGATGCCCGCGCCGTCACCCGAATCGGGCTCGGAGCCGGTGGCACCCCGGTGCTCCAGATTGCGCAGAACGGTCAGTGCCTGCTCGACCAGCGCGTGGCTGGCCTCGCCCGTCAGGGTGGCCACGAAACCGACGCCACAGGCGTCGTGCTCGTTGCGGGGGTCGTACATTCCCTGCGGGGCGGGTCGCCCGTCCATGAACGCGGAACGCATCGGCTCTCCCGTCGTCGTCATTGGCATATATGCAGTGCCTGTCATAGGCATGCGCAATAGGGACGACGTTGGCCCTCTGCGATTTCGTGCAGGTTACATGATGGCTGAGTGTTCGAGAAGCGGATACTCAGTTCCATCATGTGGACAAGGTGCGGTGTATGCAGGCAGTACGCAGACCGAACGAACCATGTCGTTACCGTGCTGCCCGGGGCGGCTCCGCCCGGGGCGCCACGGTCTGATGCCCGTTGGCACGGGGCCTGAAACGAGGGGGAAACAACAGGAGGCTTGTGGCCTCGGTCACCCGGCTCAGCCGACGGCGGTACCGATGAATGAGCCCAGTACGAAGGTAACCCCGGCGGCCGCTCCGCCCAACAGGAGCTGCCGGATTCCGCTGTACCACCACGAGCGGGCCGTCACCCGCGCCACCGCGGCTCCGCAGCCGAAGAGCCCGATCAGCGCCAGGATGACCGCGGGCCACAACGCCGTGGCGCCCAGCAGATACGGCAGCACCGGCAGCAGCGCGCCGAGCGCGAACGATACGAACGAGGAGCCGGCCGCCACCAGCGGCGACGGCAGGTCCGTCGGGTCGATGCCCAGTTCCTCACGGGCGTGTATCTCCAGCGCCTGCTCCGGGTCATGCGACATCTGCCGGGCGACCTCGAGCGCCAGGGCGGGCTCCACGCCCCGCGAGACATACAGCGCGGCCAGCTCCCGCAGCTCGTCCTTGGGGTGCCGGTGCAGTTCCAGCCGTTCGATGGCCAGTTCCGCCTCGACCAGCTCGCGCTGCGAGGCCACCGAGGTGTACTCCCCCGCCGCCATCGAGAACGCACCGGCCGCCAGCCCCGCCAGCCCGGTGACCACGATCACCTTCGTGTCGACGGCGCCGCCCGCGACACCGGTCATCAGCGCGAGATTCGAGACCAGCCCGTCCATCGCCCCGAACACCGCGGGGCGCAGCCAGCCGCCGCTGACATCGCGGTGGGTGTGGTGCGCGACGTGGTACGGCGCGGTCTTCTCGTCGGTCCCGACGGCCGTCGACATGATCTTGGTGCTCCCTTCAACCGGCGCACGCGCCCCGGTTCCCTCCCTGCGAACACCTCGAAGGTACGCGCGAATTCCGGCCCGTTCCAGCTAGGAAAGGCTGTCCTATCTGCGGAAACACCGCGGCCGCCCGACTCGGGAGAGCACGGCGGCCGCGGGAGGAAAAGGACAGTCAGGACGATTTGGACGCCTCGGCGTCATCGTTCGCGGAGTCCTTGGTCAGGGAGTCCTTCGTCAGGGAGTCCGCGGCCTCGGCGCTCTTGGCGTCCTTGAGGTCCGGGTTTTCGGCGTCCGCGTCCTTGGCCTCGGAGTCGTTGGTTCCGGAGTCCTTGGTCCCGGAGTCCTTGCTTCCGGAGTCCTTGCCGGCTTCGGCGGCAGCCCCCGCGGCCGGTTCCACCACGGCCTCGCGGCCGGGACGCAGCCGCGCCGACAGCACCATGTAGACCACCGCGCCGATGAAGACGACGATCGCGGTCCAGTCGTTCAGGCGCAGGCCCAGGATGTGGTGGGCGTCGTCGACGCGCATGGACTCGATCCAGAAGCGGCCCACACAGTACGCGGCGACATACAGCGCGAAGGCCCGGCCGTGTCCGAGCCGGAACCTGCGGTCGGCCCAGATCACGAGCAGCGCGACACCGATGCACCACAGCGACTCGTACAGGAACGTCGGGTGGTACGTACCGCCCGGGTGGGTGTCGGTCGCGTTGATCTTCAGCGCCCATGGCACATCGGTCGCGCGTCCGTACAGCTCCTGGTTGAACCAGTTGCCCCAGCGGCCGCACGCCTGTGCCAGCGCGATGCCCGGCGCGAGGGCGTCCGCCCAGGCGGGCAGCGGGATGCCCCGGCGGTGGCAGCCGATCCAGGCGCCGACCGCGCCGAGCGCGATCGCGCCCCAGATACCGAGGCCGCCCTCCCAGATCTTGAACGCGTTGACCCAGTTCTTGCCGGCACCGAAGTACAGCTCGTAGTCGGTGATGACGTGGTAGAGCCGGCCGCCG
Source organism: Streptomyces sp. PH10-H1 (assembly GCF_030063355.1). Classification (GTDB taxonomy): domain Bacteria; phylum Actinomycetota; class Actinomycetes; order Streptomycetales; family Streptomycetaceae; genus Actinacidiphila. Next base: position 40,200 of record NZ_JASISZ010000042.1, read on the forward strand.
ACGAGGCCGAAGGGCACCGCCCACACGGCGATGTCCGCGACCGTCCCCTTCTGGCCGCCGCGGGCCAGCCATCGCTTGTTTCCGAGCCAGACGGCTACGAAGACGCCGATGATGATGCAGAACGCGTAGCCGCGCAGCGGGATGGGTCCGAGGTACACCACACCGCTGGACGGACTGGGAATGAAAGCAAGGATCTCCATAGCAGGGCCGACGCTACCGTGCCGGGCAGGCGGTGTGGCAACCAGCCCGGCTACGGACGCGTAACGGCCTCGCCGTCACGATGCGGTCGGGATGCCTTCGTGATGCGGTCGCAGTGCGGTCATGATGCGATCAGCCGGCTGTCAGGGCGTGGGGGCGGGTGTGACGGTGCCCGGTTTCTTCCCCTTGCCGGCCGCGGCGACCTGCTGCTTGAGCGTCTCCGGGGTCAGCGGGTTGGCCTGGTCCCCGTAGACGCTCTTTCCGTTGAGCAGGATGGTCGGGGTGGAGCTGAATCCGGAGCTGCTGAAGGCGGCTGCCGACTTCTTGATCCAGCCGTCGTACGTGCCGTTGGTGACGCATCCGGTGAAGACGTCGGTCTTCAGCCCCGGCACCTTGTCGGCGAGCTGCAGCAGGTACTTCTTGTCGCCGAACTTGTCCTGCCGCTCGTCCGGCTGATTCGCGTAGAGAACGTCGTGGAAGGCCCGGAATTTGCCCGCGTCCTGCGCGCAGGCGGCGGCGTTGCCCGCGTTCAGCGAGCCGGTCCCGCCCAGGTTGCCGTCGATGATCGTCACCAGGTGGTAGTCGGCCTTCAGCCGGCCGGTGTCCTCGAGGGAGTGGACGGTGTCGCGGAAGGTCTTCTCGAACATGCCGCAGCCGGGGCAGCGGAAGTCCTCGTAGACGGTCAGTGTGGACGGCGCGTCGGCCGCGCCGGTGGGAATGACGAGCTTGTCGCCGCCGGTCGCGCCCTTGGGGATCGCCACTGGTTTGGCCGGTTCGCTCTTGTGGTTGGCCACCAACGCGGCCGCCACCCCGGCAATCGCCAGGACAACGACGGCGGCCCCACCGACCATCAGTGTCCTCTTGCGCTTGTCGCGCGCCTTGTCCTTCTCGCGCTGTTCATGCATCGCCTCACGGGCGGTGCGCTTTCCCTCACGGTTCTTCTGGCTCACACCCCTGGACAACGAACCGGGGAGGCACAGCTGCGCCTCCCCGGTCCTGATTCGCCCTAACGGGTTACCTACCGGTCCTGCGGGAGCGCCTGTGTACGAGCCGGGACCAGCTGCGTACGTGTGCGGACACCCGCCGCCAGCTCGCCGGCCAGCTCGCGCACGCCGGCCAGACCGGTCTCCAGGTCCGGCGCGTCCAGCAGCCGCTTGACGAACGCGGAGCCGACGATGACGCCGTCCGCGAAGGCCGCGACCTCGGCGGCCTGCGCGGGGTTGGAGACGCCCAGGCCGACACAGACCGGCAGGTCCGTGGTCGCGCGGGTACGGCGTACGAGGTCGGCCGCCTGCTCGCCGACGCTCACCCGGGTGCCGGTGACGCCCATCAGCGACGCCGCGTAGACGAATCCGGTGCCCACCGCGGTGATCTTGGCGAGCCGCTCGTCACGGCTGCTCGGCGCGACCACGAAGACGGTGGCCAGACCGTGCAGCCCGGCGGCCTTGCGCCACACCTCGGACTCCTCGACCGGCAGGTCCGGCAGGATGCAGCCCGCACCGCCCGCCTCGGCGAGATCGGCGGCGAACCGCTCGGCGCCGTACCGGTCGACCGGGTTCCAGTACGTCATGACCAGCACCGGCGCGCCGGTGGCGGCATGCGCCTCGCGGACGGTGCGCAGCACGTCCTTGATCCTGACGCCGCCGCGCAGCGCGATGTCGTCGGCGGTCTGGATGACCGGTCCGTCGAGCACCGGGTCGCTGTGCGGCAGGCCGATCTCGACGACGTCGCAGCCGCCCTCCAGCATCGCCGTGACAGCCGCGATGCCACCGTCGATCGTCGGGAAACCGGCCGGGAGATAGCCGACCAGCGCGGCCCGGTTCTCGGCCTTCGCCTTCGCGAGGGCCGCGTTCAACAGCGTGACGTTGCCGCTCACTTGGCTTCCTCCTCATACAGGCCGAAGTAACGGGCCGCGGTGTCCATGTCCTTGTCGCCGCGCCCGGAGAGGTTCACCAGGAGCAGGCCCTCCGGGCCCAGCTCGCGGCCGATCTCCAGCGCCCCGGCGAGCGCGTGGGCGCTCTCGATCGCCGGGATGATGCCCTCGGTCCGCGACAGCAGCCGCATCGCCTGCATCGCGGCGTCATCGGTGACCGCGCGGTATTCGGCGCGTCCGGTGTCCTTGAGGTAGGAGTGCTCCGGGCCGACACCCGGGTAGTCGAGTCCTGCCGAGATCGAGTACGGCTCGGTGATCTGCCCCTCGTCGTCCTGCAGGACGTAGGAACGCGAGCCGTGCAGGATGCCGGGCTCGCCCTGGCTGAGGGTGGCGGCGTGCTCGCCGGTCTCCACACCGTGCCCGGCGGGCTCGCAGCCGACCAGCCGCACCCCCGTGTCGGGGAGGAAGGCGTGGAAGAGCCCGATGGCGTTCGATCCGCCGCCGACACAGGCCACGGCGACGTCCGGGAGCCGCCCCGCGCGTTCCAGGATCTGCCGGCGGGCCTCGACGCCGATCACCCGGTGGAAGTCGCGGACCAGCGCCGGGAAGGGGTGCGGTCCTGCCACCGTGCCGAAGAGGTAGTGGGTGCGGTCGACGTTGGCGACCCAGTCGCGGAACGCCTCGTTGATGGCGTCCTTGAGCGTGCGGCTGCCGGACGTCACGGAGATGACCTCGGCGCCGAGCATCCGCATGCGCGCGACGTTCAGCGCCTGGCGCTGGGTGTCGACCTCGCCCATGTAGATGGTGCATTCGAGGCCGAAGAGCGCGCAGGCGGTCGCGGTCGCGACGCCGTGCTGGCCCGCGCCGGTCTCGGCGATGACGCGGGTCTTGCCCATCCGCTTGGTGAGCAGCGCCTGGCCCAGCACATTGTTGATCTTGTGCGAGCCGGTGTGGTTGAGGTCCTCGCGCTTGAGGAACACCCGGGCACCGCCGGCGTGCTCGGCGAACCGCGCCACCTCGGTGAGCGCGCTGGGCCGGCCGGTGTAGTTGACCATCAGGTCGTTCAGCTCGGCGGCGAAGGCCGGATCGGTCTTGGCCTTCTCGTACTCGGCGGCGACCTCGTCCACGGCGGCGACGAGCGCCTCCGGAATGAACTTGCCGCCGAACGCGCCGAAGTAGCCTTCGGCGCTGGGGACCAGGCCCTCGGGGTCTGGAATGAAGAAGTCATCGGACATGCCGGGCTCCTATGGGGGCACGCGGCCCCCAGAGTCTCGCGTGATGAATACGTACGGGTCGGATCATCTGCGACGGCCGGGCCCTCGCCGGGCGGGCCGGAGGCCGGCCGGGTCACTGCCCGGGCGGGCCGTGGGCCGGCCGGGCACTGCCGGTGCAGTTGCCCGGGCCGTGAAGAGGCCGGGCGTGCGGTCAGGCGGCGCGGGTTGCCGTCGCGGGGACGGCGCGCCATCGGCGCCCGTTCACCTGGCCCGGCTCACAGCCGATGACGTACCGGACGCGGCGTCCGAGAACGCGCCGCGCGGGCGCCCGGCAGCCGCGCGGGCGACAGCCGCGGAGCAGCGGTGCGTGGGTGTCGAGACCGTAAGCCGCCGACCCTGCAAGCGGCACACCGGCGCGGACCCGGCCGCGGACGCCTCGTTCCGGCGCACAGCCGATGACGTACCGGACACGGCGCCCGAGAACGCGCCGCGAGGGCACCCGGCGCCGGAGGTGGATGACGGCCACGGGGTGTCTCAGTTCCGGCCGAAGCGGAGGGCCGGGTGGGCGCCGGCGGCCACGAGGTCGGCGACGGCCGCCCGCGGGTCCTTGCCGGTCACCAGGGACTCGCCGACCAGAACGGCGTCGGCGCCGTCGTTGGCGTACGCGATGAGGTCGTGCGGGCCGCGGACGCCGGACTCGGCGATCTTCACGATGTGGTCGGGGATCTCCGGCGCGATGCGCGCGAAGTTGCCCCGGTCGACCTCGAGGGTCTTGAGGTTGCGGGCGTTGACTCCGATGATGCGGGCGCCGGCGTCGACCGCGCGGGCGGCCTCTTCCTCGTCGTGCACCTCGACGATCGGGGTGAGCCCGATCGACTGGGCGCGCTCGATGAGCGAGACCAGCGCGTCCTGCTCCAGGGCGGCGACGATCAGCAGGGCGAGGTCGGCGCCGTAGGCCCGCGCCTCCCACAGCTGGTACGCGGTGACGATGAAGTCCTTGCGGAGCACCGGGATGTCGACCTTGGCGCGGACGGCCTCCAGGTCGGCCAGCGAGCCGCCGAACTTGCGCTGCTCGGTGAGGACGCTGATGACCGCGGCGCCACCCGCCTCGTAGTCGGCGGCGAGGCCGGCCGGGTCGGCGATGGCCGCCAGCGCGCCCTTGGAGGGGCTGGAGCGCTTGACCTCGCAGATGACCTTGACGCTGTCACCGCGCAGTGCGGCGACGCCGTCCTTCGCTTCGCGTGCCTTGGCGGCCCGCTCCTTGAGCTCGTCGAGGGAGACCTGCGCCTGCCGATCGGCGAGGTCGGCGCGGACTCCGTCGATGATCTCGTCGAGCACACTCACGCGAGCGGTCCCCTTCCGGGCTGGGTAGTGAAGCACGGTCCGTACACCGAAACGATCAAGCCAGTAAATGTCCTCTTCGGCTCACTGATGGTATCCGGCCGAGGGCGGAGGGCGCGCATCCGGTCGATCCCGGTCCCACTACCTGGACAAATCAGGCTACCGGGGGTAGCCGGCGCGCCTTCGGGGCACCGGTCCCGCGGCCGCTCGGGGATACCTGGCCGGATAGGGCCGCTGACCAGCGTGTCGACCCGTGGGCACCCGTGGCTACCCGTGCCGGCGGGCGTCCGGCGGGTGCCGGCCCGGCCGGGAGGGCAGTGGCCCTAAGGGGCGAGCGCCGATCCGAACGGCAGGTTACGGGCGACGCTGAAGATCAGCACCACCGTGCCGATCGCCCACCAGTACGCGGGCCGCAGCCGGATCTCGAACGTGCGGCCGCGCAGCGTGCGCGACAGCCACACGGCCCATACCGCGGCGAAGACCACGTAGCCGATCACGGCCACCGCGTTGAGGCCGAGGGCCGCGCCGAAGTCGCCGTGCGCGACCGCGTAGGCGCTGCGCAGCCCGCCGCAGCCGGGGCAGTAGATCCCGGTGTATCGCAGCAGCGGGCAGGTCGGGTAGTGGCCGGGGCTGTTCGGGTCGACCAATCCGACGTACGCGAACGCGGCGGCCACTCCCCCCAGCACGCCGAGCGGCACAGCGGCCCGCCGCATCCGGCCGGCGAGCGTCGCGGGCCCGGACGGCGGCGCGGCCCCGTCCCCGTATCCCGGCGCGCGCTGCGAAGCGTGCTGCGGCGCGGCGGTGGCGGTCGGCGGCGCGGTGGTCGGGTTGTCGGTCACGTGGCTGATTGTGCCCGCTCACGTACGAAGGCGCAGCCCCTGATCGTCCGGGGCCGCGCCTTGGTGTGTCCGCCGGTGCCGCGGTGCGGGAGATCAGCCGGTGACGGTCTTCCGGGGCTGGCCCAGGCCCATCGCGCGCATCACGAGACCGACGGCTCCGCCGAGCAGGACCACGACCAGACCCGCCCAGAAGCCCATCGGCTCGGCCAGCACCATGAAGGCACCCGAGACGCAGAATCCGATGAACGCGATTATGACGCCGGTCCAGGCGGCAAGGGTGTGGCCGTGGTTGGTGCCCGCCATGAGTGCTCCCAGGTGTTCTCGGTCGGGGAAGTTATCCGCATCGATTGTTGCGCCTACATTCTTGCGCGTTCCCGGAGGTGGTCGTGCACGGGGGTGCGGCGCGCCGGGTGCCGGGTCCGCCAGGTCAGCCCCGGATCAGCCCCGGGTCAGCCCCGGGTCGGGTCCTCGCCGCGGTCGAGGGCCTTCCACAGCTCCTCGGGGCGTTCGGGGTCCGGGGCGGCCCGCTGCGCCTTCCGGGCCGGCAGCCCGGTGGCCCCGTCGCGGTCGTAGCGGTTGGACATCCCCGGCCAGTGGCGGCTACGCAGCAGGGCGAGCGCTCCGGCGGCCAGCAGGAGCACGCCGCCCGCGGCGGCGGCCAGCGGCCACCCGGTGGAGCCCTTGCCGACCGCGCTCGTGCTGGACAGGTGGGTGGCGGCCGTGGCGGCGGCGTCCAGAGCGGCGGTGTCGCCGCCGGCGAGGGAGGCGATCACGATGCCCGCGCCGCACAGCGCGAGCAGCCCGGAGACCACGACGCGGCCGGTGCGGCGGACGGCGAACACGGCGACCAGCGCGGCGAGGCCGACGAGCGCCAGCGCGCCGGGCACCGAGGTGACCTCATTGCCGGAGACGTCGATCGGCAGCGAGCCGTCGGAGGACCTGGCGATCCCGTGGGCCCAGGTCTTGCCCGCCGCTAGCAGGACGACGGCGGCGCCGGCCACCCCGAGCAGCAGCGCGGCGGCCAGGCTGCGGCGGCCCGCCGCGCGGGCGGGCGCGGTCGGTTCGGCCCCGGCCGGGGCGGTGGCCGGGATCGGGGTCGGGTCCGGGGCAGGGGTCGGGTCCTGGGCCGGAGCCTGGGTCTCGGCCGGGGTCGGCGCGGATTCTTCGGCGGGGCGGGGCTGGGGCACGGCAGTCACGTAGACCACTATCGCGCGTCGGCCCGGGGGCGGCGCAGGCGGGGGACCGATCAGGGACAGACCACCACGAGTCGCTTTCATGCACCGGCCAGGCCATGAGTGAGCAAGTTTTCGCCCAAGCGATCGCCGCCGAAAGCAAAGCGGAGGTAGAGACTCCGTCTGCCGTCTTGTTGACGTGCGCTCGTCAGAATACGTTCGCCGCCGATCCCCTTGCGATCATCTCGCGCGCGCGAGATCAACGCACCCCGCACAGCCCCCGGTTTACCCCCACAGGAGGCAGCACGTTGCGCACAACCCTCTCTCCGGCGGCGCTCAGGCGCTCCGGACTCTCCCTCACCGCCATCGCAGGGCTGGCACTGGCGGGCTTCGCCATCGCCCCGTCCGCCGACGCGACCGCTCCTGCCGCCACCCACGTCGACCAGGCCGTCCGCACGGCCCGGGCCTGCGCGACGCCCAAGGCCGGCCAGATGGCCTGCAAGGCGCTCCGCGTCACCAGCGGCACCGTGCACGCCGCCAACGCCCGGGGCATCACCATCACACCCAACGCGGCCGCCGCCACCCCCACCGGTTACGGCCCGAGTGATCTGCAGACGGCCTACGGGCTGACCTCGGCGGCGGCGTCCAACGGCGCCGGGCGCACGATCGCGATCGTCGACGCCTACAACGACCCGAACGCCGAGTCCGACCTCGCCGTCTACCGCTCGCACTACGGCCTGCCGGCCTGCACCGCCGCCAACGGCTGCTTCACGAAGGTCAGTCAGACCGGCAGCACCACCGCACTGCCCACCTCCGACGCCGGCTGGTCGGAGGAGATATCCCTCGACCTCGACATGGCCAGCGCCATCTGCCCCCAGTGCAACATCCTGCTCGTCGAGGCCAAGAGCTCCTCGATGGCCAACCTCGGCACCGCGGTGAACCGCGCGGTCACCATGGGCGCGAAGTACGTCTCCAACAGCTACGGCGGCTCGGAGTCCTCCTCCGACACCTCGTACGACAGCAAGTACTTCAACCACCCGGGCGTCGCGATCACGGTCAGCGCCGGTGACTCCGGCTACGGCGCCGAGTACCCCGCCGCCTCCAAGTACGTGACCTCGGTCGGCGGCACCGCCCTCAAGACCTCTTCCACCACCCGCGGTTGGACCGAGACCGTCTGGTCCACCAGCAGCACCGAGGGCACCGGCTCCGGCTGCTCCGCCTACGACGCCAAACAGTCCTGGCAGAAGGACACCGGCTGCGCCAAGCGGACCGTCGCCGACGTCTCGGCGGTCGCCGACCCGGCCACCGGCGTCGCGATCTACGACTCCTACGGGATCGCCGCCGGTTACTACACCTTCGGTGGCACCAGCGCCTCGGCACCGATCATCGCGGGCGTGTACGCCCTGGCCGGCACCCCGTCGTCCGGCTCGTACCCGACCTCGTTCCCGTACGCCCACACCTCGGCGCTCAACGATGTGACGAGCGGCTCCAACGGCAGCTGCTCGGGCACGTACCTGTGCACCGCCACGACCGGCTACGACGGCCCGACGGGACTTGGTACCCCGAACGGCGTCTCGGCCTTCACGGGCTGACGGCCCCATAGCAGGGGCGGGCGGGGCGGCCTGGCGGGCCGCCCCGCCTTCACCCGTTCGTGCCCCTGCCCGCGTTCGCGTCCCTGCCCGCGGCCGTGCCCCTGCTCGCGGCCGTGTTCGTGTGCAGCCGGCTCGCGGTGGCCACCGCGCGCAGCACCGCCGCCGCCTTGTTGCGGCATTCGGTGTCCTCGGCGACCGGGTCCGAGTCGGCGACGACCCCCGCGCCCGCCTGGACGTACGCCATACCGTCGCGCAGCAGCGCGGTACGGATGGCGATCGCGGTGTCGGAGTCCCCGGCGAAGTCCAGATAGCCGACGCAGCCGCCGTACAGACCGCGCCGGACCGGCTCCAGTTCATCGATGATCTGCATCGCGCGCGGCTTGGGGGCGCCCGAGAGCGTGCCGGCCGGGAAGCAGGCCGTCAGCACGTCGAAGGCGCTGCGGCCGTCGGCCACCCGCCCGGTGACGGTCGAGACGATGTGCATGACGTGGCTGTAGCGCTCGACCGACATGAAGTCCACGACCTCGACGCTGCCCGGCTCGCACACCCGCCCCAGGTCGTTGCGGCCCAGGTCCACCAGCATCAGGTGCTCGGCGCGCTCCTTCGGGTCCGCCAGCAGTTCCTCGGCGAGCGCCGTGTCCTCCTGCGGGGTCGCGCCGCGCGGCCGGGTGCCGGCGATCGGGTGCACCATCGCCCGGCCGTCCTCGACCTTCACCAGCGCCTCGGGGCTTGAGCCCACGACGTCGAAGCCGTCGAAGCGGAACAGGTACATGTACGGGCTCGGGTTCGTCGCCCGCAGCACCCGGTACACATCCAGCGCGCTCGCCGGGCACGGCGTCTCGAACCGCTGCGAGGGCACCACCTGGAACGCCTCGCCCGCCCGGATCCGCTCCTTGATGTCCTCGACCGCGGCCTGGTAGGCCGCCCCGCCCCAGCGCCCGGTGAACTCCGGCAGCTCGGAGGCCGGCAGCTCGACGGCCGCCGACTCGGCCGGCCGGGCCAGGTCCGCGGCCATCGCGTCCAGCCGGGCGACGGCGTCGGCGTACGCCTCGTCGATACCGGTGGCCAGATCGTTGTGGTTGATCGCGTTCGCGATCAGCAGCACGCTGCCGTCCCAGTGGTCCAGCACCGCCAGGTCCGAGGTCAGCAGCATCGTCAGCTCGGGCAGCCGCAGCTCGTCCTCGCCGTGCTCGCCGATCTTCTCCAGGCGCCGCACGATGTCGTAGCCGAGGTACCCGACCATCCCGCCGGTGAACGGCGGCAGCCCGCCCTCCCCGTGCAGGTCGCGCGGGGTGTGCAGCGCCTCCACGGTCACCCGCAGCGCCTCCAGCGGATCACCCCCGGCCGGCACCCCGACCGGCGGTGTCCCCAGCCAGTGCGCCTCCCCGTCGCGCTCGGTCAGCGTCGCGGCGCTGTGCACGCCCACGAACGAGTACCGCGACCACGAGCGGCCGTTCTCCGCCGACTCCAGCAGGAACGTCCCCGTACGCTCGCCGGCGAGCTTCCGGTACAGCCCCACCGGGGTATCGCCGTCCGCCAACAGCCGTCGGCTGACCGGGATCACCCGGCGGTCCTCCGCGAGCTTGCGGAACGTTTCAAGGTCGGGCGCGACAGTAGCGGTGGTCATGGCGGCAGCGTAATGGGCCGGGGGCGGGCCGCGCCCGCTCAACCCCGCAGACCGGGCCGTACGTAGCAGGGTTCGACATCGGCGAGGATGACCTCGCGCAGGTCGTCGGGGACATCGCCGAGGGCCACGATCTGCATCGGGTCGGCCAGGGCGATGTCGGCCGCGGCGGCCACCATCGCGTCCGCGGCCGCGGTGTCGGCCCCCGGCACGCCGTCGACCTCGTACACCACCAGGATCTTCTCCCGGGCGTCCGCGACCCGGTAGCGCGTGAGGTACAGCCGCCGCACCGCGGCCATGGCCTCGATCCGCGGCAGTGCGGCGGCCAGCAGCCGGGGCTGCGGGTCCGCGCCCGCCTTGACCTTGATGTACGCGCCGGCCGGGAACGGCAGGCCCGCCGCGATCACCACATCGCGCTCCTCCGCGGCCACCAGGACCGGCGAGGCGGCGCGCGGATTGATGATCAGCCCGGCCGCCCGCGGCAGTTGGGCGAGCAGTTCCGGAACGGTGATCTGGAACAGCCGGTAGCCCTCGGGCAGATCACGCCGGATCTCCTCCGGGTCCGTGTACGCGACCGCGCACAGCGACCCGGAGACGTCCGTGTAGAGCGGTTCCTCGCCGTGCTCACCCGTCCGCACGCCGATCAGCACGATGCTGTCGGCCAGGCGGTAGATCAGCGGTGAGACTTCGATCGGTTGCCGGCTCATGTCCGGTTGCTGATTCATGTCCGGTTGCTGGCTCATCGCCGGTTGCTCGCTCATAGCTCGATTTCCGCGTTGACGGCGGGCAGGTCCGCGGGCAGCGGTGCCTCGATGCCCATCAGGTTCAGCTGGTCGCCCATGGACATCCTGACTCCGCCGGATCCGTCCCGGATCGAGGTGCGCATGCGGGTTCTCCCGCGTGCCGGAGGCCGCGATCCGCACCCGGCCGTCGTCCGGCGCCCCGGCGCCCATCGGCTCGGTGCTCATCGGCTCGGCGCCGTGAGCTGGGAGCCGTAGACCGAACCCCGGGTGATACCGCCGACGATGGTGGTGCCGCCCTGGGCGGTGGCCGCGGTCTGGTTGTTGGTCAGGATCGGCGATCCGGACGGCAGGTCGAAGTTGTGCAACGGGATGTTCTGCCCGGGGCCGACGGTGGCGATGCCGTTCGGGGCGACCGGCAGGACGTTGCCGCTGCGGTCGATGACCGAGATGGCGCCGGAGTCGATGTGCGACATCACGTCGGGGACGAAGTACTGGGGCAGGCCGCCCCCTCCGAACTGCGGGTTGGCGTTCGCGTAGGCGCCGGCCGCCGGCACGTCGGAGTTGAAGTGCAGGGTGACGCCCTCGGTCCGGTACTCGTGGTGGATGTACGCGTTGCGGTCGGAGGGTCCCACCTGGACTCCCTTGCTGATCTCGGCGGAGTCGCCGCCCAGCGAGGCCATGGTCCCCTCGGGCCTCGCGAATCCGGTGCTGCGCGGGTGCAGCGCCTCGGCGTTGGTGCCGGCCGGGATGACGGTGTCGTGCCACACGTCGATACCCGGGTAGCCTCCCGATCCCTGCCAGGCGCGCGCTCCCTGGGACGGCACCTTCGACGCCGCCTGCGTGCCGCCACGCCAGCCCTGGAGTCCCTCGGAAAGGCTGGACCGGAACGAGCCGAAGAGTCCCGCCCCGTCGCCGAAACCGGCCCCGAAGCCGGTCAGCGCGCCGGAGGCCCCGTACCGCGGCTCGGTGGCCATCGACGTCAGCTTGCCCAGCGCGGTGAACGGCAGTGCGCGCAGCAGTCCCGGGATGGCCGAACGGCCCTTCCACAGGGCCATCGAGCCGGTGCCGAGGCCCTTGATCGCTCCCCATCCGGCGCCCAGGAGATGGCTGCCCACGCCGAGCAGCCCCTCGGCGGCGAACGCCCCCCTTCAGCGCGCCCAGCGAGGTGAGGCCCTTCGTCAGGGGAATGCAGCTCAGCGCCGCCAGGGCCACATCCCACAGGGATGCCTTCCCTTGGGTGTATTTGACCAGGGTGTCCGCGAGCACCAGCAGCGCCGCCGCGAAGACGATCCACGCGATCGGGCCGCCGATGATGAGCGCGATGATGCCGCCGACCGCGACCACGATCTTCGCGACGACGATGAGGCCGTGCCACGCCTTGGCGGCGAGATCCCCGAGCTTGTGCCAGAACGAGTCCGGCGGGATGCCTGCGCCGGCGGCCTCGTGCAACGACCTGCTCGCGGTGTCCGCGGCGGTGTTGCGCAGCTCCGCCGCCTGTCCCGCGAGCCGCTTGGCGGCATCCAGTTGCGCCTGGGGACCGCTGAGCTGCGACTGCAGGGAGGTGACCTGGCCCTGCGCGGCGGTGTGCTTGCGGGCCTGCTCCTTGACCTGGCCGGGGTCGGGCGGGGTGACCGCCTTGTCCAGCGCCGTGAGCGAGCCGTCGGCGGAGACGAGCTGCGCGTGCAGGCTCTTCACCTGGTCGTACACCTGGCGGCCCTGGGAGAGTGCCCGGTCCGCCTGGCTCTGCGCCGAGTCGAGGGACGTCGCGTACGTGTCCAGCGCGTCGGCGGCCATGTGGTGGGAGTGCGCGACCTTGTCGAGCTGACCGGGGAACTTGCCGATCGCTTCCTTGAAGACATCTCCGGCGGCGCCGACCCACGTCATCGTCGCGTGGTCCCCGGCGAGGGCCCGTACGTTCCGCGACGCGGCCTCCGCGTCGTCGGCGATCCGGCGCGTGGTGGTGGCGCCGTCTTGGCGCTGAGCGGCGCGAGCAGCGGGGACAGCCGGTCCTGGGCGTCGCTGCTCGCGTCGGCCGGCCCGGCGACAAAGGAGACGGTGTGACGCACGCGGGCAGCAGGCCGTCCGCGACCGATTCCGCCATCACCGCGCAGTAGACCGCGCCCGCGTTCCAGGCGGCCGCCGCCTGGTTGCGCAGCAGCCGGACGATGTCGGAGCGGCGCTCACGCAGCTCGGGCAGATCGGTGAGGCGCCGGCTGACGAGGTCGGCAGCCGAGGCGGCACGGGTAGCGGGGCGGACGTCGGCCTCGAACCAACTGCCGGGTACGCGCAAGGTGTATCCGGCGCCCGTGTCGAACGCGGGACCACTCATTGCGGCGCCTTGGTGCCGTCGCGCAGCTGCTTGGCGAGATCCTCGTCGACCTTGGTGTAGGCCTTCACCGCCTCGGTGACCATGGAGGACAGGACGCCGGCCGTGTTCTCGACATGGCCGCGACCGTCGCGCCAGCGCTTCTCGAAGTGGTGCATCGCGTCGCGGACCCGGCCGTCACCGTAGTCGGAGTCGGGAATCGATCACTGAATGGCTGGATTCGAGCCCCTGCTTGATCCGGGTGAGCTGGCCGGTGAACGCGTCCAGTGCCCCCAGGTCGTATCCCAGGTCCGTCATCGAACCTCCCGATCAATCCGCGGACCGACAGCTTGCCACAGCGCTCAAGACTGTTCTCGGCCAGGTCGGAAGTGCCCCCGGGACCGGTCCGTGGACCGGATCGGTGGCGCGGATCGGTGCGGCGGATCGGTGGCGCGGATCTGCGGGGCGGATTCGCGGGTCAGCGGCCCATCGGCAGCGGGCCGGCGTCGAAGCAGGTGCGGTCGCCGGTGTGACAGGCGGCGCCGGTCTGGTCGACCTTGACGAGCAGGGTGTCGCCGTCGCAGTCGAGTGCTACGGACTTGACGTGCTGGACGTGGCCGGAGGTGTCGCCCTTGACCCAGTACTCTCGCCGGCTGCGGCTCCAGTACGTGCAGCGGCCGGTGGTGAGGGTGCGGTGCAGGGCCTCGTCGTCCATCCAGCCGAGCATGAGCACCTCGCCGGTGTCGTACTGCTGGGCGATGGCGGGGACGAGGCCGTCCGCGGTGCGCTTGAGGCGGGCGGCGACGGCCGGGTCGAGCGGGGACGCGGGAGACGGAGTGGCGATGTCGGGCATGCCTTCTATTGTGCCGCTGATCTTCCCCGACCTCGTGCCGCCGGTCTTCCCACCCTCCCGTGGCCCAGAAAAGGTCTGATAAGAGGCAAACGCGGCGAGTGAGGCGCCCTTGCTCTTCGAGTTGCTCGCTGTTATCACCCGTATGGGGCATCCTTCGTGCATGGGTTTTCCTCCGCCTCCGCCGAACGGTCCCCCGCCACCAGGGCAAGGTGGCGGCTTCGGTCCGCCGCAGAACTTTGGTCCTCCGACGCCACCCCCTCCGCCGGGTGACGGCGGCTACGGGTATCCGCAAGGCGGCCAGGGCGGTTACGGGTATCCGCAAGGCGGCCAAGGCGGCCAGGGTGGCTACGGCCCGCCCGGTCCTCCCGGCCCGCCGGTGCCTCCGGGCGGTTACGGCTATCCCGGTGGCGGCGGCCCGTACCCGCCGCCTCCGCCCGGTGGCGGGAACAACGGCCCGCGCAACGCGGCGATCGCGATCGGCGCGGTGGTCGTCGTCGGGGCGATCATCACCGGCATCGTCCTGGCCACCAGCGGCGGCAGCGACAAGAAGCCGGACGCGAAGAACAGCACCAGTTCGTCCTTCTCGCCGACCCCGCTGCCCTCGGTCACCGTGCCGACCGATCTGCCGAGCATCACCATTCCGACCGACCTGCCGACGTCGAGTACTCCCAGCGCGAGCCCGAGCCAGGACCTGGTGCCGTACGTAGTGCTCCAGCCCGGCAAGTGCTTCGACCACCCGGGCCTGGACAGCAGCGTGTCCGTCGTCACGACCCGCTCGTGCAGTTCGCCGCACGACGGCGAGGTCGTCGCGAACGAGACCCTGACGGGCACCTTCAACACCGAGACCGAACTGCAGACCAAGGTGCTGAAGCTGTGCGAGCCGGACGCCAAGAAGCGTCTCGGCAGCATCCCGGCCGACGGGAAGACGTACTACTACTACGCGCTCTACCCCTCGCTCATGACGTACCAGATCCAGAAGCGGGACACGATCTCCTGTTCCCTGACCCTCAGCAACAAGGTCAACGGAAAGAAGCTCACCCAGGCCCTGCCGTAGCCGTGCGGCGAGGAGTGGACCTAACCTGTCGTCATGTCGACTCATGCGCAGCGTGAACGTCTGCTCCTCGCCGATCTGCTGGAGAGCTCGGGGCCGGGCGCCCCGACCCTGTGCGACGGCTGGACCACGCGTGATCTGGCCGCGCATATCGTCGTCCGCGAACGCCGCAGCGACGCGGCCGCCGGAATACTGATCCCGCAGCTCGCGGCCCGGCTGGAGCGGGTGCGGCAGGAGTACGCGCTCAAGCCGTACGAGGAGCTCGTCCAGCTCATCCGCACCGGGCCGCCGCGGATGTCGCCGTTCGCCCTCAAGCAGATCGACGAGGCGGCCAACACCGTCGAGTACTTCGTCCACTCCGAGGACATCCGCCGCGCCCAGCCCGAGTGGATCCCCCGCGAGCTGGACAGCGTCTTCTCCGACACCCTGTGGAAGCGGCTGGAGCGGATGGCCCGGGTGGCCGGCCGCCGGTCCCCGGTCGGGCTGGTGCTGCGCCGCCCCGACGGCCAGACAGCCGTCGCCCACAAGGGCACCCCGGTCGTGACGGTCACCGGCGAGCCGGGCGAGCTGACCATGTTCGCCCTCGGCCGCCAGGACGCGGCGCGCGTCGAGACGGACGGCGACAAGGCCGCGGTGACGAAGGTGTACGAGACGAAGCTCGGCCTGTAACCGGACGGCCCCCGAAATCCCCCGTCACCGTCCCCGTGCGGCCTCCAGCAGGATGCGGCGGAGTTCGCGGGCGGCGCGAGGTGGGGAGACGTCGCTGCGGTGGGCGACGGAGATGATGCGGTGCAGCCCCGGGGCGGCGAACGGGGTGACCCGCAGGCCCGAGCGCTCGGCGACCATGCTGGGGACCACGGCCAGGCCGAGACCGGCCCGGACGAAGCCGAGTACCGCGTCCATCTCGCCGCCCTCCACGGAGAAGGCCGGCTCGAACCCGGCCGCACGGCAGGCGGCGAGGGTGTGCTCCCGCAGGTCGTAGCCGCGACGGAACATCACCATCGGACGGCCGCGCAGATCCTCGATGCGCAGGCTCTTGCGGCGGACGGGCGCGGGGGCGGCCGGGGACGAGACCGCGACCAGTTCCTCGCGCAGGAGTTCCTCGGTGGCCAGGGCCGGGGCCTGGCCGGGCAGCGGGGTGATGATCAAGGCGAGGTCCAGCTCCCCGGCGGCCAGCACCCGGACGAGATCCTGCGAGCCGTCCTCATGGACGACCAGGTCGACGCCCGGATACCGCCGGTGGAAGTCCCGCAGGACATCGGGCACCAGGCTGGCGCACAGACTCGGCGGTGCCCCGAGCCGTACCCGGCCGCGCCGGAGCTGGGCCACCTCCTGGACCTCACGGCGCGCGGTCTCGGCGTCGGCCAGGATGCGGCGGGCCAGCGGCAGCAGCGCCTCCCCCGCGTCGGTGAGGGTGATGTGGCCGCGGGCGCGGTGGAACAGCTCAGCGCCCAGCCCCCGTTCCAGGGCCCGGATCTGCTGTGACAGCGAGGGCTGGGCCACATGGACGCTCTCGGCGGCGCGGGTGAAGTGCCGGTGGTCCGCGACGGCGGCGAAGTACTCGAGCTGGTGGAGCTGCATCACCCCAGCCTAGACCTCACCATAGTCACTGACTATCGAAAGCAGCCGCATCATGTCTTGGACACATGGAAACGCCCGGCCTAACGTCCTTGTCCATGGCACTGGCGACACGTACGGACCGACGACCGTCCCCCGCGGCGACGCTGTGGCGCTCGACCGTCGGCAAGAAGGCGGTCATGGCCGCCACCGGCGTGGCGATGCTGCTGTTCCTCGTCGGGCACATGGTCGGCAATCTGAAGATCTTCTTCGGCGCCCCAGACTTCAACGGCTACGCGGCCTGGCTGCGCACCATCGGCGAGCCGGTGCTGCATTACGGCTGGTTCCTGTGGCTGATGCGGGTGGGCCTGGTGGCGGCCGTCGTGCTGCACGGCGTCGCCGCGTACCAGCTCAGCCGGCGGGACCGGGCCGCCAGGCCCGCCAAGTACGCCCACCGGCGACGGCGCGCGAGTTACGCCACCCGCACCATGCGCTGGGGCGGGGTGATCCTCGCGCTGTTCATCGTCTGGCACATCCTGGACCTGACGACGCTGACGGTAAATCCGCGCGGCCAGGCGCACCACCCCTACGAGAACATCGTCGCGGACTTCCGCACCTGGTACGCCGACGTCGTCTACATCGTGGCGATGCTCGCGCTCGGTCTGCACATCCGGCACGGCTTCTGGAGCGCCGCCCAGACCCTCGGCGCCAACAACGCCCGCCGCGACCGGGCGCTCAAGGCCGCGGCCAATGCCCTGGCGCTCATCCTGACCTGCGGATTCATCGCCGTCCCCGTCGCCGTCATGACTGGAGTCGTGAGCTGACATGACCGACTGCACCCGCTACTCCACCGGCGAGCCGATCGCCGACACCCGGGCCCCCGAAGGCCCGATCGCCGACCGCTGGGACCGCCGCCGCTTCGAGGCGAAGCTGGTCAGCCCGGCCAACCGCCGCCGGCACAGCGTCATTGTCGTCGGCACCGGCCTGGCCGGCGGCGCCGCCGGTGCCACCCTGGCCGAACAGGGCTACCACGTCGTGCAGTTCTGCTACCAGGACTCGCCCCGCCGGGCCCACTCCATCGCCGCCCAGGGCGGCATCAACGCCGCCAAGAACTACCGCAACGACGGCGACTCGGTCCACCGGCTCTTCTACGACACCGTCAAGGGCGGCGACTTCCGCGCCCGCGAGTCCAATGTGCACCGGCTCGCGCAGGTGTCGGTGGAGATCATCGACCAGTGCGTGGCCCAGGGCGTCCCCTTCGCCCGCGAGTACGGCGGCCTGCTCGACACCCGCTCCTTCGGCGGCGTCCAGGTGTCCCGTACCTTCTACGCCCGCGGCCAGACCGGCCAGCAGTTGCTGCTCGGCGCCTACCAGGCGCTCACCCGGCAGATCGCGGCCGGCACCGTGGAGATGCACGCCCGCACCGAGATGCTCGACCTGATCGTGATCGACGGCCGGGCGCGCGGCATCGTCGCCCGCGACCTGGTCACCGGGCGGATCGACACCTATCTCGCGGACGCGGTCGTGCTCGCCTCTGGCGGCTACGGCAATGTCTTCCATCTCTCGACGAACGCCAAGAACTCCAACGCCACCGCGATCTGGCGCGCCCACCGGCGCGGCGCGTACTTCGCCAATCCCTGCTTCACCCAGATCCATCCCACCTGCATCCCGCGCTCCGGCGATCACCAGTCCAAGCTGACGCTGATGAGCGAGTCGCTGCGCAACGACGGCCGTATCTGGGTCCCGAAGGTCCCAGGCGACAAGCGCCCGCCGAACACGGTTCCCGAGGACGAGCGGGACTACTACCTGGAGCGGATCTACCCGGCGTTCGGCAATCTGGTGCCCCGCGACATCGCTTCGCGCGCCGCCAAGAACGTCTGCGACGAAGGGCGCGGCGTCGGACCCGGCGGGCAGGGCGTCTATCTGGACTTCGCCGACGCCATCGCCCGGATGGGCCGCGCGGCGGTGGAGGAGAAGTACGGCAACCTCTTCGAGATGTACGCGCGGATCACCGCGGAGGACCCGTACACGGCGCCGATGCGCATCTATCCCGCGATCCACTACACGATGGGCGGCCTGTGGGTCGACTACGACCTGCAGACCACCGTGCCCGGCCTCTTCGCCATCGGCGAGGCCAACTTCTCCGACCACGGTGCCAACCGGCTCGGTGCCAGCGCGCTCATGCAGGGCCTGGCCGACGGCTACTTCGTCCTGCCGGCCACCCTCAGCGACTATCTGGCCGGTCATCCGCACACCGAGGTCCCCGCCGGACACCCGGCGGTGGCCGAGGCGGTCGCCGGCACCGAGGACCGGCTGCGGATGCTGCTCGCCGTCGACGGCGACCGCACCCCCGAGTCGTTCCACCGCGAGCTGGGCGAGCTGCTGTGGGACGAGTGCGGCATGGCCCGTACCGGGACCGGACTGCGCAAGGCCCTCGACCGCATTCCGCAGCTGCGCGACGAGTTCTGGCGCCGCGTCAAGGTCCCGGGAACCGGCGCGGACCTCAACCAGTCCCTGGAGCAGGCCAATCGCATCGCCGACCATCTGGAACTCGCCGAGCTGATGTGCCTGGACGCCCTGCACCGCGCCGAGTCGTGCGGCGGCCACTTCCGCGAGGAGAGCCAGACCCCGGACAGCGAGGCCGCCCGCGACGACGAGTCCTTCGCGTACGCCGCCGCCTGGGAGTTCACCGGCACCGGCAAATCACCCGTTCTACATAAAGAACATCTGATATTCGAGTATGTTCACCCTACCCAACGGAGCTACGCGTAACGGGTTTTCCGCATGAAAGCGGGGTTTTTCAGCATCTGTACTGAGACCCACCATTACCAGCACCAGCCATCAACTACAAGGAGGTGACCTTGATGGCTACGTTCCGCGTAGGACGGAAGACCGACCGGGCTGTGCTTCCTCAGCAGCTCGCTCTCGAATTCGCGTCAGCAGACACCCCCGGGAACAGGGACGAAACGGGGCGCGAACGTCAAGCGGCAAGCAGCCGTGCGGCATCCGGCGCGGGACATGTGCGAGGGGAGACGTCCAGCAGTGCACCTGCCGCCGGGCGCGTCACCCCGGACCCGTCGGTCCGGGAGCAGGGCCGTAAAGCCCACCCCGCCGTGTTCGTCCTGGACAAGCACGGCATCCCGTTGCAACCCACCACCCCGGCCAGGGCCCGCGAACTCCTCACACAGGGCCGGGCAAGACTGCGCCGACCCCTCCGCTTGAAGCTGGGGAATCGCGCGCAAGGAGATTCCCATGAACCTGACCCTGCGCATCTGGCGGCAGACCGGCCCCGACGAGCCGGGCCGGATGACCACCTACGACGTCACCGGCATCTCCCCCGACATGTCGTTCCTGGAGATGCTCGACCACCTCAACGAGGAACTGATCCTCGCGGGCGATGAGCCCGTCGCCTTCGACCACGACTGCCGCGAAGGCATCTGCGGCGCCTGCGGCATGGTCATCAACGGCCGGGCGCACGGCCCCGAGCGGACCACCACCTGCCAGCTCCACATGCGGCACTTCGAGGACGGCGACACCATCGACGTGGAGCCGTGGCGCGCCGCCGCCTTCCCGGTGGTGAAGGATCTCGTCGTCGACCGTTCCGCCTTCGACCGCATCATCGGCTCCGGCGGCTACATCACCGCCCCCACCGGCAGTGCCCCCGAGGCGCACGCCACCGCGGTGCCCAAGCCGGTCGCCGACACCGCCTTCGAGAACGCCGGGTGCATCGGCTGCGGCGCCTGCGTGGCGGCCTGCCCGAACGGCTCGGCGATGCTCTTCACCTCCGCCAAGGTCGTCCACCTCAACGTGCTTCCGCAGGGCGCCCCCGAGCGCGAGTCGCGGGTGCTGTCCATGGTCGGGACCATGGACGCCGAGGGCTTCGGCGGCTGCACCAACACCGGCGAATGCGCCACGGCCTGCCCCAAGGGCATCCCGCTGCCGTCCATCGCGGCGACGAACCGCGAGTGGCTGCGAGCCGTCAGCAAGGGCCGCTGAGGGATTGGTACTGCGGAGGTCCGCCGGGCGGGCCTGGGAAGTCAAGCCCGCCCGGCGGTTGAGGGCATCGTCAGCGGACGGGGTGCCCGGCCTCGCGCAGCGCGTTCTTGACGTCGCCGATCCGCAGGTCGCCGAAGTGGAAGACCGAGGCCGCCAGCACGGCGTCGGCGCCGGCCGCCACCGCCGGGGCGAAGTCGGCGAGCCGGCCGGCCCCGCCGGAGGCGATGACGGGGACGGTGACGTGCTTGCGGACGGCCTCGATCATGCCGAGGTCGTAGCCGTCCTTGGTGCCGTCGGCGTCCATCGAGTTGAGGAGGATCTCCCCCGCGCCCAGTTCCGCGGCGCGGTGTGCCCACTCGACGGCGTCCATGCCGGTGCCGCGGCGGCCGCCGTGGGTGGTGACCTCGAAGCCGCCGGACGCGTCGCGCCGGGCGTCCACGGACAGCACGAGCACCTGCCGGCCGAACCGCTCGGCGATCTCCCGGATGAGGTCGGGGCGGGCGATGGCGGCGGTGTTGACGCCGACCTTGTCCGCGCCCGCGCGCAGCAGCTTGTCGACATCGTCGGCGGTGCGGACGCCGCCTCCGACGGTGAGCGGGATGAAGACCTGCTCGGCGGTGCGGCGCACCACGTCGTAGGTGGTCTCGCGGTCACCGGAGGAGGCGGTGATGTCGAGGAAGGTGAGCTCGTCGGCGCCTTCGGCGTCGTAGAGCCTGGCCATCTCGACAGGGTCGCCGGCATCGCGCAGGTTCTGGAAGTTGACGCCCTTGACGACGCGGCCGTTGTCCACGTCGAGGCAGGGGATGACTCGGACCGCGAGGGTCATTCAGGGGCTCCTCGGAAGGCTTCTACCTCGACCTCGACGAGCACCCGCGAGTCGACGAACCCGGAGACCACGACCATGGTCGCGGCCGGGCGCACATCGCCGAACAGCTCCTTGTGGGCGCGGCCGACATCGTCCGCGTCGCGGGCGTGGCTGAGGTACATACGGGTGCGGATGACGCTCTCGGCCCCGATGCCGAATGGCTCCAGCGCCGCGATCGCGTTGCCGAAGGCGAGGATGGCCTGTTCGTACGGGCTGCCCTCACCGCGCACCACGCCGCCGACCAGTGGCATGGTGCCCGCGACGATCACCCGGTCCCCGGCCCCGACCGCGCGGGCGAAGCCCATGGTCTCTTCCCAGGGGCTGTAGTCGGACTGCATACGCCGCACTGCGGGGGATTCGGTCATCGTACGGTTCCGATCACGATGTGGCCTCCAAGGCCTCTTCCAAGGTGAACGCCTTGGCGTAAAGGGCCTTGCCCACGATGGCGCCTTCGACACCTTCGGGTACCAACATGGCGATCGCCCGCAGGTCGTCGAGGGACGAGACACCGCCGGACGCGACGACGGGCCGGTCCGTGGCGGCGCACACGTTCTTCAGCAGTTCCAGGTTCGGGCCCTGGAGGGTGCCGTCCTTGGCGATGTCGGTGACGACGTAGCGGGCGCATCCTTCGGCGTCGAGGCGGGTGAGCGTCTCGAACAGGTCGCCGCCGTCACGGGTCCAGCCGCGGCCGCGCAGGGTGGTGCCGTGTACGTCCAGGCCGACGGCGATCTTGTCGCCGTGCTCGGCGATGACCTTGGCGACCCATGCGGGCGTCTCCAGGGCGGCGGTGCCGAGGTTGACGCGGGTGCAGCCGGTCGCCAGCGCCGCCGCGAGGGTCTCGTCGTCACGGATGCCGCCGGACAGCTCGACCTTGATGTCCATGGAGCGGGCGACCTCGGCGATCCGCGCCCGGTTGTCACCGGTGCCGAAGGCCGCGTCCAGGTCCACCAGATGCAGCCACTCGGCGCCTGCCTGCTGCCAGGCGAGGGCGGCGGCCAGCGGGTCGCCGTAGGACGTCTCGGAGCCGGACTCGCCATGGACGAGGCGGACGGCCTGGCCGTCGCGGACGTCGACGGCGGGAAGGAGTTCGAGGCGGTTCGTAGCCATGGGGTGTGACGTCCTAGAGGTTGTCGAGCCAGTTGGTCAGCAGTTGGGCACCGGCGTCGCCGGACTTCTCGGGGTGGAACTGGGTGGCCCACAGCGGGCCGTTCTCCACAGCGGCGACGAACGGTTCGCCGTGGGTGGCCCAGGTGACGCGGGGGGACCGGATGTGGGCGTTGGTGACCTCCAGCTCCCACTCGCGTACCGCGTAGGAGTGCACGAAGTAGAAGCGGGCGTCGGCGTCGAGGCCGGCGAACTGCCGGGTGTCCTCGGGCGCCTTGACCGTGTTCCAGCCCATGTGCGGGACGATGGGCGCGCGCAGCGGCTCGACCGTGCCGGGCCACTCGTCGCAGCCCTCGGTCTCGGTGCCGTGCTCCACGCCGCGCGCGAAGAGGATCTGCATGCCGACGCAGATGCCCATCACGGGCCGGCCGCCGGACAGCCGTCGGCCGATGATCCACTCACCGCGTACGGACTTCAGCCCGGCCATGCAGGCGGCGAACGCGCCGACGCCGGGCACCAGCAGCCCGTCGGCGTTCATGGCCCGGTCGAAGTCGCTGGTGATCTCGACATCGGCGCCAACGTGCGCGAGCGCGCGCTCCGCCGAGCGGACGTTGCCGAATCCGTAGTCGAGGACGACCACACTCTTGCTCATGGCGGTCCCTCTACAGCGCCATCAGGCCGGCACCGAACGCCATGAGCGCGCCGATGCCGAGCAGGATGATGACGCCCTTGGGAAGCTTCTGCTTCCAGAAGGAGTAGACGCCGCCGGCCAGGAACAGGCCGAGGACGATGTAGACGGTCGATGCGGTGTTCACAGTGCGCCCTTGGTCGAGGGGAGGATGCCGGCCGCGCGGGGGTCACGCTCGGAGGCGTACCGCAGGGCGCGGGCCAGGGCCTTGAACTGGCACTCCACGATGTGGTGGGCGTTGCGGCCGTACGGGACGTGGACGTGGAGGGCGATCTGCGCCTGCGCGACGAAGGACTCCAGGATGTGCCGGGTCATCGTCGTGTCGTACGCGCCGATCATGGGAGCCATGTTCTCCGGCTCGGTGTGCACCAGATACGGACGGCCCGACAGGTCGACGGTGACCTGGGCGAGGGACTCGTCCAGCGGCACCGTGCAGTTGCCGAAGCGGTAGATGCCGACCTTGTCGCCGAGCGCCTGCTTGAAGGCGCCGCCGAGCGCGAGGGCGGTGTCCTCGATGGTGTGGTGGGTGTCGATGTGCAGATCGCCCTCGGTCTTGACCGACAGGTCGAAGAGTCCGTGGCGGCCGAGCTGGTCGAGCATGTGGTCGTAGAAGCCGACACCGGTGGAGACGGAGACGTCGCCCCTGCCGTCCAGGTCGATCTCGACGACGACGGATGTCTCCTTGGTGGTGCGTTCCACACGGCCCACGCGGGTCATACGGTCTCCTTCAGCATTGCGCGAACCGCGTCGAGGAACGCGTCGTTCTCCTCCGGGGTGCCAGCGGTGACCCGCAGCCAGCCCGGTACACCGTTGTCGCGGACGAGGACGCCGCGGTCGAGGATCGACTGCCAGGCCGCGTGACTGTCCGCGAACCGCCCGAACTGCACGAAGTTCGCGTCGGAGTCCGTGACCTCGCAGCCCATCGCCCGCAGCTCGGTGACCAGGCGGTCCCGTTCGGCCTTGAGCTGTTCGACGTACCCCAGCAGCGTATCGGTGTGCTCCAGCGCCGCGAGCGCGGTGGCCTGGGTGACGGACGACAGGTGGTACGGCAGGCGCACCAGCTGGACGGCGTCGACGACCGCCGGGTCGGCGGCGAGGTAGCCGAGCCGCAGGCCGGCGGCGCCGAACGCCTTCGACATGGTGCGGCTGACGACCAGGTTCGGGCGGCCCTCGATCAGCGGGATCAGCGACGGCCGGTGCGAGAACTCGCCGTACGCCTCGTCGATCACGACCAGCGACGGCCGGGCTGCCTGCGCGGCCTCGTACAGCGCCAGCACGGTATCGGCGTCGACCGCCGTGCCGGTGGGGTTGTTCGGCGAGCAGATGAAGACCACCTCGGGCCGGCGCGCGGCGATCTCCGCCACGGCCGCGCCGACGTCGATGGTGAAGTCCGCGCTGCGCGGGCCGGAGATCCATCCCGTCCCGGTGCCGCGCGAGATCAGCGCGTGCATCGAGTACGAGGGCTCGAATCCGATCGCGGTCCTGCCGGGGCCGCCGAAGGTCTGCAGCAGCTGCTGGAGGATCTCGTTCGAGCCGTTGGCCGCCCACACCTGCGCCATCGAGACCTCGTGCCCGGCGGTGCGGCTGAGGTACTTCGCCAGCTCGGTACGGAGCTCCACCGCGTCCCGGTCCGGGTAGCGGTTCAGCTCCCGGGCGGCCTCGGTGACCCGCTCGGCGATCCGCCGGACGAGGGCGTCGGGCAGCGGGTACGGGTTCTCGTTGGTGTTCAGGCGCACGGGCACATCGAGCTGGGGCGCACCGTACGGGGTCTTGCCGCGGAGCTCGTCGCGGATGGGGAGCTCGCCCCAATCCGGGGATGACACGTTGCCGGTCACTGGGGCACCTCCCATCCGAACCGCGCCCGCAGGGCGGCGCCGTGCGCGGGCAGGTCCTCGGCGTCCGCGAGGGTCACCACGTGGTGGGTCACCTCGGCGAGCGCGTCACGCGAGTAGTCCACGACGTGGATCCCGCGCAGGAACGACTGCACGGACAGGCCCGAGGAGTGACAGGCGCAGCCGCCGGTCGGCAGGACGTGGTTCGAGCCCGCGCAGTAGTCGCCGAGCGAGACGGGGGCGTACGCGCCGACGAAGACCGCGCCCGCGTTGCGGACCCGGGCGGCGACGGCGACGGCGTCCGCGGTCTGGATCTCCAGGTGCTCCGCGCCGTAGGCGTCGACGACCTCGAGGCCCTGGTCGATCGTGTCGACCAGCACCACGGCCGACTGCCGTCCGGCGAGCGCGGCCAGGATGCGCTCGCTGTGCTTGGTGGCCGCGACCTGCGTCGCCAGCTCTTTCCCGACCTGCTCGGCCAGCTCCACCGAGGTGGTGACCAGCACGGCCGCCGCCAGGGTGTCGTGCTCGGCCTGGCTGATCAGGTCGGCGGCGACGTGCACCGGGTCGGCGGTGGCGTCGGCGAGGACGGCGATCTCGGTCGGCCCGGCCTCGGCGTCGATGCCGATCCGGCCCTTGAGCAGCCGCTTGGCCGAGGCGACATAGATGTTGCCGGGACCGGTGACCAGATTGACCGGGCGGCACTCGTCCGTTCCGTACGCGAACATCGCGATGGCCTGGGCGCCGCCCGCGGCGTACACCTCGTCCACGCCGAGCAGCGCGCAGGCGGCGAGGATCGTCGCGTTCGGCAGCCCGCCGCCGAACTCTTTCGAAAAATTGGCCTTCTGCGGGGGCGACGAGACGGCGATGCCCTCGACGCCCGCCTCCTGCGCCGGGACCACGTTCATGACGACGGACGACGCGTAGGCGGCCAGCCCGCCCGGCACGTACAGACCGACGCGCTCGACCGGCACCCAGCGCTCGGTGACCGTTCCACCGGGCACGACCTGCACTGTGGTGTCGGTACGGCGCTGCTCGCGGTGCACGATCCTGGCCCGCCGGATCGACTCCTCCAGGGCGGCGCGGATCTTCGGGTCCAGCTCGTCCAGGGCGGCGGCCAGCGCCCGCGCGGGCACCCGGACGCGCTCCAGGGTGACGCCGTCGAACTTCCGCGCGTAGTCGATCAGCGCCGCGGTCCCACGATGGCGTACGTCCTCGCAGATGGGCCGCACCTTTTCCAGGGCGGCTTCCACGTCGAACTCGGCACGGGGCAGCAGGTCGCGGTCGATGCCGTCCTTCGGGAAGGCGGCACCACGCAGATCGATTCGGGAGATCACCCTGTCAAGTGTAGGGAACGCTGTTCTCAGCCGTTCTTCGGTTCCACTCCCTGATACGTCCACGGCCGGTGATCATTGCCACTAGCGTTCCGTCTGTCGCGCGGTACGACGGGGAGGGGACGCGGTGACCGAGCCGTTGGGGATCCTGGCGCCGGACAGCTGGACCGAGGTCGAGAAGGGGATGTGGACCGCGTTCCGGCGTGGCGAGCTGTACGACCTGCGCACCGGCATCCCCGAACGCGACGACCCGGCCACCGACCGCCCCTGGGGCCCGGAGCGGACCGTACGGGCCGAGGCGGTCGCCACCCTGCTCCTGGACGGGCCGCCCGCCGAGCCGGGCCGGGTCGCGTGCGTCAAGCTCTCCGGCGCCAAGATCAGCGGCCAGCTGAACGTGGCCGGCGGCCAGGTCACCCCGTACGTGGAGATGCACGACTGCCGCTTCGAGGATCAGATCCTGCTGCCCGAGTGCCAGTTCACGACCCTCCGTCTGGTGCACTGCGCGATCCCGCGCCTGGAGGCGGCCCGGCTCACCACCACCGGCGACCTCCACCTGCCGCAGTGCACCGTGGGCGGCGGCATCCGGCTCACCGACGCGCACATCGGCACCGACCTGCTGCTCAACCAGCTCACCGTGGGCCGTGACCGGCACGGGCGGGCGCTCGCCGCCGACGGACTCAGCGTCGCCCAGGACGTCGAGGCCGAACTGATGGACGTGACCGGCGAGATCAGCCTGCGCAGCGCCCGGATCGGCGGGCGGCTGAGCCTGCGCGGCAGCCTGCTGCACAACCCCTACGGCCGCTACGCGCTGAACGCGGCGCGGGTCACCGTCGAGCACACCCTCTACCTCAGCTCGGGATGGATGGCCGCGGGCGGTGACAGCGGCGGCACCCCGCCCGCCGGGGTGCGGACGCGCAACTTCAGCTGCGAGGGCGCGGTCCGGCTGGACGACGGCCGGTTCGGCAACGCGGTGATCATCACCCGGGCGCGGTTCCGGCTCACGGGCTCCCAGCAGCTGTCGCTGCGGCGGATCCAGACACCGGAACTGCGCTTCACGCTCAGCCGGCCGCCGACGGGCACCGTCTCGCTGGCCGGCGCCCGGGTGGGCAATCTCACCGACACCCGCCAGAGCTGGCCGGAGTCCGGCGGTCTCGACCTGACGGGGTTCAGCTACACCACGCTCAGCCCGGCGGGCGTCTTCCCGCTGCGCGACCGCATCTCCTGGCTGGCCGCTGCCACGCCCGAGTACAGCCCCGAGCCCTACGAGCACCTCGCCGCGGCCCTGCGGGCGGGCGGTGAGGACTCCGATGCCCGCGAGGTGCTGCTCGCCAAGCAGCGCCGCCGCCGCGAGGCGCTGCCGCTGGCCGGCACGCTCTGGGGCTATCTCCAGGACATCACGGTCGGCTACGGGTACCGGCCCGGCCGGGCCGCCGTGTGGATGGCCGTGCTCTGGGCGATCGGCGCGGCCTTCTTCACCATGCATCCCCCGCCGGCCCTCAAACCCGACGAGGCACCGCACTGGAGCGCGCCGCTGTACGCCCTGGACCTGCTCCTGCCCGTCATCGACCTCGGCCAGGACAGCGCCTGGAAACCGGCCGGCGGCGCGCAATGGGCGGCCACCGTCCTCGTCCTGCTGGGCTGGATACTGGCCACCACCGTCGCGGCGGGCGCCTCGCGGCTGCTGCGCCGGGGCTGAGCGGCGTACGCGGCGGGGCCGGGCAGAGCGCGCGGAGGGCTCGCGCGGCGGAAGCAGCCCGCCGGGCGACCGGGGCAGGACGTACGCTGTCCGATTGTGACCGCTCGCCTTCCGCTCTTCCCGCTGAACTCGGCCCTCTTCCCCGGCCTCGTTCTGCCCCTGCACATCTTCGAGGAGCGGTACCGCGCGCTCGTGAGCGATCTGCTCGCGCTGCCGGAGGACGCCCCGCGCCGCTTCGCCGTGGTCGCCATCAAGGACGGGAACGAGATCGCACCGACCGGCCCGGACGGGATGGACACCACCGCCGGAGCCGGTTTCGGCCCCGACCCGGCCACGTCGCTGTTCCAGGTCGGCTGCATCGCGGAGGCCGCCACCATCGGTGAGCGCGAGGACGGCGGCTACGAGCTGGTGGCCACCGGCACCACCCGCTTCCGGCTGCTGTCGGTCGACGCGACCGGCCCGTATCTGACCGCTGAGGTGGAGGAGCTGCCGGAGGAGCTGGGCGAGGGCGCGGGCACCCTGGCCTCGGGTGTCGCGAGGGCCTTCCGCACCTATCAGAAGCGCCTCGCCGGAGCGCAGGACCGTACGCTCGTCGCGGTCCAGGAGCTGCCCGACGACCCGTCCGTGCTGTCGTATCTGGTGGCCGCCGCGACGATCTTCGAGACCCCCGCCAAGCAGCGGCTGCTCGAAGCACCCGACACCGCGGCCCGGCTGGCGGCCGAGCTGCCGCTGCTCCGCCGCGAGGCCGCCGTGATCGGCAAGCTCCCCTCGCTGCCCGCCGTCGATCTGACCCGGCAGCCGGCCAGCCTCAACTGACCGCGGGACCGCGCGGGGCGTCGAGCGGACGGCGAGCGGACGCCGTGCTGACGCGTGCGGAACCCTGAGCGGAAACCCTGAGCGGAAACCGACCCGAAGGCGGCACGTCATGGCCAGGAAGACCAAGGCGGCGACCGGCGGCACCCCCGCCACCGTCGTGCTGGAACAGGACGGCGCGGCCTTCACCGTCCACGCCTACGCGCACGATCCTGCCGCCGCCTCGTACGGCGACGAGGCCGCCGAGGCGCTGGGCACGGCTCCCGAGCGGGTGTTCAAGACCCTGGTCGCCGATGTCGACGGCGCGCTGACCGTCGCCGTGGTCCCGGTCGCCGGCTCCCTCGACCTCAAGGCGCTCGCCGCCGCGGTCGGCGGCAAACGCGCCGCGATGGCCGACCCCGCGGCTGCCGAACGCACCACCGGCTACGTACGCGGCGGCATCTCCCCGCTGGGCCAGCGCAAACGCCTGCCCACCGTCGTGGACGCCTCGGCTCTGACGTATCCCACGGTGTTCGTCTCGGCCGGCAAGCGCGGCCTGGAGGTCGAACTCGCACCTGGGGATCTGGTCCGGCTCACCGGAGCGGTCACCGCGCCGGTCGGACGGACGTAGCGGATCCAGCGGATCGATCAGGCGGATTTACCGGAACCTCGCGGTCCCTCTGGACGAGCGGCCGGACAGGGCGCACGGTGTCCGGAGGGACCACCGCGGCGAGGGAAGCCGGCAGCATGTCGAAACGCACCCGCAAGCGGAAATGGCGTATCAAGAAGCGCCGCGCCAACCACGGCCGGCGCCCGGCGTAACCCTCAGGACCCTTGGCCCGACGGGTGCTCGGGATTCCTGAACGGGCGGGCATCCTCGGGCGGCGGCGCGGGGACCGGTGCCGGGTGGGGCGCCGGATACGGGTTGTCCCACGACTGCGGGTCGCGCGGCCCGAGGGCCGAGGTCAGACAGAGATGCGCGAGCATCGCCGCGGCCGGCCAGGCGACCAGTGCGCCCTTGGCACGCAGTCGCAGCGGGCCGCCGAAGACGACCTTCGGCCCGACCGCCTTGGCGTGCGCGATCAGATCGCCCGTCGGGCCGAGCCAGGCCCCGAGCCGCCAGGCGATCACCGAGCCGAGCAGCCCGCCGACCGCGAGGCCGAGGACCACTCCGATACCGCCGCGCCGGTAGCGCCAGAAGACCGCGGCAGCCGTCAGCACGCCCATCGCGAGCCCGAGCAGCACGAAGGTGCCGTCCGCGCCGATCGCCTCCTCGCCCTCGCTGTCCTTGAGGTAGATCGCCTTGCCGTCGGAGACCAGCGGGATGCGGGGCGCGAGCCACAGCCACAGCAGTCCGAGCAGAACACCGGTCACCGCCACCGCGACCGCCACCAGGGCGCCCTGCCGCAGTTCTGTGAGGAACGCCGCACGTGCGTCCTTCGATGCGTCGCCGGGCAGCTCCGCGCCGGAGTACGGCGGCGGGGGCGGCGGCTGGTCGTGCGGCGTCAGGGGTGCGGTCACCCGCCCATCGTGCCAGGTCCTCCCACCCGTCACCGACCGCCACCATTCCGAGGAGGCACTCCGGGTGCCGTGTTCTTCGCGATCACCGGCAGGCCGCTCTGCGGTAGGCCCAGGTGGCGGCGGCCAGCGACACCACGCCGACGGCCGCGCACACCGACAGGTCCGCGCCCACCATGACCCAGTCCGGGTGCGGGTCGAAGGTGTGGGCGAAGGCCTCCACGCCGTAGGTGGACGGCAGCAGATCCCGTACGAGTCCGATCGGCGCGGGCATGTGCCCGGCCGGCAGCACGCCCAGCAGCAGCGCCGCCGACATGCCCAACTGGCCGAAGAGCGTGGCCAGTTCCTGCTTGGGCGCCAGCAGGCCGAGCGCCGCGCCGAGTCCGGCGAGCGCGGCTCCCGCAAGCGGGATGACCGCCGCCAGCACCCACAGGTTCACCAGCGGCAGCTGGAAGAGCACGCATCCGGTGACCGCCGTGGCGATCGTGCCGGGCACCGTGAACGACGCGTAGGCGCCCGCCGCGCCCAGCACCACCGCGGCGGGCGGCACCGGCAGCGTGGCGTAGTGGTCGAGGCCGCCCGAGGCCCGCAGCTGGCCGAAGTACTGCGCCAGCAGGTTGAGCGCGACGAACGCCACGACCAGCACGCTCGACCCGGCGACCACCGCGCGCGCCGCCTCGGCGTCGCCGCCGTCGACGACGCCGCGCAGCATCACCATGATGCCGACGGATTGGAAGGTCGCCACGAACAGCAGCGGGATCCGCGCCACCCGCGCGCGCGACAGCTGGGCCCGGTACACGGCGCCCAGCGCGGGCAGCAGCCGCGCGCGGGGAGCGAGCGGTGCCGCCGCCGTCCCGTCACGTCCTGCGGTGACCGTGCCGGACTTCGCTCCGGCCGCTCCGGCCGCTCCGGCCGCTCCGGCCGCTCCGGCCGCTCCGGCCGCTCCGGGAACCACCGGTGCCGCCGCGCTCACCGGGCGCCTCGCCGCGTACGCCGGCCCACGGCCGGGGACGTCCGGCGCGCCCTGTCACAGCGCGCCGGAGCCGCCGGGCAGGCGACGCCGGGTCCCGGACGGTGCGGGGACCGGTCATGACCGGCCGCCCGGGCGCCGCACGCCGGCCCGCCCGGCGCGTGCCGGAGCAGTGCCGGCCGCAGGCCGTGTCGCGGAAGCCCGCCGCAGGCAGACGTCATGCCTTGACCAGTCCCTTCTGACGGCCGCCGAGGGCCAGGTACACGTCTTCGAGGCTCGGTGTGGCGAGCGTGAAGTCGTCGAGTGCGTCGAAGGCCCGGCCGCCGGTGATCTCGGCGACCACGGCGCGGGCCCGCGCCTGCGGAAGCCGGAGCGTCCAGCGGCGGCCGGAGATCCGGGCCGTGGCGCGCAGCGCGGCGACCTCGGGCAGATGCAGCGGCGGCGCGGCGCCCCCCAAGAGGTCGAGCCAGACCACGTCCGCGCCGAGCACCTT